>CAYOQJ010000099.1:0-114679 GCA_964406095.1 uncultured Lentisphaeraceae bacterium
TTCAGCCGCAACCAAACTTATGTCATCGAATGAGCCTAGCCCTGGTCATGAAATATCTGGTTGTATTTTCTGCGCCGCAGCTTTAGAAAAAAACGCTACACGTTTTAAAAGTAGTAGATTACAATTTACAACTTACGATTTACCGCCTCAATTTCTTGTTTTTTGTTGCAGAAATTGAAATTATAGCGACTAATATTACAATTCGCGGTGCGTAAAATTACACTTGCACTCTGATCAATTATTATGTATACTCGTAGACGATTGTGGTGTAGGACTAGTTATATAGCAATAACTAATTATAATAATTAAGGACGTTAATCAAGGTGACAAAATGACAGAATCAAAGAAACCGTGGGAAAAGGCCGTCGTTTATGTGATTGACGATGACGAATCATTGCGAAGGGCCATCGGGCGGCTCCTTGAATCGGCCGGTCTGGTTTATGACCTTTTTGACAGCGCCGAAACCTTCATGAGTTCGTGCCTTCGTCAGGCTGATGTATCCTGTGCCGTAGTTGATATACGCATGGGTAAAGGGCTAAGCGGCATTGAGCTACAGAAGGTCATGCAGGAAAGCAAGATGAACATACCAATCATCTTTATCACTGGCCACGGTGATGTGCAGACAAGTGTCAAAGCTCTCAAATCCGGTGCGTTGCACTTTATCACCAAACCTTTTGAGAACGATGAGCTGATGGCGGCGATTGACGAAGCGCTGATGTTTGACTACACCAACAAAAAGGCGATCGCTCTGCTTGAAAAAGCCAAGGCTGGGTATGAGAATCTGACCAAACGTGAACGCCAGGTGTTCACAAGGGTGGCACGCGGTTTCATCAATAAGAAAATTGCGGAAGATCTACAAATATCCGAAAAAACTGTTAAGATTCATCGTGCCCACATGATTGATAAAATGCGTGCAAACTCGACTGCTGAACTGGTACGTATGGCCTCATCACTGATGGAAGCTAAAATTCTTACTATGGCCGACATCGAACTGGACACCCGCGACTGACAGACCATTGCTAGCTTGAATCGTAGGTTGGATGAAGGTGCAGAGTAAAAAAAACAGTACCTATATTACCGCATTGCTGATTGATGACAACCATGTGAACAACAAGCTTGTGGCATCAATTCTTATGCCGCATGGTTTCGACATTTACATAGCGGACAAAGGGCGATCCGGAATTCGCATGGCCGTCGAACTGTCGCCGGACGTGATTCTGCTCGACATAATGATGCCCGAAATTGACGGTTTCCAAGTGTGCAAACATCTGCAGAATGATCCTCGCACACATGATATCCCGGTTATTTTCATCACTGCCGATGCTTCCGTTAAAACTCAATCCAAGGCCTTTCAGATCGGCGGCAGTGATTTCATTACCAAGCCAATTGTGGATGTTGTGCTTGTGGAACGAATCAGAAACCAGGTGCGACTGAATCGCAATAAAAAAGAGCTGGCCGCCCTGAATAAATATCACGAACTGGCGGGAAAACTCTTCGAAACCGGGTTCTGGGCCTTCAACCGCGTCAATGGTATCGATCACTTCACCTGGTCACAACAGCTTGGTCGCATCCTCGATTTCACCAGCTCACAATCAGATGAGGCAAAGAGTCATCCGTTCAACCTGGAATCACTGACAACCATGCTCGAACACAGCAAAGACTCCAATACCCGTTCCGAGTATTTTGCAAACTGGTGCAATGTGCTGACCTACGGCGGTGTTTTTGATGAAATCTGCAACTGTCCGATTACGGAAAACACAAAGTATCTGCGTATCCACGCCGAAATCAAACGAAAAAACGGGGATTGCTTTTCCGGCTTCGGAGCGGTGCAGGATGTAACCGGCATCATCCAGACAGAAAATGAGCTGGCGATGGTAAAGGCCGAGCTGGAGCGAATCGCTTCCCGTCACAATTTGGTTGAGGCTAACACGCAGCTGGCCCACGAAATCAATCAGCCGCTGGCGGCAATCAATCTTAACCTTAACTATGTAAACCAACTGCTGAACGCGGAATCAATTGATCTGACCAAAATTAAAGAAGCACTGAATGATGTCCGCAACGATGTGAGCAGAGCCACCAATGTGGTTAAAAATATTCGGCGGCTGGTCACAAAGGAACCGGTTTCTGTAAAACCCTTCGATCTCAAGGAACTCCTGCGTGAAACAGTTAATGTGTTTAATAGGGAGCTTTCGCAAAAAAAGATTGAACTGCTGTTTGATGTTTCGGAAGCGCCGTTGCAGGTTGTATTCAACCGTACTGGTCTGCAACAGGTTATTGTTAATCTGCTTAAAAACGCCATCGAAGCTTTGAATCAGACGGACAACGATATACGCAGTATCAGAATCTCAACCGATAACCAGGATCATGACATATCAGTTTCGATCAGTGACAACGGCACAGGGATAGATTCTGACATACAAGAACAGATTTTCCAACAGTATTACACCAGCAAAACTGGTAACACCGGCATGGGCCTGTCAATCTGTAAAGCCTTGATGAACGAGCTTGACGGTGACATATGTCTGAGTGAACCCCCTGATGATTATGCCACCTCTTTTAAGATTACTATCCCGAAAATCAGATCAAAGCGCAGCTGAAACAATCAGATTGCTGAAAGCACCATCTTCACCAGCCAGGCTGGACAAACAAGAGTCAATTCAGACTTTGTTTTCGTGTGTTTCGTGCTTTTCGTGGTTAGTTGATTACTGTTCCCAAAATTAATCATGTACCAGCCGTGCGAGACTCATTTCCAGGGCCTGCGGACGATTACGCGCCAGCCAGACCTCACGCTGTGCGGCAACTATTTCATCGCGCATGACTGGCCAGCGACTATCATACAGCCATCTCGCCCGTTCATCTCCTCCGACAAGTGCTCTGCCACGCAGACAAGCCGCCCTTAAAAGACGGATTATCTGCGTAATTTCACGCTGCACCGTATAGGAATCGGCACCATCGACAAAGCTAACATTTCTGAGCTTTTTTTCCACGTCATCCAAATGCTGCTCGATACTCAGCAGACGGTGTTCATTCACACCATCAGGCGGATGATACCCCTTTCTGAAAAGCAGATGGAAAAAAACCGAAGCATTCGGACAGAGAGCACCGCACTCCCGGTATAAATCAGCAAGTTCGATCAGGATGCGTCCGACACCAGAACACCCGCAGCCGACAAAGACCCGATCAGTGGCATCTGCGATATCAGCCGCGCGGCTGCTGTCCGCACACCAGGCCCTGACCGCACCGAAAACAAAGGCGGGATAGCTCACGCACAGCGGCTGCCAATGACCACAATCACCCCAATCCGTCAACAGCAAACCACGGGCTTTATACCGCACTCCGCTGGTTGCCGCACTCTGGATGTTGTTCAGCATGTTGGTGTGACGTCCGGCAATACTGTTCCATGATGAGGTTCCCGGACAAACGTAGAAATCCAACCCAGACTCATGAAACAGCCTTCCGTGTTGATCAAATGGATGATCCGCTTCATAGCCCCACTCAAGTGCCAAAGCATTCTTAGGCAGTTCCGCAACAAGTTCGGGATACTTGATAATAATATCACCCCAGAAGGCTGGTCGCTTGCGATGACACTCTACCAAATCGAATATCTTTTTTAAAAAATTCAGATAGACACGTCCCTCACCAATCCGCCGCACCTCAGCAGCACAACGTCCCCCCGCCAGACCGAACACTTCATCGCACCCGACATTGAAAAGTTCCGATCGAAAATTGGGTAGCAACTGAGAGTAAAGATCATTCAGCAACTCTAGGGCGCGATGATCAATCGGATTCAAGGTTGTCGGCGCGCTCTGCACCCCACCCCAAGGCAGTGGGGCACCGCCCTCCGGCAATACGGCCAGGTCGTTGTAGGGCGGCATGCTGAGCCAGCGTTCGAGATGACCAAAAGAGTTTTGATTGGGAACAAGTTCAATAAAATGGCTGGCACAATATCGATCCAATCGGCGAACATCCTCAGACGTAAGCGGCGAAGCGTTTTGCCAGACTTGCTCATGCCCTTTATAGGCGAAGGTGTGTTCCGTGTAGAGTTGCAGATGGTTGATCTTAAGGCGGGCAAAGCTGTCAACGAGCTTGAAAAGTGTGGTAAGCGTGGGCACCTTGTCGCGTGAAATATCCAGCATAACCCCGCGTACAATAAAATCAGGTTGATCGTAAACTCGGCAGCATGGCAGGGGTTTTCTGGATAAGGCCGCCAGTTGAGCGAGAGTCTGGGCGGCATTATACAACCCCTCTTCAGCAACGGCAGAGACCCGCACGCCGTTTTGTTCAATTGCAATTGTGTAGCTTTGACCAACCCCCTGACCGGGCACGATCACAAATTTTATTTCCGCGTCGGAGACATCAAGCGAGTGCCGCCACAATCGAAGTGACCCCTTGGCTATCAGGGCATGGATGCTTTCAACAAGCCGCTGTGACCCGGCACAATGCCATTTCAATGCTCTGAAAAGATCAAAACTCCCCGGCCAGGGCTCGACCTTTTTAACTGGTGGCACCACTCTGGAGAACACCTCTCTATCTTCTGCCACCATCATAGCGACCTCTGACGCAACACCTCATACATCACAATCGCGGCGGCCACACCGGCATTCAGAGATGCAACTTTCCCCCGCATCGGTAACTCCGCCACAAAATCAGAGCTCGTGCGCACGAGTCTGCCGACTCCCGAACCCTCACTGCCGACAACAAGTCCGACACGGCCCTTGAAATCGATGTCGGTGTAAATGCGTCCGTGTGCGTCTGCATCAAGCACAGTAATCCAGAGTCCGCTCTGTTGCAGCGTCTTGATCGCCCTGGTGAGATTGACCACCCGCGCCACTCGCATATGTTCTGACGCTCCTGACGACGCTCTAACCACCGCCGGTGTCACCCCGGCGGAGCGGTCTGCAGGAATAACAACACCTGTAGCCCCAACAGCATTGGCCGACCGCAAAATCGAGCCGGTATTCTGCGGGTCTTCAATATGATCGAGTAAAATTACCAGCGCATTAGGATTGCGGTTGACATCATTGACTATCTGTTCCAAATCGACATAAGGAAACGATCCAGTGTGTAGCGCGACACCCTGGTGATTGCCACCGCCACAAAGTTCATCCAGCTCCGCGCATTCGACTTGCCTGAAGGGTATATTTCGCACAAGCACGTTTTTCCGAATGTAAGCCAGCTCAGGAGTATCATACCGGTCATCAGCGGGCAGAACAGCCTCATAGAGATGCCGTGCAGCAGCACTCAAAAGCTCTATCACCGGACGCCGTCCGTAAATCCATTCACCACGCAGGGTGCCTGATTTTTCACGCGCTCTGCTGAAATCTTTGGCTTGCTTGTTTCGTTTACGCAATTTTGAACTCTCGGAAATTTGTTGTTTATGCACACAGCAGTTCAGTTATTGCCTGCATGCAGCATATATTCAATCACTGATATCAGGGCGATGCAAGCGGTATCACTGCGCAATATACGCTCACCGAGCGAGAAGAGCTTGAAACCCCGCTTGCCAAGCATTCCAATCTCATCCTTACTCCAACCTCCCTCCGCACCGATCGCCAACAGAGGTCTTGATTGGCCTGGCGACCCAATAGAGGGAGACACAAAAGTTCCCGGATGAGCCAACAACCGCAGCTTGCTCTTAAACATACAATCCAGCTCATCCTCGAGAAACTGCCGGAAATTCTGGCTGATTTGAAACGAGGGAATATGAGTTGTCCCAGCCTGCATAGCCCCCTCCAACAGCAGTGGACGAACTACTCTCTGATTGACCCACTGACTGCTGAAATAATACTTCTCAACCCTGGCGGTTCTTAGCAGAACAACACTTCCAACACCCATAGCCGCAAATTGCGGCCAGAGTCTTTTTAAAACCAGCGGACGCGGCATCCCCAGAATCAAATCAAACCAGGGTTTGATCGCCTCGCGGTTATGCTCGCATTCAAGCCATACACCCTCGGCAGTTGCTTGCAGAACAGTGGAGCAACCACACAAACCATTGATCGTCCCGGTTTTGAGCTTTTGACCGGGCACGGCCTTGATAACTTTACGGATATGTTCAGCACGGTGATCACGCAACATCACAACACCGTCTTCATTAATCTCATCGGATTCGAAAAGTATGCGGTTCATCTCTCCATTTCACCTGTTAATCCACATCGCCGCCAAGTTCAAGGCCATCCAAATCTATTTCACCGTCGTAGACAAACTTGACCGGCCCTGACAAGGTGAGCCCGGTGCATTTCCGACGGCGCCAATCACCATCGACCACCAAATCGTAGCCTGAGCTGGTTTTAACCTTGATTGGCAAAGTAAAGCCAGCAGTCTCGACCGCCACAACGCAACAGGCCACCGCACCTGTGCCACAGGCACCTGATTCCCCTTCCACTCCACGCTCAAAGGTGCGCATGGCCATTCGATTAGGTGCTTTGAATGTTACAAAGTCGACATTGGTCCCATCCGGTTCAAATACAGGATGTAAACGCAATGTGCGCCCCAAATTATCAATATCGATGTTATTGACATCCTGCACCTGCACCACCAAATGCGGCACGCCAGTGCTGATAAAATCTGCTGAAATCGTCTGATCCTCAACATTCAGCGACAACCCGTAGTCCCGTTTGGTCGGCTCCGGCATCCAGACACACACCCCGCTGTTATGCAGCTCAGCGTCAACGACGCCGCAGCACTCTGTTTCTATCGTCATGTTTTTGCCAGCAGCACCAATCCTGTTGGCATAAGCCGCCACACAGCGTGAACCGTTGCCGCACAACTCGGCCTCTGTTCCGTCCGGGTTAAGAAATCTGATCTTAAAATCGGCAATTTGCGAACTCTGCACCAGAATGATTCCCTCGCACCCGATACCGATACGACGGCTGGCCAGTGCTGTCATCAGAAAATAGTCCTCCCAGGGAACATCACCGCAACGATCGTCAATCAACACGAAATCATTGCCGGCACCATGCATTTTAGTGAATTTAATTTTCATTAAAATAACTCCGTGAAAGGTTAAGCCGGGGATGAGCCCACAAACCAAAGGCCTTACTGTTTGCCACCGAATATCTGCATGATTCTGCTAGCCAGGTCTCCTTCGGTCTCCATGTTCAAATCACCGCCCCCCGAAAGTCGAATTAGATCGGTCAGGATGAGCAGTGCTTCGTTAAACACTAGGTCTTTGCCTTCCTCCGCTTTGTCAATCTTATCCGCTTCACTTTCCGGAGGTAAAGCCGTAGAACCGGACTGCATCTCGGTATCGGTAATCTCTCCTTCCAGTTCCTGCAACGCCCGGTCACTCTTGATCAGCTGGCGACGTTCTTCAATGTGAAGCGGAAGTCTCTTACGGTCAGCGGCCTCTTTAAAGCGCTCAACCAGCTTGCTGTATTTGCGATATTCATCATTTGCCGCTAGTCGCTCAGCTGAAATTGTCTTGAGCTTTGGAATAAATTTCTGCATATCGAAAACCGGCACATAGCGCGCCGGAGCAACTTCGGTCCACGGCAGCGCATTCGGCATTTTATCCTCACCGATGTCAAGTCCCTCAAAACGTGAGGGGATAACAATATCAGATTGGACTCCCTTACGCTGTGTGGACGCCCCGTTAATGCGGTAGAAACTGGCAGTGGTAACCTTCAGAGATCCGTAATCCTCATCGCCAAGCGGAATAACCGTCTGCACAGTTCCTTTACCATGCGATTTACTGTCGCCTATAACAACAGCCCTGCCGTAATCCTGTAATGCACCAGCTACGATCTCCGAGGCAGAGGCGGAGGCCCTGTTAATCAGCACCGCCAAGGGCTTACGAAACGCAACCGCATTGTTAGGCACAGGCAGAACTACTATTCGATTCATCTCCCGCACTTGCACCACCGGTCCGCTACGGATAAAGAGTCCGGTCAGCGAGATAGCTTCGCGCAGTGAACCGCCACCATTGTTACGCAAATCCAACACCATCCCAACAACCTCTTCACTGTTGAACTTAGCCATATAACGGGCGATATCATCGGTTGCGCTGCGAAATCCCTTCTGACCCGGTTTTTTTTCCATGGTCGCGTAAAAGGTCGGTAGCCGCACATAACCGATTTTCTGCTCGGTGCCGTCCGCAAGGCTCACGCGCTCCACACGACCGGTGGCGGCCTGCTCTTCAAGTTTGACCTCATCGCGCACAAGATCGACTATCTTGGTTGTGGAACCGCTCGGGTCCGAGGCGGGAATGACCTCCAGTACCACCTTTGTACCCTTCTCGCCGCGAATTTTACGAACCGCCCTGTTCAGCGGCATGTGCAGAATGCTCTCAATCGACTCATCGCCCTGTCCGACCCCGATGATCTTATCATCGCGTGCCAGCCTGATCTCGCGTTTGTCACGATCAGCCGGTCCGCCCGGGATAATCTCCATTATCCGGGCCATGCCATCTTCCGAACGCAGCGATGCCCCTATACCGCACAACGACAAATTCATGTCGATATCAAAATCCTCCTTGCGCATCGGCGACATATAATCCGAGTGCGGGTCATAGGCGTACGCCACAGCACTCAGAAAACGTTGCAAAATAGACTCGGAGTCCATATCCTGAATGATAATCATGAACTGCTTGTAACGTTTGCTGACATTCTCCTCCGCGGTAACCACCGGTTTATTTGTGGAGATGACACTCGCGTTTTGATTGGTGGCATTCTCATCGTTTAACTCCTGACTCAGCTTTATAGCCAGCACCTCATTCTTAATACGCTTGCGCCAGATGTCATTCTGTTCGTCCCTGTCCAATGCCCATGGCAGTTCCCGCCAACGAAACTCATAGTCCTCATCAATCTTGAAATCAAAACCCTCAGCCAACAGATTTGTTACAAAACAATAACGCTCTTCGACGCGTGTGCGGAACACCGCATAAATATCGTACGGTAGCGAAACATCCCCATCTTTGACCATGTCATCGATCATGAACATCGTATTCGTCAGCGCATTCACATCACTCATCAGGAAATAACTATGGTCAAAATCGAATGAATCCATCAAATTCGTCCATGCCTGAGCGGAAACGCCATCATCCAGCTTGCGCTGAGAGAGATGACCTACCGAGATGGCCCGGGCAAGTTTTTTGGCGATCGCCCCATAATTTTCCTGTGGCACAGGCACCCCGGCACAGACGTTTTCAAGTAGAACGCCTATAGCAAGAAAGAGCGCAAAAATTAAACTTATGATCGGTATCTTTGTTTTCAGCATTATGTTCGGAACTCCATTAGTTTGACAAGTTGCTCTATATCTAGAGCGGTAACCGGATTTTTGCCGGCGTGGATCAACTCGGTCAGATCATCTACATTGCAGATCGCCACGCCATCAATCTGGTCAAAGCAGCTGACCGAGGCACTGACGTATGTTCCACCGGCAAAGCAGACAATCGGAGTAACCACAAATTCCACACCGGTCTTCACATTCAAATAAGCGGTCAGTGAAAAACTTTCATCCTTGACCTGCGCAATCGGCGAACGGCTCGGACACTGCCCGTCAACCTTGAGTTCGCCATCCGTGCATGCAACCCGCCCCGACCAGAATTTGGTCTCTATCACAAAAATTCCGGTCGGGCCGATAACCAGATGATCTATCGGCACCACACCATTTTTTTCAATATCATGAAAAATGTGATAGCCGCAATCCAAACCGGCCGCCAGCCAGACCGCGACTATCTCCTCACCACGTGCACCCTTGAAATACGATGCCACCCCTTGAAAAAAATCGTATGCCAGCCATAGAACCAAAACAAATATGCCAGCCAAGGCAAAAACCATAGGTGTCGCAGCTGCAACCGGAATAATAATGCCGGTCAAAAAGCCGAAAAGAAAAACCGCTGCCAGCAAAGGAAGAACCGCTGTGCTAACCCCCCTGGCACGCGCACCCTTTCCCGGTATGCCATGCACTACGGCTCGCTTTTTTTTATCTGTTGGATTGAGCATAACAATCGTTCAAAGCCCTATTTTTTGAAGGACATCCAGGATGCGAGTTTTACGCCATGGGCCTCAACAGATTGAGCCTCATCCGACCGGGCACCCCTGAGTCCTCCATTTTCGAGCTCTACAACCCTGGCGGCGAGCGCATTGTTATTTGCGATAAATTGTCGGCGTTCGGCTTCATAACCTTTACGCAGTTCACTCAATTCATGTTGTGCGGCAATCAGTTTTTCAGATACCGCCTGCAGCTCCTGGCTGTCACGCTCTTTTTCAAGCAGCTGATCCATCAGCTTGGCACTGTCGGACTGCATAACTTGCAGCTTGTGCGTAAGCTCTCTTTCACGCTCATCAAATTGTTGAGTCGCACGTTGATGTGCCAGTCTCAGATTATCCAGTTCCGAACGCAACCTCACAGAATTAGGGTCAGAGCTCTGCTCCCTAGAAACGCGGCTGGTCATCTCCGCCGGACTTCCGCCCAGATGATTCTGAAGTTGCTGCCGGTGTTTCTCCAACTCACTGATCCGTTCTGTCTCGAGTTTCTTCAGTGATTCCAGATACTGCCGTTCACTTTCGATCGTTTTATAAACCGAATCAAGTTCACGCTTCAGAATCTGATAAACTGCACTGCGGTCGCGATAGAAGCGGTCGGTCTGATCCGGCGTTATCGCTATATTCTTTTTCAGCGCCTCTATCTTCTCCCTGTACTCGATATCACGTTTGTTGGCATCGGAGAGCAACCGGGCGAATGACCGCTCGCTTTCGCGGGCCCGCTGCAACGCACTCTCCCGAAGCTGCACCGCCTCTTTCAGCTTTTTATCGCTTTCAGCCAAAGTCCGGTTCTTATCATTCAGTTCATTTTCAGTTTGAGTGATCCGGTTGTTGAGATTACGCAGTTTCTCATTGAGCTCCATAGCCTTCTTTTCAGCCAGTGCGTGACTATGACGCAAACTCTCATTTTCGCGCTTCAGCTCATCAATTACCGCAGCATCCCGCCCGCATAATTTCTCTTCTTTCTTACTCTGAAGCTGTGTATCACCGGTAGCAATACGGTTTAAATCATTTGCTAAGGCCGCCGGAACGGATTTTAACGTGACCGCGGTATCCTCGGATGATTCGACGACAACCTTTTTTCTAAGCGGCGCCGACTCTTCATTATGATCCTCAATCCGCGACGTATCTATATTCCTGACATCGTAATCACCGCTCTTCTCCGCCTCGGCAGCCGGGATAATGCGGGCACGCTCGGTAAATTTTCCGCCCTTGATCAGCATTTCAGCGGCTTTACGATTCAACGGTCCTTTTAATTCACCATCACCGTCATCAATGAACCAACGCATATCCAAAAACTCAACCGTAACCGCTGAAAACCATCTGTTTCGATCGTTAGACACCTCATGCCCCGGCAGAACACGCGCCTGTTCAGCCCATAACAGCAAACCACACCCGTCCACCGGACCGAAAACCGCTTCGGAACCAGTTCGCAAAAACCACCGTTTTTCCAGATAATCTTTCTTTTGTTTAGCCATAAAAAATCAAACTTCAAACTGACCCCGATTTTACCCTATGAACGGGCTCTCCGCAACACAATATGTGCTATCATGAGAGGTTATCGCAGCCCGCACAATTTGTGGGTCTGCAGCGAAAGCAGCCAGGGCGGTTGGGCATCACCCTGATTGAGAGCTCCCAGCAGCCGCACTCCGGCCTCAATGTCGATCACACCCTCGCGCTCACACGGGGAGATGTAGTAGCGCTTGGCCTTGATACGCTGCCCTGCAAACCGGCAGAACTCCAAAGCATTGCTCTCGGCAACCACCCGCACCTCATGCGCCCGGGTGACGGCGGTCGCTTCGTAATAACACTTGGCATAACAGACTTTGGGCGAAACAGTAATGTAATCAAAAAGCTTCAATACACCCCGTTCAGCCACAGCCAGGCCATTGGTTTCAACTGCCACCCAATAACCACTGCTTCGAAACTCCTCAATCAATGCCTGCAACCCCCTGACAATCAGCGGTTCTCCTCCGGTAACGAGCAGTGCCTTAACTCCATATGAGTCTATCCGACGCAATATCTCAGCAGCGGACATCATCTCATAACGAGTGAAATCGGTGTCACACCAGGGACAGTTCAGATTGCAGCCACCCAGCCGCAGAAAAAGCATCTCTCTGCCAGTGTTGAATCCCTCACCTTGCAACGACCTGAAAATTTCAACCACAGGATATAGGGTGCTTTCATCCATCGCCGCCACCCTCCCGCTCTCTGCTGTAGGTCGCATACGACGCCGGTGTCTCATAGAGCCGCACACTGCGCACATTGACATGCTCCCGCAACTGCTCAAAAAAATAACACGCCAGATTCTCTGCTGTCGACCTGAATGGCAGACCGACACTCTTCATGTTGTGCCTGGCAATAACTGCCGCGATTTCACTCTCGCTAACGCTTTGCTTATTATAGATGAAAGCATGATCAAAACGATCAACGATAACCGCGTATATCACCGATTTCAAATCCTTGAAATCAATAATCATGTCGTTCCAATCATCAACCTGTTCCACTTCGACAATCAGCCGATAGGTGTGACCATGCAAATTTTTACATTGCCCGCCATGATTGGTCAGTACATGGGCCGCGTCAAAAACGCACTCTTTACTTACTGTCAGCATAGTGTTGTCTTTCTGCGACGTTACCGGCATCCGCTGCCTCCCAAGCCAGGGTTTCCGCCCTCCCGCCGCCTCATATACTCTTCATATCCGCGTCGCCGCAATATGCAGCTCGGACATTTGCCGCAACCGGCACCCGGTATGTTGTTGTAACAGGTCAACGTTCTGTTGTAGATGTAATCCAGCCGCCCCAGTCTGTCAGCCATATGCCAAGTCTGCGCTTTGGTCAGATACATAAGCGGCGTAATCACGCGGAAATGCCAGCCCATGGCTAAATCAAGGGTTACATTGCAGGACTTTATAAAGACATCACGACAATCCGGATAACCGCTGAAATCGGTTTCACATACCCCCATAATCAGATTATGAATTTCCTGACTTTTAGCATAAACCGCCGCTATCAGCAGAAACATCATGTTGCGTCCGTCCACTACCGTGTTGGGACAAACTGAGTTCGGTGACTTCTCAATCGGTATCGTGCTGTCCAGCAAAGCATTTGTGGTTATCTGATTATACCAGTCAAGATTGATCAGCTTGTGCTGTTTCACACCAAGCTCAGCAGCTATTTCGCAGGCTATCTGCACCTCCGCGCTGTGCTTCTGTCCATAAAAAAAGGTTATGCAACTCACATTATCAAGCCCATAATCGGCTATCGCTTTAAACAGACAGGTTGTGCTGTCCTGTCCGCCTGAGAAAATCACCAGCGCCCTGTCTCGTTCATTCATCGGTTGTCAACTCTCACCGGATTAAGATTGTGCAATTTGAAACGTTCATCGGCCAGCTGTTCAAAGCGGCTTCCAGCCACACCATAGTTGCACCAGGGATCAATTGAAATACCGCCACGCGGCAGAAAACGTCCATACACCTCGATATATCGCGGGGCAAGCAGTGCTATGAGATCTTTCATGATAATGTTGACACAATCCTCATGAAAATCGCCGTGGTTGCGGAAACTGAAAAGATAGAGCTTCAAAGATTTGCTTTCAACCATTCTGGCCTGCGGCACATACTGAATTGTGAGGGAGGCAAAATCCGGTTGACCGGTCTTAGGACACAGCGAGGTAAACTCCGGACAGTTCAAGGTAACCCAGTAGTCATTTTCCGGATGCTGATTTTCAAACCACTCCAACACCCCCGGATCATAACATGACGGCACAACATTACCGCCACCACCCAGTTGCGTCAATCCCGTCAGATCTCTTGTTTTTTTCGACATATTTTCTCCTCAAAGGAATGCCTCCTGAACACTCCGCCACGCTTAAGGATCGAAGCTTTCTCAACTGTCAGTCTCAGCATAACGATCCACGATCCTGATCGCACCACATGGACAAAGCTGTCGGCAGATATCGCACTCAGCGCACTTCTCGACATCGATAACCGCACGTTCCAGGGGGGTGAACTCAATAGCTTCAACCGGACAGCCCTGAGCGCAAAGCGTGCAGCCGATGCAGCTCTCATCGACAAAATATCTGATCAAAGCCCGGCACTTGTGCGCCGGACAACGCCGCTCTATATGTGCCTGATACTCATCTCTAAAGTACTTGATCGTGGAAAGCACCGGATTGGGCGCTGTTTTGCCCAGTCCGCAAATACTCCCGTTGCGCACATTGTACGCCAGTTCCTCCAGTTTTTCAATATCACCCGCACACCCCCCGCCATTGCATAACCGTTCCAGAATATCCAGCATTCTGCGGATGCCGATCCGGCAGCCAGTGCAGTTGCCACAGCTTTCCAGCTGTGTAAACGCAAGAAAATAACGCGCTATATCAACCATGCAGTCGCTCTGATCCAGCACCACCATTCCGCCAGAACCCATCATGCTGCCAACCCGGCTCAGCTCCTCATAATCAACCGGTATGTCACAAAGTTCCGTCGGCACACAGCCGCCCGAGGGACCGCCCACCTGAATCGCCTTGAGCGTTCCGCCCTCCGGCACCCCGCCGCCAATCTCATCCACAACCTGACGTAACGACATCCCCATCGGAACCTCGATCAGTCCGCTGCGTAGTATCTTGCCAGCCAGTGCAAAGGCCTTGGTGCCGGGACTACGATCACTACCCGATTTTCGAAACGCTGCCACCCCCTCACGCACTATCCAAGGCACAGAAGCCAGCGTTTCGACATTGTTGACCAGAGTCGGCCGACCAAACAGTCCCTCCTGAGCGGGATAGGGCGGACGTATCCGCGGCACACCGCGTCGCCCCTCGATACTGGCCAGCAGAGCTGTCTCTTCTCCGCAGACAAAGGCACCGGCACCCTCAATCACGCGCACGGGAAAATCACCTCCGGAGATGTTTGCAATCAATCCCGCTTTTTTCAGAATTTCAATGGCCTCGCGCACCCGCCGCACCGCCAGCGGATACTCATGCCGAATATAAAAGTAGCCCTCCGATGCGCCCACCGCCAGAGCCGCGATCATCATACCCTCAATCACCCGGAAGGGATATGATTCAAGCAGCATTCTGTCCATAAACGCCCCAGGATCGCCTTCATCACCGTTGCAGACAACCAAAGCGTTCTCTCCACGCTCAGCAACGCACCCGGCAACGACCCGCCATTTGCGTCCCGTCGGAAAACCTCCGCCACCCCGCCCCCGCAGTCCGGCACTGACAATGATACCACTAATCTCATCGGGGCGCATCTTAAGAGCCCGGCTGTATGCCGTGAAACCACCATGTGCACGATAGTGATCAAGCTCCAACGGTGGCAGCTCGCCCGCACCCTCGGTGACAACCCGCCTCTGATTCAGCCAATAGCGGGCATCCGGCTGATCAATCACACTAAGCGGAAAGCGTAGCGGCGGTTCGCTGTTCTCTCCGGCAAAAAGATATTCAGCTGCCGCACGCAACCGCACACCCAGCCGCACCAGAGGTCTGACCGACTTAACATGCTGCAACAGAATCGACTCGACATCGCGTGCTTTTACCCGCCCATAACGGAAACAATGACCATCCTCAGTCACAATTTCCATTAGTGGAGCATGATAGGCACCGCCGGTACAGCCGACTTCACGCACAATAACCGGCAAAGAGCGTGTGCCAATCGCCTGCCGCAGAGAGTTCAAAACTTCATCCGCACCCGCTGCGGCACAACTGGAACAGGTGCAGAGCCGAACAACAGCACCCTGCCCCGCAACTCCCGCTAACACCCCACGCTTGTGCTCATCACCGGCCAATATATCGTCAATCACCACCCGTACATTCGACGGCGTAACATGCGCGTAGATGCTTTCGTCAACCTGCACCGCGACCGCCAGCATGCAACACCCCAGACACGCCACTTTTTCAACAGTAAAGATTCCCTGTGCATCGGTATCCTGATCCTCGGCGATCCCGAGCTCTCGTTTGAATGCCTCATAGGTAAGCTCGGCACCTTTAACATGACAGGCCGTTCCGATGCAAACCTTGATGATGTGCGTACCAGCCGGACGCAGACGAAACTGACTGTAAAAGGTGACGACTCCACTGACTTCGGCCTCGCTCACACCAATCCGCTTCGCGACAACCGAAACAGCTTCAACAGGAATATAATTATAATCATCCTGTATCTTCTGTAGAACAGAAATTAGATCGGCTCTGTCCGACCCTGAACTGTCGATTACCCCGTCTATGTCTTCCCATCTCATTGTGCTGAGTGCTGATTCTCTCAAATCGCGCCGCAAAACACAAGGAGCCGCTCACACAAGCACTCAATAAATCATCCGCATATGCAACCTTACTTCCACCTTCGAACCCCGCTCCCGGAACCCCACTCCCGGGAATGTTGGAGTATAACACGCGCAAGATGAAAAGTTATTTTCGATTGATTGGCCAGCGATTCCGCCAACTTTTTAGGAGTAAAATCCTCTCTTGATAAAGGTGCTGGAAAAAACCGAAGCTTTTTTATAGAATTTCGACACATAAGGAGTTTTATCAATGATTACAAAAAACAATGCGATAAAACGCGAGGTACGCGAAAAAATGCGCGGAGGCGAAGGCAGCATCACCATCGAGCACTGGTTCAAACCTGAGGATTTCGGTGCCGGAGTGCGTCTCTGCGCCCGCATGATCATCCCGCCGGGTGCCGGGATCGGCAGCCATACTCACGAACATGAAGATGAAATATACCTTGTTCTCTCTGGCGAGGGGCTGATCGAGGAACAGGGCGAATGGGTATCTATCACCGCTGGCGACGCTATACTGACCGGCCACAACGGTTCTCACGGCGTGCGTAACAACGGAACGCAGCCTCTGATCATAGCAGCAATCATCTGCCAGCATCCCTGATGCCGTTCATCAAACGCCAGTCCGCATGACCTTGCACAGGCATGCAAACGTTTTTTTACAGGGGGTGCCCCATGACAGTTCTTCCGGAAAATCTTCTGCTGCCCCGCCGAACCATCACCGGTGCCGGCTCAATTAAAGGACTGGCCGCGCTGGCCGGCACCTTCGGCTCACGCGGTCTGCTGGTTCACGGCGGCTCTCTCGAGCGTTCGGGAACCCTCGCTGAAATTACGGCGACGCTACCCACAGAACTCGAAATGAAGAGCTATCGTCACCGCGGCGGCGAACCGACCGTGCAGGCAGTGGATGCTCTACGCGCCGCGATATCCGAGTTCAAAGCAGAATGGGTTACCGCAATCGGCGGTGGCAGTGTGATCGATCTGGCAAAGGCCGCCACCGGTCTGGCCGATCACCCGCACGAAACCGCATTCTATCAGATCAACCCAGATGAGATCAGAAGTTCATCCATCCCGCTGATTGCAGCACCAACGACCGCCGGCACCGGTTCGGAAGCCACAGTCGTTTCAGTACTGACCAATCCGGAAAGGCATCTCAAACAATCGATCAGAGATGCCTCTCACATGCCAGCAGCCGTAATTCTCGATCCCGCACTGCTTGCAAGCTGCGATTCCGCCACCATCACCGCCTCCGGGATGGACGCGTTTATTCAGGCTTTCGAATCCTATACCAGCCGCTATGCGGTGCCTTTCACCAGTGCTCTGGCGGAGTGCGCAATTGAAAAGATCGCAAACAACCTGCTGCCCTTTTTCAAGAATCCCTCCAATATCGGGGCCGCTACGAACATGCTTGAAGCCAGTTACATCACGGGCCTGGCATTTTCTCACTCGCGACTCGGTCTGGTGCATGGTCTGGCACACCCTCTGGGAGTACGTTTCCAAGCCGCGCACGGTATCGCCTGCGCCTGCACACTGCCCGCAGTGTTTGAATTCAACCGCACGCAGATCGCTCCGCATCTGCGGCGGCTGCGTGCAAACCTCGGCGTGAATATCGAACAACTGATCGACGAATGGATGCGCGTCATGCGAATCGACAACCCTTTCCTCGGTGGCAAAATCAATGACCGCGAGGCGTTCATCCGGGAGGTACTCGCTTCCGGCTCAACCCGGGCAAACCCGCGGGAGGTAACCGCCGATGACCTGCCCGGATTGATAGAACGCATAACGGGAGGTTGACAATGAACAACACGGATTATTTCGCTCAGGCCGAGAGCTATAACACCCTGAAACTTGAGCAGCTCATGAATGTCCACGAAAAAGCGCCGAGCTATACACGTCAGTTCCGCTGGAGTGAACGTCATCTGCAGTGTGTTTGGTTCGATCAGAAGATACGTCCGGAACGACTGGCACTGAGCTCCGGTGAGATTCTGACGGTTGTCGATCCGGGGCGATGGAATCTCGAAGCGGGAGCTGATTTTCTGGATGCCGAACTGATTGTGCACCCCTCCGGCAGAATTGTACGCGGTGATGTCGAGGTGCACATCTATCCAGCGGATTGGGACAGCCACCACCACGCGGAAAATCCGGATTATGACAACGTGGCACTGCATGTCACCTGGTTCAGTACGCCCCCCGCCCGTACAATTGACAGATCAGTGCTCACTCTTCCGCTGGCACAGCCGATGCGAATGCGTCCCTGGATATCACTTGATGATCTCGATATCGGTGCCTATCCCCATAACATATTGCCGATTACACCGCGTCCCTGTCAGAGCATTCTGACATCCAATCCGCAGTACGCGCAGAAGCTGCTGCTCAGCGCAGGTTATCACCGCATGCAGAATAAAACGCTGGCGATCAGCCGCAGACTCGAGGACACCGGCGACCGCGCCCAGATTTTTTACGCAGAGTGTATGAGCGCCCTGGGCTATAAACAGAATAAAACCGCCTTCCGCGAACTGGCTGGCAAAATTACATTTGAACAGCTTTCGGAATCACGTGATCACAATCTGGCTCTGTTGCTGGGTACTGCAGGGCTGCTGCCTCAGCCCGAATCCATCACTGAATCGAACTCCGCAGCCTATCTCCGTTCACTGTGGGACATCTGGTGGAAAAGCGGAGGCAGTTCCGTAGCTGAGATTCACTGGGTGCTGCACGGGTTGCGTCCCAACAACCATCCGTCCAGACGTCTGGCCGCAGCATCGGCACTTTTCGCGCTGCAGCCGACACTCTTACAGCGGCTGGACGATCTATGTGCGAGCTACCAAGGCAAAGCCTGGCTGAAGCAAATCGCACGGCAGATCAGTGAAGCCTGCGAATGGCCGTTCTGGAACAGCCGACTTCTCTTTAGCTCATCTTCCATAACAGACAAGAAATACGCACTGCTCGGCAAACGGCGCATCTCGACACTCATCACCAATGTCATCATACCCTTCTACGCGGCAGAGTCGAATCTTGATCCCATGACGTTTGATCATCTGCCGCCTGAGGATACCTCATCACCGATGCGCACCGCTGCCTGGTATCTGTTCGGGCGCGATCACAACCCCGCTGCCTATTATGCCGGCAACAACCTGCTGCAGCAGGGACTTCTGCAGATATATCTCGACTTCTGCCTGCCGGCCCGCGCCGGTTGCGGTGAATGCAGACTGTTACAGAAGATCAGGAAGGATTTGCAATGATCTGCCTCATCCTGGCATCATTGATCTGGAGCATCTCCTTCGGGTTGATCGGCAACACATTGGTCGGCCTGCCACGTGCCTGGCTGGCGGCATCACGGCTGCTGATCAGCACATTGCTCTTTCTGCCCTTTTTAAAGAGAATTCCGCCGATCTGCGGAGCCGGCCTCTTCGCCACCGGTGCCATTCAATTCGGTCTTATGTATCTAGCGTATATGCACAGCTTTAACTATCTGCAATCGCATGAGGTCGTGCTCTTCACCATCTTCACACCCCTCTACGTTTCACTGATCAATGACTGTCAGCAACGCTCTTTCAACCGCCGCAATCTGCTTACCGCCTCGCTGGCAGTAGCCGGTTCAGCCGTGATTTTGCGCCACAACAACAACTCCTTGAACTCGATGACCGGTTTCGCGCTCGTACAACTCTCCGGTATCTTCTTCGCACTGGGGCAGCTACTCTACCGCTCAGTTTTCAATGCGCACCGTCATCTGCTGCCTGACACCCAAGATCACCATGTTTTCGCCTGGATGTACGCAGGCGGATTGACAGCTCTGGCTCCACTGGCCGCACTGGAAATCAGTCGTCAGCCACCGCAGCCAACAGTCATTCAGCTCTGCACCGTCGCATATCTGGGTGTGATCGCCTCGGGAGTAGCTTTTTTTCTCTGGAACAAAGGTGCCCGCAAAGTAAGTGCGGACAAACTGGCTGTCATGAATAACCTCAAAATTCCCATGGGCGCATTCGCATCACTATTTCTTTTCGGAGAAACGTTTGATCTCACCGCACTGATCTGCGGTACTCTACTGATCTGCGCTGCCCTGTACACAACAACCTTCACCCCGTACAAACGCACATATTAGCTAGAGGCTATTCGAAAACCCTTTCAAACGGGGCGAGATACACAAATCCGAATGAACGCCGAGTGCACACATCCTGCTTTGAAATTTACGCACGATACTCACCAGGATGAGACTATCTTTTGTGCCGAAAAACGGCTGCAGACCGGATGTGTCACCCCGGATCAAACTCTCTGCCTTTACCTTCGGTACGCCGCCGCTGAAAGAACGCCTGCAATATCTGACGACACTCCCGCTCTTTAACACCGGCAACCAGATCGGGACGATGATTCAATCCGGGATGATTCAGAATCGAAAACACCGTATGGCCACCACGTTTGGGATCTGACACGCCCCATACCACAGTCGTGACGCGCGCCAGCACTATCGCTCCGGCACACATCGGACAGGGCTCCTTGGTCACATAAAGCAGAGTGTTGCTGAGACGCCAGTCGCCCAGAGCTGCGGATGCCTGCGTTAAAGCGATCATCTCCGCATGCGCGGTTGCATCCTTGAGCATCTCACTTTGATTATGCGCCCTGGCAATCACCTTCACTGCGGCCAGCGGCACATCATCGTCCGCCGGCGGCTGCACGATCACACAGCCTGTCGGCACCTCCCCGGCCTCAGCCGCTTTCACAGCCTCACGCATGGCCAGTTCCATGAAATACTGATGAAATCTATCTGAAAAAACCATATATAAAATCCGGGGTTATGACACTCTCTGCTGACTCCGGTTTGCGTCACGAACTAATGTTGTTTCAGGTTGTACTGCTTTACTTTATAGCTGATAATCCTCGGGGTGGAGCATAGCTCGCGGGCTGCTGCGGAGATATTTCCGTCGGTTTTTTCAAGTGCACGTTCAAGAATTTTGCGCTCGTAATTTTCAACCATCTCACTGAGCGATAACCAATGTGAGGGAATTGAGAAATCGGGATTGATCTCAGGAACAACCGTTTCACCCTGCGAGGCCAACAGCGTGGGAGGTAGGACATCGGTGTTCATTATCGAGCTCTGCGTCAGAAGCACGCCGCGTTCAATGCAGTTTTCGAGTTCGCGCACATTGCCCGGCCACGTGTGCCGCATGAAAAGATCAAGAGTCTCATTGGAAAAACTTGTAACCTCTTTCCGGTTCAACTGGGCGTATTTCGCCAGGAAATGATCGGCCAGCAGAATTATATCCGATTTGCGACTGGCCAGACAGGGAACGTAGATCGGAAAAACACTCAACCGATAGTAGAGATCTTCGCGGAAGGTCCCGTTCTCAACCATGGCAGGCAAATCTCGATGAGTGGCCGCCACAATGCGAACATCAACCTTGATGGTGCTGGTGCCACCCACGCGCTCAAACTCCCGCTCCTGTAGCACCCGCAACAGCTTGGCCTGAATCGTAATCGGCACCTCGCCGATCTCATCCAGAAAAATAGTTCCGCCGTCAGCAAGTTCGAATCGTCCCTTGCGATCAGAAACCGCTCCGGTGAAGGCACCCTTGACATGCCCGAAGAGTTCGCTTTCAATCAGGCCCTCCGGCAGAGCCGCGCAGTGCACCCTCACAAAAGGTTTGTCACGGCGGTCACTGGCATAGTGAATGGCATGTGCAACCAACTCCTTGCCGGTACCGGTTTCACCATGAATAAGAACCGTAGCCTGGCTGCCTGCAACCTGCGCAATCTGATCATATACCTGCTGCATCTCATGTGAAGTGCCGATGATATTTTCAGGTCGGTATCGGCGGGTCAGCTCCATTTTAAGCTTGCGGTTCTCCTCCTGCAGACTACGTTGCTGCTCCGCGACTTCACGACGCAGCCGCACCGCATGAGCCAGCATCGAGGCCACTGCGGCAATAACGGTTTTATCCTGTTCCAGCTGCTCGCTATCGGCATGCGGGCGGAAAACCGAGAGAGCACCGACTACGTTCTGCCGCTCTTTAATCGGCACACAGATAAAAGAGGTGTCGGCTCTCCTGCCCTGTTTGGTTCTGTCCAGAAACAGATGCGATTCACTCGTGCGAGGAATCACCATCGGTTCGCCTTTCAACACAACCTGACCGGTTACGCCGTCGCCAAGCTTGTAGCGCCCGAGATCGGCCTGAGCTTTGGATACACCATGAGCTGCCTCAATGAATATCTCTTCGGTATCCTTTTTAAGGATCGTTATAGTTGCCGCACGAAAGCCAAGACACTCATCCAACGCTTTGAGAATCGGATGAACAACCGCTCGCATATCGATACTCTGATCGACAACCGTGCTGATCGTACTGAGCAGTTTCAACTCCTGCTGGTGTCTTGACGTATCCATACCTTGGACCTATGTTGTGTGCAGGCAGCTGCTTATTCGAAATGCCTGCCGGTGATTTTTTCAAAAGCCTCGATGTATTTGCCGCGCGTCGCAGTGACAACCTCATCAGGTAGCTCCGGAGCGGGCGGCTGATGATTGAAACTGATGCTGTCAAGCCAGTCGCGAACATACTGCTTGTCCAGACTGGGTGGATTACTGCCGACGCGGTAACTTTCGCGCGGCCAGAATCGGCTGGAATCGGGGGTCAACACCTCATCAGCCAGAATCAGTTTGCCTGCATCATCCTCACCGAATTCAAATTTGGTGTCGGCGATTATAATACCGCGCTCCGCAGCGTAATCAGCCGCCCTGGCATAGCAGTTGATCGAGAGTTCGGCGAGCCTATCGGCCATTTGCCTTCCCAATGCCTCGCTGACCTGCTCAACGCTCACCGGCATGTCGTGTTCACCCTGCTCAGCCTTGGTGCTGGGAGTGAAAAGCACCTCATCGAGCTTGGAACCGTTCTGATAGCCTTCACGCAGTTTGAGATCGTTTACGGTACCCTGCCGCTGATACTCCTTCCAGCCGGAGCCAGTCAAATAACCGCGCACAATGCACTCAAACGGAACTATGTTGACTTTGCGCACCAGCATGGAACGTCCGCGTAAATCCTCTTTTACACCTTGAAGCTCATCGGGATATTCATCAACATCCGCAGTGATCATGTGATTGGTACAATCAACCAGCAGATCAAACCAGAAAACCGAAAGCGTATTCAGAATACGGCCTTTGTCGGGAATACCGTTGGGCATGATCACATCAAAGGCGCTGATACGGTCGGTGGCAACCAGCAACAGCCGATCACCCAAATCATAGAGATCACGCACCTTGCCGCGTTTGGGTTCGGTCAATCCCGGAACTGAACTTTTAACAAGTGCGCCGTTTTTATCATAAATCATCTTTTCCTCCATGTAGTTTACTAATATTCAACTGATTGGCTGCCGGATATCGTAACATGACTGCAAACTCATCGCACGCCGACACCTGACTTTGTGCATATCGTACATGATAGCCCTGCCGTACGGAAACAACAAAATTACCGATCATCGGAACTCTCCATTGCGGCAGCTTTCAGAAAAGTTGCGAAAAGCGGATGCGGACAGACCGGTGATGACTTGAACTCGGGATGAAACTGACAGGCCATGAACCAGGGGTGATCCGGGAGTTCAATCATCTCAACCAGCGTGCCATCAGGAGAAACTCCGCCCACTAACATTCCATGCTCTTCCAGAACAGCGCGATAGCGGGGATTGAATTCAAAACGGTGGCGGTGGCGTTCTCTGATCTCGGATACGCCATAAACCGCACGGGCGCAACTCCCCTCTTTCAATGTGCAGGTATAAGCCCCCAGACGCATGGTTCCGCCCATATCGGTCACACCACGCTGCTCATCAAGCAGTGATATCACCGGATCAACAGAACCGGGCACCGCTTCGGTGCTGTTAGCTCCCTCCAGACCACAGACATTACGGGCAAACTCAACAGCCGCACACTGCATGCCGAGACAGATACCCAGAAAAGGCAGGCGACTCTCACGCGCATGACGGATCGTCTGAATTTTGCCCTCCACTCCCCGGATACCGAACCCCCCCGGCACCAGAACCCCCTGTACACCTCGCAATTTTCCTGCCACGTTATCCGGGTTTATCTCTTCTGAC
Organism: uncultured Lentisphaeraceae bacterium; assembly: GCA_964406095.1. Classification (GTDB taxonomy): domain Bacteria; phylum Verrucomicrobiota; class Kiritimatiellia; order RFP12; family UBA1067; genus M55B167. The sequence continues at coordinate 24,327 of CAYOQJ010000099.1, forward strand.
TCCAGCATGCGTATCTTCAACTTTACTCCCGCCGCAATAGCACCATGCGTAAGAGCCTCATAGATACTCTTGTAGGCGTCACGCAAAGTGATATACTTGCCAACTACCGCAATTTCAACTTCCCGCCGATCCGCTTCCAGCAAACCTTCAATCATTCCGTTCCACACATCCATATTCAACTGCCTGATCGGCAGATCAAGCAGGCGTAGAATTTTTTCGTCAACCCCCTGACCAGCCAGATCAAGCGGCACCTCGTAGATAGAATTTTTAACATCACACTCTTCGATCACATGCTCCGGACGCACACCGCAGAACAGGGCGAGCTTGTCACGATGCTCTTGTGTGAAACTGCGTTCACAACGACAGATCAGCATCTCAGGAAATATTCCGATCGAGCGCAAAATGCCGACCGACTGCTGCGATGGCTTGGTTTTCATCTCGCCCGCTGCCTTGATATAAGGCACCAGCGTCAGATGTATGTAAAGCGCGTTGCCCGGCCCGAGCTCCTGATGATATTGACGTATCGCTTCGAGATAGGGTTGCGATTCAATATCGCCAGCTGTGCCGCCAATTTCAGTAATGGCAATCTCGGTGTCGCCAACCTCCACCTGACGGATGGCACTCTTGATTTCATCGGTTATATGCGGAATCACCTGCACAGTGCAGCCGAGATAACCACCAGCTCGTTCACGCGCAATCACATTACTGTAAATTCTGCCGGTTGTGTAATTACTGTGCCGATCACAGGGCAATCCGGTGAAACGTTCATAATGCCCTAAATCCAGATCGGTTTCACAACCATCCTCGGTAACGTAAACCTCGCCATGCTGAAAGGGCGACATCGTGCCCGGATCGACATTCAGGTATGGATCCAGTTTCTGCATTCTTATTCTGTAGCCCCGCTGCTTGAGCAGAAGACCGATCGAAGCGGCGGTCAACCCTTTGCCAAGCGATGAAATAACACCGCCGGTCACAAAAATGTGTTTACAACTCATACCTTCATCCCTCAACGTTTGATCGCGGTTATATCAATCCCATCAACAACCGGCAGGTGTTCCTCCCCCGTCAGCCAACGGTCAACCGCTGCCGCACATTCGCGTCCCTCTTTGATCGCCCATACAATCAGCGACTGTCCACGCCGACAGTCACCGGCCGCGAAAATACCCGGCAGAGCAGTCATGTATTCACGGTCGGTTTTAATGTTGGTGCGCTCATCTATCTCCAGCCCCAAACGGCTGATGATGTCGTCAACCCGCGGTCCCAGAAAGCCCAGTGCCAGAAAAACAAGATCGGCCTGCCAGACCTGATCACTACCCGGCACTTCGATCAACCTGGATCGCTCACCAACATTTTCTCCCGGCTCCCAGTCAATCGAAAGCGTGGTCAGCGAACGCAGCCGTCCAGCATAACCATTGAACTTTCTGGTCATGATTTTCCAGAAACGTTCTCCTCCCTCAAGATGCGAAGAGCTTGTGCGCAGTTTCATGGGCCAGAATGGCCAGGGATAGTCGTTCGTGCGATCCTCAGGAGGCATTGGCATCAGATCAAAGCTGGTCACGGAAGCAGCCCCCTGACGCAGAGCCGTACCGACACAGTCGCTGCCGGTGTCACCCCCGCCAATAACAATCACATGCTTACCTTTGGCATTAATCCGCCCCCACATCTCGCGACCTGAAAGACCGTCACAGATCAACCGGTTCTGACCGGCAAGGTAATCCAACGCGAAATATATCCCCTTTAAATCGCGCCCCGGAATCGGCAGATCGCGTGGATGCCCTGCACCTGTCGCGATAACCGTTGCGTCAAACTTTTTCAACTGATCAACCTCAGGATCAGCCTCACACTCAAAATGCACACCTTCAGCCTCCATCAGCCTGACCCGACGATCAATCACCCATTTCTCAAGCTTGAAATCCGGAATGCCGTAACGCAGCAATCCGCCCGGACGCGCATCCTTTTCAAAAACAATTACCGTGTGTCCGGCTTTGTTCAACTGATCCGCAGCAACCATTCCAGACGGACCTGATCCGACTACGGCGACCTTCTTTCCACTACGTGTGACCGGAGGTTGCGGCTTCACAAATCCCTTGGCGAAGGCATATTCAATAACATTTTTCTCGATCATCCGGATTGTGACAGGACCTTCATGAATACCCAGTACGCAGGCATCTTCACAGAGCGCAGGACAGAGCCGCCCGGTGAATTCAGGGAAATTGTTGGTCTCCGCCAGGCTTTTCCAGGCCTTTTCCCACTGACCGCGGTATACAAGATCGTTCCAGTCCGGACATATATTGCCAATCGGACAACCACTGTGGCAGAAGGGTATCCCGCAATCCATGCACCGGGCAGCCTGAGCCCGCAACTGCTCTTCCGGCACCGGCTTGTAAACCTCCTTGTAATCATTGAGACGCTCCTCTATGTCACGCAGATGTTCACCTTCACGCTCGTATTCCATAAACCCTGTTGTCTTGCCCATAAATCACCTCCTTTGCCGTTCCGTACGACCTTTGAGCTCAAGCGCAAGGTCGACTGCATAACCGCATGCCTACTCGAAACCCCCGCCTTCGGTCAGTCGTTTCAAAGCCTTTTTATAGTCTCTGGGAATAACCCGCACAAAACACCGCTGCTGCTCATCCCAGCTTTCAATTATCCTGGCGCCGATCACACTTTCGGTGCGGCTCACATGATTGCGTATCATCTGCAGCACAAGCTCTAGCTCCGCATTATCTTCGATCGCCTCCAGGTCAACCAGCTCCCGGTTGCATCTTTTCACAATATCCACATTCCCAGTTCTGAAAAGATACGCCACTCCACCGCTCATACCGGCGGCGAAGTTACGTCCGATGTCGCCGAGCACAACCACGCAGCCACCAGTCATATACTCACAGCCGTGGTCTCCGACACCCTCCACAACCGCTCGGACCCCGCTGTTACGCACACAGAAACGCTCACCCGCCTGGCCGCGGATGTAGGCCTCGCCGCTGGTGGCACCATAAAAAGCCACGTTGCCCACAATAATATTCTCCTCAGCCATGAAAGTAGAATTGCGAGGCGGGCGCAACACCAGACGGGCTCCTGAAAGACCCTTACCGAAGTAGTCGTTCGCATCACCGAAAACGGTCATACTCAAACCCCTGGCACCAAAGGCCGCGAAACTCTGTCCGCAAGTACCTTCCAGTATTATGCTGATTGTATCGTCCGGCAATCCCTCGGCCCCATAACGTCGCGATATCTCACTGCTCAACATGGTGCCGACCGTACGTTGCACATTGCGTATCCGCCGACTCAACCGCACCTTCAAGCCCCCCTCCAGCGCAGGCTTGGCCTCATCAATCAGTTCACGGTCAATACTGTTTTCAATCCCGTGATCCTGCACTTCCGTACAACGTCGCTCACACTCTTCCCCCTCGATCCGCTTCAGAATCGCACGGTAATCCAGTGAACCCGTCTTCCAATGCCCGACCGTCTTATCAACCTCAAGCAGATCGACCCGTCCGACCATCTGATCAATTGTGCGGAACCCCATTTCAGCCATGTGACAACGCAAATCCTCTGCGATGAACTTCATGAAATTGACTACATACTCCGGTTTACCGGTGAACTTCTTGGCCAGCCGCGGATCCTGTGTAGCGATGCCCTGCGGACAGGTGTTCAAATGGCAGACCCGCATCATAACACAACCCAGTGCCACCAGCGGCGCAGTCGCGAAACCAAACTCCTCCGCTCCCAGCAAACATGCTATCGCAACGTCACGGCCACTCATCAACTTGCCGTCACACTCCAGACGTACACGACTGCGCAGCTTGTTGATCATCAGAGTCTGCTGTGTCTCCGCCAAGCCAAGCTCCCAGGGCAGACCGGCATTGTTCACCGAAGTCAGCGGTGCCGCACCAGTTCCTCCGTCATAGCCGCTGATCAATATCAGATCAGCCTTGCCCTTCGCCACACCAGCCGCAATGGTGCCCACACCGGCCTCGGATACCAGTTTGACGCTAATCCGAGCTCCGGAATTGGCGTTTTTAAGGTCGTGGATCAACTGCGCCAAATCCTCGATCGAGTAAATATCATGATGCGGCGGCGGCGAAATCAGCTGCACATAGGGAGTTGACAGACGCGTGGCGGCAATCCAAGGATATACCTTTTCAGCTGGAAGCTGCCCCCCCTCACCCGGCTTGGCACCCTGCGCCATCTTGATCTGCAACTCTCTGGCATTGACCAGATAGTGACTCGTCACACCGAAGCGCCCTGAAGCAACCTGTTTGATCTTGCTGATGCGCCAGTTGCCGCGGGCATCGGGGCGAAACCTCTCAGCATTCTCGCCGCCCTCACCGCTGTTGCTGCATCCGCCGATCCGGTTCATTGCAATTGCCAGAGTTTCATGCGTCACCGCACTGAGCGAACCGTAAGACATCGCTCCGGTCTTGAAACGCTTGACAATCTCAGTCCATGGTTCAACTTCATCAAGCGGAACCCCGGCACTGCTCTTCTTCAATCTGAGCAGTCCGCGCAACGTACAGAGCGCCGCCTGTTCGCCGCTGATCAAAGCAGCATATTTACGATACAAATCATAATCATCTTTCTGCACCGCCTCCTGCAATAGCGCAATCGTCGCGGGATTGTACAGGTGCTCCTCACCGCTGCGCCGCCAATGGTACCTGCCGCCATCCGGCAGTTCATGAATATCAACAGACCGCTCAGCGTAGGCATAAGCATGATTAAGCAGAACTTCATCCGTCAACTCTTTCAAGCCAATACCCTCCACCCGGGAAACAGTCCCAGTGAAGTATTCATCAACCACTTCGCCGCTCAGCCCGACAATCTCAAAAATCTGAGCGCCCCTGTAACTCTGTAACGTGGAGATTCCCATCTTGGACATGATTTTAAGCAGTCCTTTGCTAACCGCCTTGATAAAACGTTCACACGCCTGCTCTTCACTGAAATCGATGTACATCCTGCGACGGGCTAGATCACGCAGTGAGGCATAAGCAAGATAGGGACAGATTAAATCAGCACCGAAACCGATCAGACAGGCGAAGTGATGCACACTGCGCGGATCGCCGGTGTCGACAACCAGCGCCGTCTGTGCGCGCAACTGCCTGCGCACCAGATGCTGATGCACAGCGGAAACCGCCAGCAATGCCGGAATCGGAGCCCTGTCAGCGTCGGCATCACGATCAGAAAGCACCACAAAGGTGTGTCCGTCAAGCACCGCACGCTCAACCTGTCCACACAGCACAGTAAGCTGCTCCGCAAGCTTCCCGTTTGCCGCGGGATAACCATTGAAGAGTGTGGCAACACGGTAACTGCGGATGAGACTCTCTTCATTGAACATGAGCTTATGCAGTTCACATTCGGTGATCAACGGACGGTTGACTTTTAACATGCGGCAAAGTTCGGGCCCCTCTGCAAGTAGGTTGCCCTGCCTGCCAACGTATGTTGTCAGTGCCGTGACCAGCTCCTCGCGGATAGCATCCAACGGCGGGTTGGTCACTTGTGCGAAAAGCTGATGAAAATAGTCATACAGTATGCGCGGCTGTTTAGAGAGAACCGCCAGCGGAGTGTCATTACCCATCGCAACAGTCGGATCCATCGACTTGTCAGCCATAGGACCAAGAACCACCTTCAAGTCTTCACGGCTGTATCCAAATAAACGCTGCGCACTGATTAACGCATCACCCTCTAAAACAGCTTCCTCTTCCCGATCATCGGCTCTGACGAGCGAATTGAGTTCCATAAGGTTGTCACTCAACCAGCGCCCGTAAGGACGCATGGCTGCCAATTCCGACTTGATCTCCTCATCACCGACAATTCTTCCCTTGACGGTATCCACCAGAAACATCCGTCCGGGTTTCAAACGGCCCCGCATGGCGATATTATCAGGCGCAACATCAAGCACACCGCTCTCAGATGCCATGATAACCAGACCGTCTTTAGTCACAGTATAACGCGACGGGCGCAACCCGTTGCGATCCAGAACCGCCCCAATCACCTTTCCATCGGTGAATGGAATCGACGCAGGCCCGTCCCATGGCTCCATGAGACAGGCATGGTATTCGTAGAAGGAACGATTTGCTTCGGGCATCTCCTCATGATGATGCCAAGCCTCGGGAATCAGCATCATAACCGCATGCTGTAACGATCGCCCCGAGTGGTAAAGCAACTCAATCGCGTTGTCAAGTATCGCGGAATCGCTTGCTCCATCCGTCAGAATCGGAAAAATATCAGCCAGATCACTGCCAAGAAGTTCCGACTTCAGCAACCCCTGACGAGCTCTCATCCAGTTCATGTTGCCGCGTACCGTATTGATTTCACCGTTGTGGCAGATAAAGCGAAACGGCTGTGCCAGAGGCCAGGCAGGGAAGGTGTTGGTGCTGTAACGCTGATGCACCAGCGCCAGTGCTGATCTCACCAGTGGATTGTTAAGCTCAGGATAAAATGCAGCAACCCGGAACGAGCGCATCAAACCTTTATAAACAACCAGCTTTGAAGACATGCTGCATATATAAAACTGCCCTTTGGCACAATCAGAAAGATCACTCTGTAAAACCTTGTTTTCAGTGATCCTGCGTGCAATAAAGAGCTTGCGATCTAATGCCCCAGCAGCGACTTCACCGCGTCCGACGAAGAGCTGGCGTATGAAAGGCATGCTTCCACGCCCCAATTCACCTATCTGACTGGGATCAACCGGGACATAGCGCCAACCGATCATCTTCATCCCCGCTCTGCGGATTTGTTTCTCAAGCACCTGCTCACAGAATTTACGCGCCTGCTGATCCTGCGGCAAAAAAACCGAGCAGACCCCGTAATCTCCAGTCTCCGGCACTCCCTCCATCACCGTTACGAAAAATTCATGCGGAATCTGTATCATTATGCCTGCGCCATCACCAGTGTCAGGATCATAACCGGTCGCTCCGCGGTGCTCCAGATTTGAAAGCACCTCGAGCGCTTTTCTGACTATCCCGTGTGATTTTTCACCCTTCAAATGGCAAACCATCCCAACACCGCAGGCATCCTTTTCAAAAACTGGATCATACATGCCCTGAGGCTCATGAGAATAATTATTTTTATCGTTTTTCATAATCTTTTTCCTGAAATACTGCCGTTGTACGACCCCTTTCATCCCATGCCACCACACCTGTATCTGATGTTCCCGCCACATGATTTACCCAGTGACTCTCTGCTGGTCGCCTGCTGCGTCTCGCAAACATACTCACCATTAAAACAACCCATACAAAAATGACGCGCATCATCTAATACCGAACATAAACCCTTGATGCTCAGATAACCGCAGGAATCGGCACCGATCAGCTTTCTGACCTGCTCAACCGTACGCCCATGTGCTACCAACTCACCGGTATCAGGAAAATCAATACCGAAATAACATGGATGCCTGGTCGGCGGGCAGGCTATCCGAACATGCACCTCCCGCGCCCCGGCAGCCTGTAAAATATCCACGCGCTTTCGAATGGTTGTTCCACGCACAATCGAATCGTCAACAAGTACCACACGTTGGCCCCTCACCACCTCGGGAACTATCGCCAGCTTTAGATCAACCGATGAACTGCGCACCCCCTGAGTGGGCATTATAAAGGTTCTGCCAATATAGTGATTGCGAATAAATCCCATTTCAAAATTAATTCCGCTAGCCTGGGCAAAACCCATCGCCGCAAGCACCCCGCTGTCAGGTATCGGAACCACAACATCCGCTTCCACCGGATGTTCAAGTGCCAAAACCCGCCCGATGTCCTCACGAACCTTATAAACACTCTGTCCAAAAAGGTGGCTGTCCGGACGCGCAAAATAAATATGTTCAAAAACACACTGCCCATACTGGCCGGAACGCGGAACTTCGGCGAAACGCATACTATTCACACCTTTTTCATCTATTCTGATTAACTCTCCGGGAGCAACATCACGAATGAATTCAGCGTTGTTCTGCAGCATCGCGCAAGTTTCACTGGAGACCACATAACCTCCCCCAAGTTTACCAAGAGACAGTGGCTTGATCCCCCAAGGATCACGTGCGGCATACACACAGTTGGGGCGAACAAGAACCACAGCAAACGAACCGCGTAACTCAGCCAAAACCTGACGTAGCCGATCCTTCCTGTCAAAAAAATCCGGATCAGCCAATTGATGCAACAAAACCTCACTGTCGGTGGAGGTCTGAAAAATAGCCCCGTTTTTCTGGTAGCGGTCACGCAGTTGCGCCGCATTAACTAGGTTGCCATTGTGTGCTACCGCCCACATTCCGTCACGGCAGTTGGCCAGAAAGGGCTGAACATTAACAACGTTTGACGAACCGGTCGTGGAGTAACGTACGTGGCCTATCCCCGAATGACCCGGCATACACTCCGCGAAATCACCTGTGAACACCTCGCTTACCAGCCCCATGTCCTTGCAGAAACGTAGCTCGCGTCCGTCGCTCACAACCATACCAGCACTCTCCTGCCCGCGATGCTGCAAGGCGAATAAACCGTTGTAAAGCGCAACCGCCGCCGTGGGCACCCCGTAAACAGCGAATACCCCGCACCTATCACGCGGCACTTCAGATGCTTGCATACCTGCTTTAAACTCTGCCTTAACACTCATCACACAACAGACTAGCAATCGATATGCCAAGATAACAAAATTGTAAGATACTATTACAAAAAACGTTTCTATCCCTCCTAAAATTGATCCGCCGCAAAATTGACATCAATCAATCGTTCAATTTTGTAAAGTGCAACAATTTTGAAGCCCTGAAACGACAAATATGTCGTATTTTGGTGAAAATTAAAAAAAATTAGTGACAGACATTATTTAGTGACTGTCCCTAATTTTCTAATTTCTCTGAATATAGTATTCAAGCGGGTTGACCTTTTTTTAGTGACTGTCCCTAATTTTTGAATACAGTGGTCAAGCGGATTGATTTAAGGTAAAATGTGGCACTGATTTTGCGGCCAACAGGTCTGAATCACTTTTAACAAACGCAGCGGAGCCAAAACAAATGCCCAAGAGAACAGACATATCAAAAATAATGATCATCGGAGCCGGTCCGATAGTGATCGGTCAGGCCTGTGAATTTGACTATTCGGGTGCCCAGGCTTGCAAGGCACTGCGCGAGGAGGGTTATGAGGTGGTGCTGGTCAACAGCAATCCGGCAACGATAATGACTGACCCTGAATTTGCCGAGCGGACATACATTGAACCTTTATCGATTGAGATTCTGCACGAGATTATTCGTCGTGAACGACCTGATGCCCTACTGCCTACGCTCGGCGGTCAGACGGCTCTCAATCTAGCGATCGATCTGGATGAAGCCGGGATTCTCGAACGTTACCGGGTTGAGATGATCGGCGCTGACGCCGAGGTCATACGTCGGGCCGAAGACCGTCAACTCTTCAAAGATGCAATGAGGGAGATAAATCTGGATGTGCCGGTCAGTGGCACAGCGCATTCACTGGAAGAGGCCTGGGATGTGCAGCGGATGATCGGAGCGTTTCCGGTAATTATCCGTCCGGCTTTCACGCTTGGCGGCAGTGGCGGAGGTATCGCACACAATGCGGAGGAGTTTGAAGCGATTTGCGGTAACGGCATCGCTCTGAGTCCGGCAGACGAGATTCTGGTGGAGGAGTCGGTACTCGGCTGGAAAGAATTTGAGATGGAGGTAATGCGTGACAGGAATGACAACACCTCGATAATCTGCGCGATTGAGAACATTGATCCGATGGGCGTACACACTGGCGACAGCATCACTGTAGCGCCTACCATGACACTGACCGACCGGGAATATCAGATTATGCGTGACGCATCGCTAGCAGTGATGCGTGTTATCGGCGTGGAGACAGGCGGTTCAAATGTGCAGTTCGCCATTGATCCTGAGAGCGGTCGCCTGGTAGTGATTGAAATGAATCCGCGTGTCAGTCGCTCTTCCGCGCTGGCTTCGAAGGCGACCGGTTTCCCGATCGCCCGCATCGCCGCCAAACTTGCCATTGGCTACACACTGGATGAATTGCGCAATGACATAACGCAGGAAACGCCAGCCTGTTTTGAGCCCGCGCTAGACTATGTAGTTACCAAGATACCACGTTTCGCCTTCGAGAAGTTCCCCGGTTCCAACCCCCGTCTCACCACTCAGATGAAATCAGTCGGTGAAACGATGGCAATTGGCAAGACCTTCAAACAGTCGCTCCAGAAAGCGTTGCGGTCGCTCGAAACAGGACATTACGGTTTTGAAGACAATCGGGGGCGTTTCACCGGATGCACGCAGGAGCGGATCGAAGATGAACTGCAAAACCCCGGGCCACAGCGCATCTTTTACATCAGAGAAGCCTTGAAGCGTGGCTGGACGATTGACAGGATTTTTAATTTGACTAAAATCGACCGCTGGTTTTTGGCGCAGCTGCATGAACTGGTCGCTTATGAGGATGAAATCAGGTCAGTCGGATCATTGGAGAAGCTCGCGCTTGACAAAGCCCTTTTTCGGCAGATCAAAGAGTTCGGCTATTCGGACCGACAGATTTCCGATTTGCTACAATGTGCGGAGCGTGATGTACGTTTGCTACGCGAAAACCTTGATTTGAGGGCCGTTTACGCTCTAGTGGATACTTGTGCCGCTGAATTCAAAGCGGTGACCCCCTATTTTTATTCAAACTGGTCGACAGCTGATGATCTCTCTGATTTTAACGAACCTGGCGAACCTAAAAAGCGAATCATGATAATAGGTGGTGGCCCGAACCGCATTGGTCAGGGAATCGAATTTGATTACTGCTGTGTACATGCATGTTACGCTCTGCGGGAAGCCGGTTTTGAGACCATCATGGTCAACTCCAACCCGGAAACTGTTTCCACCGATTATGACACATCGGACAAGCTTTATTTCGAACCTGTAACTCTCGAAGATGTACTTGCAATTTACCAACGAGAGAAGTGCGATGGCGTGATAGTGCAATTTGGTGGACAGACTCCGTTGAACCTGGCCGGTGCTCTAACCGCCAATGGAGTTAAGGTTATCGGGACATCGCCTGAAAGCATTGAGAAGGCCGAGGAGCGTGAGTTTTTCAAGCGACTGGCTGAGAAGGTGGGTGTACGGCAACCTGAAAACGCCACAGCCACAAACTATGAAGAGGCCCTCGCTATAGCCTGCAGAATTGGCTTCCCCGTGCTGGTTCGTCCTTCATTCGTGCTTGGTGGGCGCGCCATGGCGATTGTTTACGATGAAGAGTCGTTTGAGGATTTTGCTTGTGAAGCTTTGACTGCATCTGAAGGTCGTCCGGTGCTGATAGATAAATTTCTGGAAGGTGCGGTTGAAGTGGATGTTGACTGCATCTCCGACGGGCGGACCCATGTACTGGGAGCTATAATGGAGCATGTGGAGAAAGCCGGGGTACACTCTGGTGACAGTGCGTGTAGCATCCCGCCGCTGACACTTTCCGACGGAGTAATCGGGCAAATCAGGAGTTACACACATGCGCTGGCTGCGGAGCTGGGGGTTGTTGGTTTGATGAATGTGCAATATGCGGTTCAAAATGGAGACGTGTACATAATCGAGGTTAATCCACGAGCTTCGCGGACAATTCCTTATGTCAGCAAAGCCATAGGCGTTCCGCTGGCACGTTATGCGGCATTGGTTATGGCGGGATGCACTCTCGAGGAGCTCGGCTTCACACAGGAGGTACACATCCCACATTTCGCCTACAAAGAGGCGGTACTGCCTTTCAATCGTTTTCCGGGCTGTGATGCGATGCTGACACCTGAGATGCACTCGACCGGCGAAGTGATGGGCATTGACACCGATCCAGGCATGGCCTTCATCAAAAGTCAACTGGCCGCGGGCAGTCCTCTGCCGCTTTCAGGCTCCGTATTTTTAAGTGTGGCGGATCATGAGAAGTCAGAGGTTATTGCGCCAGCGCATGAGCTACAGCAGATGGGCTATCGTATTTTCGCCACTCTAGGCACAGCTACCGTACTGCGTGACCACGGCATAAAAGCCCGGGCACTCTTCCGGGTGGCGGATGGAAGACCCAACGCGCTTGATATGATCAACGAGGGCGAAGTTCAGTGGATCGTCAATGTCCCGTCGGGAGCTAAACCAGCGCGTGATGAGGTGCGTATTCGTACTGAAGCGATCCGCCGCGGCATACCGATCACCACCACTGTACGCGGATTACAGGCTACACTGGCAGGACTTGACCGACTTAAAAAGCTACAGAGTTTCGCTGTTTTATCACTTCAGGAGTTTACCCGCAAAGCGGCTAATTTAAACTGAAACGTTTCGCACAATCGGCCAATCCCACTCAGGTTGAACATGTTTATCTTAACGAAGCAATTTGTAAGTTAATTTGGACATATTTTTATTCTTTCAAGCAACTCAACACCGTTATCGATGGTAGGCGACATAGGCAACTACGCGCGGGTAAAGAAGCTTTTTGAACGGGATCGAGCTGATATTACAATTTGCGAAAAAATCCTATTTTGCAAATTCAGTCTGTACTTCTACGCCCTGAATATATATAATCTGTCGGCAAATCGGTTTTTCACTTTTTCACTTATTTACGCAACGGAGTTTAATTTATGGCAATCCTGAGTCAGGGTCTGGTCATGCTGATAGCCGGAATCGGCATAGTTTTTTCGTTTCTCGCCATACTGGTCTTTGTAATGGCGCTTTCAGCAAAAATCATTCCGCGTTTCAACCACATTCTGCCGGACCCCGAACCTCGGAAGAGAGCGACCCGTCAGGCTTCATCCTCGAGTGATGCCGAAATTGCGGTTGCCATTGTTGTAGCTGTTGCCAGATCGACGTAAGTGCTGCACTCTCATAATTTTTACTTTAAAACACCCAAAAATACACCTCTAAGGAGATTCAACTGTGGCCAAGAAACCCATAAAAGTAATGTGTACAGCCTTTCGCGACGGATTTCAGTCATGTTACGGTGCCCGCGTATTCACTGAAGATTTCATGCCTGCAGTGGCGGCCTGTGTTGACGCGGGCATAACCCACTTCGAAGCTGGAGGAGGCGCCCGTTTTCAATCACTCTTTTTCTATTGCAATGAAAACGCCTTTGACATGATGGATCGTTTTCGTGAAGTCGCTGGTCCGGATGCCGACCTGCAGACCCTTTCACGCGGCGTAAATGTTGTCGGTCTTGACTCACAGCCCCGCGACGTGATTGATCTGCATGCACGTATGTTCAGCAAGCACGGCATCACCACCATCCGCAACTTTGATGCGCTCAACGATTTCAACAATCTTATCGACAGCGGCAGATCAATCAAAGATGCCGGTCTGCACCACGAGGTCTGTGTGACCATGATGGCTTTGCCGCCCGGCTGTGAAGGCGCCCACACACCTGAATTCTATATCCAAACTCTCAGAAACATCCTGGATGCGGACATTCCCTACGACAGCGTCTGTTTTAAAGACGCCTCAGGCACGACCATTCCGGCATACATCTATGAGACCATCCGGCAGGCCCGCAAGCTTCTGGGTGATGATGTCAACATTGTTTTCCACTCCCATGAAACCGCTGGCATTGGAACTGTAGGCTACAAAGCGGCAATCGAAGCCGGCGCTTCGCAGGTGGACTGCTCTATCGTACCGATGTCGGGAGGGACCTGCCAACCTGACATTGCCACACTCTGGCATGCAATGCGCGGAACCGACTATGATCTGGGCATTGATATTGATAAATTGATGGAGGCTGAACTCATCACCAAGGAGTGCATGAAAGATTATTTTCTGCCGCCGGAGGCCAAAGCAGTGGAACCGATGATCCCCTGGTCGCCCATGCCGGGTGGTGCGCTCACAGCCAACACACAGATGCTACGCGACAACAATCTGATGGACAAATATTCCGACTGTATAGCCGCCATGGGAGAGGTGGTACGCCGCGGTGGCTTTGGTACCTCTGTCACTCCGGTCAGTCAATTCTACTTCCAGCAGGCTTTTAACAACGTACTTTTCGGTAAATGGAACAAGATTGCCGAAGGTTACGGTAAAATGGTGCTCGGTTATTTTGGCAAAACACCCTGTGCGCCTGATCCGGAAATCGTAAAACTGGCTTCTGAGCAACTCGGTTTGGAGCCTACCGACGAGAAGGTTGTCGATCTCAACGACCGTGATCCCAAGAAGGGTGTGGGTGTAGCCAAAAAGCTGCTGAGCGACAACGGTATCACCGATCTGAGTGAGGAAAACATATTCATCGCCGCTACCTGCAAAGAGAAGGGAATTCAGTTCCTAAAGGGCGAAGCCAAGATCGGGGTGCGCAAGGGTGCTGCCCAACGCGAGACTCCGGAAGCGGCCCAAGGCGGAGCCGAGGGTTATACCGTTACTGTCAATGGCAACAGCTACGGTGTTCAACTCAAGGGTGACAAAGCTCTAGTCAACGGCAAGGAATATGCGGTCAATGTGACTAACGGCATCAGCAACGCGAATGCCCCCGCCGCAGGTGGCGGCAATGAAACCGAAGTCAAGGCATCTGTGCCTGGCACGGTGTTGCGTATCGGTGTGGCTGTGGGCGACAGCGTCAGCGAGGGGGATGAACTGCTGGCACTTGATGTAATGAAAATGGAAACGCCTGTTCAAGCACCCTGTTCCGGCACAGTCAAAACAGTGGCTGTCGGACAGAGCGACAAAGTCAACGCCGGTGACGTTCTTGTAACCATCGGCTGAGAACGACTTATCGATAATTGTTGCGATCATAAATTTTAACTGCTACAAATTTTGGAACGATTCATGAAAAAGACAATTCTAATTCTGGTGGCTGTCGCGGGAGTGCTGTGTTCAGTGGCCAATGCTCAGAATCAAGGAAATACGACATCGCAGAGCGTATTGGAAAGTCGTAATCCAAACGGCATTGACCTTCGTGCGAGAAGCGGCACCTCACAGAGAGGGACAAAACCGGAGCAGGCGGAATGGCAGAAAACCTTGCAGAAGGTTCGCAATCTGGTTGCCACCACCGGCATTCAGGGTTTTTTCGTAGCTGAACCGCCGGAGTATCTGATTAAGGGTTACTTCAAACCCAATGGTGATTTTGTAGCCGGTCACGAAGTTGAGATTCTCGGTGGCAAGGTACCATACGGTCTGGGACAGTTTCTTATGATTCTAATCTGTCTGGGTTTAATTTATCTTGCGGTGGTCAAAGGCTTTGAACCTTTGCTGCTTCTGCCGATCGGTTTTGGAGGACTGCTGGCCAACATGCCGTATGCCAATGTGACAACTCCTCCGGTTGTCGAAATGGTTGAAACCGTGGTAAACGGCGCAATCGTGATGGCACCGCGCATTACAGAGCCGGGTGGTTATCTCTACTACTTTTTCGACTTCGGTGTAGAGACCGGGCTTTTCCCGATCATGATTTTCATGGGAGTGGGTGCCATGACCGACTTCGGGCCGCTGATCGCCAATCCGCGTACCGCACTGCTCGGTGCCTCCGCCCAGTTCGGCATATTCGTTGCGCTCTTCGGGGCCCTGATGCTCGGCATGATTCCCGGCATTGACTTCGGATTGCCCGAGGCCGCCTCAATCGGCATCATCGGTGGGGCTGACGGCCCGACTGCCATCTGGTTGACATCCAAGCTGGCTCCGCAGATTCTTGGCGGTGTAGCTGTGGCGGCATATTCATACATGGCATTGGTACCGATCATTCAGCCCCCGATCATGCGAGCCATCGTGCCTGAAAAGGATCGAAGCATTGTGATGAATCAGCTACGGCATGTCTCACGCATGGAGAAAGTCTGTTTCCCGCTGATAGTACTTTTGCTCTGTGCACTTCTGCTTCCCAGTGCCGTACCGCTGGTGGGAGCACTGATGCTCGGTAATCTGGCACGTGAAGTCGGCCCCTCTGTGGCGCGCATCTCCGACACAATGTCCAACGCCCTGGTTAACATTGTAACAATTCTGCTGGGTTTATCAGTCGGCTCAAAGCTGGCCTGTGAAAAATTTCTGACCTTTGAGACTCTCGGTATTCTGGGACTGGGGTTGGTTGCTTTCATGTTCGGCACCGCATCCGGCTGCTTGATGGGGCGTCTGATGAGCAAATTTTCGAAAGACCCGATCAATCCGCTGATCGGAGCCGCCGGTGTTTCCGCCGTACCGATGGCCGCCCGCGTTGCCAATAAAGTCGGATTGGAGTCTAACCCAACCAACTTTCTGCTGATGCATGCCATGGGACCAAACGTCGCAGGTGTCATCGGCTCGGCGGTTGTTGCTGGTGTTTTATACACACTCTGCAAGTAAGGCCGGAGTACGGCAGTTGTCGCGGCAGTGCTTAGGCATCTTTCAGAGAGTCGAATCATGAATCTTTCAGTTTCAACAAGCGGCGCACTCAGGGGCGTGATAACACTACCTGGAGACAAATCGCTTTCCCACAGGGCTGCACTCTTTGCCGCTCTGGCACAGGGCACAAGCACAATCCGTCGATTTCTTAATTCAGGGGTCACGCAGGCGATGCTTGGCGTCCTCGAAGAGCTCGGCATTAAGTGGGATTTGAACGATCAGACACTGATCGTCAAAGGTTGCGGTCTGCATGGCTTTCGTCAACCGGTAAAGGCATTGAATTGCGGCAATTCCGCCACAACCATCCGAATGATGGCCGGTGCACTGGCGGCCTCTGGAACCCCATGTGTGCTTGACGGATCGGCTGGATTGCGCCACCGCCCGATGGGTCGCATCATAGAACCGCTCAACCTGATGGGCGCTAAAATAATCTCCGAGAACGGAGGTGCACCACTTTCACTTTCCGGACGTAACACCGCCCGCAGTCTGCGATCCATCGACTACGCGCTACCGGTTGCCAGCGCTCAGGTGAAAAGCGCGCTGATACTGGCCGCTCTGGCTGGCAGTGGAACCACAACCCTGACCGAACCGGGACCTTCACGCGACCACAGCGAACGCATGCTAGGCGCCATGGGAGCCGACATAACCTACGGGAAAGACAACAAAATAAGGATTCAACCGCTCTCGAAACCATTGTTGCCGTTGGACATAACGCTACCCGGCGATATCTCATCGGCGGCGTTTATGCTGGTAGCTGCGTCCATTGTTCCCGGTTCGGAAATCACGGTCAGGGATGTAGGAATCAACCCGACCCGCACCGGCATTATCGATGTGCTACAGAGCATGGGGGCAGAGGTGACAATCAAAAACAAGCGTCTTTGCTACGGCGAGCAGATGGGCGACATCACGCTCAAAGCCGCCCCGTTGAAAGCGGTCGCGGTGAAGGGCGAGACGGTCGTACGGATGATCGATGAATTTCCGGTTTTCGCGCTGGCAGCCGCTTTTGCTGAGGGCACAACCGTGGTACAGGATGCCGCTGAACTGCGCCACAAGGAGAGCGACCGCATCTCGACACTCTGCGGTGAAATGAAGCTACTGGGAGTGGCGATGGAAGAGTATCCCGACGGCTTCGCTATCAAGGGCGGCACCTGCCGGGGTGGAAGATGTACAGCACACGGAGACCATCGGCTGGCGATGTCTCTGGCACTGGCGGGGCTGCGCGCGCCAGAGGGTACTGTTGTAAGCGGTGCGGAGATTCTCAATGAATCTTTTCCAGAGTTTATTGATAATCTGGTCAAGCTCGGTTGCCACAAACTGATTACATGATTTTATAATCTGAGAACTCAATGAACCTATCTGTTTTTATTACAGAAGTAATACAGGTTGCCGCCTATGTTAACCTCTGAATTCGATTATGAGCTGCCTAAGGAACTGATCGCCCAGGAACCGCCCAAACAACGCGGCACATCGCGCATGCTGGTTGTACATCGTGGGAGCGGATTGATCCAACACCGCATGATTGGAGACATCGCTGAATTTCTAAGCTCTGACGACCTGATGGTGCTCAACGATACCAAAGTTTTCCCGGCCAGACTGCAGGGAAGTTGGTCGGACAGCGGCGGCGCGCTTGAACTGCTGCTGCTGTACCCACTGGCACTGGCGGAGAATGGAGTTGATGACGACCAGGACCGCCGCTGGCTCTGCATGTGCGGTTCCGGGCGCAAAGTGCGTATGGGGCTTAATGCGATCTTTGCCGACGGAGCGTTAAGGGCCGAGATCGTTGAATGTCGGGAAGAGGGATTTTGTGTTGTCGTTTTTCACAGCATCCGCAACCTGATGTCATTACTGGAAGAGCATGGACTTACACCGGTGCCCCCCTATATCAAACGTCTTTCAGATAATCGGCTGGAACGTCTTGACCGCGAACGCTATCAGACCATATACGCCAAGGAGCGGGGAGCGGTGGCAGCGCCGACCGCCGGTCTGCATTTCACGGATGAAATTTTTGCCGGTCTCGATCAAAGGGGAATCAGGCGGCAGTTTTTGACTCTGCATGTGGGACCGGGCACGTTCAAACCGGTAAAAAGCGAATTTGTGAAAGAGCACCGCATGGATGCCGAACATTATGCAATCAGTGAGAAGTGCGCCGCTGAGATCAACGCATGCCGTGCGAACGGCGGCCGGGTGGTCTGTGTGGGCAGCACGACTGTTCGTACGCTTGAGAGTGTAGCGGCATGCTTTGAGGGTAATATCAGGCAGGCTAAGGGCTGCAGTTCCATTTTCATTTATCCGCCCTTTGATTTTCGGGTTACGGATGTGATGCTAACCAACTTTCATCTGCCGCGATCAACTTTGATTATGATGGTCTGTGCGTTGGCCGGACGTGATCTGATTATGCGTGCTTATCAGCAGGCGGTGAGCGAACGTTACCGTTTTTTCAGTTATGGTGACTGCATGCTGATTCTGTAATCAGACGGAAGACGGAGAAATTAAACTGTGACAATTATCCTAACATCGATTCTACCTATCTGTCTGCTTATCGCATTGGGAACACTTTTAAGCATGAGAGGATTTCTGCCACCTGTTTTTTTCACACAACTCAACCGATTGGGTTTTTACATTCTGCTGCCGGCGTTGTTGTTCCATAAAATTGCCGGTTCAAATCTACAGAGTTTAAAAGGCGGCATACTGACCGGTGTGCTGATTTGTGGCTGTTCGGCTGTAATCACATTGATTACATTGGTGATCGGACACTGGATGCGCTTGCCGAGGCCCTCATCGAGCGCGCTGGCACAGGCGGCGATGCGCGGGAATCTGGCTTACGCCGGTCTGCCGATTATACTTTTCATGTTCGGTTCTGACTCCGAAGCTGTACAGGTGGCTGTGATCGCCCTAATACCGTCGGTTCCTTTTTTCAACTTTTTAGCGGTCTTGATCCTGACTACACCGGAGGGATCGACCCCGATTAACCGATTAAAGCGCACCACATTGAGTATTCTATTCAATCCGCTGATCATCGGTTGTCTAATGGGGCTGGTATTTATGTTTGCTGACAGCGGTGCCCCGCAGCCTCTGATGCGGGCCTTACAGACACTGGGTCAAGCAGCTCTGCCCTGCGCCCTGCTTTCGCTGGGGGCGGGGTTGTCTTTCAGTTCAATCAGGTCACAGATCAAACCGGCCGCAGTCGCGGCGACTCTCAAACTTGTGGCTCTGCCGCTACTGGGCTATCTTGTGCTGCAGTTGCTAGAGGTGCAATCACGCGCAATCCTGTTCACTTCGATGATCTATCTGGCAGCACCCAGCGCGGTTACATCGTATGTGATGGCTGAACAGATGGGAGCCGACAAAGAGCTGGCGGCCGCAGCGGTCACACTCAGCACACTCTGCGCCATGCCGGTGCTGGCACTTCTGCTGCTGATTCTCGGATGATTACGGGGAGTTGGAGGAGTTGTCGCATTCGGAACCACTGTTTTGAGCGGCATTAGCTGCTGTGCGGGCTGTGTGTGGAGATTATGAACTTAACCTTCCTTTTACTTCTAAGTATCGTAATCATAGATATTTGAACGGTGTTTCTCTGATTTCCAAGCCACCTTGACCAGCCAGCAGGTCACACCAAAGACCGCCAGCAGGCAGCAACGTGTGACCAGCACCCACCAGAATGCGGCACCTTCATAGAGCGGCCGCCACTCTCCGTCAACCCTTCTGATCATCAGGATTGTGCTCCATCCATCGGTGATCAGCCAGCTGAACAGAATCAAAAACAGGAAGAAGGGAGTACACCACTTCATCACATACTTCAGAAACACCGGCAGTCGCAGACGTGCGCTGCGGTGAATCTCCTGCCAACCCCGCTCGATACCGAAGAAAAATGCGAAAAAAAGCGACTCCACAAAGCCGAAGAGCGGCAACCCGAACGAGCTGAACCAAAAATCCATTTCATCAATCACGCATTTACCGAAAATTGCCAGATTAGCGAAAAGAAAGGTAAGTGCACCGATCACAAGCACGCACCTCCGGCGATTAAAACCGAACTCATCCTGAAGAAATGAGAGCGACGGCTGGATAATGGAGACCGAGCTGGTGCAGCCAGCAATAAAGAGCAGAAAAAACCAGGCGAATCCTATCAGTGGCCCCCCCCGACATACCTTTGAAGATCAAAGGGGTGGTTTTAAATGCCAGCCCGAATGTTCCACCTGCAACCGCATCGGTGGTTCCCGTCGGCCCGAAAAACATATATGCAGCGGGGATCACAATCGATGCTCCCAGAACCAGCTCGGCAAATTCATTGAGAAATGCCGAGGTGGTTGAAGCGGTCAGAACATCATCACGGCTTTTCATGTAAGAGGCGTAGGTCAGCAGTGTGCCGATGCCGACCGAAATGGAGAAGAAAACCTGTCCGGCCGCCGCCAGCCAGACCCGAGCTGACCTCAGCGCGCTGAAATCGGGATTCCACAAAAATCCAAGTCCCTCACTCAGATTCCACTCAGGGTTGACCGGCGCATCCAGCGTGAAAACTCTGCACACCAATATAACCGCCACAAGAAAGAGAAGCGGCATGGCAAACTTGCAAAAACGCTCTATGCCGCCGCTGATGCCGTTATATAGAATCGCGAAATTGGCGGCAAAGGTGATGATGAAAAAAATATAGGCCGGCCAGAGTGTTTTAAAATACTCTTCGCCCCCGCCCAGATAGCTGTCTAAAAAACGCCCCATCTCCTCCGGCGAATCAATTGCAGCGTACTTGCCGGTAAGAGCGAAAACACTGTAGCCAAGAGTCCATGATTCGATATAAACATAGTAAAAAAAGATGCCGAGACCGCCGACGATTCCCATCACACCCAGATACTTCGCCCAAGGCTTGCGGTGGCCGGTTAGAACATCAAAAACCCCTGAAGCCGAACCGTGACCGTAAGAGCCTCCTAAACGACCCATGCTCCACTCCATCCAGCACAGCGGCAGAGCGATAAAAAGCAGTGAAAAAAAGTACGGTATCATGAAGGCGCCACCACCATTCTGAGCGGCTACTCCGGGAAAACGCAGAAAATTTCCTAGCCCTACAGCACTGCCAGCCGCCGCCAGAACAACACCGAACCTGCCAGCCCACGTCTCCCGTTTGCCATCAGACATCCGATTCTCCTCAGACATCGCAGATCGCAACGGCTTTGGCAAGTGCCACATCGGCCGGATCAATTTTAGGGGTGTACTCGTGAGAAACGAAACCCTGGTATCCAAGATCTCTTATGGCGCGCATAATGGCTGGATAATAGAGTTCCTGACTATCGCCCAGATCGTGTCGTCCGGGAACACCGGCAGTATGAAAATGCGCGATATACTCGTAGTATTTGCGAATTGTGGCGATAATATCACCCTCCTGAACCTGCATATGATAGATATCATAAAGCAGCTTCACGTTAGGCGAGCCTACCTGTTTACAGACCTCCGCTCCCCAATACGTGCGGTCGCAATGATAATCAGGGTGGTTGACCTTGGAATTAAGCAACTCCATACAGAGGGTAACCTTTTTCTGCTCAGCCAGCGCGGCAACCTGTTTGAGTGCAGCAACGCAGTTTTTGATTCCCTCTTCATCGCTCATTCCGTTGCGATTGCCGGAAAAACAGATTACGTTCTCAAAACCCGCTGAAGCGGTCGCTTCAATCGCCACCCTTATATTCTGCAGACACTCCGCATGATTTTCAACGTGATTTAAACCCTTCTGCAACTTATTGCAGGGAGTTAGAGAACACTCCAAACCATATTTTTTGAGTGTCGGCCAACCATCAGGCCTGATAAAATCAAGCGCTTTCAATCCCAATTTAACTGAGAGCTCACAGCGCTGTTCAAGCTTCATTTTGCGCGCAAAAACCCCTGGACAAGCCCCCTGTTTCAAGCCGCCCTTGAGCGGTGGTGACCCATGAAGCGAACCAGCCGACATTCCAACCGTTGCCGCCGTTCCTGCAGCTAAACCCTTGATTACCGTTCTCCGCGTTGTGTCCATAATGTGCTACTCCTTGAACCCTTGAACTCTTGAACCCTTTAATTTTAAGCGCATTTTAACGCATTTTTGAGCCGTATCCAAGCCTCATTTTCCGCTAAAAATAACAAAACACGTTTAAAACGGACATTTCAAATAAATTTTTAATTTTTCTCACTTTACTGTTGAATTTTTTTTGCGAAGGGGTTTACAATTGTAACAAATGAAGGAAGGCTCTAATAAAATAAATAGGGGAAAGGAGCTTATCATGAACAAAATTACGATTAAAACTGAAGATATTGTGATTACGCTCATATTTCTGAGTATTAATTTGGCGGTGGGACGTGAACGCAGTGCGCTCTCAAGCCGTTTCACCAGTTCTTCGGGTGCGCTCCGTTCGAGCCGCAGTTCGGCCTCAGCCGCTGTAAGTCGTCCGAGTGTATCGCCATCAGCCCGCAGCAGAGTGAGGGCGGCACCGCGCTCACCATCGACAGCGAGTCGTCCGACACGAAGCTCTTTTTCCACTGCAAGGCCTACCGGCACCGGCTCATCCACGTCGAGTCGCAGCAGTTTTTTGTCTGGCAGGCCCAGTCGCAATTCAACACCTGCATCAGCAACCGTGCCGAAAACAGCACCCAAACCATCGTTTACTACGCCGACCTCAAGATCAGCTACCCAGCCTGCGCGCACACCATCTTACACGCCAACACCAAAACCAACACCCTCCAGGCCGGCATCCTCATCCTCTTCCGGCATATCGCGAACACCTGTGGCCAAACCGGAACGACCCGGCGGATCAACAGGTGTTAGATCGTCGACTCTAGTGCGTGCACCGACGTTCACTCCTGCAAAACCATCCCCCGGCTCTTTATCACGCTCCGGCGCGACAAGAGGCACGGAGAGAGTGTTGCCTTCACGTACCGCAACTAGCTCGAAACCAGCGGTTGGCGGATCACACGGCACCAGAACAACGAAACCTTCCAAACCCGTTGGAGCAGAAACGTCTTCCCGCAGCTCCGGAAGCGGCATAACCAAGAAGCCGATGCCGATAAGAGGAGGCATCACTCCATCCACTGCGACGTTGAACCCCGGCAGGACGGACAAAACAGGGTCGCGGATATCGGCTCCACCCAGACCTGTTTATTCAAAACCAACGCCGCCCACAAAGCTTTCAAAACCCGTCACCCGCCAGAGTTCCGCCTCATTGCATCCGCTCACCCGCGGAAGCGAAATATCGAGTTCAAGCCGCAACTCCTCCGCAGGTCAGATAAGAAAAAAACCGATACTTTCCAATTCGAGGAAACCCGCTTTATCAGCTTTACGCAGCGGCTCACGCGGAGAGACACGCGTGCGTCCCGCTGGAATATCAACATCACGCCATGCACCGTTGCGTCCGTCGAGGGAAACATCTCTGGTGCGCGCGGTGCACACCGCTTCACCCCGCTCACATCATCACTACCGCTACTCGCCACCCAGACCGCGCTACCACAGTTATCATCGACCGTACTATCATTATTACCCCCGCTACTCCTTCGCGCCGGTCTGGTGGGGTCCAGTGGTTTATCCGGCTGGTTTCGGGATAACCTGGTGGAGCAAACGCTTTACGCTCTCATTCTCAACCTACTCTCCTGCCTATTACGGTTGTCACACTCCTTATTACAACAGCTGGTATTATGGCGGTTACGGTTATTCATCACTCTATTACGGTGGCTGGCGTTCCGGCTGGTACGGCGGGCTATCCTACGTCTGCAACCCCTGGCCGGTCTACCGCACATATTATTTCCATGATCCTGAGCCTGTCATAATAGAGCGCCCGGTGATTGTGCAAAACGAAATCATAATCGAGAAAACGCAACCGATTGTCATCACGAACAGCTCAACGATTGGAAGTTCTTCCGTGAGCAACACTTCACCATATCCCGATGACCATATTATCGTTGAAGAGCGAACGACCATCAGAAGCGGCCCGGAGGAAAGCGCATCGGCAGGGATTGATCCTGAATACATTTACGAAGACCGTTTTGATCCTTATTATTATGATGGCGACTATCTGGTTGAGCAGTTGCGAATAGGCTTCGCGTCGTATGCCGACACACTCAATCCGGAAAGTATCTGGTTATCTTACGCTGGACTTGATCTGCTCTAGCAGTCTGTCGGACTTGCGGAATCGTCGTAAAATATCTGATTGCGGCTGAGAACCATTGCATCTACAATAAGGGCGTTTTGAAAGTTAAAGAGTCAGATCAGAATCTCAGCGTCGCCTACACCAAGGTTCCGCAATGCAGGTTACGCCGTGACATCTTTGAGCGAAGTGTTGCCAAATATGTGCGCGACAATCGGCTTGTGCCACCTTTGACCGAGCAGGAGATACTTCAACACGCTTTGTGTCTGCAACCGTTGCTGGACGCTGTCAGCGACGAGATCATCTACATTTCGCTGCTGCTCAACAACCAGCTGTGGCTTGAAACGATTCGCAGAATCCCTTATGAGCGCAGGCTGCTGCTGCTGCCGCAATGTCTCTCCGACCCGGATGTGTGCCGTGCCGAACGTGACGCAATCGGATTGCTCTGTGCGCAATGCGGTGGCTGTGCCATCGGCACATTGCAGAGCGAAGCGGAGAAACTAGGTTACATCACGCTGGTTGCTGAAGGCACAACGGTGGTCAGCAATCTGCTCAGTAGCGGCAAGGTGGATTCGGTCATCGGAATTGGATGCATAGATTCGCTTCAGCGGATATTCCCGGTGATGAGTGAACACGCCATACCCGGCCAGGGCATTGCACTACTATTCGACGGCTGCCGACGCACTCAGGTTGATCTTGAGTGGGCCTTGCGAGTTATCAGGGAGTACACTCCTCTGCCGGGTCACACAACTGTCAATCTCGAAAGGGTGGCTGCTACTGCCAGAGAGTGGTTTAATCCGGTGAACCTCGCTTCGATCCTGCACCCACCGATCACGGAAACGGCCCGAATCGGGCAGGAGTGGATGGTGACCGGCGGGAAACGCTGGCGTCCGATATTAACCTCCGCCGTTTTTGCTGCGGCAGGCGGAGAGTTGGAGCAGATCATGCAGGCGGCAGTAGCAGTTGAGTGTTTTCACAAAGCATCATTGATTCATGATGATATTGAAGATAACGACGAAAAGCGCTACGATCAACCTACAGTTCACATGCAATATGGCATTCCCGCCGCAATCAACGCTGGCGATTACCTGATCGGCGAAGGTTACCGTCTGCTGGCATCTTCGGGATTCAGTGGCGAAACCTGCGCTCAGATGGTCAAAGCCGCAGCGGAAGGCCATCGCGAGCTTTGTCTGGGACAGGGAGAAGAGCTGGCCTTCAGCCGAACCCCTTTGCCTGTCACCGAACCCGAGGTTTTAAGTATCTACCGCCGCAAAACCGGCGCAGCCTTTGAAGTTGCGGTATTAACCGGAGCTCTGGCGGCTGAACTTGACAACGAAACATGCGCGACTCTCTCCGATTTCAGTGACGCAATCGGCACGGCCTACCAGATTCAGGATGATATTGATGACTTTCGCTCCGCCCCCGGTCGCGCTGCGGATATGCTGACATTGCGACCCACCCTTTTTCTGGCAATGGCCTGCATGAGTGACCACCCCCTGATTCAAAATGCCCTGAAACAATCGTGGCATAAAGACCATATGCAACAGCGCCTGACATTGATCAAAGCCATTGAAAAAGCCGGACTGCACAAACGGGTTGAGTTGCTCTATGCACACTATCGGCTTGAAGCCGAACGCATTCTGGCCAACATAAGCCACATTGAGCTCAAACGACTGCTGCGTAACATCATCACGCACATGTTGACCTTCTGAAACCGCTCGCAGACATTTAACGAATAATCAACTCAAATGACAAAACTACTGCCGTCAATTCTAGCAATCCTGAGTGCCGCGCTAGGAGCGTGGCTTCTGATACGCTGGCTTTCAGGCACACATCAATCCATGGTTGTTCGAAAGGCGCTACGTGCCGGATCCATCGCCGAGGCTCTGGCTGAACAGCAGATCGAAGAACACGGTTCAGAATTGGCCGGTTGTTTTCTCAGATCATCAGATGTTTCCGCCGGAACCCTTGCGGGATTCTGGCCGCATTTCCGCGGAGAGCAACAAGACAACCTGGCTGAAGCCGGGGGCGAGCTGTTGGAAGAGTGGCCCGCTGACGGACCACAAATTCTCTGGTCTATCGAGGTTGGTGACGGCCACGCCATGCCCTCACTTCACAACGGCACTCTCTACCTGCTTGACTATGACGAAGCACGCCGGGGTGACGCCCTGCGTGCCCTTAATGCTGATACAGGACAGGAGCGCTGGCACCATCTTTACCCGGTCAAAACCAAACGCAACCACGGAATATCGCGTACAGTCGCAGCCTGCAACGGTGAGTATGTCGCCAGTATCGGTCCGCAATGCCATGTACTCTGCCTGGAGGCCGAGGAAGGAAAATACAACTGGGGTTTCAGCATGCGCCACCTCTACGGAACTGAAGTTCCTCTTTGGTATACCGGGCAGTGTCCTTTAATCGACGAGGGCACAGTGATTCTCGCGCCTGCTGGCGAAGATGTGCTGATCTGCGGCATAGATGCCAAAAGCGGTCAGACGGTTTTTACAACACCCCAGCCCGGCAAACTGAAAATGTCACACTCATCGATGATACAAATGAGTGTGGGCGGCTGCAAACAATATATTTACGCCGCTCTCGGAGGCATTGTGGGCATTGCCGCAGATGGAGAACAGCGCGGGAAGATACTCTGGCAGACAGATAGTTTCAACGCCTCGGTGATTGCGCCCTCGCCACTGATACTGGATGACGGTCGTTTTTTCATGACTGCCGGTTACGGCTATGGAGGGGTTATGTATCAGGTTGAAAAAATTGAAGACGAATGGCAAATCCGTGAACTGTTCCGCAAGACAAAGAAAGAATTTGCCAGCGAACAGCAGACCCCGCTTTACCTCAATGGTCTACTCTACACAGTGCTACCCAGCGATGGCGGTGCCAAGCGGCAGCAACTCACCTGTATGACACCGCAGGGGGAAATTCTATGGCACAGCGGCCAAAAAGACCGCTTCGGACTGGGCCCGTATCTGGGCACCCCCGACGGATATATGTTTCTGCTTGACGATACCGGCACTCTGACACTTGCCAGAGTGGGTCGCGAGGGTTATAAACGTCTGGCTCATCACGCCCTGATGGCACAGCAGGGTCGTGACGCCTGGGGTCCGATGATATTGACGGATGGATCTCTGCTGTTACGCGACAGCACCCGCATCTTCTGTTTAAAGGTTACACGGTAAGTGCTGACATAGCAAAAACTCCGTTTGAACTTCAAATATATTCGACAGCTTCGATTATCCGCCTTCCGCGCTGACGCGGTGTTTGCTACGACACTCTGAGCAGTAGAAATAGGGTTTATCCCAAGTAGTCTCCTCCTCTTTGCCACAGGTATCACATGCGCGTACCTGTTTGCGATGTTCACTGCGGCAATTCGAACAGAAGAATTCCGGGCCGGCCCAGGTGGTCTCTTCTTCTCGGCCGCAGTTCTTGCAGACGCGTTTCCTTTCCGACCGCACCAATTTGATATCATCGGAACGTTCATCCAAAAATAGCGGCGGCAGATCCTGAATGCCAGGTGTTGTAAGCATCATTACACTCGTCAGATTTTTATCATTCAGATTGTTCATGCAAACCATCTGAACCCGCTTACCCAGCGCACGCACCCTTTTCAGCAACGGGATGTAATCGGCATCGCCGCCCACCAGCACCGCCACATCAAATGCACCGGGCAACATGGCGTAAAACATCATCGCGGATGAGAGCGCCACATTAACCCATTTATCATCCGGGCGCGCATTCGGCTCACGCCTGAAATCTATCTCCAGAATCTCGGTATCATAGGCGCACTGCATCGAAAGAAACTCATAAAAAGCTCGTTGCTTCGCAGGATTATACCCCTGTTTGTTGACAGGAATTGTGCCAAAATAATTCGTGCGCACCACATCAACCTCAGAGTCCATCATTTCCGCCATGTGAAGGGCAATTATATCCGGTATCCTCTTGTAATCGATCTCAAACCCACTCTCTTCGCCTAGTGCTTCGAAAAGTTCCTGACGACTGTGATACAACCAGCTTCCATCGACAAATATCATTGCTTTTACAGACATGACACGACCTTTCCTCTCTTATCTATACTTTTTATTGCAATTTAATAATTTATTATCCCTGAATATATTATTGCCCTTTTGCTTAATACGCTCAGGAAATTCCGGAAATTCAAAAAAATATAATGTCCCAACATCGCCACTCCGAGAAGCCCTTTTATTTTGGGACAAATATACGCCACGGTAGCTCGCCGCCGTTTTTCATTTTCAGAGTCAGCACCCCCGCCCTCATGTTCTGCGGAGGATGCGGTGCTACAACACCGGCCCGAACCACCGCAGGAGCTTTTTTTGTCGGAGTCGGCAAACTTCCCGCTGCGCCGACCTTTCCACTCAGATTATTTGATGTATTCCTGGATTCGACGACGGCTTCCGCATCCGCTATCGACGGCTTGCCGCTGCTGTTTTCACTCTTTCGCTTCACTTGTTTTTCACGCTCCATTTCAGCGTGTTCCGCCGCCATACGAAGTGCCAAAGCCCTTTCCTCTGCCTGCAAAGCCTGATCTTTCCGCTCTTTCGCCGCACGCCGTTGTGCGACTTCGGCGGCCAGCCTTTCAGCCTTTATCCGTTCGGCCGCCTCACGATCAGCCGCCGCCTTGCGGGCCAGCGCAAGGGCCTCCTCCACAACCTTGGAATGTCCTTTAGATATTTTCTCCGTCGAAGAGGTCGGCCCTTGCTCTTTTCTCAGCAACTCTTCAACCTTGCGATTCTGTTCTTTTATAGCCGCCAGTTCCGCTTTGAGCTCAATCACCGCCGGATCGGAAACCGCTGAACGCGTCGGCTCCTGACGCGGCTGCGATGCAACCGATGCCACGGCCCGCTCGTCCTCCGAAGCACCCGTTTTCTTACGACTCTTCAGCGTTTCTTCCTGCATCCTGATCATAGCGCGTGACATCTCGCGCAACGACTCTTCAAGTGCTGTAGAACTTTGAACTGCAGGGGCCGAAGCGGCAGGTTGCGATGCCGACGTGAACTGCGGTGCGTGCCCTCGATCAGCCACTACCTCAACCAGTTTATTCTGCATGTCAGTCATGTTTTTTAACATGGAAACTCCGGCAAACAGAAAACCTACAACCACCACCCCGAGAATAGCCGCAAACCCGATTGTCAGCTGCACAACCCTCCTGCGTGCCTGCCTGCGCTCAGCATCGATATACTCCTGAAAAGCCTGAAGAACAGGGAAAGAGTCGCCGCCGCTCTGCTGTGCCT
This sequence comes from uncultured Lentisphaeraceae bacterium, assembly GCA_964406095.1. Classification (GTDB taxonomy): domain Bacteria; phylum Verrucomicrobiota; class Kiritimatiellia; order RFP12; family UBA1067; genus M55B167. The sequence goes on from CAYOQJ010000099.1 coordinate 53,933, forward strand.
GATACATTGTTATCAGGTCGCCGCCACTCCCGTTGGTTGCCTCTGGCATCCGACGCGGCGGCACTTCACCATCAAATTTGCCGTTTTTATCGTTCATTAACGCTTAATCATATAGTATTCACCTCATTGAATAAAGCGTAATTTTTATTTTTTAAACCTTTGTCAACCGCAATTCTTCAGACATCCCGATGCTCAAGGCAGCTGGCTCAAACATGTCCGGTGCAAGCGAACTCCATGCCCGGCTTACTGAAAGTCACATGGTTGTGATAGGTGGCGTATTCGGTGACAATCGCACCTTGTGGACCGGCTATCTGACCGTGCCAGGATTCCGGATCCTGCAGAGTATAAATCACTTTCTCAGATTTTGCAGAACGGGTCAGGCCGAACTTCGATTTCATCCAGGATTCACCAAATCCCCAGGGACGTTTGTCCGCCGGCAGCTCACTCAGAGAGACTTCACTGCCCTCACCCTTGTATTCACCGAAAAAAGTGACCTCACCATAACGCACCTGCCACGACTCCATCTTGGGGCCATAGCCCTCATTGCCGCCAATATGACGGTGCTCCGGCAAGGTCTGTCCCGGCAGAAGATAGATATCATGACCGAGATAGCCAAACTTCTGTTCAGCGAATTCACCCTTATACTGTTTAGAGCCATGCTCTTTGTACATCCCCTTATCATTGATCCAGAATATACCGCCCATGCCAAGTTTCAAAATATCGCCCTGCAGAAAATCGGCGACCCAGAACTGGTCGGTTTTGAGAACCTGTGGCACCGGGTAATTGAATCTTTCAAACATATCAAAGTAGAGTTGTTTGACAGCGGCTATATCCAGTTTTCCATCCTTATACATATCTTCCCTCTTTATTTTACAGTTTGAACATGATCTGCCTCCCAACGATCTACACCCTACACCAAAAGCCAGACCGGCTCCGAGGGCAGTTGTTATAGCATCTCTGCGAGTTAATTTTTGCATAGTTCTACCTTTCTTTTTCCCATTAAATTTATACTGTAAAAATATCGTCCTGACAGTGTGTAGCCCCCCACCACAGCGGTAACTAAAACCTTTTTCTCAACCGGACAAAAACTCATCTGCCGCCCCACACACACCGGCCGACAGTACCGATAATCTATCATCAATCCGTCAGGGTGGCGCGCAAAGCTATGAATCCGGCATCAGCCAGCGGAATCGTGGCACGCCACTCCTCCAGCCCATTGTTCTGACCGATAAATTCCGCAGTAATTCCTGTGGCGGACCAGGCATTCGTAAGAGTTGGAGCCCAGATCGGTTCAAGAATAACATCAACTGCATCAACATCTTTTTTGTAGCTGACGGAGAAAAGTCCCGGCGCGGCGGATGGCACAATAACCAACAAATCGGAGGTAGTAACAGGCTGCATCGCCGATAGCCCGCAAGCGTATTTCAACAAATTCGCCACACCGTCATCGGCCGGTGCATCCTCCGGTTCACGCTGATTCAACGGGACCGACTGTGATGCCAACCAACTGCTGAAAGTCAACGGTGGGATAATGCCCTCGTTGAAGAACCGAATATTGTCAACCGCAATATCCGAAGTAAAACCGCTACCGATTACCGCTCTCAACCGCACAATGATATTACCGGAAAAAGCCGAAAGATCAACCACCCCCTCTGACCAGGGCACGTTGGCTGCAGTATGCTGCTCCCCCACGCGACTCCAAAGAGCCTGATGCCAGGAGCCATCATAAACATCGACATAAAGAGCCCCCATGCTTGATCCATACATCTGATAATCAAAGGCCATTGCAGGAACATTGAGCGACTCAATATTGAAAACCGTCTCGATTGCCGAAGTTTGCGCCGGATAACGATCGGTCGCCTCAGCGTAAATGTAGTAGTTGCCATCCGAAGCACTGTAAGGTCCGGTTTGCAAAGATGGTGTTACCCCGGAGTTTCTGCTCCAGTTGAAATCGTTGTCAATCGAGTCGAACCAGAAACCGAAACCGCTCTCAAAACTCTCCGCTTTGAGAAGAACCGGTTCGGGCACGTCAAGCACCGTAACCGCCTTTTGGGCACTTTTGCCATCGAATGAAACCTGTATTGTTACAGTGGTGTCTTGCTCTACCGCGCCGGCGGTCAGCTCTCCGGAATCCACACCGGCACAGTTCGCAACACCGGAAGAGATGTACTCACCAATATAACTTTCGATCTCCGCAATAAACTGAAGCTCCTCTCCTCCGTCTGCATAACGGGCGGTAAAATTCCATGGCTGTGTATTTTTGGAAGGCCAGTAGACAGCAGCGTAGGGATAATCATACAGAGTGCCGTTCAACCCTTTTTTGGCAAACAGCTTTTCCGGCGAGTCATCAAGCACATCAGCTTCGACATAGCACATGACCAGCCGACGCCTCTGCATCCAAGCTTCAAAGTTCGGACGAGCTATATAGGATTCCAAATCATCGCAGAACGCACAGGCTGAATGCCCCCAGATGTAAACCAGCGGAATATCATAGAGATCAGAGTCGGCCTTGGCACTCATCAAATCTGTGCGCCACTGTGCCACATCAGCCGTACCCGTAATCAACCACTGCGCCATAGCGGTTAAATCAATGGAACTGCTGTCAGAATAGTGCCCAATACATGTGTAATTTGTCGCAGTAAATTCAGCCACGGCATCCGGACCGCTAATTTCCAGAAAACTCAAAACCGGAGTCGCATTAACAACACCACAAATTAACGCAGACACCACCGCTATATGAATTGGCATACATCTCATAATAAGCCTCTGAATTTTTCAGTTATCCAGACTTGTTTCTTAGTATACCTCACAAAGACCCCTTAGCTCAACTCTCTTTTTTCATGCTTTTTTGCAGTGTATTTTAAATTTAAATCCTGTATACTGGTTGGGATTTTTACTTTTAGTGATTTATCTTTTTCAAAAGGAGAACAAATGGAAATTCCCGCTGATATACTCGGGCGTATGCGCAAAAGCGGTGCTGCCGCCGGATTTGCGCCAGAGAACGCCGAAGAGGCTGTCCAGCTGGCACGGGCTCTGCTGGCCGGCGGCGTTGATGTTATCGAACTGACATTACGTACACCGGAGGCACTTGAGGGTTTGCGCTGCATCTGTGCAGAGGTGCCGGAGATACTGGTGATCGCCGGCACAGTTTTGACCCCCGAGCAGGCTGTCGCAGTCAAGAAGGCCGGGGCTCAGGTGGCAGTGGCCCCGGGAACAAACCTGCGGGTTGTGCGTAAGGCACAGGAGATTGGACTGCCATTCATGCCGGGCATTACCACACCTACCGAGCTTGAATCGGTGATTGAAGCTGGCTGCCGCTTTGTTAAATTTTTCCCGGCAGAACCGAGCGGCGGCATCCCTTACTTACGCAGTATGGCGGCTCCATACAAACATCTGGGCATCCGCTATTTTCCGCTGGGAGGGCTTAATCTCGAAAACATTGTCGGCTATCTGCGTGAGGATAATGTTCCAATTGCGGGCGGTTCCTGGTTGACCAAACGTGAACTGATAAAGAACGGTGACTGGGCGGCGATCACCGCCAGAGCGACGGAACTTCGCAGCATACTGGATCAGGCCGGAGTATGTAACCGCGAGTGATTTGTCTAGCAAACGTGTATCCTGAGGGATGCTGGATATAGGAGAATTATCAATGCAATATGTTGTAACTTTCGGGGAAATCATGGGGCGCATGGCTGCACCGGAGAACTTGCGACTACGCCAGAGCCGCACTATGGATGTAACCTATGCCGGAGCTGAAGCGAGCGTGGCTTCTTCAATAGCTCTGTTCGGCGGTAGAGCACGCTATATTACGGCACTGCCGAAACACTCGCTGGCCGATGCAGTGATGGACACTTTGCGGATGGTCGGCATCGACACACAGTTTATCCTGCGCACCGATACCGGTCGACTCGGGCTCTATTTTCTGGAGACCGGTGCCAACCAACGGCCGAGTAATGTCATCTACGACCGTGCAGATTCAGCAGTCAGCCTGGCCTCTGCTGATCAATACGACTGGAAAGGCATTTTTACCGATGCGCAGTGGCTACACATCAGCGGCATCACACCAGCTCTCTCAAAAACAGCGGCGGAGGCCACGCTGACAGCCGCACGCAAAGCCAAGGCATCCGGTGTGAATATATCCTGCGACCTGAACTTCCGTAAAAAACTCTGGCAGTGGAATTTGGCGCGTCAGCCACGTGAACTGGCCGGAGAAACCATGCGTGAAATACTGCCGTATGTGGATGTTGTAATAGCCAATGAAGAGGATTGTGCAGATGTTCTGGGCATTCAGGCTACCGAAACCGATGTGGATGCGGGCGACCTCAACACAGAACGTTATCCCGACGTCGCACGCCAAGTGGTCAAACTCTTTCCGAATGTAAGCAAAGTAGCAATCACGCTGCGCGAAAGCATCTCAGCATCTCACAACAACTGGGGTGCCATGCTCTATGACGCAGAACAAGAAAAACCATTTTTCGCTCCGCTCGATGCTGACGGCAATTACACCCCCTACCAAATCAGAAATATTGTTGACCGGGTCGGTGGTGGCGACTCTTTCGCCGGTGGTCTGATTTTCGCACTGATCACCCCGGAGCTCAGCGAACCGCAGACAGCGTTGCGGTACGCAGTGGCTGCCTCCTGCCTGAAGCACTCTATCAAGGGTGATGTCAACTGGTCGACCCGCGCTGAAGTGGAAAGGTTGACGGGTGGCTCCGCGTCAGGACGTGTGGTTCGCTGAGGTCTCATGATCAGAATAAAACAACATCGCATAATTCGCGCTTATGCACTTCAGGATGTGCCCACCCTTTCACGGTTTGATTTGACAAATTTACCGGAATAGTGTTCACTCTCTCTGTAATTGTAAATCATAATGACGATGACGACCGCAGGGCCGTTATCAGGAGGAAAAAATCATGTCAAAAAAAGAGAAAATCATCAATGTTCTCAATCAGGCTCGCGCCATGGAACTGCAAGCTATCGGTCAGTACATGAATCAGCATTACGGGTTGGATGATTCCGATTTCGGTGAACTGGCAGCCAAGGTCAAATTGATCGCTATCGATGAAATGCAGCATGCTGAGCGTTTCGCCGAACGCGTCAAGGAGCTGGGCGGCGAACCGACCCCGGATATGTCAGACGCAGTCACAAAGGGCCAGAAGGTTCAGGACATCTTTCCTTTTGACGCCAAACTGGAAGATGACACGGTGGATTGTTACAACGAATTTCTGAAAACTTGCGTTGAAAACGGTGACAGCATCAGTGCTAGAATCTTCGAAGAAATCATCGATGAAGAACAGGAGCACTTCAACTACTTTGACAATGTCCGTGGACATATCGAAAATCTCGGCCCCGCCTATCTGGCACGGATCGCAGGCACATCATCGGCCACAGGACTTAACACCATGGGTTTCGTGGCCCGTAAATCAGAGTAACGGCAGTTAGAGTAGAGCAAGATGTAACTAAACTGTCACGTATCCGGTTGAAAACCGAATACGCAACACGTGGCTGTGTGCCGCACAACAGATCCGCACAATCTCACATCAGTGCACCGTTATCAAAGTTCCGTCATAGGGCGTTACAACTGTGATTGTTACCGTTGCGGTGTCGGTGTTGCCGTACAGATCGGTCAGAGTGTATTCAAAGGTCACATCTTCCGGTCCGTTGGCAGCCGGATCAAATTCGCCATCGGGATCAAAGGTGAACGCGCCTATCTCTATGCCTTGCGGATATGCGTATAGGTCGCCACTGTCGCCCTCTATCGCCAGCAGCGTCAGTGCTTCCGTACCATGTGTTTGTTCAATGTTTAATGTCGTGCACTCCTCCAGCCAGAATGTTGCCGTGGTAGAGGTGCTATTGTCCAAGCGTAAATTGCAGGGGTCTATTCCTTTGTAGCTGGCAATGCAACCCAGTATCATTGGTGCGGAGGTGTGACTGTTGGCGAACGGCACCTGATAAGCGCCGTCTCCTAGCGATGAATCATAAACCGCGGCTTCAAATTTGCTGCCGTTCCATAAACCGACACTCTCTTCGATTGCCAACCAGCCGATAGTCTCCGGACGGTACTCGTCGAAACGATTGGAGGAGTGGTACTCGTAATCTTCCATCGCCACTTGGAATCCACTCAGCGTAACCCCGTAGGTGCTGCCACTCATCCGTGTGGCGCACAGCTCATTGGTGTAGTCATAACTCTGAAGCTGATTGATCACCACCGGCACATTGGTGAATGCCGATGCGAATTGGACACTCTCCCAGGTGCTGACGCTTTTATACTGTTGGATGGCGTCGGTTGATACTTTGCCGACTTCCAGCATGGTGCCGTCAAGCAGTCGATACTGTCCGGCATCGAAGACTATCCAGCTTACGCTCTCATCATCATGCAGCTCGCCGTCGCCATCGCTCAAAATCCCGTCTTCCGGTTGTTCGGTGATATGGATCTCAAAGCTGCTGTTGACCGGATCTACATTGGTAATGCGTACCACAGCGAATTCAGTGTCTACCCGCGTTGCCGGCTGTGCGAAAACCACCGGATTGCTGAACAGACCGGCTTCGCCGTAAGTAATGGTCTGTTTGCTATGATTGAGATTGCTCAGACATCCGCGTTTGGCTATCAATCTGGCGGTTGATGCGTTCAGCTTGCCTTTCAGACCATTGGTGTTAACGGCAAATACGCTGAGCAAATCGTTGGCATCAATCGAAGTGTCCACACCATTGCCTGTTTCATCGGTAATCAGGTTGCCGTTAAGCGGACGGTCAGCTTTAACCGTATAACTGTTATCCGTCGCAGTCACGCCATCGTCCCGACCCTCAATTGTCACCGTGATTGTGCTCTCATTGCCAGCTTGTGCGCCTTGAGGATCCTTCACAAGGTAGGTGAAGGTTTCGCTGATAAACTCCCCTGGCAGCATAGCTTCAAACTGACCGTTCGGATTATAAGTAAAGGTGCCGTCAGGTTGCACAGTGACAATCGCGCCAAGTTGGGTGGTGAAGGGCACACCCGTAGATGCCGCACCGCTGTTGACCGTCGCCACCGTCAGCGCCGATTGATCACCGATATCGATGTCGATATCATTCTCAGTTATCGAGTCGATGAAAATTTCGTCCTCATTGGCGTTGAAGATGTCATCAATCCCCTCAGGCGCGTCATTAACACCGTGAATCGCCACCGTGACGGTTCCTTGTCGTGTAACACCGCCTTCGACAACAGTGTAGCTTAGCTCTTCGTAAACCACCTGCCCGACTCCCAGAGCACGGTATTTGTCGCCGGTATCGAATGAGAGTGTGCCACCGTCGGTTGTGACCAGCACATTGTTCAGCACTGAGCCATTGAAATCAACACCCGGTTTACGGTAGATGTCAAAGTCCCATGTGATATCGTCGTAGCGCTCAGTGAGATATGAATCGACGCAAATGTAGATGGTACTGCCGGCACTCTGATAGCCCAGGTCGACATCGAAGTAGAATGTCGAGCGGTTTTTGTTTGTTAAAACAAGATGCTGTGTTTCATCGGCATAAACGCCCAGCGCTACCGGGTCTCCACCAGAGCCTGCTTTGTTAATCCAGGAGTTGGTGATTATATAATAACCCTCCTGTTCCAGTGTATATGCCAGGATAACGCCGCGGGCTGTGCCGTTGGTGTAAAAACCGTCACTGCTGGTTTCATCGGGTCCAAGTCCGGTATGCGCGCCTTTGGAGTGCATTGTCAGCCTGGAGCCGGGGAATCCGTCACTCTGATCACTGGTGGCATTGACCTGCCATAGATTGTTGACGCTATCCCAAATAAGTTCGCGATAACAGTTGGTGTCACCCATCACTCCGCTGGCGGAGTCAAACTGTGCTGGAGCCCCATCTGTCCAGTTCAAAGGCGCATTCCACATATAACGCGCTCCAAACCCGTTCTCGTCGCGCAGATCCGCTGTCTCTCCATGCGTGTTGCCTTCGGTGTAATTATCGCTGAAACCAAAGATTTTTGTGGGCACACTCAGTGAGGCTCCGTTGCCGAAACCGACATCATTGGCAAGCGGATCAAACCCGCTGAGTGTGTCACCGGCATTGATGCTCACCGTGTCGGGCTGCGTGCGCATCGCCTGTAAACCCTTGACTGTGACTGTCACGTTGGTGGTGGTTGTGCCCCCGACACCGTCAGCGACGGTATAATTGAAACTGTCTTGGGCACTCTCGCCTTCGAGTAGATTAGTACTGAGATTGGAGGCATCGTAGCTGATTGTTCTGCTCGGATCGATGGTCACAGTTGCACCCAGCGCGGTTTGGTTCGGAGTTGCCGGTTCAACTGCGATAAAATTGCGCCGCACCTGTTCGTAGCGCTGCGCCATCTCCGCGACACTCAAGGCGCGGTCGTAAACCGCCAAAATTGCGAAATCACCTTTGTAGGGCGCGTCTGGCATGAACCCATGCGCGGCACCATCTTCATTCACACCGATGCCGGCATCATCATTACCGCAGAAGCTGTCAATCCGTCCCAGAGTGTTGGTGTGATATGCGCAATTTAACACATTGAAGGTCGTCGCAGGATCATTATTAAGATAGAGTGTCAGCGAATCAGTGTTTCCGGGGTTGTTGCGGTCATAAACTATCATCAACTGATTGAACTCCTGCCAGCTCACCCCCTCTATCCGCGTTTCTAGCAAATCTGCGGAATTTGTGCTGTAGTTCGCATCCACACTGACGCGGATGCTGTTACTCTCGGTCTCATAAATTACATGCGCCCCGACCACGGTGCCGCCGGTCTCATAGAGTGTTACCTCGCCGCGCATCTCAATATCAGGTTTGAACCAGATTTCGAGAGTCAGATCATCCGTGGAGATATCGCCTTCCGGATCGTTATCTCCCAGGCTGAGGCCTGTGGCGCGAATATCACGCCAGGCGCGCCCGATACCACCAAAGCCGGAAACGACTTCCACCAATTCGCCGCCATTGATCGTGTGATCACGACTCTCGCCCATGCTGCCAAAATTGCGCCACACCTTTGCCGCAAAATCCGCGGCGGTTACCGAAGCGGCGTTGAGGTCTATCCATGGCGACAGCAGGAACTGCTGATCGTTGCCGATGATTTCGCCTGGTTTGAAAACGCGCGTATCACCCTGATTCACAACAAAATTATCCGGTGCCGCCTCGCTTCGGGGATGTGCATTAAAGGTGATGGAGGCGTTGTTGGTGGAAAATCCGCCATCGACGACCTCATAACGCACACTCTCTGTTAGTAAATGACCAGCCCAGAGATCGTATATAATCTCCGAAGGAATGGTGTCCGGGTTGTAAAGCAGTGCGTCGTCAATTGAGGAAATCCGCATTGTAGCGCCCGAGGGCAGCGTGATATCGGTGTCGGGGGTACGAATAATCTCAGTCTCATTGGTGTAGATGCCGTTGATTGTGATCGGAGCGCCATCGGCATTGGTGTTGTTATGCAGCGCATTGTAGTTCTGCTTAACCTGATCCGCGCTCAGTGCAATATTATACAGTTTAAAGATTGAAATGGCGCCGTGAAACCAGGTGTCATATCTGGTTCCGGCCACATTGTTGGAGAACCCGCCGAGATGGCTGCCGGTATAGCGCCCGAGAGATGTTCCGTCTTTGCCGTCCCAATTGCTGATATTGTTGTTGGAACTGCTGTTGATAAATTCGCCGTTGAGGTACAAACTATTAAGATCGTTCTCAAAATCCACTACAAAAACAACCTGGAAAAAATCGTTGGTGCAGTCATCAATCAGTAAATTCTGCGGATCACCTAGTAGATTATACGAGCTGGAACCGACATTATAGTTGTTAGCAACCTTCAGTATTCCATTGTCAGCAGCAATGCCGACTCCCGCAGCGCCGCCGCATTCGAAGAGGGTGCTGAACTGATTGAGATCATTAGCATGCAGCCGCACCCATAACTCGAAGGTCGCGGTTTTTGTGTTAATCGCCTCCGCTGTCAAAATATCGGCGTATGAATCATAGGTGAGTGATCCCGAACCTACCCGCATGTGACCTGTGCTTCCGTCAAAGAGGTAAGCGCCGCGAATGCCAGCATGACTGCTGACAACATCGCTGTAAGCGACACCGCCATCAAGCCGCCAGTCGATATCATCATTCTGGATGATGCCCTTGTTATCCCATATTGCACTGTCCGCCGGCTCATTGTTACAGACAAACATCAGGTTGATGATACTGCTGCCATCAACGGTTTTTTCAATATAACCGTCGTTATCAACCGGATGAGGAATAACAGCGGTCGCACCGTTACCTTCAGCTATGCCAACCCCGGCGACATAGTCATCCATTGCACCGATCATACCGGCATCCGTCCCATACAAATTATGAGCCACAATAAAACTAACCATAAATAAATATATCCACTTTGTCATTTCATTCCCCTTTGTATCTCCAATCTGTAACCAGACACTACACATCTATACTACTATGCTAAAAAAAAGCAGTATACTACTTTTTATCATAGTAACGAATCCGGCATCAAGAAGGAAAATTGTGAAAATTATTGCCTGTCACCAATTACACAATTATACCCACTTTATTTTATTGCAATGCTATTATGGTTTAGATTAAAATCAATACTGGTTAATTCGTAGAGATATAGCATAATGATCTTTTGTTTTCTAATTAACCGGAATAAAGAGGAGTGATAATGAAAACATCAAAGTCTGTTTGTCTACATTTAGCAGTGTTATTTTTTGCGACGCATGTCTGCGGTTTGCACGCTGAAGTCGCGCAACCGGAAACACACGAAATCTACAGTGTAGAGGAGTTGCAGCAGATCGGCAGCGGTGTTGACGGCTGGGACGCTGATGACACCTACATTCTGATGAATGATCTGGATTGCGGCGGTTATTTTTTTGAAAGGGCGGTGATTCAAGTATCCTTCGCAGGCGTCTTCAACGGTAACGGCCATGTTATCCGCAATATGATTATTGATGGTTACGGTTCAGGATTTAGTCCTGAACCGCTGTTCGAGGAGCCAAGCGCGGAAGATGTTCCCGGCAATGGATTGTTTATTACCAATACCGGGGTGATCAAGAACCTGGGAATGGATGATTATGTCATTATGAATGCCGGTGAAGTTGTCGGCGGAATCTGTGCCCACAACTACGGTGTAATCCGTCGCTGTTTTGCGGACGGTGAAATCACAAGCCTGAACCCGGAAATTTACAATTTTCGGGTTGGCGGTTTGTGCGGCCAGAGTTACGGTCCCGAACACCCCTACGGTCAAAGCATTGTCGAAGACTGTTACAGCTCAGGACAGATCACCCTGGCCAACTTTGATCTGATCGGCGGTCTGATCGGCCATAGCGGTGCCATTGTGCGTCGCTGTTACTCCACCACGACAATCGAAATTGAGTGGTCTGAAGATATCGGTGTCCGCACGTTGGACATTGAAGACGATGATTATGGCAAGGGCACACTGCTCGGGCGACAGGGAGGCAACGCGATGACCGAAAATTGTTACTGCTATCTCGGAGCAAAACCCTACGGCGGAGCACAGCCGTTATCGTACGAAGCGATGCAACTGCCTCAGAGTTTCGCCGGATTTGATTTTGCCGGCATCCCGGAGGACGGGAACGAAGAGATATGGACGCAGAGCCCCGCATCAGGATTATGTCCAGCTTTGAGCTGGCAAGCCCAGGCTGCTCCGTCTGTTCCAAGGTTCCCCTGCATTGTGTCGCAATCCGAAGATCAATTGGTTGAATTCAACAATTCAGCTGCGCTGGGAGTTACAACTGCAGGAAACACTCCTCAAGCCTACCAATGGTTTCACGGTGAAAGCGAAGATACCTCCTCTCCGATAATCGGTGCCACTGAAAGCACTTTGACCACCCCGCCAGTTATGGCCAGCTCAGCATACTGGGTACAGGTATCCAACGTCTACGGTACTGCGGACAGCGACACAATCAAAGTTTTTCTGCTGCATCGTGTGTACACTATCAACGACCTCTTGAAAGTCGGCAGTGGAGAGGATGACTGGAACGCAAATGACGGTTACATGCTGATGAATGATATCGACTTGACCGCCACCAACTTCAACAGCGCGGTAATCCAACCGGAATTCAGCGGCGTGTTCAATGGCAACGGCCATCTGATCATCGGAATGAACATCGACGGCGCATCATCCGGCCTCTATCTCGGACTCTTCGCGGCGAATTACGGAGTAATCGAAAACCTCGGTCTTGAGGCCTTCTGTATCACCAACGCCATAGAGTATGTCGGCTCGCTCTGCGCGAACAACTACGGCATTATACGGTGCTGTTATGCCAACGGCAGCATATTCGGCAATGAATTCAGCTTCAACTATACGATCGGCGGGCTAGTCGGTCAAAGCTACGGACCAGAACATGCCGACGGACAAAGTCTAATCGAGGACTGCCACACCGCCGGGGAGTTGCATAATGGTGATGATGCCGAAAAGATCGGCGGATTAATCGGACACAGTGGAGCTACCGTACGCCGTTGCTACTCCACCATGCGCCTGAGTTGGAACGATACCTATGAAGATACAGCCGCGGTAATCGGCAGTGAGGGTGGCAACTCCTTTACCGAACACTGCTATTGCTACTACTGGGCCGGTTTCCCCGGATCAGCCCTGCCACTGCTGAACTCTGGAATGACCTTGCGCGACAGCTATGCCGGTTTCGATTTCGCCGGAGTGCCCGAAGATGGCGCAGAGGAGATATGGACAATGTATGCCGGTCACACTCCCATTCTGAGCTGGCAGAACGCACCCGGCATAGTCCCGCCCTCATATAAACCTGAAACAATGCTGAGCGGTGAAGGCCTGCCCGGCAATCCCTTTATCATTGCCGACCGCGCTGACTTTGAGGAGTTCTGCGGCAATGCCGAACTCATCATCGGCCACTATCTGATGACAGCGGATATCGACCTGACGGGCACCAACCTTTTTCCGGCGGCAATAGATCGCGTCTTTTTGGGTAATTTCAACGGTAATGGACACTCTATCGCCAACGTGCGGCTCATCGGTGACGGCTCACAAGCTTTTTCCGGACTTTTTGCTGAAAATTACGGGGTGATCGAAAACCTGGGAGTAACCGCGTTTCACATCACCAATGTCGTCTATCGAACCGGTGCTATCTGCGCCGAGAACTATGGAACTGTCAGACGCTGCTATGCCGGTGGAGATATCTTCTGCAACAACAACAGTTATACAATCGGCAGTTTGTGCGGCAAGAGTTACGGTCCCGATCACGCTGATGGACAAAGCGTTATAGAAGACTGCTACACTACCGGCAACATCTTCTGCGGCACCTCATGCGAAGCTGTCGGCGGATTGATCGGCCATAGCGGCGCAATCATTCGTCGCTGCTATTCAACAACGCGCATTGATCAATCCGAACGATCAGAAGAGATCGGAGCATTAATCGGCAATGAAGGCGGAAATTCCCTGACTGAAAACAGTTATTGCTACTACTGGGCAGGTGCGGCCGGTTCAGCCGTACCCCTCACAGCCGCTGAAATGATTGCGCAGTCCAGCTACACCGGCTTCGATTTCTTCGGCGTGCCCGGCGACGGAGCTGAAGAAATCTGGGATATCGCCACCGGACACACACCCCATCTGAATTGGCAGAGCGGTACCGGAGTGCCCGCACTCGACTATATGCCGCAGACAACCCTGAGCGGCGGCGGCCTGCCCGGCAATCCCTTTATCATTGCCGACCGCGCCGATTTTGAGGAGTTCTGCAACAATGATGTGCTCTACATCGGCCACTATCTGATGACAGCGGATATAGATCTCTCCGATACTAATTACACAGATAACGTCGTTCACCGCGATTTCTACGGCACCTTTGACGGGGGGATGAAGCGGTTGCTCAACCTTAACATCGACTGCATGAACAACCCCTATATCTCGCTCTTCCAAGAGAATTACGGGGTAATCGAAAACTTGGGTATTGTCAATTTCTTCATCACCAATGCAGTTCACTATACCGCAGCTTTATGTGCTGAAAATTACGGTATATTAAGACGCTGTTACACAGTGGGAGAAATCTACTGCGACAGCCCTAATAACTCCTTCATCGGTGGGCTCTGCGCCCAGAGCTACGGCCCATGGCATCCGGGCGGACAAAGTCTGATCGAAGATTGCTACAGCAAAGGCGAGATTATATATGGTGAAAGCAACAGCATTATCGGCGGCATGATCGGACACAGCGGCGCATTGGTACGCCGCTGTTACTCCACAATCGAACTCAACGGCCCATGGGGTTACGATCTGGGCAACCTGATCGGACGCGAAGGCGGCAACGCCATCACACTGGATTGTTACTGCAGTAACGTCGGGCAGATCAATGGAGCCGCTCAGCCGCTGGCTCTTGATGAGATGTTCGATCAGATCAGTTTCAACGGATTTGATTTTGCAGGTACCCCCGACGACGGCACCGATGACATCTGGCAGATAATAGCCGGGCTGACACCATATCTTAATGGACAAAGCCTCGCGGAGTACGCTGTGTTTATCACCACTCAACCGCAGAGTGCTTTTGTGGCTTATGGCGCTCCAGCCGCGGTCACTGTAGAGGCGCAGGGCGATGCTCCGCTCTTCTATCAATGGTTTGAGGGAGAGCGCGGCGACACAAGCACTCCGCTGCCTGGTGCGACCGACACAACCTTTGAAATTGCCTCGGTCACTAATTTCATCAACTGCTGGGTTCTGGTCTCCAACGCCGTAGGCAACGCTTTCAGCCTAACCGCTGAAATCTCATATTACTACAGCGTTTACACAACGGAAGATTTGGCAAAAATCGGATCAAATACCGATAGATGGTTCAGCGATGTCAACTACAAGCTGATGAACGATATCGATCTATCGGAAAGCTATTTCAATCAAGCCTTGATCTACAATGACTTTTATGGTCGTTTTGACGGCAACGGTCATGTTATTCACAACCTGCTGATTGACGGCATTGAGGGTAACAGTTATCTCGGTTTGTTCAGATCGAACTACGGTATAATCGAAAATCTCGGTCTTGAAAATTACTGCATCAGCAACGCCACCGATTATGCCGGTGCCATCTGCGCTGCAAATTATGGGCGTATTCAACGTTGCTATACAGCAGGAACCATCACAGCCAACAATTATGACTTCATGAGCCATATCGGCGGCATCTGTGGTCAAAGCTACGGTCCGAATCACGCCGACGGACAGAGCGTTATCGAAGATTGTTACACTGCCGGCTCTATCCAATGCGGAGAACTGACATTTTCCACTGGCGGACTGGTCGGGCACTGCGGTGCCTATGTGCGAAACTGCTATTCAACTGTGAATATCACTGCAAATGGTTTTACGGATGGGCTCGGCGCTCTGGTCGGCTCAACAGGCGACAACAGCGACATCCAGAATTGCTATACCTACTACTGGAGTGGCCCGGCCTGGAATGCGAAAGTGCTGACAACTGACGAAATGCTGCTGCCGCAGAGCTATCGCGGCTTTGATTTCACCGGCAACAACGAAGATGGAACCGACGACACCTGGGCAATTACTCAAGGTTACTCGCCCCGATTAAGCTGGCAGAGCGGTAACGGGTCTCCTGTTCCCGACTACACACCCGTGACAACTCTGACCGGTAGCGGAACTGCTATCGATCCTTTCATCATCGGCGGTCTTGGAGATTTTAAAGAGTTCTGCGAAAATGCGAATCTGCGGATCGGACACTTCCGCATGACTGCGGATGTGGATCTCTCAGGGGAACTCTTCACCGAATCGCCAATCAACAGCGGCTTCTACGGTGACTTCGATGGCAATGGGCATGTTATCAAAAACATGTTTATTTACAGTATGTTCAATGAAGAGATGTTTATTCCTGTTTACGGTCTGTTCGCCTTCAACTACGGGCACATTCACGACCTCGGCGTTGACGCCTATCTGATCATCGCCGAAATGGCCTATAGCATAGGCGGTCTGGCCAGTGCCAATATGGGGCTCATCTCACGTTGCTACACATCAGGCACGATTCTCGGTGAAAATGGATCA
Source organism: uncultured Lentisphaeraceae bacterium (assembly GCA_964406095.1). Lineage (GTDB taxonomy): Bacteria > Verrucomicrobiota > Kiritimatiellia > RFP12 > UBA1067 > M55B167. The sequence continues at coordinate 69,927 of CAYOQJ010000099.1, forward strand.
GAGTTCGTGGGCGGATTGGTCGGACAAACCTTTGTAGAAGATAACGCCAGGCTGAGTGTAATCGAGAACTGCTACAGCACAGGTCATATTATTGTCGACTATGGAAACGACATCGGCGGTTTCACCGGTTACAGTGCCGGCGTGATTCGTCGTTGCTATTCAACAACCCGAGTAACAGTCGAGGAAGAGGAGTATGGCGAACCAATGATGCTGATAACCGGCTTGTACAATGAAAGAGGCGGTTTTATCGGAACCGAGTACCTTGATGCTCTCACACTGGATTGCTATCTCTATCAATGGGCCGGACTCCCCGGCTCAGCAACGCCGCTGGATAACACACAGATGTCACGGCAATCAAGCTATGTCGGCTTTGACTTCAACAACACCCTGCTCGACGGTAGCGCCGACACCTGGACAATAAGCGCGGACTCCTGCCCTCAACTTAGCTGGCAGAGCGGTTCCGGCTCTTCAGTACCGGAATATACAGCCTCCACCACTCTCTCCGGTAAAGGAACAAGCGACGACCCGTTTATCATTGCCAGCTTCGATGATTTTGCGGAGTTCGCGGAAAACAACCGTTTGACAATCGGGCATTATCGTCTTACAACCGATATTGATCTCCAAGACATAACATTCCCATCATCAGTGATTGACAGAGAGTTTAGTGGACACTTTGACGGCAACAACCACATAATCGCCAACATGGAGATAGACAATTTGAACAGTGATGCTCCGCTCGGTCTGTTTTCAACACTAAGCGGCACGGTCAGAAACCTCGGTTTGCAATTTTTCATAATCTCAAACAACTCTGGCAACGGCAATCCGACAGGCGCACTGTGCGGTATCTGCGATGATGGCGACATCATTAACTGTCAAGCACTCTGTACGATAAACGGTAGCGGTAGCTACGAAGTCGGTGGTATTTGCGGCGCTGTTTATAATGGTTCGCTACAACGCTGCCGCTTCATGGGATTTATATTAGGCGGCGAATTTGTCGGTGGCATCTGCGGAATGCTGTCTGAATCAACTTTGCAGTCTTGCTTTACCGATTGTCTCCTTGACGGTTCCAGCATCGCTTACTGTGCCGGAGGCATCTGCGGTCGAGCTGAATTCAGCACCCTCCGCAACTCATACTCCCGCGGGCAGGTGATGAATGCCACACTCGCAGCCGGACTGTGCGGTGAGCAGCTAGGAGGCGAAATCAGAGATTGCTACTCTACCGGAGCGGCTCCATACGGTCTGTGCGCATCGGTCTCCGGTGCCATCGTCCCTTTGATGAATGACACACTTGGCACAACTCTAAGCGCAGAAACGACGGAAGACGACATCATTGATAGCAACGACACAGGCACAGTTACTTCAGATTTCTTTATAGGAGAATCCAGCTCTATCGTAAGCTCCTTCTGGGATATTGATAGTAGCGGCACAACTATGAGTGCGGGCGGCACGGGCAAAACCACTGCCCAGATGCAGGATGTTTTCACCTTCACCACTGTTGGCTGGGACTTCTTCAACACCTGGTATATGAATGGATACCCGGAGCTGATTCACTCCTTTAATGAAGATTCATTTGAGCGCTGGATTGCCACGGAGTGGACCTTTGTACATCAGCGAGAGCAGAACGATACCCCCGCCGACGACAACATACCCAACCTGATCAAATACGCCTGTGGTCTTTCAGCCACAACCGCCTACAGCTCCAGTGATCTGATGACAATGTCGCTTGATCCGCTCACAGGTTTGTTCTATATAGAATATCTTGAGTCAAAACTGAACCAGGATGTCATACTGGAACCAGTCTGGTGTCCGACACTGGATCAGCCGTGGTCAAGCGACAATATAACAATGGATCTACTCGAAGAGACAACGGAGCACAAACTCTGGCGGGCCTCGATCCCCCTGGGAGAGAGCGGATTCATGAGGCTGCGCGCGTATCTGCTTCAAGAGATGCCGTGATTTTGAGGTGTTGCATCTGGAAGAGTGTTGCTCATTCAAACACGACATTGTTGCCGCGGTTTTCCGATCACCGTTCAACCGCGGTGCGGATCACAACCGCACCGACAGCTCCCGGCTTGCCGTCAGCAAAGACTAGCCGCACCTGATTGTCAGCTTGGATTATTCCAACCGGCAGCGGAACTATTTTGCAGCTTGCATACTCCTGCTCCACCAGCCGTTCAGCGCATTGCTCCAGCGGAACGCAAAGCTTGTTGTTGTTGAACCAGACATCAATATCTCGGGCAGCATCAGGAGGACGGCTTATACCGATGCGCAATACGGCATATCGCAGATTCTCCGGCTGCGGAACAGCAACATTGAAAATTGCTTCGCCATCTACAGTTAATGCAATCTGATCACCATAGAAGGGTGTCTCGTTCACCGTCCGCAGCGCAGTTAAATCGCTCTGATAATCAGCCTTTACCAGCAGAGCCTCGCGCGGCCGCAGATGCAATACGTCCAGCTCCGCCGAACTCTTCTCCCTCAGATACGGCGTGAATTCACTGCTCCGCCCCAACCGCCGCATAAGATAATGCCGCGCAGCGGGCATTGCCAGTTCAATTCTTTTCTCATAATTTGAAAGATTGTTGAGCACCACAAATGCAGTATTGTCGTCAACAAAACCGCGCGTCTGCACATCAGGATCCTCACAGAGAGCGACAATTCGATGGCCACGCAGATCCCGCAGAAATTTGTAGAAAAGTATTTTCTGTGTCGGCACCCAATCCCGCTTATCTTTGAAATCGCGCGCCACATAGAGGGTAGCGTAATAATGAGGATCCCAGCTCATTGCCTCAGGCAGAATAAACGGCACCGCCTTGCGCACAACATGCGGGTGTTCCATGAAGGTCAGAGTGTTGGCCAGCACACTGCTGACCATATTGAAATCATCGATTGAACGTTTTTTAATCTCCCGTTCAAAGCCTTCTGCGCCCGGAAAAAAATTCGCCGCCAGCCGCTCCACCATCCCCTCGGCGCCATAACCGCCATGCTCGCTGACAACCAGAGCGACCTCTTTGCCATAAACATTAATCGTATAATTCTGAACCAGATCGAGAACGCCCTCCAACGGCAGACCGCCGGTGATGCGGCCGCTGAAATCTTCGTCGCCCTCACACAGAAAATCATAGACATGAAATGAATAAAAATCCAGCCCGCAGTGCGTGTTGTCGATGAAGGCGCGCAACCCTTTGAAAGCACTGAAATTTTTGCGGTAAAAATAGGCTACCGACAAACAAGGCCCGCCCACCAGCACCTCGGGACACTCCCGGCGCACCGCCGCTCTGGTCGCAACATGCCATTGCGCGAAATGAAGGTCGTCCCAATACGCCCAGTGCGGTTCATTCACAGGTTCGTAATAATGCGGACGGTCAAAACCGGTGTAGCGATCCCGCATCACAGCGGCGGCCATCTCGGCCGCAGCATCGATGTTCTGCGGCACCCGGAAAGTCTCAGCTTTATCCGGATCACCAGCCTGCGGCAGAATATAGTGCCCCATGAACTCGGGATAAGCATTAGCTCTGCCATGCAGCACCACATCCAATCGGCCCTGCATATCAGCCCGGAAAGAATCCTGCGGCTGATAAATCTGCGCCGCCAGCCGCTCGCGCATGTAGCGCTGATCCACAAATCCCGGACGCTGTTTATCTTCGCGCACAGCCCTGTAGTAACGCTGCAAGCCATTGACCAATCCCAGGGATCGCCCGAAAGTAATGTTGTTGGTCTTAATCAGATAATCGTAGATGGAGCGGTCGGGCACGCGCTCCTGAAATTTTCGTCCGCTATGACACATAGCGAACCACCTTTCGCGGCGCAATTCACTCTCGCCACTGATAGCGCGCCGGCAGAACGGATCAACTTCAATGCGGACAGGCTGCTGACTCTCCGCTCTGCAAACTACAACCGCACTAAACCCGCAAAAAATTGCCAATAACAAACCAAACCAGATTTTCATAACAGCAGTATAGCATTTGCACAGCGCCAGAAAACACAAAACTAAAACTTCTGTTTTGCGGGTGCGATTAAAATTAGTTCAAATGTGACTAAACAGTCTCAAAATAATCGCGCCACTATTTGATGCCGGGCACGGCCATTTCGCGTTTTGTCCCGAACCAGACCATCATCGAACTGCAATCGCGGTTGCTCCAGGCATAATATGGTATTATCTTCAGGATTGCAGGCTTGAATGTTTCCTCTGTCGCCTCGCGAACCGGAATTTCCGCGCCGGGCAAACGAGTCAGAACACCCTCTTTAATTTCATAGATACTGGCTTCAGCCACCTCCCCTCCTCCGTCAGGATTCCATTGTGTTCCGTTAACCAGAACTTTATAGCCGCAGTCACACTCCAGCGGATTAGGATAGAAAAAACTGACTCCATCCAGACCGACACCGGAGAGACAGTTATTCAGCAACGCCACTTCAGCCACATCAATAAATTTGGTATCGCGGTATTTAAGAAACATGCGCATATTGAAGAAAACATTTCCAACCGCCGCGCAGGTCTCGAGATAGGTCTCTTTATTGGGCAGCGCATAGGAAGGGCCGAATCCCTCGATCCCTGCAACTGCGCCGAGTCCGCCGGAGATATGCATTTTTGTGTCGACAATATCGTGCCAGATAGCATTCAACGCCTGTGAATATTTATCTGTACCCGACAGACTGTCCATTTCGGCCATAGCTGCGTAAAGATAGGTTGCCCGCACCGCATGACCCACAGCCTTGCGCTGCTCCGCAACCGGTTTATGCTGCTGAGAGTACTCCGCCGCGTTGATTTTTTTATCATACGGAATAAAAGTCACCCCGCGAATGTCCAGAAACCTTTGCGTCATATCTCGATAAAGTTCGTTACCGGTATAGTTGTAGAGTTTGATCAGTCCTAATTCAATCTCCTGATGCCCGGGAGCCTGCATCACCGGCTTGCCATCGTTATAATTCGGATTACCGCCCACAAAAAAAACCTCATTGACATGTCTGGCGCTTTTTTCAGCCACCTCACTCTCTTTAAATGCGTGTGGCAGAGTTTTAACCGCAAGTTTATGGATTAAAGGCTGCCAAAGCTCATCCTCCATTCGCACTTTTTCAAACGACACCATTCTGATGGTATCGGCTGTAAACCCAACTACCTGAGCGGAAACCAACATAAAAAATATTATCTTTTTCATAATTCCCCACTAAATAATTAAGAACTGAATGCACTGGCATCCCATAGGCTTGACCGACGACGCATCGGTTCCTATGGTTGGCACCTATTATGCGGCGAAAAAAAATAATACCTGTCACCAATTATACTCACGCTTCGCACCGATGGCGCTTGCGGTAGGCAATGGGGGTGCAGGTCATGATCTGCTTGAATGTTTTTGTGAAGTGGCTGTGATCATAAAAACCGACCGCCACGGCAATATCCGTAATCGTCCGGTCACTCTGTTCCAGCATCTCGCGCGCAGCGCGGATGCGGACACGCAGCAGATAGTCAATCGGGGTGCACCCCAGAATCTTTGAGAACCGCCGCTCGAACTGCGCCTGCGAGAACCCCGACCGCTTCACCAGCTCGGCTAGCGTGACGGGTGAAGCGTAGTGCGCATGCAGATATTGCAGCACCTTCGCGATCCGTTTGTACCACTCCGGCGTGTCGCGCATACCGTCGATGATACGGTGAACGCCCGCAAGCCCGATGACTCTGCCCCTGCGGTCCCTGATCGGAAATTTGCTTCCGACAATCAGACGATCCGACGCCTCCGGCGCGGGTTCGATCGTGTTAATTATCGGCGTGCCGCTCTTCAGCACCGAGCGGTCGCTCGCCGCATAGATATCTGCGCGCTCTTTCGGAAAGAGATCATAATCGGTCTTGCCGATCACATCCAGCTCGCTCTGCTTGCCGGAGTATTCCAGCGAGCGCCGGTTCTGCATGATGAATCGACCCTCCGCGTCTTTGATGAAAAAAGCGACATCCGGTAGCACCTCAAACAACTGGTAGATCGTGCGCGGATCGCCGATCTGACTCAGAAACTCCCGCTGTATCTGCAAAGCTTTTTTCATGTTGAATCAAAACCTCTCGCCGCCCTGAAATGCGAAGGGCGCATGTCAAAGCCAATTATGTAAGATGATAAGATTTTACAAAAATTTCAGAAGATAATACAAGCGAAACATGATCGGTTGTGCTATTTTTTCCCCATTATTTAGGAGTATTTTCACAATGGCACACATAACTCGCAAACGTTTTCTTCAGACACTCTCAACTGGAGCGACTCTCTCAGCTCTGCCTGGCATTCTGAGGGCACAGCAGGCACCCTCGGCGAATGTGACGGGTGCGAACAGCAAACTCAACATCGCCGGAATTGGCATCGGCGGCATGGGCGCCAGCAACCTGAACGCCGTCGTCAACAAAGGCCACACAATATTCGCGCTCTGCGATATCGACATTAACCTGGCCCGTCCGACACGCGAGAAGTATCCGAACGCGAAGTTTTACACGGACTACCGCGAAATGCTCTCTGCCGAATCCGGTATTGATGGCGTGGTGATTGCAACCCCCGATCACACGCATGCAGTGATCGCCGCTGCGGCCATGAAGGCAGGCCGGCACGTCTTTGTCCAGAAACCGCTCTGCCACGATGTCTTCGAATGCCGCGAACTGATGCGTATCGCCGCAGATAAGAGGGTTGTCACGCAGATGGGCATCCAGGGACATGCGTTGCCAGGCCACTACCTGATCCGTGAATGGATGGCGGCGGGCGCAATCGGCGAGCTACGCGGCATCGATGCCTGGTGCAAGCTCTCCTACTATCCGTGGGGACACGCCAGGTGGTCTCCGTGTGTCGGTTTGAAGCCGACCGAAAAAATGCCGGTGCCCGACGGACTCGACTGGGATAAATTTATCGGACCAGCGGATTTCCGCGATTACCACCGTGCCTATCATCCCGGCTCCTGGCGTGCCTGGTGGGATTTTGGAAACGGCATGATGGGCGACCGCGGCGCCCACACGCTGGACGTGGTTTTTGAACTGCTCGATCGCCGGATGCCGATCGCGGTGGACGCGACTTCCTGCGGCAACAACCCTGACACGCACCCGGTCTCGGCCGTCATCACCTTCACCTTTGCCCGACCCGACATAAAGCTCACCTGGTATGAGGGGACACGCGCACCGCGTCCGGTAGAACTGCCCGACGACCGTTCTCTGCCGGCCGAAGGCGGTATCATTCTGAACGGATCGGAGGGCAAGATCATCGCCGGTGTCTACGGTGATAGCCCACGCATCGTACCCGAAGCACGGATGCAGAGTTTCAATCGTCCGAAACAAACGCTCCCCCGCCCGAGGGGCGGTATCGAAGGCGATTGGCTGAAGGCGATCACCGAAGGCCGTCAGGCCTGCGCGGGGTTCGACTACTCCGCGCGCCTGACCGAATTCACCCTGCTAGGGAATATCGCCAAGCGGGCGGACACGCGCCTGGTCTGGGACGAAGCCGCCATGCGGGTGACCAACGTCGACACCGCCAACAACTGGATTAAATGCTTCCGTCGCCCCGGCTGGGAACTCTAACCCCTGTTTCACCTCTCACCCGGCGTTAAACCCGGAGACAGCGAATATATTTTATGAACTCTCTGCAACGTTACCTGAACACCATCAAAGGCGAGCCGGTCGATTTTCTGCCGCGCGTGCCCATTCTGATGCAGTTCGCCGCTGAGTACATCGGCTCGAACTACGGCGCTTTCGCCGCCGACCACCACGTGCTGGTTGAAGCGAACATGCGATGCCGGGATGCTTTCGATTTCGATCAGGTCAGCGTGATCTCCGACCCCTACCGCGAAACCCAAGGCTTTGGCGGAAAAATCCGCTATGAGCCGAAGCATCCCCCGGTCTGCGAACAGATCGTTGTGCCCGACATCGGCAACCTCGACACGCTGCCCGACGATCCCGACCCCTATCACTCGGAGCGCATGCTGGACAGAGTTCTGGCGGTGCGTGCCTTCAAGAAACTCATCGGCGGAAGCTGCTCGATTCTGGGATGGGTCGAAGGCCCCGCCGCCGAGGCGGCCGATCTGCACGGCGTGGAGGCTTTTCTGATGGACATTCTCATGGAGCCCGAAGCAACGGCGGAACTCATGCGGCGATGCACGCAAACTGCTATCCGCTTCGCCCGGGCTCAGGTAGCCGAGGGTGCGGACACGATTGGAATCGGCGACGCAATCTGCAGTCAGATTCCGCCGGATATCTACCGTGAACTCGTGCGACCGCTGCAGCGGGAGCTCTTCGACGTTGTTCACGCGGCCGGTGCGCTCGTGAAACTCCACATCTGCGGTGACATCACCCACCTGCTACCTCATATCGCCGATCTGCCTGTCGATATTCTCGATCTGGATCACATGGTCGATCCCGCTTTCGCGCGCCGTTGCGTAGGCTCCCGGATGGCGATCGCGGGTCGGATGGACCCTGTAAGCGAGGTGCTCCGTGGCACACCGGAAACGATACGCGCTGCGGTTGCAGCCGATTACCGCAACCTGGGCAACCCTCATCTCGTCATGGCTGGTTGCGAAATCCCCTCTGGCACGCCGCCTGAAAATCTAAAGGCGCTCTGCGAGCCCGTGGCGTTTCAAGAGCCGTAAAAACGCACCCGAGCTTCCGCACTCAATCATTCCCGTTCGCATTTTTTCGAACAGCACCACTCTGATGGCATCGGCAGTAATTCCAACGGCCAGAAGGGAAACCAACATAACAAATATTATTGTTTTCATAAACTTTTGACAGTCCTATTATTACGCAGCACAGCAGAATTGCAGGGTGCATTTTTGCGATACTCACGCATAGTCAAACCGAAACTTTTTTTAAAGCGCTGTTTCAAATAGTTTTCGTTGCCAAATCCGCAGAGCTCGCCGATATCTTTGATGGGCAGCGTTGTGGTGCGTAGCAGGCGTGCGACATGCTCAAGGCGCACCGTCTGAATTACCGACAGAATCGACTGTCCCTTCACTTGTCGAAAACGCAGATCAGCGAGACTACGTGAAACATTTAAATAATGAGCGACATCTTCAACCCCGATACCCTCACAGGCATTTGCTTCAATAAACTCGCAAGCCCGCTGTACCATTCGTCCAGCCATGCAGCAGGGAGCGGTTGAACCGCGTTCAACAATACGCTTTACCGGCACCAGCACTCTCCGCCGTTCTGTTGATTCAGCGTTCAGCATGCGGTTCAGCAGGTCAGCCGCCTGATATCCTCCCGCCTCGAAATCAGGCTGAATGCTCGTCAGGGTCGGATGAGTCCGCGTGCAGATCATAACCTCGTTATCTACACTGAGCACAGCAATCTCCTCGGGAATGCGGATATGCTCTTGGTGACAAAGCTCCAGCACATCATGTGTACAGCGGTCGCAGGCCACAAAGAGCGCCAGCGGCTTAGATAGATCATGTATCCAGCGAGCCAGATCGCGTTGATCTCCGGCAACGGCAAAATCGACGTCCATCGTATAAACCGCGCAATTTCTGCCGCTCGTTTTTAATGCAGCGACAAACTCCCTCTCACGAATTCTTGACCACTCCCATTCAGAACTGGCTCCGATAAAGGCGTAATTCGGATAATCGAGTTTTTGCAAAAAGTACTCCGCCGCCAGCCGGGCAACCTCTTTTGAATCGGTCACCAAATCTATAATATTTGTTTTACGCTCCTTCAAAGCGCCGGGCTCACGCATATCCATTGTTATCAAAGGCATGTCGATATCAGCCAGCATTGCCAGTGCCCGCGGCGAGAGCTGATTACTGACAATCATGCCCTGCGCTCCCCATTCCAAAGCGTGCTCAAGAACATCGGAGTCCATTTTATCGCGGACAAGCTTAACCTCCCAGCAGTTGTGCTGCAACACCCAACTCATGATTCCGTCGAAGCGATCCGACTGATCCTGATAACCAGTGCGTAGAGCCACAACCACCCGCTTAAGTTCCATCTGTACGCCCTTTTGCATAATTTTATTATATCTTATCCACAGCACTGCGTCCAGTGCGGATTGTTGAAAAACGATTATTTTTTTTAAGGAAACGTATGTGGTAAAGATTTCTGATTTCGTCTATTGTAACAGCAACGATCGGATAAATCGCATGTGTTGCTTTCCGGTTAAACTGCTGACAGAACCTTTCCGGTTCATGAATGAAAGGGATTATTGATAATGCTAACGATAAAATCAGGCAATTTTAAAACGTCACTCCGAACGATAGTTGCAACTCTGTTGCTGGTTAGCGGAGCACTCAACAGCAGGGCGTGGCTTTCATGGTTTAGAAATTCGAAAGCGGCGCGGGAATCCATCAATCTTGACGGAGTTTGGAATTTCGCGACCGATCCGGATAATACCGGCGAAAGCGAACGCTGGTATCTGCCGGAGACTCGTTTGCCGACCATGCCGCGTGAGGGTTATTCCCCGAACGCCCGCGGCGAAATCAAAGTGCCCGGCGTATGGTCCAACCAGGGTTACGGCACCGCGACTGATCAGGCACATCATAACTTTATCGGAAAAGGCTGGTACAAAAAAACCATTAAAATACCCTCCGACTGGCAAGACCGCCATATTTTTCTGAAGGTCACCGGAGTCATGCGCTACTCGAAAATCTGGGTTGATCAGCACTATCTGGGAGAACACATCGGCTTTCTGTCTGTCCAGGAACATGATATAACATCCTGTGTCAAAGCAGGCGAAACTGCAACAGTCACAATCCAGGTCGATTCCAAGCAGCGCTGGGAGATCGATGCCATGACCGGCGCGGCCTCGCAGACCACCGCCAATATGAACATCGCCCTCGGAGGGATCTGGGGGCATGTCCTACTCGAAGCACGCTCAAATGCCTGGTTGAGCGACCTGTTTGTACAGCCGGATGTTACAACCGACACCTGCCTGATCAGCGCTCAGTTAAACGAGGAGGCCGCTCTGTCACAGAGCGTCATTGCCGAAGTGCTGGACAACCGCGGCAAAGTTGTCGCCCGAATTGACCGGAACATCACGCAGAGTGATATCGAACAAAAAAAGTTAAGCGTCAGAGTCGCACTGCCCGATGCGCAGCTCTGGAGTCCTGAAACCCCCTATCTCTACACCGCCCGACTTTCCCTGCAAGAGGATGGCAAGAAAACTGATGAAATTGAAGAGCGTTTCGGAATGCGCAACTTCACGATTGACGGTTACCGTCTGCTGCTGAACGGACAGCAGATCATGCTGCGGGGCATTGGCGACGACCATGTTTATCCCGGAGAGCTGACAATGCCAAGCGACAAAGAACTGCATCTCCGGCAGCTCAGCATGATCAAGTCCTACGGTTTCAACCATGTGCGCCATCACAGCACCGTGATGCCTCCCGAGTATTACGATGCCTGTGATGAACTGGGTATTATCGTGACTGTTGAATTTCCGATTCTTTACGTGCCCTACATCCCGCTGCTGCAGCAACAAGGCATTCCAGAGAAAGGCGGAAAAAGATGGCGCAGCAAAGTTCCACCCGGCACCGATCCGCAGCCGGCCATGGACACCTATGTCCGCGAGTGGGAGGCGGTTATCAAACGCTACCGGAACAACCCCTGTGTGCTATGCTGGGTGATGGGCAACGAACTGTGGGAGGGTTATCCGCCGCGCCATGAATTCAAGGCCAAAGTTGATGAACTTGATCCGCATGGATTTTTCGCCGACACCGACGGGATGCACTTGCGCAGAGTTACTGAACCGGAAAATGACCGCGACACGCTCGACATTTATTTCGCGCAGTTCCGTGAGGCATCATGGGATGTGTTCGGGCCCAACAATAAATATGTGACATCCGAACCGCGCAAACCGGTGATATCACATGAAACCGGCAACTACACCACCTTCACAAACCCGGATATTGTGCGGCGCTTCTCTGAGTCGATTGTAATCCCGTTCTGGCTGACCAACGGCGTTGACCGACTACAGCAGCTTGGTCTGCTGAAAGAAGCCGAAGAGTGGTCGCTAAAATCGGACCGGCTCTACGCGCTTCAACATAAATACAACATCGAGTGTCTGCGGAAGAACCGTTACATCTCCGGCTATCACTGGTGGCTCTTCCAGGATTATTGGACCACCTCCGGCGGATTGGTTGATTATTTCTTCCGACCAAAAGATGTCGCCAAAGACGAGGTGCTTACATACAACCGCGATGTTGTTCTGTTGCAGGATGGGCTGGAGCCGAACTACCGCAGTAACACTCCGCTGAATCTCAGACTCATGCTCTCAAATTTCTGCGGCCAATCCCTGAATGGCAGCGTTAATCTGCAAATTTTGCTCGGAGATAATTGCATAAAACGGGAGACGATAAAATTGCCTGAAATTGCAAACGGCGATGTCGCCGATGCAGGCAGCATCGAACTCCCCTTGCCTGATGTCAAAGAACCTGCTCTGCTGCGCGTCACGGCGAAGCTTCTCTCCGACAATGCCGAAGCGGACAACTCGTGGGAGTCGCGGATTTTTCCCGCAGATATACACCCTGAAAACAAGGAGGTTGTGGTTTACAACTGCCTGCAAGATAAAAAATTGCTCGCCGGATTCAACTGCGTCGACTTGCCGCAGAATGAAAAGCTCTCATCAATGGCGGTTTACGTGACTGACAATTTTGAGGATGATCGTCTGGCCGCGGCACTTGAGCTGGGTGCCGCGGTTGTCTGCTTGGCCAACAGCACAACACTTCCTTTCCTGAGCAGTCACAAGGTCTCGTTCAAATCGAGCTGGTGGAAAGCAGGGCGTCACCCGGGCCACAACCACACCGGCACCTATGTTTACGACAATCCGGTCACTGCCGCCATGACACCCGATGGGTGGTGCGACGGCGGCTGGCGACACCTCATGAGTGACGCACACAAATTTATTTTTGATGACCAACGTCCCCAGCCCGAGATCTTCGTGCGCGCTCTGCCGAGTCTGCTGCGGGTGGACAACGCCGCCCTACTTTTCAGCGTTCGAATCGGAAAAGGCTCATTAATTGTAAGCGGCTTCAACCACGCCGGTGCCGCGGGACGCCCCGAGAATGAGTGGCTACTGGCGCGTCTGCTCGACTATGCGACCACCTTTCCGCAACCACAAAAGACCTGGCCAGCCCTGCTCCTGAAACCGGTTTACGCCGCGCCGGAGGGTTGTCTGCCCGGATTCAAATCGGTCGTCTCCACTGTGCCGCAGCTCAGTGAGGTCAAGGTTGTGAACCGCTCATACAAAGCGGAACGGACAACCATGTATGCCTGTCGTCAAACCCAGATCGGCAATGCGGTGACCTGGGAGACCGTGCCATATCCGGAAACATCCGGCACAGCAAAACCGTGTACCTTTGTCTTCTCCGGAGCTCTGGGTTATCTAGCGCAGCCTAAAACCGCCGGCTTCGCACTGGACATCAACGGTAAGGAGGCACTGCGTTTCGATGTTTCAGACAAACCAGAGTGGCGCAGTTCTGATGGCAACGTGCAGATGCGTTTTGATGTGCGTATAAAGCATGAATCAGGTGACCGCTTCGGATTGTTTCACCTGACAGTTCCGTCAGAGATGCTCACTCCGGGCAAACCCTGCCGGCTGACGGTGCGTTCACTCAGCCAAAACAGCCGGCGCTGGTTCGGACTGCACCACATCACCGAACTGCGCTGATCTTTGATTGGAAAAATAAACAGACCGGTATTCGCCATGAACTCTACGTCTTGACAAGACAGAATTACGGAACTTACACAATGTAAAAAACAGTCGATATAGTTTACCGACAGCAATACAGGAGATAGTTATGAGAAAATCCATCCAAATCACAGTGTTCTGCGCAACACTGATGTGCATTGCCGGAGAGGCGAGAGCACAAACAGTCGCATATTGGCCATTCGGAACCAATTATGTTTATGACGCTTCAACCAACGGCTACCACCTGCAGGCCGACGGGGTGATCTTTCAGGACGGTGCCGCTCTGCTCAACAGCAACAGCGTCAAAAAATTCAGTACTTTGTCGGCACTTACACTCAGCCCGTACTCCGCCGTAACCCTGGAGTTCTGGCTCAAAACCGAATCCGCAACCACCACGCATGCCGTATTCGAACTCGGCAGTCCGTGCTTTACCGCCGGTGGACTTCAGGTAATACTCAATCCTGGTGATGGACAAAATAACCAGCTTAAAGGCTCCTATTTCACCGCCCAGGGAAAAGCCTACAAGGAGTATACGGACACAGCCAACACCGTGGCGGACGGCATCTGGCACCATTTTGCAGTTGTAGTTGACCGCAATGCCGCCGACAATACAGACCGTCTCAAACTCTATCTTGACGGAGAGTTGCAGAGTGACGGCATAATGGATCAGTCCGGCAGCCCGCTCTTTAAAGATGCCCGGCTCTTTATCGGGTCACGTAACGACGGTGCATTCTTCCCCCGACTTGACGGAATGCTGGATGACATCCGCATTACAGCCGCAGCTCTGACACCCTCCGAATTCATACAGCAGCGCACAATCGATGACCACCAGCCTCTGGCATACTGGCCCTTCGGCACAAATGAGTTTAACGATGTCGCGGGCGACAACCCCCTCGCCGCGTCAGGCACAATCTTCACCAACGGCGCAGTTGAAATGCCGGGCAATAAAGTTGTTTTCTTTGACACTGCGTATGACGTACTGCTGAGCGATTATGATGCCGTGACTCTGGAGTGCTGGCTGAAAACTTCCTCAACCGCGCAACATGTCATTTTTGAACAGACAACCACGGCATATATGAATCCCGGTGCCATATCGGTACTTATCAGTTCGGGAGCAGCCGGTGAAATCAGAGCCAACTATTATGTGGACACACAGGCAAACTATTATGACTGGACTGACAGCTCCAATTCCGCAGCCGATGACAATTGGCACCACATCGCCATGGTTGTCGATCGCACTGCCACCAATGACAGCGACCGAGTGCGGCTCTATTTCGACAACCAGTTGCAGGCGGTGGAAGGCTGGTCACAGTCCAGCAACACCGTTTTCCGGAACGGCAGGCTCTACATCGGTTCGCGCTCCAACGCCACCCAGTATGACAAGTTCACAGGATTACTTGATGACATCCGCATCACTGCCGCAGCTCTGCGTCCCGGGCAATTTGTGCAGCAGCGCACTACCGATGTTACTGAACCGCATGATGACCTGATCGCCTACTGGCCCTTCGGCGAGCACGGAGTCGAGGATGTTTCAGGAAACACCAACCATCTTTTCAATCAGAATGTTGTCCTGACGGAAGAGGGTTATGCGCTGTTCAATGGAGTCGACGCCTACCTGAAAACACAACGCACCCTTGACCGATCGATGTACAGCGACATAACCATTGAGTGCTGGTTCAAACCCGAATCAGAAATATCCACCTCGCATCACATCTTTTCCAGCGATAATATCGCGGAATCCGGATGCTACTATGTTTATCTATATCAAAACTCGCTATGGGGTCAGTTGCGAATCGATTCCGCTTGGCAGGTGGATCGGCAGCCTCAGTTTCAGAAACACACCAATGCCTGGCATCATCTCGCCTATGTGGTTAGCGGCTATCAGCTCGGTGGCTATCAGTTGCAATTATTTGTCGACGGGCAGTCGGTTTCGTTGACAAGCACAACCACCGCCACCATTGAAGCGATGATCAATCAGACGTTCTGGATCGGCACCAAGGGCGAAACCGGAGGCACCGGAAAGTTTTTCAAAGGCAGAATCGACGACATCCGCGTAACCGGTCGCGCACTGGCTCCCTGGGAGTTTATGAAATACCGTTCCAGCACTGCCGACGTTCTGGCCTACTGGCCTTTCCGTTCAGGAACGCTTCTGATGGAGGATGCCAGCGGCAACGACAACACGCTCACTAACATCAACACTGAGTTTGAACATGGCGCCGCCGTCTTCAACGGCACCGACTCCTATCTCAAAACAGTCGAACCTCTTGACCTCAGCAATCACCGGTACATGACCATTGAATGTTTCGCGCAGTTCGGCGACACCGCCAGTCCTGATTACGGCAGACGCATCTTCTCGATGACAAACACGACAGGAGCCGGCTCCATGCGGCTCTACACCTATCAGGATCGGCTGTACAGCGAATATCGCGCCACCAACACAGAGTGGAACCAGGATTATCTTGATCCGCTCACTCCCCTGGGTGACGAAGAGTGGCATCATCTGGCCTGTGTGATCAATCCTCTGAGCGTGGGTGTCGACAACAGCCTATTCTATGTTGACGGGGCTCTGATTGAGAGCGGCAGCCAGTTTAACGGAACCGGAGTGAACTGGCTCTTCAACAAAGTCTTTTTTATCGGCGCCGAAGAGGATAACAACGGCACTGCCGGCAACTTCTTCACCGGCAGACTGGATGACATCCGCATTGTTGACCGCGCCCTTCTGCCATCGGAGTTCATGACCATTGATCAACTTACTGTGACATACGGAACCTTGATGATGATACGCTGAAGCGTCTACTCCTGTGCTCCGCATGCTGTTTGCGAAGTGCTTTTGTAGTAGTCGCTCTGTGAGCGACATCTTAAAAGCAGCCCGTTGCGCGAGACCGATGGTGCCGCTTATAAAGCAGCTACTACACAGATTGGAAGGTTTTGATTTAGAAAAACTACTGAAAGAAAGCATAATGAAAGAACTTAATTTAATACGCCGATTGCGACTTGGCATGGCAAGTATGCTGATCGTAACGACGGGATTGTGTGCGCAAAAGCCCAATGTGCTTTTCATCGCATTCGATGATCTGCGCACCGAACTCGGCTGCTACGGCAAAGCCGAGGTAATCTCACCCAATATCGACAAACTGGCAGCGGAGGGGGTGCTCTTTGAAAGAGCGTACTGTCAAATGGCGGTCTGCAACCCTTCGCGAGCCTCGCTGATGACAGGCCGGCGGCCCGATACAACCTGTGTTTATGATCTGCATACTCATTTCCGCAAGGCACTGCCGGATGTTGTCACTCTGCCGCAACACTTTAAAAATCACGGGTATCACACCTTGTCGTTTGGTAAGCTGTATCATGGTGCCTTCGAGATTCGCAGCGCGATGAACGACAAGCCATCCTGGTCTGTGCCGGCCTGGTTTCCGCAACCGCGCTACTACTTCACGGAGCAAGGCAGCCGTGAAGCCCGCGATATTTTCGCGCGCCGCAAACAGGGTGCCAAAAAAATCAATCCAGACGATTGGGTCAATTACTTTGTGCCGGCGCGTTCGTGGGAGGCGCCGGATGTAGCTGACGATGTTCTTCAGGACGGACATATCGCGGCCATGGGTGTCAAGACTCTGCGGGAGCTTGCGCGGAAGGATCAACCCTTCTTTCTGGCACTCGGCTTTCTCAAACCACATCTGCCATTCATTGCACCAAAAAAATACTGGGACTTATACAAACGTGAAAACATTAAATTGGCGGAGAATCCATATCATCCCAAAGGTATGCCCGCGCTTGCCGGCAACAGATCAGGGGAACTGGGTATGTACTTTGATCTGCGCGGCCAAACACCTCTTTCCGACGACAAAGCCCGTGAACTGATCCACGGCTACCGCGCCTGCGTCAGCTTCCTGGATGCCCAGGTCGGTTTGATCATCAACGAACTTGAAAAACTTGAATTACGAGACAACACAGTAATTGTTCTCTGGTCAGATCACGGGTTCAAACTGGGTGAGCACGCCATGTGGTGCAAGCAGACCAACTTTGAACTGGATACACGCGTGCCGCTGATCATCGCTGCCCCCGGTTATCCCAAAGGTGTGCGTATCAAAGCGCTCTGCGAACTGGTAGATTTATATCCCACCATAAGTGAATTATGCGGACTGCCGACACCCAAAGATGTCGAAGGCACGAGTTGCGTTCCTTTGCTGCGTAATCCCGATCATCCATGGAAGCGTGCGGCATTCAGCCAGTATCCCCGTCCGGGCAAAATTATGGGATACTCAATGCGCACCGACCGCTGGCGTTACACCCGCTGGATCAACCGCACAACCAAAAAGACGGTTGCGGTTGAGCTGTACGACCATCAATCCGACCCCGATGAAAATGTCAACGTCGCGAAAAAACAGGCAAACAGGGAAGTGTTGAACAAACTGGCGACGATGATGGATGCCGACTGGAGTGCCGCACAGCCCGCACAAAAATAACGATTTAAGATCATTTTAAAAAAAGGAAAAACATGAATATTCTGTCAATTGGCGCACATGCTGATGATATAGAGGCAAAGTGCGGAGGAACCCTTTCAAAATACAAAGCAATGGGAGATAAAATTTTCATGGTTCTCTCCACAACCGGCAATATCGGCTCAAACTCTGCCGCAAGTCGCAGTGAAATTGCGGCAATCAGAAAAAAAGAGCAACTCGCCGCCGCCAGCCTGTTTGATGCCGAAGTGCTGTTTCTGCCCTTTGACGATCAGTTGCTCGAGGACAATCCGACCACACGCAAGGCCATGCTGGATGCCATCAGATGGGCTGATCCTGATATAATATTCACTCACGACCCCTCAGATCCCAGCCCTGATCACTGGATGACCAGTCGCATCGTGACGGCAGTTGTGCTTTGCGCAGGCAGCAAGCTAACCCCTTCGGAACGTCCTCCAATCGACAAATCCCCCTCGATTTTTTTCTGGGACAACGGAGCAGGCGTCAATTTTATGCCGGAGGTGTATGTCGATATCTCGGACCATATGGATAACAAAAGAAAGGCGATATCCCAGCATCAAAGCCAACTGGAATGGATGAGCACCTTCAAGGAAAACGACCTCTTTGAAACCTTCGAGGTGATCAGCCGTTTTCGCGGTATCCAGGCTGGCGTGCAATATGCCGAATGTTACCGCGCTTTTCGTCTACGTGGCAGGATGCCGGATTTCAAACTGCTGCCCTGATATATTGATCTTTTCATCCGCATCGGCCACAATCTAATCCAGCTACGAGAACAACGATGACCTTTACATTAAGTGCGATCGACATCACCATCATGCTGTTTTTTCCATTCCTGGTGATAATCACCGGAATACTGGCGGCACGCAAGCAGGACAAAACAACAGAGGGTTATTTTCTGGCCTCCGGTCGACTGCCCTGGTATGTGATCGGCGCCGCGTTCGTATCAACCAGTGTCAGCAGTGAACAGATTGTGGGTACAGTCGGTGCCGCCTATGAACATGGCATGGGCATAGCCAACTGGGAGTGGTTCGGACTCGCGCAGATTCCCCTGATTCTGTTTTTTATCCCAATGTATCTTAAAAACAGGATTACGACCGTGCCTGAGTTTCTGGAGCGTCGATTCAGCCCTATGTGCAGCACACTCTACAGTTGGATCATGCTGCTGGCATACGTTATAATTTTCATGACACCGGCACTCTACGGTGGCTCTCTGGCTCTTGCCAGCCTGACCGGCGTTAATTTTTATCTCCTGTTATGGCTGACAGTGCTTGTGATCGCTCTTTATTCGGTCAAAGGCGGGCTGGGCTCGGTTATGTGGGCCGATGCGTTGCAGTGTCTGATGCTGGTCGGTGGCGGAATAATCCTGTTTTTCACGGCACTGCGCAAAATCCCCGGCGGGTGGTCAGCCATGGTCGCGGCCAACCCTGAGCGTTTTCACCTCTACCGTCCGCCCGCCGACGACATCGCGCCTTTTCTCGGTCTGATCTGCGCCAGCTTCGGCGTTTTTCTATTCTATCAAGCCGCCAATCAGGTGATGATTCAACGCGTTCTCGGCGCACGTTCAACCTGGGATGGAATAATGGGAATAATTTTCGCGGGATTCATCAATCGTGTCCGCCCACTGGTCACCTGCTTTCTGGGATTTGTCGTTTATCACTGGATTCACGAAATGAATATGGCCGAACCGTTGGCTGACAAAGATCTGGTTTTTCCTTTCGCACTGCGGAATCTGTCACCGGCCTGGGGATTGCGCGGCGTTATTCTTGCAGGATTTCTGGCGGCTGTGATGTCGACAGTCAGTGGATTATCCAATAGCACAGCCACCATCTTCTCATTGGCAGTTTATAAAAAGGTCATCAACCCTGCGGCAAATGACACTCAGATGATTAGAGTCGGACGAATCACCGCGGTGCTTGCGCTCGCGGCGGCGGCGGCTCTGGCACCGCTGATTCAACATCTTGGCGGCATCTTTCTCTATTTTCAGAAAGGCGTGACCTTTGTCGCAACTCCTTTCATCGCTGTGCTTCTGCTGGGCATCTTCTGTCGGAGGATCAATCATCAGGGAGCGCTCTTCGGCATTGTCGGAGGAACTTTTATTGCGTTGATTCTCGGTTTCGGTGGGCCCCTGATAGGCATCAGTCTACACTGGCTCTATCTGGGTGCTATCGCACAGGTTATTATAATGTTCGGAATCGTGGCGGTTTCATTGATGACAGTGCCACCGCCGGATACCAAAACACGTCCTTTCAAATGGAATATGGATATGCTGCGGGCAATCAGCGATGAAAAAATGCGTCCCTGGTGGCAGAGCTGGATTCTGTGGTTCGGCATTCTCTATACGGTTATAATTCTGTTATACTGGCATTTCTGGTGATAAACATAACATCTTTGACAGAGAGACGTGAATGCGTAGAGAACAGGAATTGTGGAATGTGAAATGTTTATGATAGAAAGTGAATCAGCGGCCACCCTGACAAATATAGTTGCCGTATTCGGCACCCTGATGTTCTGCGCATTTGTGCAGTCGGCGGTCGGTTTCGCTTTTTCGCTTTTCTCCAATGCGCTACTGCTGTTGCTTACCGATATAGCGTTGCCTGATGTCGTAATGCTCTCGATTCTGGCCAGCACTTTGCAGCGTCTGATGATGACCGCTCAGATGCGCAGACACGTAGATTGGCGCCAGACACTGCCAATGAGTGGCATTTCGCTGCTGGCACTCCCTGTCGGCATCTTTCTGTTGAAATTCTGTTCACAGCAGAGCGTCGCGACCGTCAAAATCAGTGTCGGTATTCTTGTGCTGCTTGTCTTGATAATTCAGTTGTGCTGGCAGGTCAAGCCGCGCGAGCATCTGGCGGCGGGATGGGGAGTTCTAGCCGCATTGACAAGCGGTCTGATGGGCGGGCTGGCCAACATCGGCGGTCCGCCACTGGTGCTGTGGATACACGCTCACGACTGGACTAACGAAAAAACACGTGTCACGCTCATGGCGATCACTACAGTGCTTGTGCCGGTGCAGATTGTACTCATGACTCTGATTTTCAAGCGCAACCTGATTCCGACCGCCTGGCAGCTCACTATACTGCTGCCGAGTGTAATCGCTGGCACCGCGCTGGGTATGGCTGCGGGAAAACGTCTCTCCAAACCGCATCTTCGCGCTGTCGCGCTGGGACTGCTGACAATCATCGCACTGACCTGCATCGTTGAACCGCTGCTTCAAAAATAGCGGCTCGCACCCCGGATGACAAAAACCTGAGTTTGTAATTGACCCGCAGGGAAGCACAGTTTACATTTTAAACAAATTTGCGCAACCGACAATTCCGGTTGCGGTTTGAAATTCAGAAACTTCTTCACCCATTGGGTGAAGCTTATAAAATTAACAAATTCCTTATTAACAATCATTTAACTCAGTTTCTGAATTTCAAATGCTGTAAATAGGCTAAAGGATTTCGCTAATGGGTTGGTTGCAAAATGGACCTCCGCAAGTGGTTGATGGATATTCCGACACCCCTCCCCTGCAAAGGGGTTTGCGGGAAACGCCATTCGGAACCGCAGGCACTTCGCAAGTGATTCTCTCTTGTTATTTAAGCTAAATAAACACAAAATGCTGGATTGGAGCCACCCAACTGGAGCTCGGTACTCTTGTCAACCGTAATTCAGCTGACTGCCGCCGATATATTCACGCAGGATCGAGTCGCCCGGCACAGTATCCGTGCCGAGAGCGGAGAAATTGTAGAGAAACTCCTCTAATCTGCGGGCCTCGATATAGGCTCTATCCCAAGGTTTAACCTGGTTCAGCAGTGCGCTCGCCAGCGGTTTTAGCACGGCGAGCTCATAGCCGAGTGCCGAGTTGAAGATAGCATCCGCCAGATGCTGATAGGGGTAAATCCAGCGTCGTTCACCGCGCATAACCGACTCCCACATGTTGAGTGTGTTGATGGCCGGGCGGTTACGAAATTGGTGGTCACGCACAATTCGGCGGATAATACGGGTATCGTTGGTTGATATTCTGTTGTTGGCATCAACGGAGAGCTGGGTCAGGGCGTTCACATAGATCAGAAATTTCTCTTCCCCGGCGACATCTGCAGTCAGTTGCGGGTTAAGGCAGTGAATGCCCTCCATAACTATGATTCCGCACTCTTCCAACCGGGTGGCGGAGGCCTGATCGAAACCGCTTTTTCTGACAAAATCGAAACCGCGCAAATGGACCTCACAACCATTCAGCAAAGCGCGCAGATCGCTGTTTAGTCGGTTCAAGTCCATTGACTCAATATGCTCATAATCCAAGTTACCATTTTCATCGCGTGGGTTGAGTTCATCTCCCACAAAATAGTTGTCGGTTGAAATAAGCACCGGTCGCAATCCATCCACCCTCAGATGTGTGGCAAGCCGCTTTGCGAAAGTTGTTTTACCTGCGGAGGAGGGGCCAGCCACCAGGACCAGCCGGACACGTTTATCGCGACCGACTATCTGATCGGCTATCTGCGAAATCTTTTTATCGTGCAGTGCTTCGGCGGTCAGGACGAAGTCGTCACCGCGTTTTTCGATGATTGCCCGGTTAAGTTCACCCACCGTGGTGACACCCGATATCTCACTCCAGCGCATGTGTTCTCGACAGACATCCAGCAGGTACTCGTGCGGTTCAAGTTCGGAAATTCTTTCGGGTGCGTTGACATCCGGCACATTCAGGACAAAGCCCTCATTCAGGAAAACCAGATCAAATATCTTCAGAACACCGGTGCGTCCGGCCAGTGGCTTTTTACTCAACTCGTAAAAAGAACCGCATCTGGTCAGATGAACAAAGGGCGGATTGCGGTGCAGAATCAGATTGAGCTTATCATGTTGAGAGTTCGCTTTGAATGCGTGAACCGCATCCTCATAAGAGTAACTCTCGCCGACTATCGCCAAATCCTGATTGACCGTATCATGCAGCGAACTCTGTATGCGAGCGAGGATTTTTTTTGTCCATTTTGTTCCTCGCTCCGGTTCAACCGAACAGAACAGAGCGGGACCGAGGGAACTGCGCACTCTCCAGTTTATTTCGGGAAACTCTTCATGAATCACTTTGCCCAGGAGAAAGCAGAGAGTGTCGCGATAAATCAGATGTCCGTAGCGGCTGGCCACACTGAGCGGTTCCACTTTGGCATGTGAAAGCAGAGGGGTATATAGCGGTTGAACCATGTTATTGACCACCGCTCCGATAACCGGATAGCCATCCTGCGCCACTGCAGGCACAACCTCTGAGATCGGGGTGGCCGCCGCAACTGAAACCGGCTTATCCCCATTAACAACTATTGTGAATGCCTGCATGTCAATGCTCCTTCAAGGCCCTTTCCTCATTGATCTCGTAAACCAACAGACGGCAATCCAGCGGCCCATTGTAAAAGGGTACGCGACGGTCACTGCGCAGGCCAACTTTGCTGGCCAGCTCCATACTGGCGGTAAAGACGCAGCTGGTGTAATTATGACAGTGCCGGGCAATAAATTCACCAATCCTTCCATAGAGCACATCCAGATCATCATCCTGTCCAAGACGCTCACCGTAAACCGGATTCATAAAAACAACTCCGTGTTCCTTCGTCGGCAGCCTGGTGTCAGCGAAGTCACATTGCTGAAAGGTGATATACTGCGAGACTCCGGCCGCTATCGCGTTCATCCGGGCGACTTCCACCGCCTCTTCGCTGATATCCGAAGCTATGATCGGCGGCGTGCCATCGGTACGTTCAGCAGCCTTAGCCTGCGCGACAAGATGCTTCCAAATCTGTTCAGGCGAAGTGCCGAAACGTTTGCGAACGCTCTCGCCGGCCTTTTCTCCGGGAATGATCTGAGTATAGCCTTTAACGGCCATAAAGCCGAAATGGCTCTTGAAACTGCCAGCGGCACGGTTGATGGCAATCAAAGCAGCCTCGATGGCCGGTGTTCCGCTACCGCACATCGGTGCCACAAAGGGAGTGGTTCCATCCCAACCCGATTCCAAAATACAGGCGGCTGCCAGAGTTTCCTGCATGGGAGCCTTCCATGGCAGTTTACGGTAACCCCGCCGTGACAGTGCCTCTCCAGTTGTATCCAGATAGACCTCGAGCTTCTCTCTCTCCCAAAAAATAAAAACTGACGCTCCGATGAATTCGCGTCCTGAATCCGGACGCCGCCCCTGACGCGCCCGCATCCGATCGGCAATGGCATCTTTGGTTTTCAATGCAGGCAGACGGGTATCATGCACGGTATCGTTGTAAACAACGGAATTGACAGTGAAATAGCCTTCGGCATCCAGATAGTTCTCCCATGGGATCGTCATAACATCGTTATAAAGATGATAAAGGTTCTGACAGCGTGAACGTTTGAGGGGTACCAGTACACGATGGGCGGTACGCAACTCAAGATTGAGCCGCATCATATCGCGCAATCCGCCATAGGTTGTAAGGGTGGTGTCGGTGCGATGCGAAATTTTGTACCCCATTGTCATCATCGCATTGGATGTTTGGGGAACCAGGCCCTTGGCACATGAGATGACCAGAGGATATCTATCGGTCCAGATGTTCATAATTCGGGTGAGTATAACTTATTCAGTCCGTAAGAACAAGTGGATGATTGCGGCTGAACGCTGATTCAAGATGCAGCTGATTCCTTTTCCCGGCGGCGGTTATCTCTTTTTTCTAACTGGCGGACGAGTATATTTGCGATACTCCCACCGGTTGCGCCACTCATCGAGAAAGGGTTTGTAACGCTGATCATCGCGCCAGAAATGCGGTTCGACTTCATCCTCGAAGACCTTGCCTTCGGGATAATCCCTGCCCTCAAAGCTGGCTGTCGCACTGGACATCCAGCTCAGGTATTTTGCTTTCATACGGGCGAAGATTTCCGGTTGCTGCGCCAGTCATACTCTTGGAAATACTGTCGCGGCGCGACCATCGGATAGTGCGGACGTATCATGCCGACTCCGAGAAAGAATTTTTCATCGCGGTGCTTTCGCAGCAGTTCGACCGCTTTGGCTGCGCTTTTGTAATCCGGCTGATCCGATCCGTCGCCTTCATACTGAACCGTCACAGAGGGGCAATGCGGCATTCCGGTTGACTGCCGCCCCCGAGCTTGTCGGTGAAAATATTGAGATTAAAACGGCTTGCAATACTTTTTTCATGGTGTGTGATTCTCGCATTTTAAACCCTCAAACGCAATCCGTAATTTCGCGATTGAGGATCGGGAAGAATACTGATATCCTTCCGACATCATGAAGAAGCATCTGTTTACAATAGCCATTATGTTCACGACCGCCGTTATCGCAGCTGACGGACCCCTGCGTCCCAACATCCTGATCATCTTCACCGATGACCAGGGTTATGCGGACTTAAGCTGTTTTGGCAACACGAAAAACAAAACACCGCGCATGGATCAGCTGGCGCGGGAGGGAACACGCTTCACCGTCTTCTACGCCCAGAGTGTCTGCGGGCCGTCACGCTCAGCCCTGCTCACAGGGCGCTATCCCATCCGTAGCAAGGGCTGGAACATGCCAGCAAGTGAAATCACATTTGCCGAACTGATCCGTGGTGCCGGTTATGAGACCGTCTGTATCGGTAAATGGGATGTCTCCGACCGCAAACCGATCATTGAACGTATGCCAAACGCGCAGGGATTCGACTACTACTTCGGCACGCTCGGTGCTAATGACAGTGGCACCGTACGTTTTCATGAAAACAACGAACAGGCCGGACAAACCTCGGACATGGGTTCACTGATTCGGCTTTATACCGACAAATCGATTGATTATCTTAAAAAAAGACGCAATCCGGAAAAGCCCTTTCTTCTTTACCTGGCGCATACCATGATGCACACTGTCATTGACGCATCACCTGACTTCAAAGGCACATCAGCCGACGGCCTCTACGGCGATGTAGTGGAAGAGTTCGATTACCACACCGGACGCCTGCTTGACACACTCGATGAACTCGGACTACGTCAATCGACCCTGGTGCTTTACACCTCCGTCAACGGCCCTTGGTCACCGGCGAGGGCAAACCGATCAAGCGTCAGCCGAAAATGGGACTGTCAACTGGCGAGGATCAAAGCGACAACATAACCAACTACAAAGATGAGTTTTTCGATGGCGAACTCAAAGCACTGACACTCACCGTGGAATAATCACAACAGATATAACCGAATGGAGAATGGGGATGGAAATTATGATAGCGGTATTCAAGCTGAAGGAATTAACCGCGTTTTATCCGCAGGCGTTGCTGAGCGTGGTACTCGCACTTGCTCTGCCGATGTTCGGCAATCAGGGAGAAACTATCAGCGTGGCGGATTTCACCCATCCCGGCCACAACTGGAAGGGCAACCACTCAATCGCGGTAGAATCACGTGAGGGAGCATTCAGAGTCGCTCTGACTGGAGAAGACCCCTGGGTGGAGAGCGGCATGTTTACGCTCCCTGAAATGGAAGGAGTTTGCAAACTTAAAATTCTGCTGGATGCTGAGTGCTCCAACAGCGGTGAGTGCCGATTGTATGTGGCAACCCCCGAACACAACTTCAACGAAACGGATGCCGCCAACCTGCACTTTCACGCCACGCCGACACCGCATTACAGCGGCATAATCCCGCTGAAATCACGCAAGTTGCGTTTCCGAATCGACCCCCCGGGATCATCCGGAAGATTTACTCTGCGCTCGCTGAAGGTCGAACCGTTAAAACCCGCTTTCCAGGGTGAGTTTGCGCCGCCGTTGCCGATCGATTTCAATCATAGTTTCGTTACAATCGCGACAGAGCGGCTGATCTTGGCGCACAGCGAAAACGAATGGAACTCTTTCGTTTGCTTTGTGAACGGTCTGTTAATGGCTCGCAGCAATCCCGGGGAAACCCCGGTTTATAAACACAATGGTAATTCCTTTGTGCTTGATCTCCGCCGCGGCACAGTTAGTACAAAAAAAAAGGATTCGGGCTTTTGTGTAACCTGCCGCATACATGATCAACACGAAGCCGAGTGGCTGTTTGTCAGAGATTTCAGCGTTGATGGAAACACACTGCGCATCAGCACCTCGCTACGCGTGGATCAACCACGCGAAATCGCTCATTTTGCCTGGCTCTCTCTTTTCGCCGGGCTTGACAACACCTTCGGCAGATCGAAACAGCAGGCACTGCTGCCCGGCATCGAGTATCTGGAAAATGAACCTTCCAGCAACGAAAAGGAGATCAAAGGTGCCGCCGCCAACCGTCGTTTGGTCGAACGTTACAAGCTCTGTTATCCGTTGATGGCAATCAACGCCGATGACCGCTGGCTCGCGCTGAATTGGCGGGAGCCGACACCGGAGCTGTCTACGGTATTTGACTCCCCCGATCGTATCTTCAATTCAGGGGGACATCTGCTGGGGCTCTGGTCGCCGGCGGTTGGAGAAGATCGACTGCAAGGCGAAACCGAGGTGTACGGCACCATGCGACTGGAGGGTGGACGCACCTATACAGTGCAGGCGGCCATCATCGGCGGTAGCGGCGGCACGGCGGTGGATGTTATGATCGATTATGTTCAGCGTCATGGCTTGCCGGAGCTACCGGAGTTCGCTCCCGGTTTCGACGGTGCAGTCGAACTGCTGGCATATGGATGGCTGAAATCCGCCGCACGTGATGGTCTACGTTGGCGGCATGCGGTCTGGGGTGATCGTTTCAAACCCTCGCTGGCTCCTGATGTTCCAGCATACATGCTGTGGCTGGCAGCCAACATAGAGGAAGCAACGTTGAAAAAGGAGTTGCAAAAGACCGCTGAACGGGTGATCGCGCAACTCTCCGCCGGCCATCCGGGTGTGGGAGGAGTTTCCCATATCAAACTACCCCTCGGAGCACTGCTCTACGGTGACCTCGAAGCGCATATACGAAAAGCCGCCGACCGGGTGCGGCAGAGTGCCGCGACACTGGCTGCCAACAACGGCTATGCGATCTACCGTCAGGCAAAGGATAAACCGGATTATGCCGAGACTCTCGACCGTGCACACTGTAACGGCTTCACCGCAATCACTGCTGAAAAGATGCTGCAGGATGCCACCCTGACAGGTGAACGCGATGCGATTGCAGCCGCGCTGCGCGCTCTGGACCGCATGACCAAACTTTACGCAGGCGGGGTGCCACGCGGCGCCCAGCCGTGGGAGATGCCGCTACATACACCCGACATCATGGCTTCAGCACATCTGACGCGCTGCTATGTGCTCGGATATCTGTTGAGTGGACGCGCGGAGTATCTGGAACAGGCACGTTACTGGGCCTGGAGCGGCCTTTCTATGATCTACCTGGCACCGCCGGTTGACGGAGCTGTGGGGCTTTACGCCACAATCGCGGTGATGGGCGCAACCAACTGGGTTGCCCCCAACTGGATCGGACAACCGGTGCAGTGGTGCGGTCTGGTATATCGCTCGGCCCTGGAGGAGCTGGCGCGGATCGACGATCAACTAGGCGATACCTGGCGACGGATCGCCCGCGGCATCACAATCACCGGTCTGCAGATGACCTTTCCGATTGACGACCCCGACAACCTCGGTGGACTGCTACCCGACTACTTCCTGCTCAAACAGCAGAAACGTGACGGGCCGGCAATCAACCCTGGCACCGTACAGGCCAATCTGGCCGAGGTTTACGGAAAAACTCCGATGTACACCCTGACACGTCTATCCAACGGTATGCTGATTCACGCACCGGGCGAGGTGACCGAAAACGGAGATGCAGATGGAACCATCACCTTGAAGATCGATGCCTGGCCGAAAACGGAATACAAGGTGCTCGTAACAGGTATCCATGCAGCGCCGGGTAAAGTCAGATGGAACAGCAGCAGGGATGTCAGAATGAATTATCTAACGAATGCCAAGGCGCTTATTGTTTATCTGAGTGGCGACGGAGTGCTATCTGTTACGGAATAAACTGGAACTAAGTTCAATGCGTCAAGCCCAGAACCTCTCTGAGAGTGGCACCCTCGTTAATTTTCAACAACATTGCGCTCAACTGCTTAACCTTTTCCGGGTGCCCGGCAAGGATATTATTCTGTTCGCTGATATCATCAGCAAGATTGTATAACTCATATGTCGGTTGCTTGTTCTTCTGACGCGGACGCGGCAAATTCATCACCAGCTTCCACTGACCCTGCCGCAGTGCGTATCCAACGGCCTCTTCAACAATATATTCATTGCCGACGCGATCCTCACCCAACAGTGCCTTGATCGCATTCTGGCCATCCGGAGCGGCATCTTCAGGCACCGCGACATCAAGCAGTGCCGCGAACGACCGGATAAAATCGGTATGAGTAAGCAGGGCTTCGCTCCTGCCCGGCTTCACGCGCGCCGGCCAACGAACAATGAAAGGCACCCGGGTTCCACCTTCGTAAATCTGGTATTTGCCGCCGCGATAGATGCCGGAGCCATCATGACCGCGATCAGCCTCTTCGGTTGAGGTATGTACTGTAGTACCGTCATCATAACCGTCATCATATACCGGTCCATTATCACTGGAAAAAATCACAAGCGTGTTATCCGAAATCTTATGGTGTTCGAGCATCTTCATGATTTCGCCGACCGACCAGTCAAACTCGACCATGGCATCACCGCGATAACCCAACTGACTTTTGCCGTGGAAGCGCGGATGCGGCATGCGAGGAACGTGAATACTTTGAGAACAGAAATACAAAAAAAACGGTTTGTCTCTCTGGGTAGCCATATGATTATCAATGAAAGCTCGGGTGCGGTTGATAAATTCACCCGACATTGTTTCGTCATTCCACAACGCTTTTTTACCGCCGAACATCGTTCCAATTCGCCCGACACCGTTAATAACCGAGTTGTTGTGTCCGTGTGTACTTTTGTAATAACTCATCGCCTCCGGATTCTTGCGTCCATCGGGATACTCTGTGCTACGTGGATCAATTTTAATGTTAAGTGAGATCGGATCGTTAGGATCATGATTGACCACACGGTAATTCTCAAGATAGACACAGGGCACACGATCGTTGGTGTTCGGCAGAAGAAACGAGTAATCAAAACCAATTTCCAGCGGGCCGGGCTTAACCTCGGCATTCCAATCGGTCGGCACGCCTTCACTTCCCAGACCCAGATGCCATTTGCCAATCACCGCAGTGGCATAACCGGCGGCTTTAAAGACACGCGGCAAAGTGAACTCATCGGTCATAATCGGCAGAGGACAGGTAGGCGATAAAACCCGGATGTTTTTGCGATGCGCCAACCTTCCGGTCAGCATTGTGTAGCGCGAAGACGAGCAGGTTGACGTGGGGCAGTGTCCATCAGTAAACAACAAGCCCTCTGAGGCCAGTTTATCGAGATGCGGTGTCGGAATTTTGGTTGCTCCATACACACCGAGGTCGCCGATACCGACATCGTCACCATAAATAATAATCACATTGGGCTGTTGTGCGGCATTAATCCGCAGCACTAGGAGTGTCAACAACGCCAGAAACAAGACACCGCGATGGCATCTCGAAAACTTTACCTTTGTTTCTCTTTGCATAACTGCATCGTACCTTTCTCTTTTTCCAAGAATAAAATTCAGGAATCACCGTCTTGACATAAACACAAGAATGCCTTATGTTACAACTTTTCCTGCGGCGTGTCTAAGGATATATCCCCGTTGCGGGTCAATCTGACCTTTTTCCGGTCTGATTACGCTTTACAATAAGCGGGGATATATATATATTAGGTGGCCGGAAAGTTAACAGAACAAACTAAAATGAGCGGATCAAGGACCGCAAAGCCAACGTTATGAGTCAGATTGATAAAAAAGCTATCAGGCAGAAATTCGAGCGCCATGAGCGCGACACCGGTTCCAGCGAGGTTCAGATCGCTGTACTTACACGCGAAATTGAAATGCTGACCGAACATCTCAAAGCGAACAAGAAGGACAACAGTTCCCGTTACGGGCTGATTCGCAAGGTCAACACCCGACGAAAACTGCTGGACTATCTTAAACGTACCGACAACGATCTTTACAGGAAGGTGCTTAAAGATCACAAACTGCGCCGCTAAAGTGCTAATCCGGCCATGCTGACAGATTCTGTTACATGGCCACGTTTTTTATCTCCATTCGCAAAGTGGAGCCAATCTTTCAGTTGATTTCCTGACCACAACGCTTTCCGGTCCTTGTCTGTCAGAAAGGGAAAACATGAAAGACATTACCTCTGTATCCGTCGATGTCGGCGGTCAGCAGATGACTATCGAGACCGGACTTCTGGCACTCCAGGCGGCCGGCGCAACTGTAGTCCGACTGGGAGACTCCATGGTCTTCAGTGCGGTTACCAACACCGATAAACCTCGTGAGGGCATCGACTTCTTTCCCTTGCAGGTAGAGTATCGCGAAAAGTTTTACGCTGCCGGACGTTTCCCGGGCGGTTATTTCAAACGTGAAGCGCGGCCCACAGAGAAGGAGATTCTGACCGCACGAAACATCGACCGTCCGATCCGTCCGCTCTTTCCCGCCGGATATCACAACGACGTTCAGATCAACAGCATGGTTGTATCTACCGACGGAATCAACGAAACCGATGTTTTGGCGGTCAATGCAGCTTCGGCGGCACTGCACATCTCGGAAGTTCCCTTCATGGGTCCAATCGGGTGTGTGCGTGTCGGTCGTGTTGAGGGTGAGTTTGTGATCAACCCCACTTATGATATGCGCTCCAAAAGCGATCTGGACTTGATTTATGTCGGTACGCGTGAACGCTTTCTGATGATGGAGGGCAGTGCCGATGAGATTTCGGAAGAGGATTTTCTGGCAGCCATGAAATTCGGTCATGCCGAGGTTGTCAAGATTGTCGACGCTCAGATCGAACTGCGTAAACTGCTCGGTAAATCTGAAAAGGTTATCATCGAGGAGAAACCCGATGCCGCAAAGATGGCTTTTCTCTATGAGCAGGGCGGTGAAGCCATGCGTACGGCACTGCTGACCGCCGACAAACTGGAACGTCAGGAAAAGATCAGCTCCATCAAAGATGAACTGCTGACCAAAGCAATGGAGAAGTGGCCGGAAGAGATCACCGAAGAGAACTTTGTTACCTTCTTCGATGAGATGGAAATTGAGCTGGTGCGCAAGAACTTTCTCGAAGATGGCAAACGTATCGACGGACGCGCGGATGACGAAATCCGTCAGCTTTACGCGCAGATCGGGGTATTGCCGCGTGCGCACGGTTCTGCGATCTTCAACCGCGGCGAAACTTCGGCACTCGGCTCCATTACACTGGGTACCAAAAAAGATGCTCAGACCCTCGATGCTGTCACCGGCGGAGCCACCAGCAAGAACTTCCTGCTGCACTATAATTTCCCTCCTTACTGCGTGGGTGAGGTCGGGCGCCTGGGCGGTCTGGGACGCCGCGAAATAGGACACGGCAACTTGGCGGAACGTTCACTTGAAAAGGTTGTGCCGAACGATTACCCCTACTCCGTGCGGGTTGTCTCAGATATCATGGGCTCCAACGGATCATCATCGATGGCCTCCATCTGCGTGGGTTCGCTGGCGATGATGGATGCCGGCATTCCGATCAAAGCGCCGGTGGCCGGTGTTTCGGTCGGACTCTTCACAACACCAGATGAAAGCCGCAGCGTGCTTATAACCGATATTCTCGGTGCGGAAGACCACTGCGGCGATATGGATTTTAAAGTCGCCGGTACCGCCAAAGGCATCACCGGATTTCAGGTTGATCTGAAACTACGCGGTCTTACCTGGGAGGTGGTGGAACAGGCTCTGACACGTGCCCGCAAGGGACGTCTGCAGATTCTTGATTTCATGACCTCAATCATTCCCGCACCGCGGGCTGAGCTGTGCGAACATGCGCCGCGGATCACAACCATATCGATCCCGGTTGATAAAATCGGAGCCTTAATCGGCCCGGGCGGCGCCAACATACGCCGCATCTGCGAGATTTCCGGTGCTCAGATTGATATTGAAGAGGATGGCACCGTTAGTATCTTCGCAACCGATGCCGCAGCCCTGGCAATTGCCAAAAATGAGGTTGAAGCGGTTTCCAGCGAGGCAGAAGAGGGCAAAATTTACGAGGGTACCGTAACCGGCATAAAAGACTTCGGCGCCTTCGTCGAAATTCTGCCGGGTAAGGACGGTCTCTGCCACATCAGCGAAATGGCTGACCGCCGGATCGGCACTGTGGACGAAGTCTGCAAGATCGGTGATAAAATGTGGGTCAAATGTATTGCCGTTGATGACCGCGGACGCATTAAACTCAGCCGTCGCGCAGCGATGAAAGAGCTTGACGCGCAGAAGAACGAAGAATAGTTCTGTTCCGCAGAATTATTCAATGCGCAGGGGCGCAAGTTATCAAAGCGGGGTCAATTGCACGGCGGTTGACCCCACATCTTTTGCCCCTGTTGTGAATCGGGGCAGAAGTGCACTTCCAGAATCGAGTTTTTCGGTTAGCCGTCCGTAAAACTTAAATCTGTGTTGTTTTGCAGACCGGATTGTATGATTAAAATCAAAGCTTATGTCATGTAAATTGCGTAACGGTGTTCAAAGTTTTTAGTTATACAGTGTAGTAGTGCTTTAATGAAGTTTAACGTATGACACGTGTTCTGGGAATAGACGCATCACTGAGGTCCACCGGTGTGGGAATTGTGGAAGAGCAGGGCTCTAAGATAATTTCACTCTATTATGGTGTCATCAAAACTGGATCGGGGCATCGTCTCTCGGATTCACTACTGCATCTGCAGGAGGAACTCGAGAAAATCATAGCAGAGTATGAACCGCAGTTTGCTACGGTTGAGGGAATCTTTTATGCCCGTAATGTAAAAACAGCCATGTTGCTTTCACATGCTCGCGGGGCTCTTATCGCCCAGTGCGCAAAGCAGGGACTCCCGGTATTCGAATATGAACCACGCAAGATCAAGATGGCTGTCGGTGGTTATGGTGGTGCCAAGAAAGAGCAGATTCAAGAGATGGTCAAGACACTGCTTCATCTGAACAAAAAACCGCCTCACGATGCCGCCGACGCGCTCGCTCTGGCAATCACTCATCTGCATAATAAAACCGCGATACGGCTAAACACGGTGAAGTCGATATAGAGTTATGTAATATGGAACGCAGGATGTAGAAAGTGGAATACAGCAAAAAACCCCCCGTTGCATCTGTTCAATCCGTTAAGACCGTGTTCAACACTGACACCTGCCCCCTGACTCCTGTTGCCTATCCCATTCTGCTAGTTGCGGTAAACGCGCGCTACAGTCACAGCTCCTATTCGGTCAGATCAATCAAGGCGAATCTGGCGGAGCTGGAGAAACAGTGCGTGATACTGGAAGCCGACCTTGACATCACACCTCTGCAGTTGGCAACTTATGTGATTGAAAAACAACCGGCGGTTATCGGTTTCTCTGTCTATCTGTGGAATGTCAGGATTATAGAGGCAACCGCACGCATTCTGCGAAAGACTGCTCCGCAAATAAAGCTGGTTGCAGGCGGGCCTGAGCTGACAGCTGAGTATGCGAACGCCGATCTCTTTGACCTCTGCATCATCGGTGAAGGTGAGAGCGCAATGCGGGAGTATTGTCGCAAACATATCGGAAATTATTGCGGATCAGATAAGCTCTCCCGGAGCGAGACTCCCGACGGTGGTTTCCTAAGCTTTTTTACAATGCCCCCCCCACTCCAGCAGAGTGCCAGCGGTGTAAAATCTTCGATTGTGACAACCGAAACCGAGGAGACACAGAAGCTGAAACTACCCTGGCATCTCTACAGCGATGCTGACATCGCCAGCCGAGTCGTCTACGTGGAAGCTGCTCGCGGCTGTCCCTACCATTGCGCCTACTGCACCTCTGCCTCAACCGGGCTGCGTGTCATTCCACTGGAGAGAGTGCTGACAGCACTCGGCGAACTCTGGGATCGTGGAGTGCGTCAGTTCAAATTTCTCGACCGCAGTTTCACTGCCGCGCAACAGCATGCCCATGCCATCATGGATTTTTTTCTGGAGCGTGCGGCACCGGAGATGAAGCTACACTTTGAAATCAATACCGATCTAATTCACGCCGATACCATCGCCAGAGTAAAAGCCTTCCCTCCCGGCAATCTGCATCTTGAATGCGGTATCCAGACGCTCAATCCGCAGGTGGCCAAGCTGGTCGGACGCTCTGCGGAAATTGGCAGAACCCTCTCTAATTTAACCGAACTGGTCAATCAAAGCGGTGCTGATGTACATGCCGATCTGATCTTAGGGCTTCCCGGTGAAGACGAAGAATCCTTTGCTACGGGTTTCAATCGACTGCTGAAAGCCTGTCAACCATCAGCGGTGCAAGTTAATCTGCTTAAAGGTCTGCCCGGCACAGATTTGGCTAAAAAGGCACTGCAACACAAGTTGATTTTCAACTCGGAACCGCCCTATGAACTACTGCAATCGGCTTGGATAGACTTCAACACTCTGGCACGCATCCAGCGGCTGGCACGCTGCTGGGAACTTGTCTATAACCGCGGTCATCTACCCGGACAGGCCGGGAACCTACTGAAAATTTCCGATAATGTTTACGGAACATTCATGCGTCTCGCGGATTATATCTACACTCACGAGGGACGTATGTATAAAATTTCCCGGAGTCGCTTAACCGGACTCGTGGAAGAATTTTTACGTATTGATTTTATTTCCCGTTAATCTTAGCATATCCGAATCAATCATTATGATTGTGTAAATATAATGTCAGGCACGAGGCGGCTAACGGAAAAATTGTCGATTTTCAGACGGCTCTGAAAGGTACGGAAGGCGAAATAGCCCTCATTCAGCGGATTTTCATCTTGCGCCTGCAGACGCAACGCACCGTCGATATAATACTCCAGTAAACTCCCTTTTTTGACAATCTCAATCTGATAGCGATGTTTTGCCCGGCTGTGATATGCGTAAGTTTCACTAAGCAGCCTGAATCCCGGGCAGCGGCGAATTCTGATACGACCCTGATCCTCTCTGGTCAGATCATTGACGAAGGTGAAGATGTAGCCGTTCATTTTATGATATGCCTTATAAGGTGCATATCTCCGTTGCGCTGTGGTTCTTTCTGGGCTACTTCCGTCAGGCATAGTGTAAAAGAGAAAGACATTAATATTGTTTTTGCCGGAGTGCGAGTGTTCAACAGTAACATCAAAGGTAATGCGTAGATCACCTTTGATCGGTGTTCGATTCCAAACCGTGCAGGTGTCACCTGAAACGCCACCCTTTTTGGGGTCAGCTGGGTCGGCATTGATCAACAACTGCCCCTCTTTGATCGCGACACCGCATCCGCCCTCGACATACCAATTTTTTATCCCCTGGGAAAAATCATCTTTTAGCACCACACTCTGATCGGTTATGCACCCGACAGTCGTTCCCAAAATCATCAGCACTGCAGAGATCATTCTATTCATTTTATAATTGTCCTTTTCTGTTTCTATGCGACATACCGGCCCTAGTCAAGCAGATACAGCCGATTGTCTGAGCTGACGGCCAGCGTTTGAGTGTCGCTGACCACGCGTGGCGGTTCCAACGCATTCGGATTGTAGCGATACGGCAGTTTGGTTTTAATATCACTTCTATCCAGAGCATACACATAGCCATCCATGGATGTTGTATAAAGTAAATCGTGCTTTGCCGCCATGGATGTTAGCGGTGCTGGCAGAGTATAATAAGCAACTCTTTTGAAATCCGTTCCTACAAATGTGACGATGCCGCTGAAAGCGGCCACTGCCACCCGGCATTGCTCATCCTGAAACGGCACAACACTCTGAGGTTGCCCTCCGACATTAAGCTGTTTACCCCCGAGGGGATTATCTTTAAGGGCTTCGGCATACAAGTAGCCATCTTTGCGTCCGACTACGATCTCCTTTTTCCCGTCATGGTTCAAATCAAATATCTGCGCGTCGATATCAAAAGGTGAGGTTGTAGTGCGCGTCAACTGCTTCCCGTCGGCATTGAGTACGACATGATAGTAGTATTCGTTGCCGATGAAAACTTCGTCTTTGCCGTCGCCGCTGAGGTCACCAGCCGCGCCGCCGCAGGCACCGTGCGTACAACGTTTGAACCAACGTTTTTTACCATCGAGATCATACACCAGATAACACCATGACTCCGCTCCAGCCACGATCGAGGGTGGCGCATCAGTTCCATCCAGATAAGCGGGAAAAATGGTTGTTACATTACCGTATCGTCCCGAGTAAATCGGCACCTCCTTATGCCAAATTTGATTAGCACCTTTATCAAGGGCGAAAAGGTTCCCGGCGGAAACCTTCTTTACAGAATTCAGGAATCTGCCGTTCACTCCAACCATCCATCGCGATTTGGCACCCGCACTGATGTGGGCAATCGTGTTGATTGGCTCTTTAAATTTTCGTTCAGCCATAATTTTCCCATTACGGTCTATCAGCTTAAATG
Source organism: uncultured Lentisphaeraceae bacterium (assembly GCA_964406095.1). Lineage (GTDB taxonomy): Bacteria > Verrucomicrobiota > Kiritimatiellia > RFP12 > UBA1067 > M55B167. Next base: position 107,381 of record CAYOQJ010000099.1, read on the forward strand.
AACCATCGGTCAGACCGACAGCAAATGTTCCTTTACTGACTGCAAGGGAACTCACCGGTTTTTCAAATACAAGTACCTTTGCGAATTTTTTTTCCGGCACATTGATAACCGGCAAAGGGGTATTCGGCGTCCCCTGGTTTGCGGATGATGCAAGCGCAAAGAGGATTTGACGAATCGATTCACGCTCGGCTTTATCGCTGAAAATGAGTGCTGTTGTCGCGCTCGTTTTAACTTTTAAACGATGCCCGCCGATTACAACCTGTGTCGCATTTTCAGCCAGCACTCCATGCGGTCCGATAAAACATGAATCGGCTTTCACTTTGAGTTGTGGCAGATCAAGCTCACCCAGCACCGCCACTCGAGGAAACGCGCCGGCAAGCGCGATATAGGCGTTATCCGCCAATCTGCGAAGCTCAATCTGCGCCGAATCTTCAGGCAGAGGAGCAAGGTAGTTAAAGAAAAGGTTAGTTTCCCCCTTATCCATCATCCGGGAATGGAACTGCAGTAGCGACCGGGTATTCTGATCAGAGTAACGATAGGTCGGCAGAACTGTGTTGGCACGACCGTGCGAGGTTTCACGTCTGGTGAAGAATGTTTTCGATGAACCGCAGCCCTCACTGACTGCGAAACGGCTGGGAACGGAGGGATTGTCGCTTTTACGCTGCGAGACAACGAACCCCTGCGGCGATATTTTTATGATGCCGGTACTGCGAAACTGGTTGACAAAGCGGTAGTCACCAGGGCGGGTGACAACGGCTGCGTCTACTACCCAGAAGCCGCCAGCACTCTCCCATGCCAGGCGTCGATAGTGGTTGACGCCGTTATAACTTTCCAGCAGCAGCGCAAGCAAGGCAAAATCGCGCGCTTCGGTCTGGACTTCGGCAACAACCTGAGCCGCCATGTTGCGGCTTGGTTTGAAGTAGCGCCGTCGATCAGGCACCAGGCCATCGCGAATTACATTGAGCACATTGTGATCCTCGGCATGACGATTGATATAATGTCCCTCGAAGAGCCAGATATGCCGACCGTTGATATACTGACAGATGCCAGCGGCGTCATCGTGCCCATGCGGGGCACTGGTCAGTCCATTGATCGCAAGAAAATCGGAGGTGATTTCCCACCCGCTGCGGAAGATAGCCTTGTTCAATACAGGCCTTTTGAATTCGGGATAACGGCTATGCTGATTCAGCAGAAAATCATCAAGGGTGAAGGTGTTCATACCAAGATATGACGGATTGCTTATCGGCTGAATCTCTGCATCCATTCTGATTATTTCAGCCATGTTAACATGCACTTTGCTCTTTGAATGTCTGGCGATAAGATCGATCAGGAAGGCACACTCCCGGTCGTTCAGGATATCAACCGCATCAACCAGCATTGAAAAGGGGCTCACGCCTTTAATAGCGAAAGCATCCCCGTAGCCAGGAGTGAAACCTAGATGGTTAACAAGCATTTTTGCGAAGAAAACCGCCTTTTCGTAACGTTCATTGCGGAAGAAATCGATATCATATTTTCCACTGGCCAGCGCGTGATTGATAAAAATCCGATACACAAGAAAATGATAGCCGGCGGCATCTTCCGGTGATACGGGATGATCCTGAACACCGGCGAAAACATGATTAGCGACCGTCTGCCAGTAGCGGGCCGGTTCATAGTTCAGGCGTTCAAGCAGATAGCGGGATGTATGGTAGACAGAACGGGCGGCAAACAGATAGTGATTGGTCAGATACTTCCGCTCGCCCTTGGCATAAAGCCGCGCCGGGGTGGTCATCTCCCAATAGTCCATGGCATCTTCCATAAAACACCGCATCAACTCTGCGGCATCGCGACGGTGTTTCGCAGTGAAAGCGGCGGAGTTTTCCACCAGAAAAACAAACTGAGGAACCATGTGGAAGGTGAAGGTCTGCGGTTTGCCGGTATAGGATTGTTTGCCAAGCTCATAATTTTTCAACATAAAGCCAATCAGCTTACCAACCATTGCGGCATAACTTTCGTTCCCAGTGTCACGATATGCCTGCGTGAGAGTTCTGAGAACTCGTGTGGTCACTCTTGACGGAGCATCGCGGTCACCGTCGGCATAATACTCCTGCGCCTGGTCATAGTAGTGTCCAGCATCGTGATATTTTTTTATCTGTCCTGAATCAACTGTGAACGGCAGAGCTGTCGGGGCAGGAAAACGCTGTAGAAAGCGATTAACAGATTTATCGACCTGCTCTTTTGTTTTGCCACCGAAATAGATCACACCTCTACGCCAATCCAAAACCTGCGGAAACACACGTAACTCATAATCAGTTGTGTGCTCTTCTATAAAATTGTTAGCCACCAGTTCGCGCAACAACATGTTGCTGTTATTCGCGCCGAAGAGGATCAGGTGCTCTGAGCCGTCGCTGTGATCCGCAACCTCTCTGATCGGAAATGTGACACCCCAGACCGCTGCCAATCTTTTTTGGATAGTTTCTGCCCACTCAGCATGGAGATTGTCTTTCTGCACCGCTATGACAGCTGACGGTTTGCCGTTTTGAATCGCTGCCAACACGGTCGGCCATTTTTTAAGCTTTATCTCAGCCGGCAATTCAGAAGTAAAGGTGCGCTCCAGCACAGCTGCTTGCGCGGAGCCTCCCTTACGTTGTTGCTCTTGCTTCGTTTCCCCCGTGGCCTGCACCTGATTTATGCTGATCAGACAGAAAAAGCCGGTGATAATAACAAGTTGCCGCATATTTCCTCGATTCAAAAATTTCACTCCCCACCTTTCAACTTCTGATTTTTCTTTGGTTCTCGATGTAGATTGCTGTGGATATAGACAAAGCCTCATTTCTGCTCTGGCGACCGACTCCCAGCGGCACTCTCCCTTTCCAAAAACCATTTCAACCGCAAATCCTGCAATGACGGCAATTCGCTCCTGAGATCGAGAGGTGCCGAACCCGGCTCATCCGGACTCAAAGCTCTGATTGCTTCGTCGGGAAGAGATTCGCGCGCCGGAATTTTCAAGACATACGGCCTGTTATGGAGATAAAAACCGCCATAATAACCGGGATAGCCATAGTAGCCGGGATAGCCATAGCAGCCGGGATAGCCGTAACTGTCATACCAGCGGCTCTCATCTGGGTAGCGGTATGCATTATGAACTCCACCATACAGTGAAAGGTCATAGGAGCGGTAGTGGGTGTAGGGATAGGGATAGTAGTGCGGATAATAGGGTGCCCAACCCCAGCCCGAACCGATTGTCACCACGGTTTCGTCATCTCCTCGCAGAAGAGAGCTGAGCATGACAAATGCAATTAACAATTTGTATCTTTGAACCATAAGTGAACTTATCTTTTGATTCCTGAAAACAAACCTGCCGACTATGTTATCTGATTTCCGCGCAGATGAAAGCAGAAACAACAATAACAAACAAAAAAGTGACAATGTCAAACATGCGTTGCGCAAATTGGTCTTCAACCGGTTGGCCAATTTCACATCAAGTCAGTCATCGGTCCAGAGACTTCTCTCCACACCGGATAACCGCTAGACCGCCTGAACACTGTGGGCCGATATCTGAGTCTCGCTACCGTGGACGATCATCGTCTTTTTTCTGGGTACCGCACTCTATGTTTTTTATTTTCGGCATTCTGGCCACTGGCAGTGCGTTGCTGATTCATATTTCCAAATCTCGATATTGTCATTAAAGTGCCGTAATGCTATGATTCAAAGATTGAGGTGCAAAGTGACTAAACTGCCTTTCGGATATGTCGACACTCTTCCCCACAACACCGCCTGGCGACGTAATACTTCAGAAACAACCGAAAAATACAGATGATCATTTAAACAGGAGAATTATGCCTGAACTGCCGGAAGTTGAAACAGTCGTTCGAGGATTGAATGACAGCAGACTATGCGGTTGTAAGATTTTGAATGTTAAAATTGGCTGGCCACGCACAATTGCAAACCACTCTGTCACGACCTTCAACGATAAAATCAGAGATCGTGTTATTACGAGTGTCATACGCCGCGGCAAATATATTGTGATCACTCTCGATAATCAGGCACGGCTCTTTATTCATCTGAGAATGACCGGCAAACTGCTGATTAAACCGGCAGCATTCAACCCCGGACAGCATGACCACGTTGTTTTCACTCTGCACGATAAACGCAGACTGGTGTTCAACGACACCCGTAAATTCGGACGGATCACGCTGATCGAATGCGAAGACTGCCCGACCGATAAACTGGGACCCGAGCCGCTCAGCCGCAACTTCACACCCGCTCTTTTTCGCGTCGCACTGCACTGCAAAAAACGGCAGCTCAAACCGTTGCTACTCGATCAAAGCTTTGTGGCCGGCCTAGGCAACATATATGTGGACGAAGCACTCTGGCAGGCACGCCTGCATCCCGAGCGCATCGCCGGATCACTCAGTAACGCCGAGTGCGATGCACTGCACCGGGCAATCCGAGCTGTGCTGAAAAAAGGAATAAAAAACTGCGGCACCACTTTGGGCGGAGGCAGCTCCAACTTTTACAGTGTCGCCGGCAACAAGGGGCACAACGCCGATCATCTCAATGTTTTCCGACGCACCGGCGAACCTTGCCCAGCCTGCGGTTCAACGATCATCCGGATCATCGTAGGCCAGCGCAGCACACATCTCTGCCCCGCCTGTCAGAAAAAATCAGGTGTGCCGTCCGCAGATCAGATTTGAGAGCCGTTGCAGTTCAACTACATCCATGGTTTCTACCAGAATACTGAATTCTTTCACAAATTTCATCACCGTATTATCGTTATGTTGCTGTGCCCACAAATCAAGATCAGCAGCCAGTCCACGTGTGACCGCAATATTGATTCCCTCAGCCAGACCTGCAAAACGCTCTTCAAAATCACAGCGCCTATCATCCTCTTCGACAGTTCTTACAGAGGCTGTAACGGTGACACTCCCCTTTTCAGTAAATTTTAGAGCATTGCTGATCAGATTTATCATACATTCTTATACTCCAGCGGCAGTACGATGCGGAAAGTGGTACCACACTTTCGTCGACGTGGCAAATTTTCAAGAGAACCTCCCAACCTTTTGACAATACTTTTACAGACCACCAGACCGAGTCCGAGTTTATCCGGCTTGGTTGTTGCAAAGGGAGTGAAAAGACGATCCGCAATAGCAGAACTTATTCCGGCTCCGTTATCAGCAATATAGATGTTAATCTGATCGTCATCCAGCCGGGAGTACAGCAAAACTTCGGGTTGGGGAACCGGATGCTCCTGCAGCGATTCACATGCGTTTTTAATCAGAGCGACAAGCACCTGCTGAAGACCATCTCTGTCCATATAGACATCGGTCAGACGATCAAAACCTCTTTGCACAAAGGTGATGCTCATAGCCAAGCTCTCACGTTTGAACAGCTGCAAGGTTCGCCTGACTAAATCTTGCAAATTAAAGCTTTCAAGCTGCAGCGGTCGACGACTCACAACACTGCGCATACGTTCAACAACACTCTTGGCCCGCATAACCTCATCTTCGACATCTCTGGCTATTTCAAAAAGCTCCTGCTGTTCAAAATTACCATGCCGTACAAAGAGAGTGATTGTGTTGACATTCAATGCAATTGAAGCCAGCGGCTGATTGAGTTTATGCGCAAGCTGCATCGTCGACTCAACCATGGCACTGTAACGTTCGTCAACCGCAAGTTTGCTTTCAAGACTCATCTCCTCGTATAGCATCATCATAAGTTCCGTTACATCCTGCACAGAACCGAAGACTTTGAAATAATTTTCCTCTCTGATAAATTCCACCCAGACTCGCAGAATTTTTTTCTCGCCGTTAATCCGACAGGCTGCCAGCTCTTTGAATATCCCTCCCATACGCTGCGCCTCGTTCCAGCGTGCCGCCACACTACGTCTGTCAACAGCATCGCAGTTCAGAAGATTTCGAAAATCAGCGACGCTGAAATTTTCTGCATCCTTCTCATCCAAAGCCATGATCTTTCGGAACTGAGCTGAACATCTGCAAACTCCGCTCCGGTTAGCAAACTGTGTGAAAGTCCAGTGACCTGTTCTTGAGAGCTTTTCAGAGACAACATGATATCTGTTCAGCCTTTCCAGCTCACGCCTTGTTTTGGAAAGATTGATCAGATTGGCTACCCGTGTGCGAAGTACCATCTCGCATATCGGTTTGGCAATGAAGTCATTTCCACCAGAACTGAAAGCGTCCTGATGACTGTCAACCGAGTCGTCGGCAATGATGAACAATACAGGTATATCCGCCGTTACAGGATTATCGCGGATTACCCGGTAGACTTCGTAACCGCTCATGCCTGGCGTCATCACATCCAGCAGAATCAAATCCGGCGGCGCAGCCTGAGCTTTGCAAATTCCGTCCTCACCGTCCTCCGCAACCTGAATTGTATAGCCACATGGCAGTAAAAAAGTGGCCACCAATTGATTGTTGACGGAATTATCGTCAATCACCAGTATTTTTTCATTGTGTAATTCATCCATTTCACGCCACACCGATGCAAAGTTTACTGTCGATGTTCCGGCAACGCGACATCTTCGCGGTCAATCACTCCGGCCTCAGCCAAAACCATGGACAACCTGACCAGTTGAGCCACCGAAAGTGCCTGCATTTTATCCATCACCCTGGCCCGATGTACCTTAACGGTGGTCTCGGTGATGCCGCTCTGATCAGCTATTGTTTTATTGAGCAATCCGCGAACCACGCCCAGAAAAACCTCGCGTTCACGTGCTGTCAACCGCTCATATCCAATGCGGGCACTTTGCAGTAGTATCGCTGCTTCATGCCTCTTATAACTTCTCAGAAAAGCCTCTTCAACCACCTTGAGCAACTGTTCGTTGTTAAACGGTTTGCTCAAAAAATGCACAGCCCCCCGTCGAAAAGCCTGAACACTGTTCTCCAGATCACCATGACCAGTGATAAATACAACCGGCACTTCCGGCATTTCTGCATTCATGCGCTCCTGCAGTTCCATGCCATCCATTTTCGGAAGATGGATATCCAACAAAGCACAACAGACATCAGCCTGCTTTAAAGCCGCACCCAGAAAACTCTGCGCATCCGGAAAAACCTCATAATCATATCCAGACTCCTTCATGAGACGAGCAATCGCCCTGCCGACCTGCTCATCATCATCAACGATATATACAACAGCCTTACGCCACAGTTTATCTTTCATATCAACCTCGTTTAATAAAATAAGCACAAACCGGTTCAACCACAATCCAATAACCCTAAAAACGGCAGTTGCCATTTTGTCGTAGATGCAAGGCGCACGGTTTTCAGCTATAGTGACTATGCTGGAAGCCGTACAACG
>CAYOQJ010000100.1:0-3308 GCA_964406095.1 uncultured Lentisphaeraceae bacterium
TGGCGAATGCATCACGCCTGACAGCGTTGCGGAAACTCGAAATATGTCAATATTCCGATGTTTCCGCGCCTTGTCAGTCATGCGCCTCGACACAAAAATTATGTGAATTTATTTCCGCGCAGACCCTAAGGATACGGATTAGGGAGAGAAATTAAAAATGTTATGGACTATTTCTATCATTCTACTGGTTCTGTGGGTTCTGGGACTGGTAAGCAGTAATACAATCGGTGGATACATCCATCTTCTATTATTGATTGCCTTTATTGTAATGCTGGCCAGGATCATTCAGGGGCGACGTCCGTTATAAGCCAAAGCTGCTTTCAGCCGCAACCAAAGTGAGACTATATGATATGCGCAGACCGTATGCTTCATCGTCAGTATGTTTTTCAACCGCCGCATCTTTGGTAAAAAACGCTGCGCGTTTTGGGGTACTAACTTGGAATAAATGCTTGAAAATGGCGATAAAGCAGTGCAAGCGTGTGGATTGCAGGTATAAGGTTATAGAAGTTGGAGCTTTTGAAAAAAAAGCTTTTAGTCGATTTCAATCAACGACTTATGCAAACACTTTGCTGAATTTCTTGTTCTTTATGGCAGAAGTTGATTGAAATCAAGCGAAACGATGTGACTCATGAAAAACACAGATGAAACAGCTAAATGGACAAAGCGCTATCAGACAGCGTTGCGCCGTTACCTCCAGCAGGAGATGCCGTCGAATTTAAAACCGGCACTGAAACTTGGACAGGAAGCGGCAGCCCTGAATCTTGATATACCGAGCTTAGCCCGTATTCACAAAAAAACTTTGACTGGCCTTAAACCGAATGGGGAATCCGTCGCAACCCGGAAGAGCTGGGGCGATAAGGCGCAGCTCTTTTTTACTGAAACAGTTGTTCCGATTGAAAAAAAGCACGAATCCTCTATGACAAGCGCCGCTCGTCTCCAGAGGATGAATAAGATACTGCAAAAACGAAGAGCAGAGTCGAAGAATTCGGCTCTACTTCTGGAGCAGAGTGTTATCAAGCGTCAGAAGGCCGAGGCGGCTCTGGATATGAGCGAGAAAAAGCTCCTGAAACTGGGAAAAGAATCTAGTCAATTAAACGCTCTCCTGCGTAAAAAAACGCATGAAATACTCAAGACCCAGGAACAGGAAAAGCAAAAGAACAATCTGTTGCTTCTGAATGAAGTTGCCCAGGCCCTGTTGGCCATTGATATCAGACTGTTAGGATTGAAGAAATCGACAGAGAACAACACCCGCAAGTTTTCAAAAGAACTTGACGATACGCAACGGATGATGCGAGAATCTTTAGCAACAATTAAAGGCATACTTTTATGAAGTCATCCGAAAACCAGTTGAATCGCATCAACAAGGAGTTACGCCAGCGCACGCTGGATCTAGCCAAATCAAACAAGCAGTTGAAAAACGAGATCGCCAGACGCAAGATTGCGGAAAAATCGCTCTAGGAAAGCGAGCGGCAATCCTGTGAAGTTCTGGAAAAGTCGCAGCTGCTGCAGGAGCAGTTTCGTCTGCTCTCCCGCAGAATTTTGCTGGCACAGGAAGAAGAACGGAAAAGAATCAGCCGTGAACTGCATGATGTTTTGGCCCAGATGCTGACAGGAATCAATGTGCGGCTGGCAACTCTGAAGAAAGAGACATCGGCAAACACCAAGGATCTCAGCCGCAAAATTTCACATGCACAGCGACTGGTTGTCAAATCCGTGGACATTGTCCATAAGTTTGCCCGTGAATTACGTCCGTCAATGCTGGATGATCTGGGGCTGATACCCGCCCTGCATTCCTTTCTAAAAAAATTCACAAAAGAGACTGGTATCCGTGTCACTCTGACGGCTTTTGAGGGCCTTGAGAAATTGAGTAATACCAAACGCACAGTTCTTTACCGGGTTGCTCAGGAAGCCGTGACAAATGTCGCCCGCCACGCAAACGCCAGCCAAGTTGAGGTGTGTTTCCACAAACTACCAGCGACCGTGCGTATGCAGATCAAAGATAATGGCAAGTCATTCGATGTCGAACAGATGTGGAAGACCAGAAAGAGCCAGCGACTGGGCCTGCTGGGAATGCGGGAGCGCGTGGAGATGGTCCGCGGCAAGTTCAAGATCGAGTCCGCGCCGGGTAAAGGCACAACCATCCTGGTTCAAATTCCTTTTAAAAACGGCATTAAGGAGCAAAAAAACGTATGAATTCCGCAAAACATATTACCGTCCTGATTGCCGATGACCACACAATCGTGCGGGAGGGTCTCCGCAAACTTCTGGAGTCCGAGGACGACATTGAAGTTGTCGGTGAAGCCGCGACCGGACGCAAAGCCGTGGACATGAGTACGGAACTGCGTCCTGATGTGGTCATCATGGACATTGCGATGCCGCAGATGAACGGATTGGAAGCCACATGGCTGATTCGACAGGCCGCGCCCGACGTCAAGGTTCTCATTCTTTCCGCACACAGCGACGACGCCTACGTGGAGAGTATGATAAAGATGGGGGCGGCGGGCTATCTGATCAAGCAGGTCTCCGCACATTACCTCTCCGAAGCGGTCAGAAAGGTCCGGAAAGGCAATACCTTTTACAGCCCCTCTATATCCAGACGTTTCAACAAACGGCAGCGGAATTCTCTGAACCGCAAGGGAGTTCCGAAAGCAAACGCAACCACCCTCAGTTTACGCGAAATGGAGGTTCTACAGCTGATTGCTGAAGGTGAAGCCAACAAGCAGATCGCAAATACGCTGGGCATCAGCATCAAGACGGTTGAAAAACACCGCGACCATCTCATGCACAAGCTCGACATTCACGAAACAGCAGGCCTCACTCGCTATGCCATCAAAACAGGTATCATCGAAAGCAGCGTTCAGCTGACCATAATTTAAAGAAGCCCTTACTGAAATAAGCAACCGATACAATGACAATCCGATATCCAATATCGAAAGAGTGGTAGCACTTCGCGTATAGAAATGTAGCAGTCGCTCTACGAGCGGCACAATATACCGTTCATAGAACGGCTACTACAACGGAATAAAGATCTGACAGGCGGCATTTCTACAACAGCGAAGCAGCAAACTACAGGTCGATCTCCTGGCGGCCGGGTTTCAACGCAATAAACCTAGAAAAATCAATTAATGCACGAAATGCACGAAAATCACGAAATGCACGAAATGCACGAATTTAAGTGTCTTATATATAACCACTTATAAGAAAAATGAAAAAACCATATTCACCTCATGGGTTAGGTTACAAATCAATAGTTCGAACAGTGTTTTCGTGTATTTCGTGTATTTCGTGGTTAGATCATTCCCGTTTTT
>CAYOQJ010000101.1:0-54415 GCA_964406095.1 uncultured Lentisphaeraceae bacterium
TGACTGGTTTGAATGAAGTGCTGGCGGAGTTGGCGCACCACACTGACTGGTTTGAATGAAGTGCTGGCGGAGTTGGCGCACCACACTGACTGGTTTGAATGAAGTGCTTACTGTGGCCAGCCATTATTGGGCGGCACTATGTACGCAGTAAAGGCGTTTCTCTCCACGTAAGATCAGACGGTTAAGCAACAAAACCGGAGTGGCAACAAAAAACTCGTCTTTAAACTGCGTTTCATGCAGTAGCTGCGCACCTTTCCGTGAAACCTGATATATGTAGAGCGTTCCTTTTTCGCGGCTGATATAGAGTTTATCGCCAGCCAGAACCGGCGAACTGTAAAACATGCCTTTCCCCTCCGGGAGCCTGGTGCGCCAATGTTCCTGACCGCTCTCGGCAGCAATGCAGCCCAGGGTGCCCTTATAATTCACGTAATAGACATTCCCGCCGACTGCGACCGGCGTTGTGGCATCGCATCCGACACCATCAACGCTCCACAAACGGGCTGAATCCGTGATATCACCCTGACCACCCAACCGGATACCGGCCATGAACTTTTCACGTCCGTAAGGCACCACGGCAATATCGCCGCAAATCACCGGCGAAGCGATTACGCGCCAGTTTTTTTTGTTTTCCGGATTGAATCCGCCGCACTTCCATATCTGATGCCCGCTATCCACAGCATGCCCAGTCAGGTGGTCGGCGCCGAATAACACCAGCGTTTTTCTGCCGTTTCCGCTGTAAAGATGAGGAGTGGTGTAGCTTTGATGACTCTCCTCGGCGCAGCTAAAATTACGATCCACTTTCCAACACTCCGCACCGTTAGCAGCATCCAGCGCAACCACATAGGAGTTTTCCTCGTGCATCACCGCCACCACAACCTTGTCTTCGACCAAGACTGGACTCGTTCCCAAATCCCACCAAAGTTTATCTTCGCCGTAGAGTCGTTGCAAGTTTTTGTGCCAAAGAACCTTTCCAGCAAAATTCAGAGCAGCGATGTTTCCGCTTTTGTAGTAGACGACTATGCGTTCACCGTCGGTTACCGGCGAAGGGCAGCTGCCACTGCCACGACGGTGCCGACCTTTGCGCTGCGGGCCTAAGGTTACGCGCCAGAGTTCACGTCCTTCGAGATCGTAACAGAGAACACCATCCACTCCCTGATCGCCCTCTCCGATTCCACAGGTGATGACAATGCGGTTGTTCCAAACAACAGGTGTTGAGCTACCTTTACCGGGAAGCGTTATCTTCCAACTCAGATCTTCAGTGGCGTCAAAAAGCAACGGATAGCTACCTGGCTCTGCCAGCAGATTATCGGAAGGCCCTCGCCACTGCGGCCAATTCTGAGCCAAGGTGAGAGCGAGTGGCAGGGTTACTGCGGCGAACAGCATCAGTAGTTGTTTCACAGGATTGATCTCAGTTTGACCGGCCCCGGGTTATTGATTTGTGATGCGCCGGAACTTTCACCCGGCATTTCGCCATGATCCAACCGCTTTCTACCTTTCGGTCGGGGAGCAGCGCCCGGGGGAGTGTCGCGGTCGGGGGTCGGATTCTGCGGAAGCGTGTCGCCGGTTTGCGTACTCCACTTCTGGAGGGCACCGCGCAACTGCCGCAATATATTGCGGTTCTCCGGATTGGATGCGACGTTGTTAAGTTGATGCGGGTCTTTGTCGACATGGTAGAGCTCCTCCGGGGGACAGGGCTTCCAGAACACATTTTGCTGAGGAGGAGTCAAAGTGCCCTGAGCGTGGGCAGACCAAAGTGCTTCACCGGCTCCACCCATATAGGCCTCCACGCAGAGATTCTGTTTGTGCGGCATGTTGTTGCGAATGTAAAGCCACTCACCGGAACGCACCATGCGCTCGTGCGCACTGTAAACATGCCAATTGTGTTCGGCGAAGGCCACCTCTCTGGTGGTTGCATTGTGGTCTTTCAGCAGCGGAACGAAGCTGACCCCCTGAATGCGTTCATCACCTTCAACTCCGGCAAGTTCAAGAATTGTCGGGGCAATGTCGATTGAGCTTATCAAACTGTCGCAGACACCGACCTTAACCTTGGAAGGATGGTACACGATAAAGGGCGGCTTGATGCCACTGTTATAGAGTCGCGTTTTGCAACGCGGAAAAGGACGTCCGTTATCAGACATTATGATAATGAAGGTATTGTCGAGAACTCCCTCTTTCTCAAGTTGCCGCACGACCGCTCCCACATAATGATCAAAACGACTGATCTCATGATAATAGCCGGTCAGATCAGCACGGGTTGCAACACTGTCTACCAGATAGGGGGGAACAACAACTTCTGACGGTTTGTAGTGCGGTGCGTCATTATTGATCTGCCAGTCACGATGGGCATCCACAGATGCGAACCAGAGAAAAAAGGGGCGATCTGGGGGACGTTTGCGCAGCACATCGACCCAGTCTTCCTCTCTACCTGGACCTTTGCCCTTGGAAACAAGATCAAAACCTCTGTTGGCATTACCACCCATGTGATGTTTGCCAGAGAGTGCGGAATAGTATCCGGCCTGTTTGAGTAGCTCCGGGAAAAGCACCTGCCCCTCGGGCAGCGGAGTATGCAACTCGGGCGCACCCGTGTTGTGCGGATAGCGTCCGGTTATTATGCTACAACGACTAGGGCTGCAGCTACTGATAGTGAGATAGGCACTGGTAAAGCGTAGCCCCTGAGCGGCAAGGCGGTCGATGTTTGGCGTTTTCACGCTCGGATGGCCGTAGCAGCCCAGATCCTCCTGAGAGATATCATCAGCTATAAAGAAAACCACATTGGGCCGTCTGTTTTTTTCAGTGGACACCTCCTGACAGAACCCCTCACGGAGCGGCACAAATATCACGAGCGCGACAACAGCGACAGCAATCGATTTAGTAGACATGGATTGACCCCTATTTTGAATTCAACATCCTTAGCCGTGTTATGATACCTGCCATGGTGTAACAAAGTCAAGCTGACAGCTGGGGGAAATTGTACTGTTGGTCAAAAACGTGATTCTGAAAAGCAGCTTGAAAGAACGTGAAGCAATCATGTATAATGAGGGCACTTTTTCTGGAGGGGTGTCTGAGTGGTTGAAAGAACCGGTCTTGAAAACCGGCGTGCCGTAAGGTACCGGGGGTTCGAATCCCTCCCCCTCCGCCAAATGGAATTTTCTGGTGTCTGTTGACCGTTGTTAGAAACGACACCGTACCATCTGCCGAGTAAGTGATGAGGAATTGAGACACCGCCATTCGAAGAGTGAAGTTATGAACAGCATGCTGCGCTCTAAGTGCGTTTCCGGGAGGTTGGGCTACTTCAAGCGCAGCGGTGGCGGCGGCGGCGGACGTTTTACATGCTGATCTTCTCCGCCTGCATCACCGGAGCGTGCATCGCTGATCATCGCAAACCCCTTTTCAAGCAGTTTTTCAGCTGCCGCATCACGTGTCAGGCGTGCATCGCTGCTGAGCACCACAACATTAAGACGCCGTCCGTTGCGTCTACATGTCACCACAATCGACCATCCTGCCGTACTGGTGTAGCCGGTTTTGAAGCCATCGCACCCCTCGACCTTCTTTTTGAGGAAGGGGTTATGTGTGCGCATATCAAAGGCATGTTTGCGAATCGGGGAGTTGAACTGACGATACACCTCGGAGGTATATTTGAAAACATCCTGATGTCGGCAGAGTTCGCATGCCAGAAGTGCCATATCATGGGCGGTGGTCACGTTATAAGGGGTACCCGGTTCGGGACGCAACCCATTAACGGTGGAAAATCTGGTTCGGGTCATACCAAGTTCTTTCGCACGTTTGTTCATTAGTTCGATGAATGCGTCCACTGAACCGGCAACATGCTCGGCCAGTGCCACAGCGGCATCGTTGGCACTTTGAATCATCAGGGCATACAGCATATCCTCAAGCGGAATGGTCTCCTTTGGATCGAGATAAACCTGTGAACCGCCGGTCTTGTAGGCTTTGACGGAAACCTTGACCATGTCATTGAGGGCGATCCGGCCTGCGGTGACACGCTCCTGAACCAGAAGTAGCGTCATAAGTTTCAAAGTACTGGCTGGTGATCCGGGTTGATCGCCACGCTCTTCGAAAAGCACCTCGCCTGAGTCGGCATCCATGACAACCGCTCCGATATAAGGGGCGCGCGGCTTGCCGGGTGTCACTCCGTGCAAATTGGAAACACAAAAAAAGATCAGGCTCGCAATAAAGGTTGTTCTCATCAACATCTTAATTCCCTATATACTCCTTGAAGTTTGATTTGCCGCACAGCATAACAAAAGAGAGCACGAAAATAAACCCTGTTTGAATCGCAGCGTCCGATTTAGGCAGGGATAGCGTTTAGATTGTCATACGAGGGATATTCAGATGCCGAGTGGAGCTCTCGCCCGGCAGCGAAATTTTATAGCGTTCAGGCCTGACATCACGCACATGCTCCGGTTTTTCGTCAAGAGTGAGCAGAGCTCCTGATTTCACTGTGTGGCTACCGAAACGCCGGTTCAATCTGTCAACTGCAGTGTAGAGTCGGCTGTATTCCTCGCGAAGTTGGAACGGCTCGAAGAGTTCATTCTGCCGCAGACCGGGCGGCTGCAGTTCCGCCAGCCACACAGTGGTTGAACGGTATGTCGTCTCTTTTTGAAAGAGTGCGGTGAACAGATAGCGGAGCAGCGGCATGAAGGTCCGGTCATCGGCGGCAGCGTGGGTGGTGCGCAATGATCCGGATTGATGGCGATAATCCTTCAAACGCAGGCAGAGCCCGATTTCACGGGCCAGATGGCGATGGCGCCGCAATCTTGCTAGGGCGCGTTCCAGATTGTCGGCAGCCTCGGCGAAGATAAAATCGGAGTTTGAACTGGGTGGAGCGAAGGTGTGTCCTTTCATCATTGAGTCATAGGTGCGCAACGGATTACTCTCCAGAGAGAAGCGTTTACGGCCCTGCAATTCATGCCATATTTCATATCCGGGCTTGTGTAGCAGTCGCAGCACCTCATTCTCCGGCATGGCAGTAAAATCCAGCGCGGTGCAGACCCCCCTGTTCTGCAGTTTGGCGGTAGCCGCTTTACCGATACCCCAGATTTTATCTACAGATGTGCGTTCGAGCATGATCGGGATATGTTCTTGACGCAGGATGGTCTGGCCATCCGGCTTGCGGAATTTGGAACCCAGCTTTGCCAATGTTTTGGTCAGGCTTATGCCGACCGACACCGTCAATCCGAGTTCCCGGCGGATACAGGCACGGATATTACGGGCAAGCATTTCAGGTGTTTCAGTGGCACAGCCATCCTCCGCTATCTCAGCGAAGGCTTCATCAATCGAATACTCCTCGATCAAGGGGATGAATTTACGCAGAATGTTAAAAATGCGTTGTGAATAGATGCTGTATGATTCATAGTCGGAGGGTAGCACGACAAGATCACGACAGAGTCCGCGTGCGACATGCAGTTGCATCCCTCGACCGATTCCGAGTGCTTTGGCCTCATAGCTAGCAGCGGCAATGATGCCGCGTTCGGCACCGGTGACCACTGGACACCCGCGCAGAGCGGGGTTGAGCGACTGCTCGACCGAGGCGAAAAAACCATCGGCATCTATGTGCACCATCAGCATGGTAACAGAATATCCTGTATGTTCACAGGCCGAATAAATCCGGCATGAGGAAAGCAAGTTGCCGTAATCTCCGGTTTGCACGACCTCCGCAATGCGATTACGCAATCACCCCAGTTTGCGCACAACACTGCAGACCACGCCTTCCACACTGAGAGAATGCCTGGGACGGATGATCTCATAGCAGCTGTTGGCTGGTTCCAGGCGCACCGCCCGACCGGTTTTGAAGTAGTATTTCATAGTCCACTCGCCATCCACGCAGGCAATGACGATGTCGCCGTTATGCGCTTGCCGACCGCGCTCAACAAGCACAATATCGCCCGGCAGAATACCGGCATCAATCATGGAGTCACCATCTACCCGCAACATGAAAGTTGCGTCAGGACGACTAACAAGAAACTCCTCCAGGGTTATGGTGTCAAGCAGTGACTCCTCAGCCGGTGAGGGAAAGCCTGCCGTAACACTGCCCAGCAATTTAAGCGAGAGGCTTTTACGCGGGGGCAATGCCAGATGTCCACCGGGAGTGCGTTCCAATATACCCGCTGCCACGAACTGCCCGGCCATCAGCGAAGCTGTGTTTTTAGAGCGCACTCCAAACAGCTCGCAAAGTTCCTGCAATGTCGGAGCCCGTCCTGTTTTGCGCAGGTAAGTGCGCAATACTGGAATGCGTTTTTTAAGTTTTGATTTCGGTGCCATGCGCCTATACTAGAACTTTTGTTCTGCTATTGTCAAGCAGAAGTGCGCGGCAATAATGCCGCACCACAGTAACCGGCTGAGACGGTGGTGCAAAGCAACGGGACCGTGCCATGCCGCATTTTTACGTAAAATGAAATCTTTGACACCCTAAGCGGGATATGAGATACTTTCTATCTGTTTTTTAACTGATGGCTTTTATTACTCGAATTGCCGTTCAACTGTGGAAACAGACGATTTCTTCCCCGAAAAAATGGAGGTTTATACAATTATGAAAATACCTGACGCAACACTTACCCTCGCGGCGAACACCATTCGCTGTCTCGCAATTGACGGAGTGCAGGCCGCCAACTCAGGCCATCCCGGCGCCCCGATGGGACTGGCCGATGTGGCCACTGTTCTCTGGCTTAAGCATCTTAAACATGATCCAGCCGACTCCAGCTGGCCTGATCGAGACCGCTTTGTGCTCTCCGGCGGGCATGGATCGATGCTGCTGTACTCGCTACTGCACCTCTCCGGCTACAATCTGCCGCTCGAAGAACTCAAAAAATTCCGCCAATTAAACAGCCAGACCCCCGGACACCCCGAACGCGACCATACCGACGGTATTGAAACAACCACCGGCCCTCTTGGACAGGGCATCGGCAACGCCGTGGGCATGGCAATCGCTGAAAAAATGGCGGCAGCCCGCTACAATACCGCCGATCACAATATCGTCAATCATAGAATCTGGACTGTCTGCGGTGACGGTGACCTCGAAGAGGGTATCAGCCACGAGGCCTGCTCGCTGGCGGGTCACCTGAAGCTGGACAACCTGGTGCTGTTCTATGATGACAACCGAATCACCATAGAAGGCGATACCACCCTTTCAGTAAGTGACGACGCCAAAAAACGCTTCCAGTCCTATAACTGGCAGGTTATTGAGATTGACGGCCACAACTTCGATCAGATAGAACGCGCCATCCGCAAAGCCTCTCGCTCCACCGATAAACCGGTTTGTATTATCTGCCGCACCACCATCGGCCAGGGCAGCCCCAATATGTGTGGCACTCACGAGGTGCATGGCGCACCACTGGGAGCTGACGAAGTTGCCGCCACAAAGCGGGCTCTGGGCATGCCTGAAGATAAATCTTTCTTCATCCCCGATGAAATCAGCCAACTCTTTAAAGCCCGTACCGCCAAAATGAAACGGGAGCATAACAAATGGAAACGTCTGTTTAAAGCCTGGCAGCAGGCCGAGCCGGATAAAGCCGAACTGTGGCGCAAATGCGCTAATGACTGCATACCGGAGGATATCGAAAGTTTTCTGCCGACCTTCGATACGTCGAAGTCGATTGCCACACGCAGCGCCTCAGGCACCGTAATGAACGCCTTGGCTGAACAGCTGCCGCAACTTGTCGGTGGTGCAGCCGATCTGGCACCCAGTACCAAAACATGGCTGAACAACATGGGTGAAGTTCTGGATGGCGATTTCTCAGGCAGAAATCTGCACTACGGAATTCGCGAACTGGCCATGGCGGCAGTCATGAACGGTATACAGGCCTATGGTGGATTCCGCGTTTTCGGCGCGACCTTTTTCGTGTTCAGCGACTACTGCCGTCCCGCTATACGTGTTGGATCTCTAATGCGACTGCCTGTGATTTTCGTCTTCACACACGACAGTTTTTACGTCGGTGAAGACGGCCCCACCCATGAACCGGTCGAACAACTGGCCGCGCTGCGTTGCATGCCCGGTGTTACGGTTATCCGTCCGTCCGACCCCACGGAAACAGGCGCCGCTTGGATAGCCGCGCTCAAAAACAAAAAGGGACCGACCGCTATCCTGCTCACACGCCAGAATATGAAGGTTATTGACCGCAACGAATATCCTGCGGCCTCCAATCTTGAGAAGGGTGCCTATACCCTCTTTCAAAGCGGTTGCGGTACACCGGAACTGATCATTATCGCATCAGGTTCAGAGGTGGAACTGGCCCTTGACGCCGCCAAAAGAATCGAAGGCCGCAATGTACGGGTTGTCAGCATGCCCAGCTGGGAGCTCTTTATGCGTCAGAACAAAGCCTACCGCGAACGGATCATCGACAAAGACTGCGAACGCACCCTTGTGGTCGAAGCTGGCACATCCTTCGGTTGGGAACGCTTCACCGCCAGACACAATGCTTTTATTACACTGGAAAGCTTCGGAGCCTCCGCTCCCTATAAAAAGCTGGCCGAATACTACGGATTCACCGTGGATAACGTCGTGCAAAAAGCAAAGGAACTTTTCAAATACTGATTGGTTCAAAACGATTGCTGAACACTGAGTCGGAACGCTACACAAAAGAACTGCGACTCAGGGAGATATCATGCCCATCAACGTCATAGTGGTTGAGGACGATTCCAGACTGCGCGAGGGTCTGGTGGAGATGATCAACAACGACCCTGCCTGTAATTGCGTCGGAGCTTTTGCCAACGGCGAAGAGGCTGTCGAAAAAGCCCCCGATCTCTCCTCAGTTCAGGTCGCTGTGATGGATATCAATCTGCCAGGGATGGATGGCATTGAGTGTGTCGGCATTCTCTCGCGTAAGATAAGCAATCTGCAGACCGTTATGCTAACCGTCTATCAGGACACCGATAACCTCTTCCGGGCCCTCGCCGCGGGTGCCCACGGCTATCTGGTCAAACCGGTGCGCATACGCGACCTGCTGACTGCCATCCACGATATCCATCAAGGCGGTGCCCCTATGACCAGTGCGCTGGCACGCAAGGTTGTCGATGCCTTCCGCTCCTCCCGCACAGCAAGTGCACCCGGCCACCTGGCGGAGAAGCGCATCGATGAAACCGAAGAACTTGCTCCGCGCGAGAAGCAGGTGCTTGATCTGCTTGCTCAGGGCTTCTCCTACAAAGAGATCGCCGATCAACTCAATGTGGCATTCGGTACCGTGCATACCTATGTTCTGCGAATTTACAAAAAACTGCATGTCCGCTCCAAAAATGCCGCTGTCGCCCGCTGGCTCGGCTACCGTAAAGAGTAGCTTGCGCCACACTCTGCTACTTCCCCGGAAAATGAAATTTTTGTTTTTGAAAACGCGCTGTTTTTCTTTTAAAACCTGCAACCGCTAAACCCTGGAAGGACAATTAACGTGAACGACTTTGTAAATACGGACACTCCCTTTTGTTTTCAGGGAAAAGCCGTTTTGGGTAGAAGAGAGTTCATACGGATGGCACATGCCGGCATGGCCGTCCTCCCTTTGACCGCCGCCCCGTTACGCGCACAGAGCATGCCACCGCCGGACATGAGGGTGAAAACCGGACTGGTCGGATGCGGTGGGCGCGGTTCCTGGATCAGCAATATTTTCAAAGCTCACGGCGGTTATGAATTCACTGCCGTAGCCGACTATTTTGCTGAACGCGCCGAACGTTGCGGCGAATTGCTGGGAGTTGACGCACGATACCGCTTTTCAGGGCTCGACGGTTTCAAACGCCTGCTCGAAAGCGGTATCGACGCGGTAATCCTGCAGACACCCCCCTTTTTCTTTCCGGACTTCGCCGAAACAGCTGTCGCGGCAGGCGTGCATATCTACATGGCCAAACCGATCGCAATCGACATCCCCGGTTCACTCAAAGTAAAAACCCTGGCCGAACAGGCTGCGCAGGCAGGTCTGGTTTTTTTCGCCGACTACCAACTACCGCAAGACCCCGTTAACCGTGAGGTCATAAAACGCGTTCAAGCCAACGCGCTTGGACGACTGCAGGCTGTTTTCTCGTCCGGCTGGGCCGGCGGTAACGGCTATCAGGATCCGCCTCTCAGCGAAACCATAGCAAGCCGAATCAAAGATTTGATCTGGTGTAATGATGTCGCGCTCGGCGGCGATTACATTGTGCATTATGATGTTCATATTATCGATGCCGTGGTGCGTGCGCTAGAACGTAAGCCTGTCGGCGCGATGGGCGGTGGGGCTGCGTTGCGTCCATCTGTACACGGCGACGCACTGGATTCATCAATGGTCACTTATATTTTCGATGATGGACTGCTCTGGTCTCACCACGGCATCCTTGGAATGTATCATGACTGGATAAAGCCAGGCAGACTGACCGCCTCTCTGCAGGGCACTCAGGCCGCGGCCTGCCTCTCCTACGCCGGCAAATCCTATGTCAGAGGTGGCAACCGCCACTTCAGTGGCGGCGTTCCCAACCCGGAACAGAGTGTCAAAAACAACATTGAAACTTTTCACCGACGCATCCGGCACAACGAGACAACCAACAATGAGATCACTCTCGCCGTAGAGTCCAACCTGACCGCCATTCTGGGCCGTGAGGCCGCCGCACGCAGGCAATATGTGGAATTACAAGATTTGATCAAAGAGAACCGAGCTCTAAAACCTGATCTGAACGGCCTCCAGCTTTGATCATAAATAAAAAAGCCATGCCCCTCAGAGCACGGCTTTTTTGCAGTTGAATTCACGCCAGATTTGCGGTGTCGCACAGATGCGATACTTCAGGCAAGTGCTCCGCGTGCGGTTTCCACGAGCTTCTTGAAACCCTCCACATCGTGAATCGCAATCTCGGAAAGCATCTTACGGTTGATCTCCACATCCGCTTTCCTCAAACCCTCAAGCAAACGACTGTAGCTCATACCTTCAGTGCGAGCCGCCGCATTGATGCGGGCAATCCACAATCTGCGAAAATCGCGCTTGCGCAGTTTACGATGGACCGTTGCCAGCCTCTGAGACCGGTCAACCGCTTCGGTTGCGGTGCGGAAGAGCTTGCTGCGACTTCCACGGAAACCTTTAGCCAGTTCAAGTCTGCGCCTTCTGCGTTCTCTTGATGCAGGTGCATTAGTTACTCTCGGCATATCTCAATCTCCTCAATTACCCTGCAACATTCTGGTTGCTGTTTTAACAAAACATTCTTTCGCAACAGTATGCCCACGGAGATTGCGCTTACGCTTCTGCGGCTTATACCCATTGATATGAGCTTTACCGGATTGAGTACGCTTAATCTTGCCCGTGGCCGACATTTTAAAGCGCTTGACTGCGCCTCTCTTTGACTTCATTTTCGGCATTATGAACCTCTTTCATATTTACCATGTTAACCCGCCAGGCAGTCAGCCATACTAGCCCGTACGAGCACTAAATCGCCCCAACAGCGAGATGGGCCACTACTTTTATCAAATAAAACGTGATAAATCCAGTCAAAATTATGCGCCCTCGCACGCTTAAACGACATTACCATCCGCAACCTTCAGCGCTTACTGCTTTTTTGATTTCAACTTAGCTTCAAACTCGCGCTTGAGCTGTTCAATTTCCGGACGAGTATATTGCTTCACAAACTCTTCCGAACGAGTGCGCATCCGCTTGAGAACTCCGGCATACTCGGCGTTACCGGCAAGATCATTGAACTGAGTAGGATCTTTCTCCAGATCATACAGCAGTTCAACCCCCTCCTCATAGTAGTTGGCATAGGTATAACGTGCACCGCGCACACCATACCACTTTGGAATGGCGGGGTGGCGCATATGGTGTTCGCAGTACACATCAGTGCGCCAGTCCGGCGGCACAGCGCCGATTAGAAGTGGCTGTAGCGGACGTCCCTGATACTTTTTCGGCACCGCGACGCCAGCTGCCTCCAGAATGGTCGCCGAAATATCAATGCCCATCGCCATCTCGGCAACAACCCTACCGCGTCTATCGACGGGAAGGCGTGGATCATAGACTATCAGCGGAACACGCAGCGACTGATCAAAATGCGACCATTTCCCCGCCAAACCGCGATCGCCCATATAGTATCCGTTGTCCGCGGAGTAAATCACAATCGTATCATCCGCCGCTCCCATCTCTGTCAAGCGGGTCAAAACCCGTCCGACAATGCGATCCATGCCGGTCAGCATGCGATAGTAGGCACGCATATTTGTTCTGTATTTTCCGGGCGTATCCCAACGCCAGAAATAACGCTCCCGGTTCAATGACTGCTGCAGAAATTGTGGCAACACAGCAAAGTACTTCTCACGATCAAGCGTGGGTTCACGCGGAACAATATCCTCATAAAGCCCATCCTCCCGTTTAGGCCAGGGAAAGTGACCGATGCCTGGCCGCTTATCGCCATCCTCGGCATGCGATATGTTGAAGCTCATGTAGAGAAAGAACGGCTGCTCTTTCGGTTGCGTTTCAAGAAAATCGATCGACGCATCACCGATAATCTCTGCCACATGACGCTCCGTACCGTCCACCATCTTCTTGAAATAGGGATTGCGCCCCAATTTTTTCCACCGATCGAACATGCGGCTCATAGCCTTTTTCTCGCCCTCCTGAAACCCGGCGTGTTGTTTACCGAAAAAACCGGTACGGTAACCTGCCTGTCGCAACAGCGTGGGGAAACTTGTATCCACATCACCAGGGATAATCCTGGTTGATGGCCCACCGGTGTAACCGTGGCTGCGCTCGGTCATCCCGGTAAAAAGACAGGCGCGACTGGCCATGCATATAGCGGTTGAGACGAAGGTCTTTTCAAAACGGACACCCTGCGCAGCCAGTTTATCAATCACCGGCGTTTTTAGGTGAGGATGACCGGCACAACCCAGCGAGTCAAACCGCTGATCATCCACCAGAACAAAGAGGATGTTGGGTCTATTCCGAGCTTCAGCCGGAATTTTCGGTGCTGCCCTGACCACCAGGGGTAGAGCCGCCAACACAAACAGCAATCTTGTATTCATACATTTACCTCCGATTGACGGATATCCTAGCAGAATTGATGGACTTGATAAAGGCAGATAGTGACATTTTGCGCCGGTTTTTTGAAATTATTATTGTGTTCCCCGCATTAAAACTGTATAAATATGGCCTTTTGCAGGCTCTCAGAGCACTGTATATTGGAGCTTACGCCACGGAGAGGTGACCGAGTGGCCGAAGGTGCAGCACTGGAAATGCTGTGTGCCCCTGTGGCACCGAGGGTTCGAATCCCTCCCTCTCCGCCATTTGAAGAGTGAACTTATGAACAATATGTTGCACTCTTAATGCGTTTCCGGGAGGGATGAGAACCCGAGAAGAGGGTTCGACCACCGAGCGTAGCGAGGTAGAGGCCGCACCCGCAGTGTGCGGCAGTGAAGCCCGCAGGGCTGAGCGCCAATCCCTCCCTCTCCGCCATTTGAAGAGTGAAGAAGGTAAAAACTATCACTCAGCGCAAAGGGTGAGGAAAAGAGGCATCCACTCCCTTATGAACCGCCGGGGCACTTTTCTTACACGATTGTACTTTCACTCAACTCCGGTTCTCCATTATCATTCCCCGTATGCGGAAGATAGTTTATAATGGCATTATTCTGAAAGAACCTTATTCGGGGGTTGAGGTGACGGTTCATCAACTTGCCGCCGCACTGGCAGAGTTCGGCTCTCTGCCCATGCGCTTCTATCTACCTTCTGAACATCGTCCGCTACCTGCCTCCGAGCATGTTGAAGTTACGAGAGTATCATCATCGACCATGACACGTTCACGACTGCTACGTATTCTTTGGGAACAGTCTGTTCTGCCCATGCGACTCGCCGCGGAAAAAGCTGCTCTGCTGCATGCGCCAGCTTATGTGGCACCGCTGGCTGCTCCTTGCCCAACGGTGCTGACCGTGCATGATCTACATATCATGACCCATCCCCACTTCTGCACACACGCCAATCGCCTGCATTACAACCTGATCATGCCACAGTCAATCCGTAAAGCTGCTGCGATCATCGCCTTCTCAGCCTATACAGAACGCATTATCCACAAGCATTTTCCCTGTTCGCTCGAAAAAACAACCGTCATCCCCCCCGGCATAGAAACGCATTTTAAAAAGATAGAATCATTTGCCGAACATCAACGGGTTCGTCAGACCTATAATCTGCCGCCATCGTTTCTGCTGTTTGTGGGCGACATGACGGTACGCAAGAATATTCTCGGGCTGATCAGTGCCTTTGCGATTGTGCAGGCGGAACGTCCGGATCTGCACTTGATCCTGGTCGGCGCAATCGATGCGTACGCACGCGACAAAATCGAAAAAGAGGTGCACAAACTCGCACTCTCCCACAGAGTCAGCTGCACCGGTTATGTGGCCAGTGCTGATCTGCCGGTGATCTACTCCATGGCGCAAGCCTTTGTTTTTCCATCGCACGACGAGGGCTTCGGCCTGCCACCGATCGAGGCGATGGCATGCGGCTGCCCGGTGGTCTGCTCAGGCGGAGCAACGGTCGCAGTCTGCGGTGATGCAGCCATGCACTGTGACCCTTTGGATCGCTCATCCATCGCGCATGCAGTCAGTCCCCTGTTGGACAATCCGCATATCCGCAATGAACAGATTGCCGCAGGATATAAAAAGGCAGCAGAATTCTCATGGAAGACCGCCGCCTTAAAAACCGAGGAAATTTACCGCAGAGTGCTCTCAAACAGCTGAAGTCGCCAGCCCGAAGCATGCAGTATGCAGCAAAAGCTGATATAACCCCTGTTTATTTCTGATGGACATCGATTTGCGGGAAGGGAATTTCAATGCCGGCTGCATCGAGTGCCTCTTTGACCGCCTGATTACAGGCGAAGACTACCTTCCAGTAGTTGGCCGGTGTGGCCCATGGCCGTACAACCAGATCGACCGACGAATCGCCCATGCCGACCACCTCGACAGTAGGCTCCATATCGGCCAGAATACCGTCAACCGATTTAACCGCGGCCATAATCACCTGCTTGGCCTTACTGATATCAGAGCCATAGGATATGCCGACACTCAAATCCACACGGCGCTTGTCCATCGATGTGTAATTCGTGATAGCGGAGCCCCAAACCAGCTTGTTGGGCACAACCACCTTTTTGTTGTCGGCAGTCGAAAGTGTCGTGGCCATCATATTCAAATCCTGAACACCACCCTCAATACCACCAGCTTGCACATAGTCGCCAACCTTGAAGGGCTCATTGATGCCAATCATCATACCGGCAGCAAGGTTACCGAGCGATTCCTGAAAGGCAAACCCGATAATGAAACCGGTTACACCTAACCCGGCAATCAGCGGCCCGATGTCGATGCCCACTCTCTGCGCCACAACCATTAACAGCAGTAACCAGCAGAGTTTATTCACCACATTGGCCAGAAATTTTTCCATCAATGAGTTTATATGCCGATTGGCAACCAGTGCCCTTTCAGTTGATTTAGTGATAAAATTTATGATCGCTAAACCAATCACCAGCATTATCACGGCAATCATAGCATTGACTACGAACGCCATACCGTTCTCCACCAGCCACTCCTTAGCTACATTCACCATTTCGCTCCCTTTGGAAAGTTCAGCTGAAATGACATTCGAGGCTTCCGAAGCCAAGTTGCCAGACAGATCCTGTTGCGCAAACACATTCATCAATTTCTCCTTGATTTATAGGGATTTAACCCTGCTTGGTCATATAAAACGCAATGGCTCCAACATGCACAGCTATACGACTAGTTGAAGATGGTAGCTGATTATAATTCACAAGGCAAGTATTTAATCAAAGACGTGAATCAAGGCTTACATAAGCGCGATCTTTGGTGATCGACTTGTAGGCCGGGCGTATGATCGGACCGCCATTGACCAGTTCTTCAATACGATGAGCACACCAGCCGACCACACGTGAGACAGCAAAGAGCGGCGTATAGAGATCGACCGGAATATTGAGCATGTCATACACAAAGCCGGAGTAGAAGTCGACATTCGCACACAGATCACGTTTCTTATCGCGACTGCGATTGAATATCTCCGGCCCCAAACGTTCAATGCTTTCGTACAGTTTCAACTCCTCTTCGCGCCCCTTGCTGCGGGCAAGCGTACGGGCTTTACCGCGCAACATGTCGGTACGCGGATCCGACAGAGTGTACACCGCATGTCCCAGCCCGTAGATCAAACCGGTACCGTCACCGGCCTGGCGGTCAAGAATCTTCTGCAGATAATCGGCAACTTCACCTTCGTTATCCCAACGGTCAACATTCTCTTTGATTTCACGCATCTGCTCCATCACCCGCAGATTGGCTCCACCATGACGCGGTCCCTTGAGCGACAGAGTGGCCGAAGCAATGGAGCCGTAGGTGTCGGTACCCGAAGATGTGACCACATGAGTGGTGAAAGCCGAATTGTTGCCACCACCGTGCTCAGCATGTAACACCAAACACAAATCCAGTATCTCAGCCTCCAGCCTGGAGTAGCTGCCGTCCTCGCGAATCAGCATCAGAATATTTTCCGCAGTGCACAATTCCGAATCGGGATTGCGCAGCATCAGACTCTGGTTCATGTGGTAGTGCGCCTTGGCTTGGTAGGCGTAAGCGGCATAAACCGGAAACCGTGCGATCAGATCAATGCTCTGACAGAATATTGTTTCCAAATCGACGCGATCCGGTTCGGGATCATAGGTATAGGCCGTCAGAACGGCGCGGGCAATGCTGTTCATCAAATCGCGCCCGGGAGCACCGATCAGAGCATTCTCTTTGAACCCGTCCGGCAGAATCCTGCGTTCAGCAAGCAGATCACCCCAGCCCTTCAGCTGTTCTCTGTCAGGCAGCTCACCGAATAGCAGCAAATAGGCACACTCCTCAAAACCAAACCGGCTTTCGGTTTGAAACCCCTTGACAAGATCCACAACATCAATGCCACGGTAGTACAAAGCACCGGGACAGGCGACCTTTTCGGCCTCGGAAAGAACATAACCATGCACACTACCGATGGTGGTCAATCCCACAAGCACACCGGTGCCGTCAGGATTGCGAAGTCCGCGTTTGACATTGAATTTTTCGTAGAGCAACGGATCAATCCGCCCCCGTTCACGAATCTTGTCAGAGTAGCTCTTAACAAGTTCCATATCGATGGACTTGAGTCCGGTTTGCCGATTCATTATAATTCTCCTCGTTCTTCGGCGTTTCCTGGACCATATATGCTGCTTCGCCCCGCGTCCGACCAGGGTACATTACGGAGCTTTCAAACCCCTTTCAAAACAAAATCATCTCTGCTTCAGCATTCAATCCAACCGATTCATACAGAGGGTCAAGCGCAGGTCATTTGTGGCTTCAAGCGGATAGACAGAAATTCCGCGACGAAACACCATTTCAGGAAACACCTCTTCTTTGTTGAAGTATATTATATCACTTGGTGTTTAGTTAAAATAACAGGATATATCAGGAACAATCAATCTCAGAATAACCAAACCGGAAACTTTTTCAAACCGGAAATTTAAACCTTTTTTCAAAAGGGAAGGCATCCTCGATGTGCCTTATCTCAGGTTCCGGCCCCGCGGGCCGACCGATCACTTCGATTACATCAAAACGGTAATAAAGATCGGGGAAACGCGTTTTACGCAGATAAGCCGCCGCTGCACGGTTTAAAGAGTGACGCTTGACACTGTCAACCGCGCTGAAAGGAGCACCAAAATTTTCATCAGCCCTGGTTTTCACCTCAACAAAGACCAACGATTCAGCAATTCTCGCAATGATATCAATTTCATCGCGGCGATCAGGACGCACATTGCATCCGATAATGCGATATCCCTTTTTTTTCAGATATCCGGCGGCGGTCTGCTCGCCCCAAACACCCACGATGGCACTTTTCGGAAGTTGCCTGTCACTCTTTTTCCGAAAAAAATGCGGAATCTTCATAGCTCAACTCCCTTCTGAGCCGCCATTCCCAATTCACACCCGTGTTTCAAATTCTCGATGCGGCTGACGGTATCAGCACGTTCGATCAGCCCGGCAGGAGCATTGCGCCCAGTCAGAATAAAAATTGATCCTTCTGGCGCTTCGTCCAGCAGCCTCAGCAGCGTTGACAGAGAAATCAGACCCAGCGATAATGCTCCGCAGATTTCATCAAGTACAAAAACATCATATCCCATCCCGATCTTGCAACGTACCAGCTCCAACGCCTGTTCGGCACATTCAACGTGCCGTTCAAACCGCCTGCCCGAACGCTCGCGCACAAAACCGTCACCAAGAATATGCAGTTCAACCCCCGGCAACATCCGGAGCGCAACGGCCTCGCCCGTCCGGCACTCCGATTTAATAAACTGCACAACACAGACCCGCATCCCATGTCCCGCCGCACGTAACACCAACCCCAAGGCCGAAGTGGTCTTGCCGCGTCCTTCACCCGTTATTACGATAATCCGCATATCGATTACTTCCCTTCCAATTTCTGCCAAAGCATAAGACCGTGTCTATGCTGGTTAAACCCTACTCTGCTATTCCATTGATAACTGCGACGTACCGCAACCTCCATTGTGATAGTCTCAATTTTCGCCGCATAAAACAAGAAATTGAATCATCATTTTTTGTGACAAGAGGATTCTTCCTTTTTACAATCGACCTTTGCTAGAATGCAGCCATGAAACGTCAGCGTGTCATAGAATTACTAACCTGCACGCCCCCGGGCACACAGATCAAAGCCGCAGGATGGGTGCGCACCAGAAGAAGCTCGAAAGGCGGATTCACCTTCATTGAGCTCAACGACGGCTCCTCACTGCACAATGTGCAGGTGATGGCTTTCGACAACCTTCCTAACTACTCCGATGAGATCAACCACCTCTATCCCGGTGCCTCAATCGCTGTCACAGGACGTCTGGTGGAGTCGGAGGGCAGCGGCCAAAGCGTTGAGATTAAAGCCGACTGCATAAGAGTGCTGGGACATGCCGACCCGTTGCACTACCCCCTTGGCAAACAACGAATCAACTTTGAAACACTGCGCGAAGTTCCACACCTCAGGGCGCGAACCAACAGCTTCGGTGCCGTTGCACGGGTACGCAGCCTGCTGGCACATGAGATTCACCGATTTTTTTATGAACGCAATTTTCTGCTGATCCACACCCCGATAATTACCGGCAACGACTGCGAAGGTGCCGGCGCGATGTTCCAGGTTACAACCCTCGACCCGCTGGCAAACGACGCTCCGAACAACTGCACCAGAGATTACGCCGATGACTTTTTCGGACGCCGTGCCGCATTGACAGTCAGCGGCCAGCTTGAGGCCGAAACTTATGCCTGCGCGCTGGGCGATATCTACACATTCGGCCCGACATTCCGCGCCGAAAATTCCAATACCCGCCGCCACCTCTCCGAATTCTGGATGGTGGAACCCGAGATGGCTTTCGCCGATCTGAATGACGATGCCGATCTGGCTCAGAATTTCCTGCGTTATCTTTTCGGCGCTGTGCTGCAGCACTGCTCCGCTGATCTGGAATTTTTCGATAGACGCATTGAACCGGGATTGATCGCAAAGCTTGAGCATCTTGTAAAACAGGATTTCACCCGCATCACATACAGCAACGCCATTGCCCTACTGGC
The DNA here is from genome assembly GCA_964406095.1 of uncultured Lentisphaeraceae bacterium. Classification (GTDB taxonomy): domain Bacteria; phylum Verrucomicrobiota; class Kiritimatiellia; order RFP12; family UBA1067; genus M55B167. Next base: position 19,553 of record CAYOQJ010000101.1, read on the forward strand.
CAAATCCGAACGTGATTTCGATTTTCCCGTCTCATGGGGCATGGATTTGCAGTCGGAGCACGAAAGATACCTCACTGAGGAGATTTTCAAAGGAGCTGTGATTGTGACGGACTATCCCGCGCAGATCAAAGCGTTCTACATGCGACGTAACGCAGACGAGCGTACCGTGGCGGCAATGGATGTGTTGCTGCCCAAGGTGGGCGAGATTGTAGGCGGTAGCCAGCGCGAGGAACGCCTCGATTATCTGCTCGAAGCCATGCGGAACAACAACATTGACCCGGATACATACACTCAATATCTCGATCTGCGACGGTTTGGCAGTGTGCCGCATGCCGGATTTGGTTTAGGCTTTGAACGATTTGTGCAGTTCTGCACCGGCATGAGCAACATCAGAGATGTCATCCCGTTTCCGCGGGCTCCCCGCCGTCTCTAGAGCAATTTGCCGGATATCTCCGATGTATAACGCCGCAGTGATCAGGCGGAGCTCGCGAAGCTTGATCACAAACTGCTGACAGAGAGTTAGTCGCTATAAACTCAAATTCTGCAATAAAAATAAAGAAGTATACGCAAGTTAAAATGGTTGAAGGGCAACTGCGCGTATTGAAGTTGAGTGCCGACCGGTTAAGGCTGAAAGCAACTTTAGAACGAAAGTAGCATCTGCCAGATAAACATGGCGCCATTGGCATCCACCTGGCGCCACAACCTCTCCGCAAACTCCTCTGAACCCGGTACAGGGTCCTTCAACTCAGCTTTGTACTCATCCCAACTGAAGCATACACCGGGAGATCGCCCCTGCCGCGCGGAGAGGCCAACACGCTCTTCAACATTTTCCGGTGCAACCAAAAGCGGGTCATCCATTAGAACACCGTCCGCATATACCCCAAACTCATGAGCGGCATCAACCATGGCCCGCATGTTTTCAGGCTTGGTGTCATTCTGCATTATCGCGCTGGCATCCAGAATATAACCGCCGTCACGACCTATGTTTTCTATCAGAAACCTGACCTCTTCACGTACCTGCTCCGGCGTTCCCATGGCCATTGTCACATTGCTGAGTCCGCCGCTCAACGCGAATTTGTCATGCAGCTTCCGATGAACCAGCTCCGGATCACCACGATCAATGTGATAAATGATACTTCTGTCCGGTAACTCACGGAATGAGTCGAGATGATAGTCCCAACTGCCCTCGGCATAAAACAGAGTCTGGTGCCCGCCTTTCCACAACTCTTCAATGATGGGCTTCACCGTCGGCCAATAAATATTGTCAAAGCTCTCCGGGCGGACAAACGGCACACAACCGCGATGCATCCAGTAACCGACCGGCAGTTGCCGACCTGGATCGGCGGTGGCGTTGGCCACCCAGAAAAGATGCGGCATCAGTGCCTCACAGGCCCGCATCACCTTTTCCGGTTGCTCAATCAAATCCATGGTCAAACCAAGATAACCGCGCATTTTGTCGCCAATAATATCCAGCGGAGCCTTGAAAATCCCCGCCATCGCACCCGGCATACCCACCTCCGTACGCAGTCGTGCACACTGCGGGCCGAAGGCATTGAAGTATTGCGACACCGCCATGGCGGCACTGGTCAGTGCAACATTATGATTGAAAGTCACCGGCGCTCCAGCGGCTTGAATCCGGCTCGACGCACGCGGCAACCAGACTTCATATAAAAAGGCGGTCGGATCATCAATCAGACGGTCATACTCATCTCCACGCATGAAAGCACTCTCTTCAGGTGGTTCGCGATACTGAAAAGCGAAGTCCTCCGCCATGTTAATTCCCGGTACCCCGTAATATTTAATCCCAGCCGCATCAGTTATGCCTGTCCATACATATACCATACTCGCCGGAACAGCATCCCAATCGTAATCACGGCAGCACTGCACCATCGCATCAAAGGCATCCTGATAATTCTGCGACAACTGCTGACATGTGTAACCGGCATGCCTGCCGGTAAACTCAGCGGCAAACGGACGCACAGGCACACGGTCCGGTTTACGATTGTTGAGTGCCGTCACATAACGTCTTAATCTCCGTCCGTAAAGTTTTTCTTTGTCTTCCATCATAAACGCAACCCCTTTCCAAAAATTGCAGGTATTCTCGCAACTTACCTTATAATAAACAAGAAAGTTAAACATTTATTTTTGTGAGCTTTTGAATGAAAGAAACTGGATAACAGTTGCTAAAACCTATGCTGATACGATATCATAAAGGCCAGAGCTAAGGAGAGTTTATATGCCTAAAATCTTTCAGACCAGCCTTTTTTCATTGATCTGCGCAGCTGTACTGTTAAGCGGATGCGGCCCCAAAGAGCCGCCGCCACTTAAATCACCCGCCCAACCTCAGAAACCGGATGATGACTATATCGTCGCCATGGTAAACAACACACCCCTCACCTGGAAGGCCATGGAAATGCGCGCCGACGGCTTTCTGAATGATGATGTGAAAAACAACAACCTGATTATACCGGAAAGCAGAATGGAAGAAGCCAAAGAACACTTCCGCAAACGGGCCATCAAAGCTTTCGTCTATAAGAGTGTCATGCTTGCGGAAGCAGCAAAGAATGACATCGTTATAACTTCTGCAGACCGTGCCCGCGGAATTAAGGCACTTGAGACCTCATTGAAAAAAAGAGATTGGAGCACCGATGATTTTTTTAATAAAGGCCCTATGCCCCCGCAGGTAATGAGCAAAGAGTTTGAAGACGGCATTATCATCGATAAATTTGTGAGGTCGCAGGTCGCCGATAAAATCGGACTTGAAAAGGATGAGGTTGCGAACCTGACAAAAAAACTGCAGGAGTCAAATGCTCGCAAACTGAAACTGGTTAAAGATATCCGCACACAAATTATTGCCGGTGCCGACTTCGCCGAAATGGCGGAACGCTACTCAGAATGCCCCTCCAGTAAATCCAAGGGAGGCGACTTGGGCGAGTTCGGACGCGGTAAAATGGTCAAGGCCGTTGAAAAAGCCGCCTTCTCCCAAAAAATCGGCGAAATCAGCGAAATCATCACCTCCCCATACGGTTACCATATCATCAAAGTCACCGCACATTCACCAGCCCAGGACAAAACCGATTCCACTCCTGCAATTCCTGAAACAATCAGAGCTTCCCATATTTTGATAAAAACCGTACCTATCATAAAAAAGAAAATCATCGAAACTCTGCAAAAAGAAAAATACCAGCAGGAATCAAAAGAACTCTACAGAAATCTTTTGAAACAGGCCGATGTTAAATGTTTTCTCTATGATGATATCGAGTTTTAAAAGATCCACCGGCGGTCGAAACAATGCACCACACCCACTGCACCAAAGTTCTTCCTCTGATTCAACACGCAGGATGTCTGCCGCCAGTAGCCATCTTTATTGCTGAAGCCGACGCACATAAATATAATAAGCACCACATACCGCTCGTTCTTGTTCATCATTGAAAGCACTCACAACCCGACTCCTCAGCTCCGCGGCGAGATCAACCGTAAAAATTGCAGCGACATCTTTATCACCAACTTCGGTGCTCCACTCTCCCACCCCCTCAATCGATAATGTCGCCGCGACAACTGATTTGAGAGCTTTGCCAGCACCACTTTTATCCGAAGCCTTGATGGCACTGCCCTCCTCCCTTGGCCAACGCCGCAACTCAAAACGGTATTCGCCGGGTTGTGCGAACCGCACCGCGCTGGTGCGCGATCCCCCAGCCGCACGCATCACCATCTGCTGGTTCCAGGGAGTCATATCTTCACCAATCCAGTCATGCGAATACAGCACATCTTCCTCCATCACACCTAATACCACCGGCGGAAAATCTGCCTGCCCCACGGATATCTTCTCCCACCACCCTTCATAAACCTCCGATAAATCCTTGACAACACGCTCGGCAAGTTCAACGGATTCCTGCGTTAAATCAACCCTCTGCGCCCGATCGTTAATTGCATCAAAAAGTTCGAACTTCCCCCTCAGATTATTGCGCACAAGCCGCCATTTGTGCCGTATCTCTCCACCCTTTACCTCATCCCACATCACCTGCGCACGTTTCCACTTCTCCAGCCGCGCACCGCGTTGAGTGTCAACAATCCAGCTGCGGGAAATCGGCTTATAATTATCGTCTGCTAACATTTGGCGCAAACTTGCTCCATGCAGCGGCAACCCGCCGACAGATTTTTGTAAATTGAATAAATCAATAAAAGTAAGCAGAAAATCGGCGACAACCGTCAAAGACTCAACATCACGTGCCTGCTCCCGCGTGCCGCCGATCCCGCCGTTCTTCCAACGCCAGAAACACGGCACACGATGCCCTCCATCATAACAAGAACCTTTTTTGCCTCGCAGACCACCCGTGCGGGGTCCCGCCGTACCGTTGTCGGTTGTAAAAATCAGCAGCACATCATCTCGTATGCCCTCCTCTGCCAGAAATTTTTCCAGCCGTCCCATATTCACATCAAGGTTTTCAACCAATCCGTCAAAACCGGGTTTTCCACCATGCGGTGCGTTAAAGGGGCTATGCGCGGCATTTGTGGGCAGGTAACAGAAAAAACGTCTGCCTTCAGCAAGAGAATCTCGCACAAATTCCATCGCACGGCTGAACCAGTAGTCGGTGCAAAACTCATCAGCCTGTACCAATCTTCCGTTTTCCATGTAAACATCCGGCTCCGCCTTGCCACCATCAAACTTTTTCACCGAGTAGTAATCATTACCCCAGTAATCCGGCATCTGCCCCACACCGCCGCCACCGTGGATCACACTGGTTTCAAACCCTCGGAAACGCGGAAGATAAGGATACCCGTCACCTAGATGCCACTTACCGAATATTCCGGTGCTCCAACCGTTCACTTTAAATATATCAGCCATAGTCTGCTCATTTTCAAACAACAATGACCTTCCCGCAATTGTGTGCTGAACCCCGCCAGCGTTTATGTAACGCCCGGTCATCAGGGAACCTCTTGTCGGTGAACAGGTGGAACCAACATGAAAATCCGTGAACCTCACACTTTCACCATACAATTTGTCGATATAAGGCGTTGCAAGTCCTGCATCAGGTTCCAGAACATTAATGTCACCATACCCAATATCATCAACAAGTACCAGAATTACACCTTTTGGCAAGGCTTCACTGTTTATAGCTGCCAATATCATCAACCATGAAAATGCCAATAGCCTCATATCAATACCCTCTACCCCTCTCTACAGCATACACCCTCACCACAATGTAACAATTTTATCACAAAGTTCCGCTCCGGGAAAACTGAATTGCCGGATATTATTTTGTGGGCTGCCAGTCTGCTTCTGTACTTTTTACACCCCAAATTAAATGTTATAATCGAAGCGTATATCAGATAATAATAGCACATAGAGGAGATGACACATGCCAACAGATCTCAAAGCCGCATACAAAACAATCATGGATGATCACTTCACCCCCACCATGGAAATCTCATTTATCGACAGCACCACCCGCCAGACATTGCAATACAAAAAAGTCTCGTGGATTATCAACCATGAGGAAAAAGGACTGCGTTATGGCGAAAACCCCGGTCAAGAAGCGGCAATGTATAAGCTGGTCAACGGCAATTTGATCCTCGGTGATGTCAAACTCATCGACCCAAACAATCATCTGGTATCAGACCCACTCCTGATTCAAAGTGGCAAACACCCCGGCAAAACCAACATAACCGATGCCGATAACTCACTTAATATTCTTCGCTACCTGACCGATACACCCTGTGCAGTGATTGTCAAACACAACAATCCATGCGGTGTGGCAAAAGGTAGCTCCCTGGCTGAAGCATACTACCGTGCCAACAAGGCTGACCGCCTGGCAGCTTTTGGCGGATGCATCGCTCTCAACCGTGAGGTCGATCTCGATACCGCCCGACTTATAATGGAAAATTATGCCGAAGTGGTGGTTGCTCCGGAATTCGCCGACGGTGTCATGAAACTCTTTTCAGAAAAAGCTAACTTGCGGGTAATGAAAATCAATAACATGGCCCGCCTTGCCGATTTCGCTATGCAACGTGTTGTTGATTTTAAATCATTGATCGACGGCGGAATCATAACTCAGTGGTCTTTTACCCCGCAAGCCCGCACCAAAGAACAACTTCAACCAGCAAGTTGCACTCGCAAAAACGGCACAACACACACAATTAAACGCCTGCCGACCGATGCGGAATACAAAGATTTAATTTTCGGCTGGCTGGTTGAGGCAGGCGTAACCAGCAACTCTGTTATCTACGTCAAAGATGGTGTGACCGTCGGCATCGGCACCGGCGAACAGGATCGCGTCGGTGTAGCTGAAATAGCACGCGATAAAGCCTATCGAAAATTGGCCGACTGGATTGCATGGGAAAAATATAATACTCCCTACAATGAACTTACCCTTAAATTCGGCGAATCCGCTACCGACAAAATCGCCGCAATCGACCATGAGGTCAACCTACAGAAAGGCGGTCTGATCGGTTCATGTATGGTCTCGGATGCATTCTTCCCCTTCCGGGACGGAGCCGAAGTAGGTATCCGAGAAGGCGTTAAAGCTATTGTGCAGCCCGGCGGATCAATCCGTGACTGGGATGTAATCGACTGCTGTAACGACGCCGATGTGGCAATGGTTTTTACCGGTCAACGCAGTTTCAAACACTAAATATGAACTCTTTGAACACCACTCACGACACTTTCGTGAAAATCCCGTCGCATCATCCGACTTCCAGATACACCTGACACCTTTTAACCTTTTGAAGAAAACGTTGACTACATTCGCCATAATTGTGCTGTGCTGGATAGCAGGCAACCTGATCCATTGGAGCTGGATCAGTTATCGATATAAAATTTGGAACAAAAAAATCACCCGGAACAACAACGGTTTGTTGGAACACGCCAACTCTTTCACCTGCGGCCAAGGTACTACAGCCCTGATATTCATCCATGGCTTCGCCGATCTGCCATACGGATGGAAAAGAATTGCTGAGCGCCTGACAGAAACTCACTCCTTCACATCTTTTGTAATGCGAGTGCCTCCCTGGGGACAAACACTTTCATCCCAGCATCAACTTAAACTGAACGATATCCGTTCCGCAATCAATTCAAAAATTGCCGAAGCCGCACAAACTCACACCGACATCTGGCTAATCGGTCACTCTATGGGTGCCGCCTTTATCATAGATGCCCTGCCACGCAATAATGAAATTGTAACCGGAATAGTTGCCTTGGCCCCCCTTATCCGAATCTCAAATAAACGTGTTCCTGTCGGAACAGCTGAATTCTGGTACCATCTGGGAACCAGAGTGCTGTGGCTCGCCCGTACCTTTGAATCACCATTTACTGAAAGAATTACGGCCGCAGATGATGCCGACTTCAACTATGCGGTCGATAAATTTATACCCTACAGTGTTTATAACTCCCTCTTCGCCGTCACCAGAAGTAACCGGAATATAACCATACCGGAAAATATGCCGGTCTTCTGCGCTCTCAGTAGCCAAGATAAAGTCATTGATAACAAATATGCTCAATCCTGGTTCGACTCAGTTCAAGGGCCTAAAGAACTTTATCTCGACAATGTTGCGAATCATGCTCTTCACGTCGGAGAAAACTGGCAGGAACTTACCGATAGAATCGCAGTGTTCATCTTGCAGCAAACAAAAACTATTTAGCCGTCGTCAGGAATGGAAATCACTCCGACCTGCAACTCCCTGGCTGCACATAAACCGCCCCACTCACCATATTTCATTATCTTAGCCCCGCGGTTGCGCTTCTTGTCTGTAAAATAAAGCGCGTGCTCGCGAAACATCTTATTTACAAAACCCCGGCTCCCTATAATAAACCCGTCAGAAAAATACCTGACTTTACATCGTAAAATATCAGGCAGCGACAACCGCCCCCCTTTCTCAAGAACCAGATCAACCATATCTTTGGAAAAACCAGGTCGTGCCATTGCCCCTGTCAAACCATCAAACCGACACTCTCCCCGATAATATATAAATTTCCGGTATCGCATCAGAGCATCCTGTTTGCAAAGGGTAACATCTTCATTGATAAACAGATGCGAAATACCCCGACTGGCACTTCCCGCTACCGCCACCGCCTCACCATACCCCGACCAACGGTAATCTTCCGGAGCACCGACGATTCCGGCTCGAACAGGATTGAGGTCAATGTAGGCCGCAGTTACAAGCTGAGCATGCTGATTTTCCTCAACCAATACACTTTTGTATCTCTCTTCCCAAAGCGTACCACGTCTCGCATGGGTGGAATTGTAGAAAATGGAAAACCTTTGCTTGAAGGTTTTCATGAATTCGGAAAGATCATACATCCTTACACGGAAATTATTGATCTGCTCCTGTACCAGATACTCCTGCCCCTGTTCTTCCCAACGTCTAAATTGCTCTTCAATCCCGGAAAACTTCTTTTTGCCGTATAATACCCTCGCCCTTGATATCACCTCCGTATCCGAAACCTCTTTTTTTAGAGGCACATGCAGTAACAGATGGAAATGATTGTCCATGAGTGCATAAGTCTTTACTTCACAACCAGTAAATACTTCCAACCTCCGCATAATATGCCGCAGATATGCCTTTTCTCTCTCTCCAATCAACAACTGCCGGTCTACTATCCGGCTCATAACATGATACGTAGCAGCTGCCTCCAGCTTTAACCTAGCCTTGCGCATTTGGTACCACCCTCCTCTCTTTTTTAAAAAGCACGACAATAATAACACAAAAACACCAATTGTCAACAACTAAGTGACTGTCCCTTTATTAGTTCAAGTCATCATAGATGGGTGGTTTTTTGCTTCAGGAGAGGGAGGTTACGATGACATTTTCTGGATCGATCCATAATTTGACAGGCGCGTTGATTCGGGAAGAGTCTTTTCGTGGATTCAGTTCAAATGCCTTCAGTTCGAACTCTGCACTGTCAGTGGAGTTCAGTCGGATGAGATGCTGAGCAATTTCACCTAGATAGATACACTCCTTAAATGTTCCGCTGAAGTGGTTAGGGCAACCTTCACCGGCATGGTCGAACCTGATCGACTCTGGTCGCAGACAGACCGAAACAGGATATCCGGCTTTTAAATCGGTGCAAACCGCTGTAGAAACAAGAGTTCCCAGCGAAGTTGTCAGGATCACACTATCGTTGTCAAAATCTAAGACGTGTCCTGTTACAAAGTTACCTTCGCCAATGAAACCGGCGGTAAAGCGATTGATCGGATAACGGTAAATCTGTTCTGGTGTTCCAATCTGCTCAATCATGCCATCATGCATAACCGCCATGCGGTCGGCGATTGAGAGTGCCTCTTTTTGATCGTGGGTAACATATATTGCTGTCAGGCCTAGTTCTTTACAGATACGACGTATCTCCATACGCATTTCGATGCGCAATCCGGCATCCAGATTGGAAAGCGGCTCATCAAGCAGCAGGCACTTGGGCTCAACTACCAGTGCACGTGCCAGCGCAACGCGTTGTTGCTGGCCTCCGGAGAGCTCATTCGGCTTCACATTGGCACGATTATTCAGATGCACCAATTCCAGGGCGCGTTTAACTTTTGCTGATCTTTCCGACTTGGCAACCTGACGCATTTCAAGTCCGAAAGCGACATTCTGCGCCAGTGTCATATGGGGCCAGAGAGCGTAACTTTGGAAGACCATGCCGGTATCGCGCTTGTGAGGCGGGACAGATGTGACATCGTGGTCACCGATGCTAATGCGTCCGGAATCGGGCTTATTGAAGCCTGCAATACAGCGCAGCAAGGTTGTTTTGCCACACCCGCTGGGTCCGAGCAGAAAGAAAAGTTCACCGGGTTCAATCACCGCATTGAGGTTATACAACGCGGTAAGGGTACCGAATTTTTTGGTCAATTTCTGTACTTCAACTCTGACAGGCATATTAACTCCATGTTACGGTCAATCAAAAATCAAATCCCAGTTGGCCTGAAACCACAACTTTACGTCCATTAGGCAGGGCTTTATCGCTTGTATCGTAGATCACAAATTTCACCGAGGGAAAATGTCGGCTTAGTTCGTGGCGGATATAATTTTCAACAGCCCGGACATTAGCGGCATCATCATCCGAAAACCCGACACTGATCGAACGGTGACCCAAGCCCTTGTCGCTACGTGACATCAGGCGGATAATATGTTCGACAAAGTCGCGGATGGCGAACTGTTTGGATTGTTCTTGGCCTTCTTCATCGCCGACCACTGAGTTCAACCATTTTTTGAAACGCGGATTTGTGACTGCGTGGTAGCGATTCAAAGAGAGGTAATACTCCAGCTCATCAGCGTCGCTTTCAAATTCGGACGACTTGTCGAAAGCGGCCCGGTAGCCGCGCAAATTTGCCAGCATTGTTTCGTGTTCAGATGGTGTAAGTGCCATATCGATAAACATTTGCACTGCTTGTCGGATAGTTGTGGACTCGTGTCCACGTGCGGTCACAATCGCAAACAAACGTCCTTCGACAAGTGTTTCCTTGAGGCTCATAAAAGAAGGCCCCGGCTTTTCCGCGCCGCTAAGCACGCGGGTTAATGCGGCGCGTGTATCTTTAAGAAAACCGCTCTCCTTTTCATTCTCATAATCCTGAAAATCGCGAAATGCCAAATCCCAGTCATCTTGGGGGGGGCGGTAATTTTCGGTATCGTTGCGAATGAGAGAGAACAGTGCCGTAGAAACGGTTTGTTCTGTCCATTGACCGTTTTTTGTTTTTTTTTCGAGATAGATTTTAGTTGGCATATGCAGGATATTATCATCCCAGTCGAAAATATAATATTTGAAATCTCGATCCGCGACGCGCCGATTGATCTTTTTATATTTGGCTTTCATTGGCGGTAACAAGCGCAATTTTTGCTATGGAAATCCAAAGCGTGTTTATTGCTTTTTGTTCGATTTCTGTTCACGGAGAATTGGAGCAGAGACGACCTGGAAAAGGACCCAATCGCCGAACTTTCTGGCATAGAGCAATCTTTCACAGCCATATTTGTAAATCCCGGGATATGCCGCAAAGATATACTCCATCGCGGTAAAGCCTTCAGGTTCAGGTACCAGCACATACAAATCCTGGCCAAAGTAGTCGCGGCGCAGAGTATTGACATGAAAGTGCAGAGTTGGGGCAAGGAGCTCACCATTATAATCCTGCAAGAGCGACAAGCCGGTATATCCAGGTATAAAAACTCTGCCATAGGCAGTTTGTCCGGTGACAAACTGTTCGATTTCGTGACGCAGGGCCTTTCTTTCATCGGCAGAGAGGAACTTAGGTACTGTTAGTTGCACCACCGTGCTGGCGAACCAGATTGCGACGGCTACGGAGAGGGCTGTACTGATTACAATCAGTGCCCGGTTGTTAAAGAACCTGACAAAAAATATCAGCAGCAACATCATCATGGAAAGCAGCATCTCGGATGCGCACCAGTGAAACTCGCAGATGATCAAGCCGTAAAGATAGACACCGGCGGCAATCACAATCAGCAGTGAGAAGAGACGATTCCCTAGCGGTGATGCAACTTCATCAACGTTGTCACGGGCGAATATGATACCCATCGCAAGGTAGCCGATTATTATTATTGCCGGTACACCAAGCACTGCTAGCGTCGAAGGTTCGGAGTCGCGCAAACTATGAACGAGCGAACTAAGAAAGAAGAGAGGCTCGCCCATGATCAGCCAGTTCAGCAGTATCCAGGTGCCGAAGGTATAAAACCAGGGAAGCCAGCCGACCAGCGCAGTTGAAGTTGTGCGGACGAAGCGTTCGCCAGGGCGGTGCCAGAACCAGACAAAGGGGATAGCCAGAGCCAGCCAGATTGCGAGGGTGAAGAAATGGATACCGCTGACTGCCAGCATCGCCACGCTGGCACCAGTCATGACAACATCACGCAGGCGCATTCGGGCTGACCAATCGAGCAGAGAGCCGAAAGCGATTGCGAAGAAGGCAACTGGCAGAACTGTACTGATGGTGAGAACCGTTGCCGGGATAATACTCAGTGAGATAATCGTGATACCGGCTTGTGCCGCAATGATATGTGTGAAGGCGTGTGCACTGCTTTTAAGTGCCTCTCTAACACTCCATAGCATCAGAGCGTAGGCCAGAAAAAAGGCTGTATAGCCGGCTGCAGCAGGTGGCAGCATCCATGCTACCGGCAGAAAAAAGAGTGTTGCCAGGGGGCCATTCCAGCATGATCCGGCCAAAGCCTGCCGTCCTTCCGTGGTTCCTCTGACCAGTTCTTTGCAGACACCGGAGAGGCGGCCGGCCGGCTCCCAGCCTTCATTCGTTGAGGCAGAGAGAATCACAACTGCGAGCGAGAGTGTCAGCGGCAGAACCACGCCGGTTATTAGTCGTATCCAACGATATTCTTTCTGTGAATTATTCATCTGAAAATCCTCACAACCAGAATTCGATTTACTGATTTTAATCATGATTTTCTACTTCCGTAATTCAGCAGGCTCGTCTTTTTTTTGTAAGTCCATGCTGAGTTTTTTCCCACACAAATGGATCACGGAAGAACTGAAAGAAAGCGCGCCAGCCGCTGATGCTCATCAAAACCCAGTAAAGAGGGGTAAGCAAGGCATACCACAGCAGTGAATCGCGTTCTCTTTTGTAGCAACCCAACAGAGTGACGTAGACAAACACAAAATTACCAGCGAAAAGGCAGAAAGCACCTGCAGCGAAAATTGGTCCGGGAAAAAGCATTGCCACGCCGGGTGGTCTGAACACGAACCAGATCAACGCCATCAGCCAGAAGATCGGGTTAATCAGCACTGAAAAGGTCACGCCTCCGATCAGCAGGTGGTAGTGCAGATAGTTAAGCCAGCCGATCTCCTGGAGCAACTGTATTGGTCGGCGCATATGCACAAACCAGGTTTGGATATAGCCTTTCTGCCAGCGGGTGCGCTGTTTTATCCAGGACGGCAGGTGGCTGCAGGCCTCTTCCCAGGTGGTAGTTGTCAACATCCGTGTGGAATAGCCGGCTCTGACCAGGCGCACTCCCAAATCGCAGTCTTCGGTCACGTTATAGGCATCCCATCCCATCAACTCCTGCAGCACTGCGGTCTTGAAATGGTTGGAAGTGCCTCCCAAGGGAATCACAGCATTCAGAGCCGCCAGACCGGGAAGTTGCAGGTCGAACCAGGTAGAGTATTCAGCGGTGAACCAGCGCGTCAGAATATTCTGATAAGGATTGTAATAATTCAGGCGTGACTGGATGCAGGCCACTTTCTCTTCCGAGTGTTCGAAAGCCATAACCGCTTTTTTAAGCTGATCGGGCTCCGGCATATCTTCGGCATCATAGATAACAAGGTATTTGCCTCTGGCTATATTCAAGCCGATATTGCAGGCTTTCGGTTTAGTACGCGGAAAAGATTCGGGGATTTCGACTATTCTGAAGCCCTGCGGCATGTGCATGGCACGTGCCGCATTGAGGGTCTGGAGGTCATCTTCTTCCAGCAGAAACTGGACATCTTTTTTATCGACGGGATAATCCATATCGGTCATAGCTTTGACCATCTGCGGCAGAACCTCCGGCTCTTTATACATCGGTATGAGTACTGTATAGACTGGCCAGTCGCGCGGTTCCTGTGAAAATATTTCCTCTGGTGTAAAATTCATAGATGCGTTAGGTGAGATTGATGCCCGGATGACTATGAATTTATAGAGGGTCAGAATCATGTAAAAGAGAGTGCAGCCTGCGATCAAAAAACGCGCTGTGGCCAGTGGTGCTAGTAGAACTGCTATAGCCAGCAGCAGAAACAAAACAAGCACGCTCTTTTTCTGCATCGGAGTTATTGGCACAGATGCACTCCACTCCGGATGCTTCGTTGCAAGCTCCAACGGATCAATCGCCGCAATTTGCGCGCGTGCATCCCCCCCAGGATTTTTGTAATCGCACATTCAGTTTAATCTCCGTTTTTTGTAAATTTGTGCAATTTTAGCACAAAAAAATTTCAAAGACAAACATCAGAATGACGAGGGTTTTTTGTCTGTTGCTCATGGTGGTTAATTTTTGATATGCTGGAGGCAGTTTATACGGACTGCAAATAATTATCACAGGGAGTTTTCGGCATGGGCATCAAATTACAAACAGTGGCAGGTGTGTTGTTTTGCGCAGTATTGTCGAGTGCCGCACCTATACCGCAGTTTAAAATAAACAGAATCGGCAATTTCCGTTCCGAGGCCTGTAGCGTGGCGGATTTCAATGGTGACGGCAAGCTGGATATTTCGGCCAGTCCCTACATCTACTACGCGCCGGACTGGCAAGCTGTGAAGTTCAGGGAGATCGGGGGGAATGTGGATGAGAAGGGCAGTGGTTATCTCGACAACTTCTTTGATTTGGCAATCGATATCAACGATGATGGTCGGCCTGATCTGCTCTGCGGCTCATGGTTTGACCAACAGTCTCAGTGGTATGAGAATCCCGGGGTGCTGGACGCACCTTGGCGAGAACATTTGGTTGAGAAACTGGGCAATCATGAGACCGGTGTGTTGGAGGATGTTGATGGTGACGGACGGGCGTTGGAATTTGTACCGCACACACACATCACCTGCTGGTATGAAGTTAGCGGGGATGCCGCCGGAGAGCCCGTTGTAGTACGCCACACAATCTCCGAGGAAAGAAATGTGCTTGGCGTGGGGGTTGGTGATATCAATGGAGACGGACGCCCGGACATCATCCGCCCTGACGTATGGTTTGAAGCACCGGAGGACATCCGTAATCAGGCATGGAAAAAGCATCCGATCGAACTTGCAAAAATCAACGGCAAGGTGCAGCACACCTCCAACATGCACATTCTGGATGTCAATCAGGATGGGCTCAACGATATTATCGCCTCAATCGCCCACAAACACGGAATTCACTGGTACGAGCAATGCAAAAGTGATACGGGCGTGATAAGTTGGCGGCAGCATGTAATTGACGACACTTGGACGCAGGCTCATTATTTGGCTCTTGCTGATTTGAACAACGACGGATTCAAGGAGCTGATAACCGGCAAACGCTACAAAGCTCATAACGGCAAAGACCCTGACAGTGACGGAGCCATGTGTATACGTTGCTACACCTTCAAACCTGGTGCCAATCCTGTTTTCAAGCGTCATGACCTCATCTATGACGCGGGGGTAAGTGCCGGGCTGAATATTGTGGCGGCAGACATAGATGGAGACGGTGATCTTGATCTGGTGACCACTGGAAAATTCGGTGGACCGGTAATTCTTGAGAATCTATTGAAGTAGGTCGAGCTGTGGAAGCGCGGGCGTTGCTCGTATCGGCTGTGTTATGAACCTGATGGGCCCTATGGGAATGCGCTTGGCAGAGGCATTGCGAGCGCACCATAGGGCTCATTCGCACCATCCGGCCCGTCAGCGTTCCGGCTTCTGCCAGGGAACTGCTCCTGCCCGCTGGATATGACGACGCATTCTGCCGAGCAACTCATTGAGTTTTTTTCTGTTTTTGTCGGCTCGATTGTCCGATTCGAAAGGGTCTTCCTTCAGGTTATAGAGTTCCAGAGCGGAAAAGGGATCGTTCTGCATCAGTTTCCAGCCGTCGAAGATCAGTGCCTGGTATGACTTGCCAGCATAGCGATTGCCGCCCTCGCGACGAACGAAGTACAGTTCGCGCTTCTCCGGCATAGATTTGTTAGCAAAAAGAGGCATCAAGCTGACGGCATCTATTCCTTCTGGCGCACTGCCGCCGGCAGCTTCGATGCAGGTGGGGAAGAGGTCGAAATTAAGGCCGTTGTAATCACACTGTGATCCCGGTTTTATTATGCCCGGCCAGCGCATCAGAAAGGGAACTCTGATGCCTCCGTCGTAGTGACTTTGCTTCCCATCGCGCCAGGGATCATTGTTCTGCGCATGCGGCAGAGACCCGCCGTTATCCGCAGCGAAGGCGACAAGCGTGTTTGCGGCCAGCCCCGTAGCGTCCAGCGTTTTGAGTACAGCACCGATATTATGATCGAGGTGTTCAACAAAGGCCACATTCAGCAAACGTTTTCCATCTATATTTTTTTCGCGCTGACTGACTTTATCGATCCATTCCTGTGGAGGCTGAATTGGAAAATGAGGCGCATTGTATGCAAGATACAGGAAAAAGGGTTCTTTTTCATTTTTGCGACGCTGCAGGTAATCGATACTCCACTGCGTAAAAATTTCGGTGGCGTGTCCTTCAGGATCGATCTCCGTCTCATTCAGGCGCATATAATTGAAGCCTTGGCGGAGATGAGTGACATAATCGTCCATCATATCGCCCAGAAATCCGTGAAAGAGGTCGAAGCCCCGTTCGGTGGGGGTATTGGGTGATTCCAATCCAAGATGCCACTTACCGATGGCGGCGGTGTGGTAGCCGCATTCATTTAGTTTGTCGGCCAGGGTTGGCACGGAGGTATCTAAAAAACCCCAGCTGTTCTCAGCTTTAGTTCGTATCACACCCGGTACGCCTACGCGGTCGGGGTAACAGCCGGTCAGAAGTGCCGCTCGTGAGGGGGAGCAAACGGTGCAGTTGGCGCGCATATTGCGAAAAAGCATTCCCTCCTGCGCGATACGGTCGATATTGGGTGTTTTCACATCTGCATGGCGGTAAGCGGAAACGTCGCCGATCCCCTGGTCATCGGTATAGATGATCAGGATATTCGGTTTCGGAGCGGCCAGAGCATGTATTGTGAGAGACATCAAGCTGAAAAACAGCAGTTTCATAATTATCTCCATAGTATTCGTTTTAGGTGAAACTTTAACATATCTGCGGACTACGGGCACGCGCTGTTCCGGTTTCAGAACAACTAGATTGATTCGGTGTAATGGTTATTCTTCTCTGACGAGGAAAAGGCCATCCAAGGGTTGCAGAGTCACATTTTTACCAACAGATTCGCCAGTGTTAACCTTTTGATCCTGAAGTTCGGTAGCCATGATTCTGCGTAGTTGCATACCGGGGGCAAATTCACTCAAATTAAATGTATACGGTTTATGGCCGGGATTACCGAGAACGACACCGTTTTCAAAGACACGGGCACGCGTATCCGGCGCGGCATGCGCTGAAAGAGTATGCAGTAACACCGGTGCGGAGCCCTCGATGCTGAACACCAGGTCAACCTTAGGAGAACGGACATCCCGGTAGTAGAAGGAAGCATCAAATGGTTCAGAGCTCAACCAGGTCATATAACTTTTAGCTGGAGTTATCTGTTCTTCGGTGAGACCACAGCGTACCAGCATAAGATCGCCCCAATAGCCCTGATCCGTGGTGGTGTTATTCTGCGGGCCACAATCGGAAACAAATTTAAGCTGCACTTTTTTACCGTTCCATCTGGCCAGTGAAACCGAGCAGGGCAACCACTCATGGGCTTTGGTATTGGTCTCAAATATCTTTGTGAACTTTCCGGGCCTCCCATCGTTAAACTCGGCAATCAAGACACTGAACCAGACACCGTCCGATTTTAGCGGTGCTTTTTCGCCCATAGCCAGTGCGAACTTGAGGTCATAAGCATGTGCAGGCAGATTGATCTCACGTGTCCAGAAAACGTAGCCCTTCCCGGTTTTGAAGGGCGGATGGACTGCGTAGGCATTTCTGGAGTGCATGCCGACATTCGTAGCTCGCTGATAGCGAACCTTGGCACCGCTCTCACTGTCCAACGGTTTTTCGCTTTCACCTCTCAGGCATTCGCCGGTAAAATCATCGTTGATTGTTTCATCCATCAGATTGATACTGCCGCCCTCAACTGAGACGCTGGCGTAGCGCGGCATCCCTGCTGGATAATTCGACTGCGGGTAAGCGCTCAGCTTAGTAAAAACTGTGAGATCGTAGCCTGATGTGGGGATATCCTGTAATCTGAAGATCAAATCATTGCAATCCGGATTCGCCGGTTTTACCAGCAATCCTTCGCGGGTGGTGGTAACGATGACATCTCCGGTTAACTTTCCGGCGATGTCGATGCCATTCAGCAGATTGGGAGTGCGGGCAGCCAGCAGGACAGTATCGTGTTGCGGGGCTCCCAGCCAGCCGATGCGATTATCCGCTCCGCAGTTAAGTTCATCCCAGATGCCTGTTCCGCGACCACGTTTCTGGGGGGGAGCAAAAGCGAACGTCACTACGGAATCGGTGAACTGTGCGCTGGCCAGGGCGAGTCGATGACGGCTAAAGGGCACCTGGGGGTGTTTATGGATACCCGGATGTCCTGGAACCGGTTCAATCCATTTGTGGTTGATATAACTGAATGCGGGCTTAAACGAATTACGCTGCCAGAAGTTATGGCGATTGAGTCCGCCCGACCAGTCATCGAACTCCCAGTCCCGCAGATTGGGCCAGCCCTCGCTTTCGATACCATTCAAGCTGTTGTTGGCGCGGTGTGAGCGAATACCGCCCGGTCCCAATGCACCGTCGCCTTGAATAATCGTATCCCGGCCCAGCCGTTCACGCAGTTGTGCGGCAAAATTGTACACACCGGCACCGTAGGCATTAACTCCGTTGTGGATGCCGTTATCTTCGGTTCCATCGCCGTTGGTGTCGCCATGGGTGATATGGTGTAGCACATCAAATTCCAGTCCATCAAAGGCGGCCAGCTTGCCGTCCTCGCCGAACCAAGCCGCAAGATCATCAACCAGACGGTCGGCGCAACTGTATCCATCGGCATCAAGCGGACAATGTGTCGCAAAATTGTAGAACCACATAATGTTGTTTTTCTGACCCCAAGGACCTTCGACCTCATGTGCAGCTGCACGTGATCTGCCCGCTTTAAAGGGAAGGGGTTTGGTACCGTAGCAGCCGCGTTCAACTGTAATTGTGCTGTTTTTTCTGTCAACCGCCAGCAGCCGTACCTGTTCACAGTAGTGCCAGTCGTGTCTACCATCCGCAGTTATGCCGAAGAAGGCAATATCGTCACTGGAAGTTCTGTAGCGTCCGCCGCCGACTTTAAAGTCGCTGACATCATCGACTTTGACAACACTCTTTCCGTTCTGCGCTGGCAGATCGGCGGTGATACTGACGGCCCGGCGATAAATCCAGTGACCGGCGAAATACTGCTTCGTACCGTGCCGCGGATCGCGCGCGTTGCCGTTAAAGTGGAGCAGTACCACTTGTTCAGGATGGGCTATTTTAAAGCGGGTAAACCACTCGGGATTCTTAGCTTCTCGTCCCAGCACCTCTTCATCAAGACACTTACCCATAATACCCATCAGACGACTATAACGGGCATCCCACTCCTGCCAGTCGGCATTTTCACGAGAAGGCCATCCCTCACATCCGCGGAAAAAGAAAGCTTTCGGATAAAAATCTTCGCGCACAACCTGCAATGAATCCAGCCGACTGCTGGTGCAACCGCACCACACAGCGAGGTATGCCAATACAATTAAGAGTTTAATGTTCATAGCAGAGCTCTTTCAATGTTGTTTACAATCTCAGTACTGTTGCAGAGGCCGAACGCATATTGTGAAATTTTCCACTGTGCTTTACGATGTTTTCAAACCTCTACTTACGCAACTGTGAGAAACGGGCGCATGTTGTCAGAGGACCCACCAGTGGGCGGGCGTATGCAATAAAAGCGTCGGTCACATGGTTGCCTTCACGGTTAATGAACTCGTCAGGCATGTGGCGGGTTTCGCGAGCGACGTTGTGCAGGGCCACCGGCACAAACTTCACCGCGTATTTCTTTGTCGGTTTACGTTTGATTGTGATGGAACCACTGTTAAGGCCATTCACAACAGCGGCCGTTACTGCATTTTCACCGACTGCGCGTGCTTCGTTGGCATCGCTTTGGGAGACGATACCGGGAAATGAGCGTTGCAGATAGCCGAATGTATCGGCACGCACACGTCCGATGCCGGCTTTTCTCTTCAGCGTGCCCGCCAACAGATCACCGAGTGCGCCGGTGCCACTTAACTGCACGTTGCCGTGTGAATCGACCTCTCGGGTATACTTAGCGATAATCGGCACTCCTCTGCGGTCGGCAATTCCCTCTGAAACCGCAATCACACAGCGTCCATAGAGTTTCATCACGCTTTTGACATCCTTAACAAACCGGGTGATGCTGAAAGGACGTTCCGGCAGATAAATCAAGTGCGGCCCGTCGTCCTCATCGTTCTTTGCCAGGGCTGCGGCAGCGGTCAAAAATCCGGCGTTGCGTCCCATAATCACGTCAATCTTCACTCCACCCAGGGCACGGTTGTCCAGATCATCACCTTTGATAGCCGATGCCACAAATTTAGCGGCGCTACCGTAGCCGGGGGTGTGGTCATTTGCGCGCAGGTCATTATCGATAGTTTTGGGAATATGAAAGCAATGGATATCATACTGTGCTTTGACCGCCTCTTCGTTGATGATATGAACGGTTTCAGCCGAATCGTTGCCGCCGATATAGAAGAAATAGACAACCTCCAATTTGCGTAACACCTGAAATATTGTCATACAATCCTCGGTTGTCGGCTTACGGCGAACTGATCCGAGTGCTGATGACGGAGTAATCGCGACCTTCTCGATTGTCGCCCGGGTCTCTTGGCGTAAATCAATAAAATCTTCGTCTAGAATGCCCTGAATCCCATGTAAAGCCCCATAAATTTTACCAACCTGCCGCAGCTCACGTGCTTTGAGAACCGCTCCGGCCAGACTTTGATTGATAACCATCGATGGCCCGCCGCTTTGCGCTATCAGCATATTGCCTTTTTTCATCATCCCTCTCCTTGATGCTTTGGTAAAAATTCCGTAAACAAAGTATCGCCATTTCACCTATGGTTCTTTTATGATATCATAGTGCCATGACAGAAGGCAAACAAGCGTTTCATTTTGATCCGGGCGATCAGCGGCAGGTTGCTGCCATTTACCGTTCGACCAGTGCGGAAGAGCGCAGCATGCAGACTCTACCGCACAGAGGGCGCCCCAGACTTTCAGAATCCGATCATCAACACAACCTCAATGTACGCAGACTTTTCAACAACATTATTCCCGGGTTGCCGATTGATGTCGATCCGCCTGAACTGCACCGGGAACCGGATGCGATTGAGAGTGCAGTCGCCACTGTCATGAAATCGCTTGGAATTGATACACACGAATGGATTGATGATCTGAGAACGGCCTGGTCTGAGCTTCTGCCGGATGAAATCGCATCGAGAACCAGACCGATTAAACTTGAAAACAATGTTCTGTTTGTGGGGGTTGGTTCATCAATCGCCATGTTTGAGCTACGGCGCACCCGTTTGAAAGAGATTGAAGAAGCGGTGCAGCTTTTCGCACCTGAAAAAAAAATACGTCACGTTAAGCTGATGACAGACTATTCGCAACTTTAAACAGTTAATTAAGGAGAAAAATCGATGCAGGAAAGAACACGCGAACTCAACAACTGGTTATCCGCGCAGAAATGTCAGGCGACGGTTGAGGCTCTCAAACGCAACAACTTCAGGGCGTCGTTTTTAGCTACCGGCGCAGAGGCGGCAGAGTATATTCTACGCGAAGCTGCCGATGCGCAGAGTATCGGTTTCGGAGGATCACTCTCCGTTGCCGACCTGAAACTGACTCAGCCGTTACTTGATGCTGGCAAGGAGCTGCTCAATCATGGGGTAGCCGGACTCACACCCGAACAGAAAAAAACAGTAATGCGGCGTCAGCAGAGTTGCGATCTTTTTCTTAGCGGTACCAACGCCGTAACCACTGGTGGCTCTCTGGTCAATATCGACGGTGTGGGTAATCGTGTATCGGCCATGATCTACGGTCCTGAAAAGATTATTATTTTAGCTGGACGCAACAAGATAGTTGAAGGTGATATTGGCGAGGCACTGCAACGCATCCACAATGAATCGGCACCGCCCAATGCCAAACGCCTCGACAAAAAGACTCCTTGTGCTCAAAGTGGCTTTTGCTGCGACTGTGACTCGCCGGAGCGCATCTGCCGTGTAATAACCGTAATTGAGCGGAAACCATCAGCCAGTGATATTCATGTACTGGTTGTAAATGAAGATATGGGGCTATGAATACAACCGGCGAACCGGCGGGTGGGGACACCCGCTCTGCCGCTGGTCTCTGCTGCGGCGGATCGCGTGCGACTGGTCACGCTCTGATGCCGAGTTCCGCCTCCAGCCGCTGGTCTCGATCATAGGTCAGCAAAGCATCAAACAGGGGCTGGAGCTCGCCCTCGACAACACGGTCGAGCGAGTAGAGGGTCAAATTAACACGATGATCGGTCATACGATTTTGCGGAAAATTATAGGTACGGATGCGTTGACTGCGGTCACCGGAGCCACGCAGGTCAAGCCTGGTCTTACCCAACCGGGCTTCTTCCTCCATACGTTGTTTATCAAGTATGCGCGAGCGCAGCACACCCAATGCTTTCTCTTTGTTACGGTGTTGCGAACGTTCGTCCTGGCACTGTGCCACCAGACCGGTTGGCAGATGAGTGACACGGATGGCGGAATAGGTTGTATTGACTCCTTGTCCACCGTGACCGCTGGCGCAGAAGATATCGATTCGCAGATCGCTATCTGGTATATGCAGTTCATCTTCTTCATCCGCCTCCGGGAATACAATGACCGTTGCGGCAGAGGTATGGATGCGCCCCTGGGTTTCGGTTTCGGGGATACGCTGAACACGATGGCCACCGCTTTCATATTTAAAGGCGCGATAGGCCAGCTCACCGATCACGGTAAAGACAATTTCTTTATATCCTCCAAGCTCAGTGGGGCTGGCATCTATCACCGAAATTTTCCAACCCACACTCTCGCAATATCTGGAATACATTCGAAAAAGCACAGCGGCAAAAAGCGCGGCCTCGTCCCCGCCGGTACCGGCCCTGATTTCCACGACAGCATTTCGAGAGTCCGCCGGTTCTTCCGGCAGCAGAGCGGCAAGAACGCTCTTCTCTAGAGCGGGCAACTGTTCCTCTACCAGGCGGATTTCATCGAGAGCCATTTCCACCAGTTCAGGATCGCTTTCGGTATCCTGAGCCATAGCGCGGTTTTCTTCCAGCTGGGCCAACAGATTGAAATACTGGTGAGCGGTTCCTTCGAGTTTTTTAAGGGTGGCGTGTTCGCGCGCCTTTTTGCGGTAGAGCGAAAGATTTCCTATAACCGCTGGGTCGGAAAGGGCATTTTCCGTATCCTGGATGCGGTTGAGAAACTGTTCTATCTGAGCTTTATCGATCATAAACCGAAACAAAAAACAGGTCGGCAAACGCAAAAACAAGCGTCACCCGACCTGATTGCGGAAAAAAATCCAGTCACAACGCAGCAGATGCGCAGGCGGTTTTATTTCTTGATGCTGTAACGTTTCATGAAGCGATCAACACGGCCCTCGGTATCAATCATTGTCTTCTGACCGGTAAAATAAGGATGGCAGGCGGAGCAGGTGTTGACACTCATCTCTTTTTTAGTTGAGCGAGTGCTGATCACATTTCCGCAGGCGCATGTGATTGTGGCTTCACCGTAGTTAGGATGAATATCTTTCTTCATAATATAAAAAAGCCTTTCCTTAGCGGGTTGATAAGGATAAAACAGAATGACTTTGGATTGCAAGTGCAAAAAGCGTAAAATCTGAGATACGCAAACAACGGTGGGCTCAGATGCGCGAACCATACCATCAAACCCGGGTAAGCCTATTTACGGCATTTGAAATTCAGAAACTGAGTTAAATGATTGTTAATTTTATAAGCTTCACCCAATGGGTGAAGAAGTTTCTGAATTTCAAACCGCAAGGGGTTGCCGCTTTTAGGGTAAACAGCGCACAGTGCCGGGTTGGCTATTCGGCGCCGATCAAAGCAGCCTGAGCTGCCGCCAGCCGTGCGATCGGCACGCGATACGGTGAACAGCTTACGTAGTTGAATCCGGCATTGTGGCAGAAGGCGACTGTACGCGGGTCGCCGCCGTGTTCACCGCAAACACCTATTTTTAAATCGGGGCTGGTTTTGCGTCCATAATCGATAGCGATCTTCACCATCCGCCCGACTCCATCCTCATCCAGCACTTGGAAGGGATCATACTCGTAGAAACCGCGCTTGACATAGTCGCCCAGAAACTTGCCAGCGTCATCACGAGAAAAGGCGCAGGTCATCTGGGTCAGGTCGTTGGTGCCGAACGAGAAAAACTCTGCGACCTCGGCAATCTGATCAGCGGTAACGGCTGCACGTGGAACTTCGATCATGGTGCCGATTTTTATTTGAAGCTTCATTTTTTTCTGCTGCTCAACATCACGCACCACCGTAAGGATTATCTCCTTCTGAGAGGCCAGCTCCTTAACATGGCCGACCAGCGGCACCATAATTTCCGGCTGTGAACCCTTTACCGCCGCAGCGGCTTCACAAATGGCCCGGACCTGCATCTCAGTCACTTCGGGGTAACTAATTCCCAAGCGGCAGCCGCGATGACCCAGCATCGGGTTGCTCTCGTGCAGCGAATCAACAACCTTTTTAATCTGGGCTTTACTTACTCCCATCGCTTTAGCCATTTCAGCCTGTCCCCTGCTATCCTGCGGCAAAAACTCATGTAGCGGAGGATCAAGCAGGCGTACAGTGCAGGGGCGCCCTTTGAGAGCTTTAAACATGCCGATAAAATCTTTACGCTGCAACGGCAATAACTCTTTCAGTGCCTGATTGTACTGCGTGAGTGGCTGTTCCAGTTTTTTTTCAAGGGCTTTACGCTGCGCCTGATTGTCCGCAGCGGCGATATCATCGCGCAACTGTTTGACCTGTTCCGCTACCAGAATCAGGCGGCGGAAGCTGGTAATGCGGTCGCCGACAAAAAACATATGTTCGGTACGGCAGAGACCGATACCTTCGGCGCCAAAGGTCACCGCTTTGGCTGTGTCAATCGGTGTATCCGCATTGGTACGCACACCCAGACGGCGGTATTTATCAGCCAGCTTCATTATGGTTGCAAAAGGTCCGGTCAGTTTAGGGTCTTGTGTTTCAATCGCACCCGCATAAACCAGACCGGTCGAACCGTTGAGTGAAATCCAGTCGCCCTCTTTCAGCACGGTTCTGCCGCAGGTGACGGTTTTCTTTTTGTAGTTTATCTGCAATTCTCCGCATCCTGAAACGCAGCATTTCCCCATACCGCGAGCAACCACAGCCGCATGCGAAGTCATTCCGCCGCGGGCAGTCAGAATGCCGGACGCCACATTCATGCCGCCGATATCCTCAGGGCTGGTTTCGATACGGCATAAAACAACCACGCTACCCTTGGCACTCCAGCGTTCGGCGTCTTCGGCGCTGAAAACAAGTTGTCCGCAAGCGGCACCCGGCGAGGCCGGCAATCCAAGAGCCAGTTGCCTGGCTTTAGCTTCGGAGCTTTTGATAAAAACCGGATGCAGAAGTTGATCGAGTTGTGAGGGATCAACCCGCATAACCGCGGTTTTTTCATCAATTATGCCCTCTTTTATCAAATCGCTGGCAATTTTCACCGCAGAAGCCGCAGTTCTTTTGCCATTCCTGGTTTGAAGCATGTAAAGCGTGCCATCCTCAATCGTAAACTCGATATCCTGCATATCCTTATAGTGTTTCTCGAGTTTCAGACGAATACTATCAAGTTGTTTGAAGACCTTGGGCATAACTTCCTGCAGTGCCGGATATTCACTTTTACGTTCAGCCTCGGAAATATTGCGCGATTTAGCCCAGGCCCGGGAACCTTTGGTTGTGATCTGCTGTGGTGTACGAATCCCTGCCACAACATCTTCACCTTGCGCGTTGATCAAATACTCGCCATAAAAATATTTGTTTGCGCCGGTTGAAGGGTCACGGGTGAAAGCCACACCAGTTGCCGAATTCAACCCTGAATTGCCGAAAACCATTGTCTGGACATTAACTGCTGTACCGAGCAGGCCGCGGATATCATTCATCCGGCGGTATTTAATGGCCCGCGGATTGTTCCAGGAACTGAAGACCGCATTGATTCCCTGATGCAACTGTTCCATGGCCTCCACTGGAAAAGCCTTACCGGTGGCACGTTTTACCATGGCAGTGTAACACTTGACCACTTCCTGCAGATCATCGGCGGTTAATTCTGTATCAAACTGCACTTTCTTAGCTTTTTTAATTTTTTCCAGTTCGTGTTCGAAATTATGATGTTCCACCCCCATCACAACATTGCCGAACATCTGGATAAAACGGCGGTAGGAGTCCCAGACAAAGCGTGGATTACCGGTACGGCTGATCATGGCATCAACTGTCTGCATGTTCAGACCCAGGTTAAGAACTGTATCCATCATGCCGGGCATCGAAGCTGCCGCACCCGAGCGTACTGAAACCAGAAGCGGATTAGAACCCTTCCCAAAGGTTTTACCGGTTGATTGCTCAAGCCTGGCTAACGCCTGTTGCAACTGCTCTTCGATCAGCGCATGCAGAGCCTTCTCTCCTACTTCATAATACTTAGCGCAAGCCTCGGTAGTGATAGTAAAACCAGGCGGAACAGGGAGTCCCAAAGCGGCCATATCGGCGAGATTGGCCCCTTTGCCACCCAACAGAGAGCGCATTGTCACGTTACCTTCGGAACAGTCAGCTCCGAATGAATAGATATACTTTTTTGTATTTGTCGCATCAACTTTTACGGAACGAACCTTCTTTGACATATAATCCTCATAAACGATTTTAAACTGTGATCAATACTAATGGACGCACAGTTTTCAGGAGTTTATCAGATTGTTTGTCAGAGTCAATCATTATAAGCGGCAATGGGGCGGCGCGTTGCGTCATAATTAATGGACACTCTAAATAAAGTAAAGCTATGTTTGATACAAACCCGTTTGCCCAATACTGGACACCAAGTAAAAAGGAGGCATGAGAACACTGTCACGAAAAGCTACAGCCGAATACATAGGCGTGAAAAGGTGATTTTACGCCGAAGCAGGCAGGCCAAAGCGCATTTGACACACAGTCACCCTTTTGAGATACTCTCCGCTCAATGGCAGCAAAAAACTCATACACATATCTTTTGAACAAAGAGCAGCAGGAAGCACTGAGGCTGATGCTCTCTGACGGCAACTACCGTCCCAAACAGGTGCCCCACACAATCATTGCGGTCGAGGCGGAGAACTGCGTGGTCAATCTCTATAAAAGCGGCAAATGTCTGATTCAAGGCAAGGGCGCAGAGGAATTCGTGCTCTTTTTTCTTGAGCCTTTTATACTGCAGTCTGCCGGTCTGGGCTACGAAGATCAATTGAAACCGGAGTTGACCTCGCCGCACATGGGCATTGATGAAAGCGGCAAGGGAGACTATTTCGGACCCCTTGTGGCATGCGCAGCTTATGTGAATCCGCAGCTCGCCAAAAAAATGAATGAGATCGGGGTGCGTGACTGCAAGCAACTAACCGACAAGGCGGTCTTTTTCATCGGACGCAAACTGCGCGATCTGCTGGGGCCCAACCGCTTCAAAATCGTAGCTATCGGCCCGGAAAGCTATAACCGTCTCTACACAAAAATGCGCAATGTCAACACAATGCTGGGCTGGGCACACGCACGTTGCATTGAGAACATGCTCGACACGATGCCGGAGTGTCCGCGTGCGGTAGCTGACCAGTTCGGTTCGAAACATGTGATTGAACGGGCACTGATGAAAAACGGGCGCAAGCTTGAGCTTGAACAACGCCATAAGGCGGAATCCGACATTGCTGTTGCGGTCGCTTCGGTATTGGCGCGTGAAGCCTTTTTATATGCGTTGCAGAAGCTGGGCAAAGCATATGATTTCGAACCGCACAAAGGCGCATCCGAACAGGTGCGCAACGATGCTGCTGAACTGGTTAAAAAGCGCGGCGAAGCCGACATCCTGCTCAAAGTGGCCAAATGTCATTTCCAGACAACCGACAAGGTTCTGGCGGCCTGCGGCAGATCGCGTCAGGAGATGAGCCCGGAGGGGCAGGTGGTCGCGAAACCTTTCAAGCGCGGCAGGCAGAAAACCGGTGCCGACGAGAAAAAAAGTGAAGAGTGAACCTCTCAACTTTCCACTTTCCGCAAAATCTTCTCTCTCGGTGATCTCTGCGACTCTGTGAGAGGCCTTCTCGCATAACAAACAAAACGCGCACCGTTTTTATCTAAAAACAGCGTAAGCTGTTTTTAGTCGAGATAGTGGAAGTAGAGAATCTCGTGTTCGTGGAAGCTGTTGTTGTTGACTGTTCCCGGCTCCGTGGAGACTGCACCGTTGGCCGCGCGCTCGAAGCTGGCGGGATAGGGATTCCGCCACACCAGGGCCACAGCCTTTCCGCTGGCGGTTGAGCGTGCACGGGAACCGAACGACGCGGCAGTAGTCTCGGCACTGATGAAGTAGAGAAAGAGCTGCTGACTGTCGGAGAAGGAATCCAGGCTGAAAGAGTAGAGCATCTTGCGATCCACCTCGTGCAGATCAACCCCGACAGACTGGCCGAAGATAGTGTCGCGCTGCGGATGCGGATGGTACCACTCGAACAGGTTATGTTCAAAGTAGAGATCGCGCAGATTGCAACCGAACTTCTTTTTGATGTCTTTGTCGGTCGATGGCGGATTCTGAATCACACTTTCCAGTTTCTGTTGCCAGGCCTCTACAACTCTCGACCAGTTGCCGCTGTAATAATCATCTTCGGTGAAATTATTTTCCCGCAGCGACGGGTCGGTTTCTTCAGCGATAATATCCTGATCATTGCGATAAGCGACATAATAGTCCAGTGGCACATTCTCTATCGCCGCCTTGAGCACATTCGGTATATCGGAGAGCGGATTGATGCGGGTGCCCAGCATATTGCCATCGATATCGGCGGCATAGAAATAATCATAAATCTTATCGGCTTCCAGTGAATCATGATCATAGAGGCGTATCGTCCGGAACATCGCATCCTTGTCGGTACAGTCGTCGTAACTGATCTGAGTCGTGAAATCAACCGAAGCGGGTGACATCAGGCCATGCTGGTAAGGTCGGATAAAGAAGCCCAGTTCACCCGGCGACTGTAGCATCCCGGCATTGGAGACCGACATAAAGATATCGCCGTCACGTCCGTTACCATCGGCCAGCATATCCAGGGTTGACTGATTGGGCTCCTGCTGCGCATCGGTGCTCTGAATCCAGTTGGAGACCTTCCAGTTGAAACGCGGGTCGGGTGTTTCCAGCCCGACCCAGGTCAGAGAGAGGGGCACACTATCACCACTGAATGTGGCACCCAGTGGACTGGTTTCGTCGGTTTCAAAATACGGTTTATGTAGGGTGCCGACAAAGCGGTTCATGGCATCGGGCGGTATATTGCCGTTCTTCGCACCGGTAATATTGGGAACCAGGTCAACATAGTTTCCATTTGTATCCTTTACCCCGATGTGTCCTACAACGAGGGTGACCATAATGCTCTCGCCATCGATGAAGCCTGATGCCGGAACAGCACCGTTGACCTCGTCCCAGATCATCACTTCGGAAGAGCCGATCATTGTCGGCTGCAGTTCAAGGGGGATCAGCCGATAAGGCTCATCCGCCTGCACTCCACCGCTTCGGATATTATCGAAGCCAGCGGGAATATTTCTCGTTCCATTCAGGCGCACGTAATAATTCTGCTGCTCGTTGGGAAGAACCCCACCAAGCAAAGATTGCCTTCTTTTGGAAACCGAGTGAACCCGCAGGTAAATCTCGACCTCAACCGAGTAGTCCGAGCTTAGATTGGCCTGAGTATCGGTCTGTAGAAAGGGATAAACAACCTTTACTTTAAAGAGAAGGGAAACCGGAATCTCGCCGGGCACCAGAAAAATTGCCTCATCGTCATTGCCGTCGCCATCGATATCAGGCACAACGCGCCTTTCAAAAAGCTGAAATCCCGGTGCCATCACCGACATCTGGCAGATCATCGGCGCAATCTCCATCGAAGGGTGATCATAACTCTTGGGCACATGGTCGTCATCCAGATAATCCGCCATCATACAGGCGAAGGCGTAACGATAATCATCATTTCCGTCGTAATTGTGAATTGCCCGCTTAAAGATTGGAAAAAAGGTGCTGTCAATTGTCGGATTGTTCTGGGATATGTCGGAGACCGGCGGAAACTCCAGAATGTTGAGCGCATCGGGTTGATGGGGTTCGGCCTTAACCTTGCCGTCGGTGACCAGAATATGATTTTCCATTTCCTGATCATCAAAGGGGGTTGAAGCGGAGCTTCCCAGCATGTCGAGAAATTCATGGTAGGGACTGTAGAAAACGGGATCGTTATGTTCAAACATACAGGCGTAGAAATCATTGAGAGTGTGATAGTATTTGTCGGTATTCTTGCGATTCTGCTCAAAATTTTCAGCATCGGCGAAATCATCGAAAAGATAGGCGATACTGACTTGATTGGAGCCTGAACCACGCACGGTCGCACGACAGTTATTTACATTGATCATATCGGAGACATTGACGCAGGCGTAGGCGTAGCGTCCTACAATCGCCTCATTGTAGGCCTCGTCGCCCTCCATATTGGCAAAGGGCATGCTCACTTGGCGCCACTCAGCACAGTTGGACTCGCTGGCGGCATAATGCCGAACATGATTGGCCAGAATGCCGGGAATGTAAGCCAGCGCATCCAGCGAGAGCACCCGGGTTTGCTGGGCATCGTCGCTATTGTTGCTGAGCGAGGTGATAACGCGGCTGCGTTCGTTGTTATCGCTCAAGAAAAGCGGAAACTTGCGGCTGAAATCCACCTCATCATTGTGGCGCAAGTCGACATCTTCGATGGCGCGATAGAGTCCGGCATTAAGCATGTGACGGGCCCCGGCAGCGTGGCGATAGTTGGATGAAGCCTGACGTTCGATGCGCATATAAATGGCGAATGAAACCGCGCTGATCATCATAAAGCTGAGAAAGCCCAGAACAATCAGGAGGGCGGAACCGCGCCTGCGTTTTACGCTGGAAATAAATCTTTTACTCATCATTCTCAATATCCTGTATTCAATCTTAAACTCTGTCATGCTGTTCTGCCACTCCATGCGGGCCCATCTGTGGTTTTCCTCCTACGCCACGGCTACGACAGACGAGCACCCGGCCTACATTTTTATTGTCAGCAATCCCCTGGAGTAGTCGCTTAAAAAGCGACATACCGTAACCCGCTGGTTTGCGGAACTCTTTTTATGCCGCTTAAAAAGCGGCTACTACACTTGCTTCTGGACAGCAACTCTCACTGCCCCACTTTCCACATTCTACTTCTCACATTACCCTTTCCACAACCTCTTCTCTCTCTGCGACCGCCATAGTGCCGCTCAGCGGTACAACGGCTGGTTGTGGTTTCAAAACTCCATCTCAAACCGCTCACATCAATTATTGGAGACAGGCGGGCGGTTGCGGTTAGGGAATGATATCGCTGCGCCGAAACCATCGGATGCCTTGTTTTCACTGGATTCACGCATGATTTTAAAGCGATAGGGATTTCCCCAGGGATCGCGAAATGCTCCGCCCGACATCTGGGCATCCAGAAAGACGGTTTCGGTGTCGTTATCACCAAGCAGTTCAGCCAGGTTGCCTGAGGTGGCCTCGAGCTCATCGCCCTCGATCGCGGCCGGCCAGTCATCGTAGGCAGCCTCATAGGCCAGCCAGGCATTCATCAACTCACGCAGTTCGGTGTTGGCCTTGACGATGCGGGCCTGGGTTCTGGCCTTGCCGACACCGGTGAAGGTCACACCCATCAGGATGCTGAGCATGCCGATAACGACCAGCATTTCCACCAGGGTGAAGGCGTTGCTTCTGTTATTCATTCTCTTCATAACTCATCACTCAATCTGATTGCGTTCCGCACACGGAACACTGGTTCGCTCGCCCTACAACTCTCTACTACATTGCCAAACTGTGGGGCCGGTGACCTCACCGGCCATCTTACTCTGTAGTAGTCGCTCTCAGAGCGACACCCTCTTTGCCGCTCACAGAGCGGCTACTACATGCGGCGGGTGGGGTCCCGTCTTCGCACGCTACGCCGAGGCAAGCACACCGCCCTACAGTTCTCTCTTTCTCTCCGTGTCTCCGTGTTAACCTTCCAACTTCTTCCCCATGCCCTTTGCCTTCCTCTCCACGCGCTGCCATCACTGAACCCAGGTGCGGATATCGTCCTTGGTATCCCAGGCACCGTCCGGACCCGCTGATGCCGCCCCGATCTCCAAATTATACCCTTTTGAAGTGACACTCACAGTAAAGCGCACGCTCAGCGGCAATCCGTCCACACCGCTCGGAACCTCTTGAATCCGGAAATTTTCCAAGTTGATCGTATCATCACCGGACCACTCCACAAAGTCGGTGACCTGGGCGGTTTCAGGTGTGCTCCAAGTACCATCACCCTGCAGAAATGATTCGCTGCGGGTGCCGCCCACATATTCAACATAGGAAATCGAGCGCAACGCCTGGTTGTTGACAAATCCGTTGCCTGAGAGAGTGAAAAATCGCAGGCCGCCATTGAAATTCTGCGTTTGGCCACCACCGGAGCGCAGAGTCTCCTCAATGCATTTTTCATCGACCGCCTTAGCGGCATCGCGCTGCACAGCGCCGATCAAGGCACGCACCTGGGTGAAGGCATCGGCACGGCGCACGCCTGTGCGCCAGGCGATACTGGTTTGCTGGAAGATCATCGAGAGCATCATCACGATCACCACCAGAATGGTTGCGGCCACAAGCACCTCGATCATCGAGAAGCCGGCCCGGGCATCTTTTTTTGTAAGCTTTATTTTCATAGCTGAATCACTGTTATAAACTAATTCACAGGCAGGTCGTCGGGGGCGTTGACACCCTGAAACATCGCCTCGGCGTAGTAGATCGGATTGTTGGTCCACAGGTCAGAATCATTAAGATCAAGATCGGTTGACTGCACCATAATGCCCATCATGCGCGACTGAATTCTGTTGGGGTTGGGGTTGACCGGATCGCGCACCGCGCCACAGAGAATGCGGTAATCCTGATTCGGAGATGGCGAATCATTCCAAGTGGGCTGCTCGATATTTTCACCGCAAAAATCGCCACTGGTAATATCCCGCCATTCCTTTTTGGCGAACTGCGACCAGGTGCCCCAATCGAGATCACCGCGGGAGGCGATGCCGACTGCCTGGTGCAGCAGATATTCCGCCAGCATCGACTGTTTCAGATCGGCCTGTCCCTGGGTGCTTTCGCGCAGACCGAGCGGGTAAAGCGCAATCATACCCAGGATACCCACTGACATCACGAAAACCGCCATATTGACCTCCATCAGGGAGAAGCCATCGCTTTTCACTCTTTTAAAAAATTTCAACATAATCATATCTCCACTGTTGCCGCCGGGAACCTACCAATTATTGTTGTAATTGATCGTGCCCTCGGAGGTCACCCGTACCATCACACTGCGGTTCGGCGGTCGGGTTTCTCTGATCCTGATTGAACCGGAGCTGAACTCAGCGCCTCCGTTGGGCAGGAAGGTAATATATTCGAAGGCATCCTCGTTATCGTTCAAACTGGCGAACTCGAAACCGCGCGGCAGATTCTGAGATGGCGATGCCTCTATACCATAATAATCTCCGAGCTGCCAGTTGGCAGAGTTCTGGCCGGCCTCGGTATTTATTTCGAAAGCATAGTTTTTCAGCGAAAGCCTTACTCTTGAATCAGGCTCAATATGATAGTCCGGAGGCGGTAGCTTATCGTAGGTAGTGAAACGCGTCTCCGAGTACTCTTGAGCCAGCGGATAAACATAGCAGGAACCGCCGGATGTCAGATTATAAAGTTTAATGCCACCGGCCTGGCTTGAAAAATCCTGATATCTCTCCGGGTCACCGGCGGCTCTTTCCAGGCCGAATATAGTGTCGAGAGAGGTAAACTCATCAACCAGCTTCCCCGACCCCGACACGTAGGTTATGCGCCCCATCTCCTTGCAGACCACATAGGAGGGTCGGACCAGCAGTTGACCGTCCTCATCCACGCCGGAGACCTCGTTGAAAAGCACCACGCTGAAACGCGCGTTATCCATGGCGGCTCGCTGGCGCGCCACGACAAGCGAACTGGCAAAGTGTTTGACAGCACTGCGGCGCGCCATCCCGCGTACGGCGAAGAAGTAACTGGTCACACCGACGGTGGTCAGCAGGGCCATGATCGACATCACTGCCAACAATTCCAGCATGGAGAAACCGCTTTTTCTGTTCAATTCAGCTACTCTCATTCAAAAAAATCTCCTCTGCAAAATTGTACCACCGACCTCAATAAATGCGGAGTCGCCTGGAGTTCCGCTTCCGCTTATGCTTCGCACGGACGGTCAAAGCGGCACTGTCAGTCAGTGGTAACCTTGACGGTATCGGTCATAGAGTTATAGGTCACATTAAAAAACCTGAATTGATCGGTGTTCTTGGGATTGGGGTAACCGATCGCAATCGGTCGCTGATTCTGCTCGAGGGCCTGTTTAACGGTCATGCGGCTTCCATTGACCATCGTAAGCAATCCTGAGGTATCGCCCAGCAGCGTTATCCGCTGGTCAAGCATCTCTTCGAACACAACCGCATTTCTGTCGCCTAGAGCGCGAAAAATGGTGCGGTCATCGTTGTCACGTTCCAGATCGGAGAGGCTGAAGGGCCATTCATTGTTCTGGGCACGGTAGTTGTTCAGTGCCGCTTCCAGCACACCAATCGTGGCATTGATGCGTTTCTGTCGAATGGCACGTATCGATTTGATCGCGCCGCCGGTGGCCAGCGAGGCGATGATCGCCATTACAGCCACCACCACCAGCATCTCAAGAATGGTGAATCCTTTTTTATTATTAAATTTCTTCATTTGCTACCTTTCAAAATTCTATTCGCATCTTATCGTTTGCAAAAGGAGTCCCATCTCTACTACATTGCCAAACTGTGGGGCCGGTGACCTCACCGGCCATCTTACTCTTGTGGGGCCGGTGACCTCACCGGCCATCCTACTCTGTAGTAGTCGCTCTCAGAGCGACACCCTCTTTGCCGCTCACAGAGCGGCTGCTACATGCGGCGGGTGGGGTCACCCGCCCTACAACTCTCTGCTACATGCGGCGGGTGAGGTCACTCTC
>CAYOQJ010000102.1:0-14070 GCA_964406095.1 uncultured Lentisphaeraceae bacterium
AACCATATTCACCTCATGGGTTAGGTTACAAATCAATAGTTCGAACAGTGTTTTCGTGTGTTTCGTGTATTTCGTGGTTAGATCATTCCCGTTTTTAGGCTAAAGGCAACGATGGCGGCTACTCAATAAAAAAGAGCGCATTGTCACATTTGAAAGCTGGGATCGAGAGGTGGGCACCACCAGAGACCTGGTGCTCGACAGATGCCGGGTTGGCCGCGCACTATCAAGCAGGTGGGCACACGCGGCCACGCGCCGGTCTGGCAGATGCTGCCGCTGTAAAAGATCTGGTACTACGACCCCGTGGAAAAAAAGCGGTCAATCATCTTGCGGGCGATACTGGCCTGCGAGGGAATCTGCGGCAAGGTTTCCCTGTCGAACCAGCGCACCTCTGAGATTTCAATACCGTCAGGTCGCGGTTCACCTGCAGCGTATTCAGCAAAAAAACCGATCATAAGATTGTTGGGAAAGGGCCACTGCTGACTGCCGACACTGCGTAGATTGCACACTTGGACGCCGGTTTCCTCTTTGATTTCGCGGTGTGCCGCCTCTTCAAGTGATTCGCCCGCTTCAACAAAACCGGCTGCAAGGCTCCAGAAGTGGCTGAATTCCGGATCAGCCCGACGTAGCAGCAGAATTTCGTTTTGACGGTGGATCAGTGAGATAACAACAGGATTGATGCGGGGATAATAGCAGATGTCGCAGGACTCGCAAACCATTGCAAGTTCACTTGAGTGGCGACGGGTTGGTTGACCGCAGACCCCGCAGAATTGATGTGTCTTGCACCAGTGTAGAAGCTGCCGCGCACGTCCGGCAAGTTGAAACGCCCCGTCGCCACAACATTCATACAGTTGGCGTAGATTGATTTTACGGGCTGTGGCTGTGGGGAGAGAAAGTGACGTGCACTCGATGGCGTATAAATCCTGCGCCAACTTTACCTGTGAGCTCGCATTAGAACACACCGCGGAATTTTCAAAAAGAAAATCGGTTTTGTTTTCTTTTTTCTCGACCCAGATGTCTTCATTATCAAGCAGAATAAAGCGCATTATGACTTCCGGCGCAACGCATAGAGATTTGAACGGATCATGTCGGTTAAACGTGTCGCATCGGCGGACTTGAGTCGGCGCAGGATGCTGACCCAGCGATACGCCAGGCTGCCCCTTTCATCGTAAGGCAGATGATTGAAGAGCCGGTCAAAAGCCTGCTGTCTTTTCTCGTATTCCTTTTGCAACCACAGAATTTTGGCATAAAATGCGTCGAGAAAGGTGCCTATAAACGGTTCGGGTTCATTTATTTTACGGGCATGGTTATTGATGAATTCGGCATACGTTGGCGCATTTCCTTCGAAAGGGCGGGCGTAATCGCTCAGGGTGCCGGTATGATCCGAGACAGTCAGGTCGCAGGGCAGACCATTCACAGAGTCCATCATGATCACCTCGTCGCCATCATCGAACATCGGTTTGCCCCGAGTGTCGCAACGCCCCACCACCAGATTGACAGCCGCAGCTTCACCCATCAGTCGGGCAAGCCGGATATTGAACTCCTGGTTTTCATACCATTTTTCGGGAATTTTATCGGATGCGATACCATTCACATAATCGCGTTCAAAATAGACAACCCAAATCCGCCATCCATCATATTGTGTGTTAATTCCATGATAGGTTTCACGAATTCTTCCGGTTACAAATTTTTTGGGCAGGCGCATTCCAAGTTGAGTACAGGCCAAGCGACGGTTGAAAATGTAATCGGTATAGTCGGTGGCTTCCATGATAGAGCTGAGCATATCCTTGCCACTGTTGAGATGCTCAGCGATGCAGTATTTCTGAAAGCGTATGATGCGCAGCGAGGTGCGGTCTTTGTCGGATGATTTAAAGTGCACAATATAGACATGGGAACGGCTTTTGGTTTCAGATGCTCTTTTTTTGTTTAGCGATCGTCCGATTCTGCCGATATTGATATACTCAATGTTTCGAAATTGGCGCAGGTAATTCTGAATGAACTCTTTAGCACGTATATCGCAAATTTGCGCAAGCTCAGGATCCTCAGGATTGAGTTTCGCCTCATCAAAGACGCGGTCGAAGATCAACTCACCGTCTTCAGTGATATTAGCACCAGGCAGCCATTCAATCTGTTTGTAAAATTCCGGCGAGATGTTGCTCAGCACTTCACATTTGGATTTGGCCTTTCGTGAACGGGAAATAGCGGTAAACAGAGTGTTACGCCACTCCAGATTGTCAATACTCTCATCCTGCATGGCTGCCGGCACCGCCACTTTGAATTTTTCAAAAATGGTTTTATATACAGAACGCAGCTCAGCTATGTTCATCTCCGAACGCAATGCTTTAAATTCATCACGGGTGAAAGAGATATCAGGCGGAAAAACATTTATTTCAGGGTGGCCGTGATGATTGATGCGCTGGGTGAATTCGGCAAGTTCAAGCAATTGCTCTTTAAATTCCATATCCGGCAGATGGCCGACGTTTCTAAATGAGTCCAGGGTCAGGAAGCGTGTGCCTGTGTTTTTATTGTAAAAGTAGATCGGATGCGCGGTGATGGCGGTTCGGGAACTGGCGATTTGACGGATAATCTGTTCGGGATCAGAGGAAAGTGTGCTCATACGCCAGTATTCACCCTTACGCATGAGACGCTCTCGGACTTTGTCATTATCGATATTTAAATAAACTATTTTGCGTTTGGAAACAATGGTCTGCAACAGGTCATCAGCTAGAAAGGCCATATCCATATTGAGTGGATCGGGACGGATTTGAACGCTCTTGTCGTCATTGTCCAGCAGCAGATCAACCGATAGTGTGAGTTCCTCATTTTCTTCCTGCGCTGTTAGGGGTGGTAGCCCCTCGTTTGCACGTTCCTCATCAAGGTATGCAATCCAGATGCTGCGCTGAATGACATGCATCGGACCTTTGGTGACGATTCCCGGAGTTCTCAGAAAGACAGTCGCAATCCTGTTTTTCAATCTTCCGGTCTCGTCGCAGGCCAACAACGGATCCCCAATTAAAATCATAGTGTCACCTGATCAGCGTTTTCTGCGATTGTTCTTTCCCGCCTTGAAGTGCCGCGCATTTTCAGTGTTTAACAGCAAGTTCGGCCGCTTTCAGTGTGTTATAGAGAAGCATTGTGATCGTCATCGGGCCGACGCCTCCAGGTACCGGTGTGATCAGAGAGGCGCTCTCCTGGGCAGATTCAAAATCAACATCGCCGGTAAGACGGTACCCCTTAGCTTTAGTTGTGTCGGTTACGCGGTTGACACCGACATCGATGACCACCGCTCCCGCTTTGATCATATCTCCGGTCACCATTTCCGGGCGTCCGGCTGCTACTATCAGAATATCTGCTTGCCGGGTGAAATCAGCGAGGTTCTTTGTGGCGGTATGGCAGACGGTGACGGTGGCGTTGCCGCCTTCGGCTTTGCGCATAAGAAGTTGCGCAACCGGTTTGCCGACAATATTACTGCGACCGACCACCACCGCATGACTGCCGGCAGTTTCCACTCCGGCTTTCAGCAGCATCTGAATCACGCCGTGCGGAGTGCATGGCAGAAAACACGGTTCTCCGATGATCATCCGTCCAATATTGACCGGCGTGAAGCCATCGACATCTTTAGCCGGATCAATGGCATTGATTACCCGGCTTTCGCTGATATGTTTCGGCAGGGGTAGCTGCACCAGAATACCGTGTATTTTCGGGTTGCGGTTCATCCTGTCAACCACCTTCAGCACCTCTGCCTCATCGGTCTCCTCTAACAGTCTGACATCCTCGGAGTACATGCCGACAGCAGCACAGGCCTTTTCCTTGGCGGTCACATATGAAGCTGATGCGGGGTTGGCACCCACCAGAATCACACCCAGCCCCGGCTGTACTCCGTTTTCAGCCATCAGGGCAGCACTTTTTTGAGCGAGCTCCTGCCGCAATTCATCTGCCAGTTCTTTGCCATTCAAAATTTTTGCACCCATTATAATTGCTTGCTCCTTTTCACCGGTGTTTCTTATTGTTGATCTTCAGAGTTCCGCATTGTCCGTATAACCAGAAACGCACAGGTCAGAATAACCACGCTCCAGCAGATTCCCATTGTAATCCATCCGGCCACTGTCATGCCCGTTGCTCCCTGTGCCACTCCCTGGGGAGGGAGGTGATGATTGTCTGAATAACATCTTCAATCGACATAAAAGTACTGTCAATTATCAAAACACCATCCGCTTTGCGCAGAGGGGCGTGTTGGCGGGTGGAGTCGATTTGATCACGTGCCAGTAGCGATTGACGAACCGCATCAAGCGACTGCTCGGCGATTCCCTTTGCAATTTCTTCATTGCGTCTTCGTTCCGCTCTGGCCTCAGCGCTTGCATCCAGATAAAAACGCGCCGGTGTGTCCGGAAAAACAGCAGTCGTGATGTCCCGCCCTTCCACGATGATATCTCCGTACTTCGTCAGAGAGCGCAACCAGCCGGTCACGCGGTCGCGAACCTGCTTGACTGTGGCAACCGGACTGGCGTTCGCATTGATCTCCGGAGTGCGGATGCGGTTACCGGGTTCCTCTCCGTTCACTCTATAGATAATTGAGAATTGATCAGGTAAGAATTCAACTTCCACGCTCTGCGCAAATTCGGCAATCTGTTTGGGATTGGCAGTGTCGATATTGTTAATCAGACATTGCCAGGTTACAATACGGTAGAGTGCGCCTGAATCGACATGCAGGAAGCCGAGATGATCTCCCACAGCTCTGGAAACCGATGACTTGCCCGCACCCGAGGGACCGTCAATAGCTATCACACGACTCATAAATTTTCCTGTTGCAACTAAACTTAAATTCCGTATTTGCTAACAATTCTAACAAATGCCCCTAAGAGGGTAAAGCGGTGATTTGATAACAGAATGAGAGCAGATTGAAATGTCAAATCCGACATCGCAGAAACACCAGTGCATCAAATATCGGTAGAGTACCTTGACCTGGGCGCATGAAAAAAATGATCGCTTTCATCCGTAATTTGTCTTTAATTCTGTGATTGCACCAGCAACCTCTTGCTGCTCCAGCTTATCAGCAGTGCTCCGGCTGGCGCGGTTAGAACGATGCTGAGAACAGCTATTGCGAGAATCACTTCACCGGCAGCCGTGTCCATTCCGGCGGTACGCATCGCAATCAGCGGAACTCCGCCGATTGCCGCCTGCACAGTTGCTTTGGGTAGATAAGCGAAGCAGACAAACAAACGCTCATGTCGGTTGAAACTGCTGCGAATTAAACAGAGCTGTACGCCAAGCATGCGTCCAAGCAGTCCCAGTGCAATGATAAACGCTCCGCTGAATCCGGCCTCCAGTGCAATCGGGAGATTGACCTGGGCTCCTACCAGCGTGAAGAGCAGCAGTTGCGCGAACAGCCATATCTTACCGAGTTTTGCGGATATCTCATGCGCCATGCTTTCCTCTTTCTCCAGAATAATGAAGCCGATAGACATAAGCGTCAACAGTGCTGAGAAAGGGATAGTAGCTTCAAGCGCGTGTTCCAGATTGAGCATCAGGACGGCTATTCCGAGGATAATCAGAACTCTTTTGGTGGCACGAGGATTGAACCTTTTGAAAAACCAGTGCAGCAGCAGGCCGATTCCAAGACCACCGCCGATGCCTAGAACCACGGAAATTGGTATCTTTGCCAAACTTAAACCAAGATTGGAGTCGCCACCGGTGTAAAGTCCGATCAGAGCAGTGCATAGAACTATAGCGACAGCATCATCGCATGAAGCACCGGCTAAAACCAGTGTCGGAACACCCTTGGCAGTACCGCGACGCTCTTCGATCAACTGAACCATCAGCGGCACCACCACAGCAGGCGAAACTGCCGCCAGTACACTGCCGAGAATCGCGGCTTCCAGGCGGGTTACTCCCAGAAAAAAATGTGCCGTCAATGTCACAACGGCTACCTCGCACAAACAGGGAATAAAAGAGATCAGAACCGCTCTTGCTCCAACCTGCACCAATGCCTTGCGACTTAACTCGAAACCCGCCCGTAGCAGTATCACAATCAAAGCCAGCGCTCTGAGCTGCTGTGACACGCCGCTGATCTCACTGTTGAGCAGATCAAAAAGATACGGTCCCACAAGCATACCCAGCAGCAGCAGACCGATTAGCCCCGGCATTTTTAATTTACGAAAGAGCCAGTCAAAGAGCAACCCCAGCAATATAAGCTCAGCAATCCCCAGTAACATCTTGGCGTATCACTCCTAATCGCTTGTGATTTTGTTTATAAAAAGCTCAACCTGCCGGTTGAATCGGATGCTATTCTCTCAGCTTCCGCCAAAAAAAACAAGTAACTCAGATGGATAGAATCCTGTTTTCTTGACAAGGTCTCACCTTTTCAGTAGGGTTGACGCGTGAGTATAACAGACGAATTTCGTTTACTCGTTTACTGATCTGTAGCCGGGTGTGAATGCTCTGATCAGTCTGAACTTATAAAAAAGGAGTTAGTATGGCAAAGAGAGTTAAAGCCGGACGGAAACAGAAAACCACTGGAAAAACACCGAAACGCATTGGCATAGTCGGGTTCGGTTTCATGGGCCGAATGCACTATGGCCACTGGAAAAAGCAGCGGGGCGTTAGAATCGTCGCGTTGTGCGACAGCAATCTGACGCAGTTTGCAGAGGGTGTCGAGGGCGGCAATTTACAGGGGGCGGATAATTCAACGGACTATGGTGACGCGTTGCTCTATGATGATTTTGATTGTATGCTAAATGAGGCGCGGCTGGATGCCATATCATTGACTCTGCCCACTCCGCTGCATCTGCCGCTGACGGTTAAGGCTCTTAAGGCAGGTGTGAGTGTTCTTTGCGAGAAACCGATGTCGCTGGATGCAAAGAGCTGCAAGATGATGTTGAATGCCGCCGCCCGCGCACCCAAAGGCACTGAGCTGATGGTAGCGCACTGTCTGCGTTTCTGGCCATGTTACACCGAATTGAAGAAATACATTGATTCCGGTCGCTATGGCCGCGTGATTGCTGCTTCATTCAATCGCTACAGCGCAATGCCAGGCTGGGGTAAGGGCGAAAACTGGTTCACCGACGAAAGCAAGAGCGGCGGGGTGGCTCTTGATCTGCATATCCATGACACCGACATGGTCAACTATCTTTTCGGTATGCCCCGCAGTGTCACCAGTCAGGCAACGTATAATGACGATGGCGTAATGACTTTCATCAAAACAGCCTATGATGTCGGCGGTGCCGCCGTTACCGCTGAGGGGTGCTGGGCCATGACTCAGAGTCACGGGTTCCGTGCCGGTTACATGCTGACCTTTGAAAATGCTGTAGTGATTATGGATACCGACAGTACGGATGTCATGAAGGTATATCCGGCCCGTGGCAAACCATTTACACCCAGACTCAAAAAAGGTGACGGCTATGAATACGAGATAGCTTGGTTTGCAGATAAAATCAGAGGCAAAGATGTTAAAGCCGTCACCGATGCGATTCAGTCATATGATTCGGTGCGTATTGTTGATGCCGAGAAACGCTCTGCAAAGAGCGGTCGCAAAGTAACATTGAAATAAGGAGAAAACAAATGCAGTTATGTAAAAAATGGCCGATCGGCGTGTGTAGCTGGTCTTTTCAGAAAGATATACCGGAGGTCGGTTCTATAATGACGGCTCTGGGCTTGGAACACATCAATCTTGCCATCGCTCCGGCTCTCGGAGCTGGCGGAGATGCCTATCTGGATGCTGTCAAAGCTCAGAATTGGACAATTAGTGCCGGTATGATTAACTTTGATTATGAGGACTACACCACACTTGATGCCATCAGACGCACAGGCGGAATCGCTCCCGATGAACATTGGTCGGCCAGTGGCGAGGCCTTTGCCCGGGCAGCTGAAATCACAAAAGAACTCGGGTCGGATTATCTTGCCTGCCATGTCGGTTTTCTTGATCATACCGATGAAGTCTATGCGAAAAAGTTTTATGAGCGGGTGCGGTATCTGGGTGATGCCGCTGCCGATGCCGGAGTGGCTCTGCTGATGGAGACCGGTCAGGAGAGTGCTGAGGAACTGGAGCGTTTTATCGAAACACTGAATCATGACAGCGTGTTCATCAACTTCGATCCTGCCAATATGATTC
Source organism: uncultured Lentisphaeraceae bacterium (assembly GCA_964406095.1). GTDB lineage: Bacteria > Verrucomicrobiota > Kiritimatiellia > RFP12 > UBA1067 > M55B167. The sequence continues at coordinate 8,105 of CAYOQJ010000102.1, forward strand.
TTTACAACAAAGATGACCCGCTTTCCGCAATTAAACGGCTTGCTCCGTGGGTTAAGCATGTACATATCAAAGATGGTATACGCACGGGAACTCCGGGTGAGTGGGGCGAGGAGGTTATCTGGGGTGAGGGAGATGTCAATGCTTTCGCCTTTCTGAAAGCTCTGGAAGAGTGCGGCTTTGAGGGCTGTGTCGCTGTTGAGCGTGAAAATGGCGATCAGAGGGTAGCAGATATTGCTACTGCCGTGCGCAGATTAAAGACCTTTTAAAACATAAACCTAGAAAAATCAACTAAACCACGAAAATCACGAAAGACACTAATTTAAGTATCTTATATATAACCACTTATTAGAAAAAATGAAAAAACCATATTCACCTCATGGGTTAGGTTACAAATCAATAGTTCGAACAGTGTTTTCGTGTATTTCGTGGTTAGATCATTCCCGTTTTTAGGGTTAATCCTGTAATCCCGTCTAAAATTAGTTTTTTCCCAACTGCCCTCAACTGCCGATGTCTGCCACACGCAGCGTACAGAGCCGGATCGGCAGAGGCATTATGTATATTCCGGAGTAAGCTTTTCACGCACCCGCAAAAGCAAATCTCTAGTTAGCTCAATGCCCCTCTGCTGGTCTCCGCCACCCTCAGATTCAATTCCCAAATAACCGCGATAGCCGGCATCCAGAACAATGCGCATCATTTTGAGATAATCAGTTTCCCGTTCGCCGCTGAAAGTTATCCATGGCCGTTGCGGGTCAAAGTCATAAGATTTTGCGCTGACCGCCTTGGCAAAGGGCATCAGCTCTTTAACACCTTTGTAGCGATCATACCACTGGTTCTTTTTACGGTCGATGGCAAAGTTTCCGAAATCCGGCAGTGTGCCGCAGCGTTCGTTGCCTACAAGTTTCATCACTCCCGAAAGCCACTGACCGTTTGAAGAGAGCCCACCATGATTCTCAACAATGGTGTTCATTCCCAGTTTTGCGGTGTATTCCGTCAGGCGGCTCAATCCGTCTGCAGCCAGTTTCATCTGCTCGTCATAGCTTCTGCTCCCATCTGATGCCGCATTGACTCGGATAGAGTGACAACCTAAAACTTTTGCGGCATCAGCCCATTTGTAGTGGTTTTCAACGGTCTGGATGCGCTTGGCTTTGTCCGGATCACCCAACCGTCCTTCGCGATCAATCATAATCAGGAGACTTTTAATGTCGTGATCAGCCGCTCTCTTTTTCAGCTCTTTTATGTAAGACTGATCCTTCGCTTTGTCCATAAAGAATTGGTTGACATATTCAATCGCATCAATGCCGTGCGACCGTGCGATTTTAGCGAAGTCGAGAGGATCCATGTGTGGTTTAACACGTTTGAAGAAATGACGGTTAAGAGACCACTGGGCCAGAGACAATTTGAAAATTGGTTGTTTCGATCCCATAAGTGACCGACACCCCGAAAGGCTTGCCGCTCCGGCAAAGATGGCGGATTTTCCGAGAAAATTTCGACGATTCATTTTCATATGCTTGACCCTTCTTGTTTATTTTTAGTTTATAGCGACGAAATTGTGTAGTCCTGCCCTACCTCGGCCGCTCAGCGCAATGCGCACTGAGAAATCTGTGTACTACTTCTTCAACTCGGCAGCCTCTTTGTTGATCAATTCTAGCGCAACTTGATCATCCTGCACTTTTTCAATCGCTGTTTTGAAGTATTTTGCAGCCTCGTTCCGGGCCTGCTCCGCTGCGGCTTTGTCGGGTATGGAGTCAAGAATCTCCGCAATGCGCTTGGTGTTGCGCGCTAGAATCCACTCTTTACTGTACACAATGTGCGATTGAGGATCAATTTCCTCCTCTTTGTCGGAGTTCTTCCAGACGTTCATGAATTCACGATAGTACTTAACCGCCTCCCGCAGTTTGCCGTCCGCCTGGGCCCGATGGGCCCTAACTTTGGGAAGCGACATAGCGTGCCAGGCTTCGTCCTTGCCGGGAATGCCTTGCTCAAGCATTGATACAGCAAGGTCAAAATCTTCAACAATAAAAGCACCGTCAAGTATCTTGACCTTCAGATCATTAACAATGTTTTCATTTTTGATTTTAGGAATCAACTCAGAGCCAATGGCGCAGAGCTCTCTGACCGCATCTTTGTCCGAGGCCAGATCGTAGAAATGATTGAGAAGAATGGAGCCGACCGTATCGGGCGAAACGCTGGTGCTATTGAGCTTGCGCAATGCTTCGGGCAAGGCGTTTTTCTTCCGGTCTATACGGGAGTCGATCCACTTCGTGGCGGCATAGTTGATTGAGCGCTGCTTACCTTTGGCCTGCGTAAGCACCGATTCGGTCAGCTCGCCGATCAATTCTTTACGGTCAGCTCTGGCCAGAGAGTTGCAAACAAAACGTATCAACCTGGCCAGCTGGGAATCAGGTAAAACAGCGACACACTCTGTGAAGACGGGTTTTATATCATCCCAGCGTTGCTCACCGATCACACATTGTATGTCGATCGAAGATGCCAGGTTGCGATAATGATATTTATCCGCACTTGCTTTATGCCTGATGTATTTGGCGAGTTCTCCAGCCTGATCAAATTTTTTGCTTTGCAACAGGATATTAACTCCGGATTCGATCACAGCGATAATCTGTTCGGGATTTTCAACATTTTTATCGATAAGGTCGATTTGCTTCTTGGCACTTAGCATGTCGCCCGCTTCAACTGCCGCAGTTAAGTCAGCGCGGAGCTTTTCCGGCTCCTGTTTCTTACAAGCAGATACAAGCAACACCAAACCCGCAAACGTGAGTGCCAATGCGCTGGAATAGGATTGTGTGAAACCGCAAGTTCTTTTTTTTGTCATTCGCTTACTCCTGCTTTTTTTTATCCCCACCGATCAGTTCAACTGCGCCGGATGGTCTGGTCTGTGGTCAACCAACCAGCTGAAAATACAGCCATGTGTGGGAGAGGTGTAAATTCTCTGTGCCCACAGCTCTGTTTATCTACTGCTTTCCGAAAAACATATACAATGCGTCACATTATAGAACCGTATGCGGTGTGGTTTCAACCTCAAAATAAGCAACGATGTATGGTATTTGTAAAAAATATTAATATCAACGGTTGACCTTTAATCCAATTTCGGGCATTATACGAGCCACCGAAAAGCAGAAAAGCAAGGACTTATTGATGGAAGAGAAGATCAAAGCAAAACTTGAAGAGATGCGTGGAATGCTACAGGCCGACGGCGGTGATCTGGAGTTGGTTTCAATCGAAGATAAAATTGTGACTCTGCGACTGCGCGGTGCCTGCGGGTCATGTCCGCATGCTCAGATGACTCTCAAGCAGGGAATTGAAGCGCGGCTGCGTCAGACTATCGATCCTGAGATCGTGGTTGAGCGCGCCTGATCTCATCCATCTCATTTACATCGGGGCGTAGCGCAGCCTGGTAGCGCGCTTCGTTCGGGACGAAGAGGCCGTGGGTTCAAATCCCACCGCCCCGACCATTTCATATCCTCCGGCGCATTCTGCGCTGGAAATTCGAGATATTTGAGCCGCCTTACCGCTATCCGAACCTGGTTCGAGACGCAACACCGCGTCAGCCGGTAATGCGGATGCCCGGTCATGAGTCGTCCTGATCGTGGTATTACGCGAGCGTGGGGGCGTGTACGGCCCCATGCTCGCCGCTATCGCGGCTCGCGGTATGTTCCCTGGTCCCGGCGTGGTCGGTGACGCCGTACCCGCACCCGCCGCGCCAGCGAAGCTAGTACATTACCCAGCCATGGATGTTGGGGAGGCGAGTGAGCCCTCCGGCGAGCTCGACGAAGCCTCCCCAACTCCAGGGCTGGGGGCCGCCGAAGTCCCGATCCGGGGGGTGCTGAGCATCGGCTCGGATCGAGATCGCGCCGTGTAGGGCCGCTGAGAGGCCCGGTTTTCGAGGCGGGCCGCCGGAACTGGCGTTCTGGCGCAAAAATGGTGAAGCTCCTTCGCCACAAGCCATATGTCGCCGAAACGACATTGGCATATTCATCGAGTGAACAACGCAGTCTGTTCCTGGAAGAACAGCTGCACAACGAAAGGAGCTTCACCGTGGGCAAGCGAACCATCTACCAGGCGCAGAGTCAAGACCTGCGCCACCTCTTCGAGGACGCCGGACATCCCAGCAAGGTCATGTGCGTGCCCCTCGACTACGCGAAAGCCAGCCACACCGCGCTGCTCTGCAACGGCACCGGAGAGTATCTGCGCAAGCCGTTCACCGTGCATAACTCGCAGAAGGGCATCGACTACCTCATCGAACGTGTGCGGGCTGGTTGCAAGAGGCATCGCATCCAGACCAAACACGTTTTCTTCGGTGGCGAGGACGCGCCCAGCTACGCGCTGAACTTCATGCATGCGTTGCGGTCCCGAGGCTGGATCGTGGCCGCCGTCAATGCCTTCGATGCGAAGAAGCAGCGCGAGAATATGCAGGCCAGTTCGGACATCCTCGACCTGTTGGGCATCGCCAAGACCCTGCTGAGTCGTCGTGGCAATACCAGCCCGGCGCAGACCGGCATCTATCGGAACCTGCGCAACCTGGTGCGCCATCGCAGACAGGTCATCCAGATGCGTACGGAGACATCCAACCGCATGCACACACTCGTCGATCAGCTCTTCCCCGGCTTCCTCGACGAGAAGAAGAGCGGAATAGTCTCGTTCAGTCCGGCCAGTCTGTGGCTCATGGAAGACCGCTTCAGTGCCCGCCAGATCCGCCGTCGTCGTACTGACGGTCTTATCCGTGGGCTACAGCGCTGTGGCGCGCCCCACGCCGACAAGGCCGTCGCCAAGCTTAAGGGACTGGCCGACCAGGTTCTTGGCCCGGCCAGCGAGTACATGGACACGCTGCAAGTCTCCCTGGGGCAACAGGTCGCCCTGTACCGGTGCCTCTCGGAGAACGCTGAGCAGTCCGAACACGAGATGGCCGTACTGCTGGCGCAGACACCGGCCGCGCTCCTGACGAGCGTGCGCAGCATCGCCACCGTCCTGGCCGCCGGTGTGGTCGCCGAACTTGGCGATCCCCACGCGCAACACCCCGTCAACAACCTCTGTTCGTACGCCGGAATCATCCCGCGCACGAAACAGACCGGCGGTCCCGAGAAGGATGCCAAGACCGGCCGTGTCGGCAAACGGGCCAACCGTATCCTGAAAGACTACGTCGTTCAGTCCGGCACGCTAATCGGGCGGCAGGGGCCACCCGAACTCATGGCCGATCACTACCGCCGCCAGAGCGCCGGTCAGCACGCCGACTTCGGCCTCGCACGCCGCTATCTGCGCCTGGGCATGTGCCTGATGCGCACGGGCCAAATCTACCTGCCGCCCGAGCTGCGAGACGAAGAAGCCACGCCAGAAGAACGCGCCGCCTATTACCTGAAGATATGGCCGAACCTTGAGGCCAAGTGGCGACGCGTCAAAGCCGACCACATCGCTTTCGATCCGAAGAACCCTCTTGGACAATGGCGCAACATGGTGGAGGAACTCTATGGCATAAAGCTGCCGCTCAAACGCCCCCTCAGCACGGGCGGCAAACGGAATCGTTGAGTCTCGGACAAGTACGTCGGGCGGAAAGGATGGCTTCCACCAGAGGTGCCGCGGTGAACCGCATCATGTGTGCGGATCTCACTGACGGCTGGTGACAGAATGTCCACCTTATCCGCCCGGCTATTATACCGCTCCAAGGCCCTTTGGTCCTGTTGACCGGCACATGTTGCCGTCCCTGACAGAGATCTCGTATCGCTAGCTTGCGGAGGCCGGGCTCGTGCTCATCGAGGCACACCGATAAGTCATGCTACCTTCTGCGCTTGCCGTACTCGCCGGACCAACAGCCCCAGCCGCTCCCATCGACTTCGCGAAAATCCGGCATGCCGGACACCGTCGGACTGCGCCCTCAAATAATCCGAGAAAAACCGTTGCCAAGAACTCTGGCCCTCTGTCACGGTTCATGCTCATACCCTCCGTCCGTGTCATGC
>CAYOQJ010000103.1:0-59857 GCA_964406095.1 uncultured Lentisphaeraceae bacterium
CAGAGCCCCATGGGGAGCATCCAGAAAAACACGAGATTGGCATGGTGTCAGTCTCTTAACAACAAAAGGCAGTTGTCCATTTCACGTTGAACCAACACATATGAAATAACAGCCCATCGGATCAATCAGCCACCAGCGGTTGTTAATCTTTTCGGTTCGGAAAAAACCGCTGGCTCTGCTTGTGCACTCTTTCCATCCACCGTATTGATTGAGTCCAACTGCTACGGCATCAGGAGTGAAGCCGCGCAGATTATTTAATATTCGTGTCGGATATTCACGCCACGCGCGCTCTCCGTTTCGGCGGCTTTTAACAGTGAAGCCTTGTTCCTGTTCGGTGGCGGTGTGTTGTGGATACAAACTGCGTTGTGTTTTGAAAATCTTTATGATCTCAGTGCTATCCAAAACTCTGTCATAAATTCGCGCCTCTCCCAGTAAGCCTTGATAAAACGGGTTGTTTCGGTTGCCGCAACCGACCGCGAAGGGTGCTTGAAAATTCAGCAATTTGCCAGAGCAACTCTTTTCACCTTGCAATTCGCCATTGATGTATATTCGCGCTGTCGACCGATCCCAAACGCAGACTGCAAAGATCCACTCGTTCTTGCGCAAATCGCGTTGCGCCTCAACTATACATTTTTCAGGAGTCCAAAGCCCCATGCCGACTCTGTTTTCAGAGGGGAAATAGAGTCCTAAATTCGGGGTAGTCCATGCGGTATTCTGGTTGGGTCTGCCGATGACAATCGTGTTGGATGACATTTTGGAGGGTGCCATCCAAGCTGTTATGGTCACACCGTTTTCAAGTTTAACTTTAGTGGTGGTCTGCAATTCAATATGCGTGCTGTATCCATCAAAAACCAGCACTTTTGTCGCACCGCAATTTGTTACAACTCCCTGTTGAATAATATGACTAACTCTAGACGAGGAACTATCGTTTACGGTGTTGCCGTCGCTACTTTGAAAATCGAACAATACCATCGGTCGTTCTGCGGCACTCGAACAGTTGCGGCAAAGAAGCAGAGAAAGAACAAGAAGGATTGTTTTTGTCAGATGCATTTCAGCCTCTTAAACTTCTGCAACAACTACTTTGCACCGCATTTCAAGTCAAGGTAATCTGAATGCCAAGCCGCTCCAGTTTGTCTAAAAACTCCTTGGCTTCAAGAATAGGCTTAACATCAGCACCTTCGCCTTTGATCCACTTGATCTCCCTCAGCCGCGATATAACCGCAACTTGATCTCCGGCATACAGTAATGTCAGCAGATCCTGTTCTGTTTGTGAGAAGATAAGGGAATTCATGCGGTACTCTAAAAAGGCCTCCCAGACCATCGGCACCCATTGACTGACAATCTTTTCGCCGATTGTGCGGGCGTATTCTCTGATCTCATACTGCGCGTGTTCTTCCATACGCAGCTCCAGGAAGTGCAGCAGATTGCTGAGATCAATCTTCCAGTAGGCCTCGGTGTACGTTGCGAGCGGCAAATCCTTACGTGCCTGTTCGCGGGCCACTCCGGCTTCCAGACGGGCATTGTACTCATTACGACACAATTTGTGCAGTTCAGCCTCCCGCGCGCTGAGTGTTGCTCCAATTGATTCATCAAAAAAACCTTCACTACCCTGCCGGTTGCTGGCGGACTGCATCCGCCACTCACCCGGCAGCGTGCTCTGCGCTGAATCAATTGCGATTGAATAGCGGGTTGAATACTCGTTGATGTTGGCGGTGCGGTGGCGTACCCATTGACGCCAGCAATCCATGGGAACACGCAGATGAAGTTTGAGCTCACACATTTCAAAGGGTGAGGTGTGCTTATGTCGCAGAAGATAACGAATCAGCGCGCGATCCTCTGAAACCTTTTTGGTGCCAGCTCCGTATGAAACCCGCGCCGCTTGAACAACCGACGAATCATCACCCATTGTATCAACAACTCTCACAAAACCGTCATCAAGTACCTTATGACTATTTTCATTTTTCATTAAATCACTCCTGTTTCATCATTCCAAAGTTTCTGCCATCTCGTCCGGGGGGGCCTGCAGAAGGGTAATTTTTGCCTCCGGTTTACCGATTAGATCATCATCAGACTCATAAGTGTAGCGAACTTCAATGTTGTCGTCAACCTGCGCCAGTGTCGGCAGAGAGTCGTAGCCATCGCTTTCGTTTCCGTGAAAGCGCTTGATATATTGAATGCGACGGGCTTTCACGGCGCGTCCCTGTTGATCATAGGCTGTTACCAGATCACCGTAGGCGGTGAACGGCTGTGGTTCGCGGCGTGCTCTGAATCTCTGCCAGCCGATTATACGCCCTGTCCGGTCATGTTTAAAAACATCCTGCCAGTCGCGCTTTATGCTCAGCAGTGGATCTGTGTACGGGGTGGTGCTGCGCCGGTAATCGATAGAGAGAAGTCGGCCTTGTGCGTCGTATGAGCGTCGCTCATTTCCGGGGAAGTAGATGCTCAGGATGGCGGGTAGCGATAAATTTTCTGGCTCGCCGGCAAAAAAACCTATATCGACACGCATTGTGCTGATAGAAGAACCTTGGCTGACCGTTGTTTTAAAGGGCGTGTGATGCATAACTTCGATTAGCCAGGCATGTCGTTCCTGTGGATCGGCTTCAAGCCTGATTTTTGCGGACTCACCTTGTAATAAAACAGCACAGATCGGTGCATCCTCATCGTCGCTCAACACTTTGACTCTGTATATCCGTTTTTGAGGAAATGCTCTGAAAACCCTGGCTACTGCTAGAGGAGTGGTAAAAAGCGATTCATTGTAAATCATGCCGGGCATGTCCAGGGCCGGATTGAGATTGCTTTGGTCTTCAAACTGCAACATAGCCAGCGGTGGTATCTCGTTAGTACTCAGAGTCGAGGCCGATGCAAGTAGATGCTCTTTGTCAAGAGACTCCACTTGGAAGGCCGCAGGATGGGCTTTGCCGCTCAGGTAATCACTGATAGTTACAACGCCATGCTGTGACTTTCTCAGCAGTGCCAGGATGGTCGTCATAACTTTGCCATCTCTGGTCAGATAAGCGCGGGTCTTTGCAGGCATGGCGCAGAACGCGTCAATTACGGCCTCCGTAAAAACATTTTCCGATCCGGAACCGCCGCTGACAGCGATATAATAGGGGGTGTTGGCCGGGAAGAGATCATATTGCCCGATTGTGTAGTCGCGGTAGGTGGGATAACAGAACAGCTGGTTGGAAAGCAGCATGGCCATTTGTGAACCGATCATCTTGGGATCATTGAAAAGCGCACGCGGTTGGCAGCGCCAGTAGGCGGATTTGACGAACCCCAGTGATGAATTACCGGCCACCGGTACTGTGCAACCATTGGCTCCGTCGATGAAAATTGTGTTGGGCAGCCCGAGATTAAGTCTGCGTTTGACAACATCTTCGGAGTAAGTCAGGCGCAGCACTCCAGGACGCTGAGTCAAATCAGGTGTAGTTGTGTTGTTGTCGCGGTTGGCATAGATCATTATTGGATTGTCTGAATCCCTCTTTTTAAGAGGCTGATTGTTTTTCTCAGGTTTTGCCAAAATCACAAATGTGTGAAATTTTCCTGTGTTGAAACTCCAGATTGAATTGGTGGCGGATTGCTCGATGGATGCGTCGGTAGTGGGAGGGAGTGCCATAATCCGGCGTACAGCACTGTTGGTGTAGGCAGGATCGGCCAGGTTTCGCTGTGTGTTTTCAACGAGCTTACGGTATTCATCGCGTTTGCGCAGGTTGGCCAGATCCGGATCTTTCCGAAGGTGTTGCAGATCGTCAAAACCGAGCTTCAAAGCTTGCTTCAAAGTATCAATCGCCTCTTCTGGATTATCTTGCAGGGCCAGGGCACAGGCCAGATTGTAGTGCCAGAGCGCGCCAGCGGTGCGTAGATTGATGCCACGGTGACAGAGCGTGCCCATTGCGTAGTAATCTTGTTGCGAGTGAGCGTCGTACATCAATGCCAGCAATTTGATGTGTTGTGCATGAACCTCCGGCATATCAAAGACAAAGCGGTCGGTATAGGCTTCGGCTGATACCAGCAGCGGCAGCAGGATCAAAAGAAAATATTTCATAAACTGTTATCCAGCGTTTGGTTTATCTTTTCCACAACCTCTGCGGGTCTTGTGCAGTGAATGCCGAGAGACTTAAAACGCGATCCCTCTCCTGTTTCAATTGATATATCGCATTTCGGCAGTTTGAACAATTTGGCAAAAAGTCCGATCAGCTCTTTGTTGGCCCGACCTTCAACCGGAGGGGCTTTCAGTCGAACTTTAAGTCGTCCTCCTTCGCATCCAATTAGTGCCGAGTGGGATGAGCGCGGTATGATTTTCAGTTGAAGTCTGATGTATTCAGAGCGGCAGGACAGCCACTCTGGCAGTTTCGCATGGTGGTCGTGTTTCATCTGTTGCTGTTTAAGAGGTTGGCGTGATTTCAGTAGGGCAGGTTGAATGGTTGATTGACAAATGTAAAAATAACCACGTTGGCAGTGTTGTACATCAAGTTGGCTACAATGAAGAAAATCAACGGCGTGAAATCCAGACCGGCCTGCATGGTTCCACCACCGCGTGAAAATCTGCCGAGAATCAGGTCGCTGCCCTCTCGGCAGAACATCATTACCTCCGGTTTTCGCATGAAGGTAGCGATCAACGATCCAATGATGAATGCGAACAGAGCACTGATCATAAAGGATAGACTTTCACAGAAAGCCAGTACACCCAAGGCTACGGTTTTGACCATTGCCACCGGCAGTGCGGCGGATGCGATCACATCGGTGGCCGCAAAGGAGCTGTTTGGTTGTAGCGAATTGCTGGTTAGTGATCCCAAATTGAGCGCAGTGAAGGCAAGAATGATATGCAGGCCGATGAGCAAAATTGGGCGAAATACATAAGGAACTGCGGAGAATGGCCGGGCGAAATACTCCAGTGCCTGTTCCATGCGGGTGGTGCCGCCTGGTCTGGCGATCAGGCTTACCAGAAAATGAAACCCCCAGAATTTAAGAATGAAAGAGAGCGTCTCCAAAAGGTTGAAGATCAGCAGGTTCAGCTGGGTCGGTGTTGAAGGCATACACCTGAAGGTTTCGCCGAAAGCAACGGCAGGTTGAATCGAGAGACGCGCGGTTACAGCTGATTTAAAGAGAAAAACCAGAAGAGTCAGTAAAGCGAAAACCGCTGATTCCGGCAGAGCCAAAAAGGGTCGCAACGAATCACCCAGCCGGTTCAACCGAGTGCCGACGAATGCAACATAGGGATTGAAAAAGCTCTCTCTGTCTGTTTTTGCAAACAGGCGCAGTAGTAGAATGACAATTAGTGCGTTAAGTGCGGAAGATAATAGATGCATACTTTTGTTCCCAAAAAATTGATTATCAGAATATGATTATGCCTCGTTTATTTCAAGGTTAATCGCTTTGAAGAGCCTTTAATCCAAAAATATTTTCCGGGTTTTACAACAAAAAGTTGTGTTAAACCGGTTTTTACTATTGATAAATACAGGATTTAGTTTATCTTAAGGCTGTTGGGTTAAATTTTGATTAACAAAGGAGTTAAATAAAATGGCTAAAAAAGCAACACCTCGCACCAAGAGCGAGATCATTACAGCGTTGGCCGAAGCTGGCGGAATTGAAAAGAAGCAGGCGGCTGCTGTTTATCAGACACTGCTTGACATCGCCTATGCCGGTGCGAAATCCAAGGAAGGCATTATGCTGCCTGGTCTGGGCAAATTGATCAAGCAGGATCGCAAAGCTCGCAAGGGTCGTAATCCGGCCACCGGCGAAGAGATCAAAATCCCCAGAAAGACGGTTGTCAAATTCCGCCTGGCCAAAGCCTGTAAGGATGCAATTGTGCCTCCCAAGAAATAAAAACAGCTGTTTTGTTTCTGAAAAAGGAGCGGGCGCTGTGGCGTGTCGCTCTTTTTTTATAGGACGTCGGGAAAGTGGGGGCGCGTCAATTGAAGTGTGAAAATACTTAACTCGCGGTTGGGAATCAATCAGCGATTGTGTTAAAATTGAACCTCAATCGGCGTGAGTGTGGAATGCTTACGTGCCTGTGCGTATTTGTGTAAAAATTGATTCGCTAGTCGGTCAGGGGGCAAAATGAAGAGAGTCGAAGAGCTAGCACTCGAGAAAGTGCTGATTTGTGACGGCGCGATGGGTACTGAGCTTCAACGGCATGGCTTGCAACCCGGGGAGTGTCCCGAGCTCTGGTGTGTCGAAAATTCAGATGCGGTGCGGGCTATCCACCAAAATTACCGCCAGGCTGGCAGCGACATTGTGGAAACCAATACATTCTGCTGCAGTCGCTACAAACTTCGAAAATTCGGTTTAGAGAAGCGAGTTGCGGAAATTTGCCTTGCTGGTGCCGCTCTGGCACGTGAGGTTGCCGGAGCGGATCAGTACGTAATGGCCAGTATGGGACCTACCGGGGAGTTCATGCAGCCGATTGGTCTGGAGAGTGAACAGAGTTTTTATGATGCTTTCGCGGAACAGGCCACTGCTTTTGCCGCCGGTGGAGCCGATGCTGTGATAGTTGAAACCATGACTGCTATCGAAGAGTGCTGCGCAGCAGTGCGCGCAGTCAGAGATAATACCGATCTGACCTGTATCGCTTCTTTTACCTTTGATCCGCTCTCTGATGGGCGTTATGCGTCGATGATGGGGGTCTACCCTGATCAGTTTGCCAAGGCCGCACTGGATGCCGGTGCTCATATAATCGGTGCCAACTGCGGCCTCGGAGCGGAACATATGCTTAAAATTGTTGAGATTCTGGTTGCAACGGCCGACGGCAAACCCGTCATGGCAATGCCCAATGCCGGGATGCCGATTCTTGAAAGCGGTGTCACCATTTTCCCTGAGGGTGCCGAGCAGTTTGCCGTCAAGGCGGCGGAGTTGATCACGGCGGGCGCGTCGATTATTGGCGGCTGCTGCGGTACTACACCTGCTCATATCGCCGAGCTGAAAAGGATTATGAGTCGATAGTCAACTTTATTTAAATAAAAGATTGAGAGAGCGGAGGGGGGGGAGAGAGAGCAGTGCTTTATTATCTGGGTGAGAAACTGATCGCATTCTGGGGCCCGTTCCGGTTACTGACATCACATCTGATGTTGCTGGCGTTGGCGACTATGCTCTCGGGAGTGGCTGTCTGGATTTTGCTGCCGCGCTTGTGGCATCTGCTGCCGCGGGATGGCGGCAAGGTGAACGCTGCTGATCGGGGAGCGGAATCCAAGGGCAAGCCGACCGGTGCGGGAGTACTCGTAACCATGATTGTTCTGCCGGTGATTCTTTTGTTGGTGCCACTTGATATGTGGCAGTTTGGCGTTCTGTTCACGCTCTATCTCAGTATGTTTTTCGGTTATCTGGATGACCTCAGTACAAAACCGTGGGGGCGTTGGCAGAAGGGGCTATTGGATGTGGTGGTGTCTGTGGCCGCTGCGGCATGCATCTACCGCTCGGGCGGTGGTGAACTTTGGTTGCCTTTTGTCAAACACGGAGTTATTGTGCCGGGTTATCTCTATCTGCCGTTGGCGACGGCACTGCTTTGGGTCACCACAAATGCGACAAACTGCAGCGATGGAGTTGATGGGTTGGCTGGTTCATTAACGCTGCTATCCCTCTTCGCTATGGCTGCTTTGCTCTACGGCGTGGTGGGCTACAAGCCCGTCGCCGATTATCTGCTAATTCCCACCACCCCCAATGCGGCGCGTTGGGCGATTATGGTGTCCTGCGTCGCAGGTGGATTGGCTGGCTATCTTTGGTATAACGCCAATCCCAGCAGTGTGCTTATGGGCGATGCTGGCTCACGTTTTCTCGGTTTGCTGGTTGGGATCACTGTGCTGTTTGCCGGCAATCCCTTTCTGATTGTCGTTATCGCCCCGGTGGTGCTGGTGAATGGCGGTACCGGGCTGCTAAAGCTGCTGCTACTTATTCTGTTGCGCAAATTGGGATTCGATGTGCGTCGTCCGGAATTGTTGACGCCAGAAGAGGCTGGCAGACAGCATGTGTTTGTAAAATCGCTACACCGCTTCCGTTTCCCCTTGCATGATCATTGTCGTGGTAATTTGCATTGGAGTAACTCGCAGGTGCTGATACGCTTCGTTCTGATTCAATCATTTCTGACGCCACTGCTTTTTGTTATTCTGATCAAAGTCAGATAAACAGAGGTGTTTTGTGAAAGCCGCTTCAATTTTTTAGGAAAAAATATGCAAACTGAAACTGTGATTTTTAGATTGGGAGAGTTGGATTGCTTCACCGCTGACCCTCTTGCGGAGCTGAGTGGCTACGGAACCGCCATGAAAATTACCCGGATCGACAACTTGGCACAGGCAGCTCTGCAGAAAAACAATCCGAAACTAACCGGTATTTTCGAGAATGCGGAGGTGGAGTATTATTGCTGCGCCTCACGACCGCGTGCCGTGCGGGCTCTGCTCGATTTTGCTCGGATTGAATATCGCAAACGGAATATAAATTGGATCAACGTTGCTTATGATGAATCGCTGTTAAAAGGGCTTCAAGGTGCTCCTTGGTATCCGGTGATTGACCGTGAACGTTGCAGCGGTTGCGGAATTTGTCACGATTACTGCATCTTTGCGACCTATCAACTTGATCAGAATTCACCGCGTGCGCAACGCGTCAAAGTTTCCGCCCCGCTTAACTGTAAACAAGGTTGTCCCGCTTGCGCCCGGATCTGTCCCAGCGGTGCTCTGATATTTCCTTTCAGCCCCGAAGCTGTGCTGAACGGTGCGATTGAGGATAAAAGCGTTATGGCGCGCGATGAGTTGATTCGGGAGTTCGAAAAAGATCCGATCAAAGTTCTTGAACAGCGCCGTGCCAAACGTCGGCTGCTTGATGCAAAAAAAGTCGCAGATGCAGAACGGGAACGTTGCTCCATCCCGAACAACCGGGTCTGAGTCATCGTTCTAAGGTGGAAAAATGCTCATCAAAGATAAGAGCAAAAAATTGCTTGCCCTCCGGTTTTTAACAGAGATAAAACCGCGGTTGTTGTTTAAATTCATCTTTGGTGCCGGAGTTGGCAATCTGCTTGCGCTACAGGCTTTCGAAAAACGCAGTAAAAAGGGACTCTATTTCCCGCCTTTTGTTTTTATCAGTGTCACTCAACGCTGTAATTTAAGGTGTCGGGGATGCTGGGCTGTCGGTGCAAAAGAACCGGCTGATATGGAACAAGAATTGCTTGAATATATCGTTGATGAAAGTCGGCGTATGGGTTGCCGTTTCTTCGGCATACTCGGCGGTGAACCGCTGTTGCTGGATTGGTTGCCCGAATTTTTTTTTGAAAATCGCAACTCATATTTTCAGCTTTTTACCAACGGTCATCTGCTCACTCGACGTATTGCGGATCAGCTGGCTCATGCGGGCAATGTTACACCGCTGATAAGTGTGGAAGGGTTGGAGAAAAGCTATGCCGATAGGCGCGGCACTTCGGGTGGCTTTGCGCAGGCACTGAAAGCACTGGAAATCTGCCGTGAAGTGGGATTGATAACCGGTGTGGCGGTCTCGGTTTCGCAAGGCAACTTTGCTGATGTTGTTGATCACGACTTTGTCGATGAGATGGCGCGACGCGGTGCGCTCTATCTCTGGTTTTATATCTACCGCCCTTCCGGAGTTGATCCTAATTTTGACGATGCCCTATCCGACAGCCAGGTGCGTGATTTGCGTCGGTTTATCGTGACACAGCGGCGACGCTGCCGTTCGCTGGTGATTGTGGATGCTTACTGGGACAGTGACGGCAACGCAGTCTGTCCGGCCGCCATGGGGATAAGTCATCATATCAACGCCTGCGGATGTGTTGAGCCCTGCCCTCCAATACAATGCTCAGATGCACGTTTGAGTGTAAATTGTGATGCGGCCGCGTTGATCTCGTCTTCCAACTTGCTGCGGAGATTCAGAGATGAGGTGCCTGCTCTGACCCGCGGTTGCGTACTGATGGATCATCCTAATTTTCTGATTGAGCTGGCCGTACGCTGTGCCGCCGCGGATAGTAGCGGACGCAACTCCTTTTTTGAGGAACTGGCTGCACGCCCGGCCATGCGGTGCCATGATCACAGCGGCCATCCCATTCCCGAAACTTCTTTTTTCTATCGACTGGCCAAAAAGTATTGGTTTTTCGGCTTTGGGGCCTATGGTTGAATCCGAAGGCAACCAAGCTACATGTAAATTGTAAGTTAAATCTTTAAATTTCTCCCTTGCAAAGGTATGCGTCGGATTGATATAGTAATGGCCTTTTTGGAGGAAAGAATGGTCACAATTAGACTACGTAGAACCGGCTGTAAAAACAACGCGGCATTCCGTGTTGTCGCCGCTGATAAAAGATCGCCCCGTGATGGTAAGTTTTTAGAGATACTGGGCTGGTATGAGCCTTGTAAGGATGGCAAAAACTTCAAGTTGAATCTCGACCGTGTCGAATACTGGCAGTCAAAGGGTGCACAGTTGTCCGAGACTGTCGCCAGCATGGTCAAAAGGGCCCGTGTCGCGTCACCTTCCGGAACAGACGCTTGAGGAAAAATCATTTGTGAAGAGCTGTCTAGGATGGGCGGGCTTCTGAAAATAGATGTTCTGACTCTTTTCCCGGGAATGCTGAGAGGCTTTCTTGCTGAGAGTATGCTCAAACGGGCATTGGCGATGGGGGCGGCCCGAATCAGGGTCGTGAACCTGCGTGATTTTGCCCATGATACGCGCAGAACAGCCGATGACCGACCCTATGGAGGCGGCCCTGGAATGATAATGAAGCCGGAGCTCTGGTTTGAAGCGGTGGAATCGTTGCGAACAGATGATGCCCGTGTGCTTTTAATGAATCCGGCAGGTGCCCCTTTCACGCAAAAGGATGCTGTCCGGTTGAGTGGTGAGAACCACCTAATTTTTTTATGCGGTCACTATGAAGGTGTTGATGAACGGGTGCGTAAGGCCTTGGTTACAGATGAGGTTTCAATTGGTGATTATGTTCTGACCAACGGGGTGTTGCCCGCAGCTGTTATGATTGATGCGATTGTTCGTTTGCTCCCGGGTGTTTTGGGCGGCGGAGCTGAGGCTCTTGGCGATGAGTCATTTTCGAGTGGATTGCTGGAGTACCCTCAGTATACCAGACCGGCGGTGTACAGAAACATGCAGGTGCCGGATATTCTGCAAAGCGGAGATCATGGCGCAGTGGACACCTGGCGTAAAGAGCAGGCTTTGGACAGGACCTCTAGGCGTAGGCCTGATTTGTTGAAGTAGTTTTCCTGAAAAGGGATTTTGTTAACAGTAAGGAGTTGCGAAAATGATTGCAAACGCGATTGATAAAATTAATGGCGAGCAGATTGAAAAAATGTGTGAAAGTAAAAAGGTGCCTGAGTTCAGCATCGGTGACAGCGTAAAAGTACATGTGAGAATTAAAGAGGGCGACAAAGAGCGCGTTCAGGTTTTTTCAGGAACGATAATCGCCCGTGACGGAGGCGGCAATAATGCCACCTTCACTGTACGCCGTATGACTTTTGGTGTCGGTGTCGAGAAGGTCTTTCCGCTCTATACGCCCTACGTCGATAAAGTTGAGGTTGATCGCTCTGCGCGTGTGCGGCGTGCCAAACTTTATTACCTGCGCAAGCTGACCGGCAAGAAGGCACGATTGCGTGAAGCTCCGCGCAAAGCTAAAAAAAGCACTTGAGTCAGAGTGCGACATACATGTGATGGATGCGTGGGACGTTCCTGCGAGATAAATGGGATGCCCAAAACTTTTTTCTTTTGGGAGGTGTCGCAGGGCACCTCTTTTTTTTGTTAAAGTTGCGGTGTATGAAATTCTTTTGGATCAGATATATAGTGATTGCTGTGATCAGTAGTGCACTGGTGTGGTTGATAGCCCCCTTTGCAGTACCCATTATCAGCAGTTTGTTGCCGCTGAGATTAGCTGAGCGAAGCGAAACGGAGTACCAGGTTGAAAAGGTAACTCCAGACTTTGATCATGCGGTTGTAGCGGAAGACTCCGTTATCAGCTTAAAACCCTCCGCCGGGGCAGAGCATGCTGCTGAGGACGTCGCTCTTCAGGATTTCAATGATGATCCGCCCGCATTGCTTGGCATCTTCCGCGTGCGTGGCAAGGAACGACCGGATTGGGGGGTGATACGGGTTAAGACAAATTTGTATGACGCTGAAGGCCGAAACCTGGGTGAAGTTCCCCCCGGACTTTTTATTGACTTCGTTGAGTTCCGTAATTCATCCAGAGGAACGATGGTACTATGTAAATTGCAACACAAGGGTGATCGGCACGGTCCGTTTTTGCTTAAACGTACCGATCTCTCCCTTTTTACCGGCGATTACACAAAACTCTCACAACGCCAGCTGAACAATCTTGAAGAGTATTTTAAGAGATCAGGCGCGCTCGAAGAGCGCAGGTCGGAGATAATGCTCGAAATCGCACAGATGAATCCGCACTATCGTCAGTATAAAAGGGCCTATGAAAATTATATGAAGCACATTGAAATGGCCAGTGACATCACCGCGCAGCGTGACGAGGCTGACGGACTGCGGCGTTCGCGGCTTGACGACCAATTGCGCCGCATGAAAAATGAGGAGACAACTCTCAAAGAAACCTATGATGAAATTCATAGCAAGTATAAATCCTGGAAAGCCGCAAATATCGACAAGCTGCCGGACATCTCTTCTGATCCGGAAATTCTTGAACTTCGCAGAGAGATGCGTCGTTTGGCAAAGCTGCTGCCGGGTATGATCTGAACAGCCGCACAGCAATTTCAAAAGCGCTCTCTTTTTGTTTGCGCATTGACATTTTCAGCGGGATGACATATTATGTTGCCTCTTTTTGAAAATAAAAGGGTGGGGCTTTTCCCGCTCTTTTTTGTTGCTGGAAATGGTTTTTAGGTTAAAGGCGGTGTACCATGAATAATGAATTGCTTTCTATTATCAGTTATCTTGAACGGGATAGGGGGGTTGACAGAGAGATTATTATTCAGGCGATCGAATCTGCAATCCAGCAGGCTGCCCGTAAAAGCCTTGATGTTACCAATGATTTGCGGGTGGAAATTGATCGAAAGACCTTGGAAATTAAAGCGTTCGACACCGTGGTGGCATCTGATGAGGATGAAGGACTCGGTTGGATTTCAATGCGTCAAGCACGTCGCATCAAACCGGATGTAAAAACCAATGATCTACTGGAAATTGAAGTACCACCGGCTAACCTCGGCAGAATAGCGGCGCAGACTGCCCGACAGATGATCCTGCAGAAAATTCGCGAAGCGGAGCGCAAAAATGTATATGATGAGTATAAAGACCGTATCGGTGATATTGTCAGCGGAACAGTCAGGCAGATAACGCACCGTGATCTGATCATTGATCTGGGGAGGACCGAGGCAATTCTACCTGTTAAAGAGCGAATTCCCAGTGAGGAGTACAATGTTGGTGACCGTGTGCGGGCCTATATACTGCGCGTGCAGGCTGCCGCCAACGGCCCAGCGGTGGTGCTTTCGCGTGCCTGTTTTGATTTTGTAAAAACTCTTTTTTGTTTGGAGGTGTCGGAGATCGCCGATGGGATTGTGGAGGTTATGGGTGTCGCCCGTGACGCTGGCTACCGTTCAAAGATCGCGGTCAGAACCCTTGATGATAAGGTCGATCCGGTTGGTGCCTGTGTTGGATTGCGCGGGGTGCGAGTTCGCAATATAGTGCGCGAACTCAATGGCGAAAAAATAGATATTGTGCGTTGGAGCGACGATATCAAACAGTATGTCGCGCAAGCATTGGCTCCCGCCAGACTGGAAAATATAGAAATTGGTGAGGTGGGTGAGGATGGGCGCAGTACAATCCATGTCACAGTTCGTCCTGACCAGCTTTCGCTGGCCATCGGCAAACGCGGGCAGAATGTCCGTTTGACTTCGCGGCTGACTGGTTGGCGGGTTGATATACAAAAAATCGAGGATGAGGTTCCATTTGAAACCAGGCGTGAAAACGCGATTGAGGAATTGGCGGAGGTGCTGGATTTATCGGTAGCTGAGGCCGCCAAACTGGTGGATAACGGTTTTCTGACAACCGACGGTATTGTGGAGGTTGAGATATCATATCTGCAGGAAATCTGCGGTTTTGATGAGATTACCGCCAGTAAAATCTGGGCTGCGGCTTCCGCGGCCAGCAGTATTGAGGATGCGGGGGAGTAAAATACAATCATGAGAGTATGTGAATTAGCCGCGAGAGCGCAAACATCCAGCTTTGAGGTGATCAGAGAGGCGGAGGCTTTGGATATCGAAGCCTATTCACCGCTGACCCGTCTCAAGGATGAAGAAGTCAGACAGCTGCAGGATGCGCTTAATAAGCGCACGCCCCAGGAAATTGAAAAAAAGATCGCGGAACGCATCGCCCAGCGTGAACAGAAACTGAAGAATGCGGTGCAACGTGCTCTGAAAAGTGGTGCCGCCGAGGATGCCGCCCTGAAGGTTCATCGCGACAGAGCACTGGAGATGGATATGGCACTCAGGGGCGAAGGTGGTGCAGATGCGCAAATCAAGCCCGCTGTGGAGGATTCAGCCTCAAGCCGACAGGATGTTGTTGCCACACCTGCGGTCAATGCCGAAAAGATAGAAGCACCATCGGAAAAAGCGGTTTCGCGAGAAGCAGCGATTGAGCAGGTGATCGAGCGCACTACTACGGCAAAAGTTCCTATAACGAAAACCGTCAAAAAAACCGTCGAACGCAGTGAACCTCCTGCCCGCCGGAAAAAATCCGAGAGCAGTGCCAAAAGAGCTGCTAAAACAGCTGCCGGTTCAGCCCCCAAAACACCGCAGCGGAAAGAATCCGTCACCCCACCGGAGATTAAAACTCCAGCCGAAAAGAGTGTGTCGCCCGATCGAATTATAATTTTGCGAGGCGCCGTAGTTATTAAGGAACTGGCAGAACGGATGGGGTTGCGGCCTAATCGCCTGATCGCCGACCTGATGCAAATGAATATGCTGGTCTCCATCAATGAGCGTATCGAATTGGATGTGGCTTCTAAATTGGCGGATAAATATGGATTTAAAATCGAGTTGGAGCGTCAGAAACGTTCCAATGAACGTAAGCCGGTGCTGAAGAAGGAGGAAGAGCACGATATAATTCCTGAGGATAACCTCGATGAGATGGTTGTTCGACCTCCGGTCGTTACATTTCTCGGTCATGTGGATCACGGTAAAACATCCCTGATGGATCGTATTCGCAACGCCAAAGTGGTCTCTGGCGAGGCGGGCGGAATAACGCAGCATATCGGTGCTTATACGCTGGATGTCAACGGACGTAAAATCACATTTCTGGACACACCCGGACATGCGGCCTTCTCTTCTATGCGTGAACGCGGCGCGAACATGACCGACATCGCAGTGATTATTATTGCGGCTGACGACGGAATTATGCCCCAAACCCGGGAAGCAATCCGACATGCCCAGACGGCGGGTGTGCAGATTATGGTTGCAATTAACAAATGTGATTTGCCTGATGCTCGTCCTGATCGGGTACGTCAGCAGTTGCAGAGTGAAGGTCTGACCCCGGAAGACTGGGGGGGTGACATAATTGCCGTCGAGGTTTCAGCAGTTGACGGTTCCGGTATGGATCATTTGCTGGAAATGATTTTGCTGCAGTCCGACATGCTTGAGCTGCTAGCCAACCCCAGACGGCGTGCCAACGGAGTTGTTGTCGAGGCTCAGCTTGAGCAGGGACTTGGGCCCACAGCTACTCTGCTGGTTCAGGGTGGCACACTGAAGGTCGGCGATGTGCTGTTGTGCGGAGAGCACTTTGGTAAATTGCGTGGATTGATTGATGACCGCGGGCATCGCGTAAAAGAGGCTGGACCATCCACCGCAGTCAAATGTATGGGGCTCTCAGGAGTACCGGAGGCCGGGGCTGAGTTTCGCGTGATGCTCAATGAAAAACGTGCTCGTGTGCTGGCTGCCGAGGCCGCCATGGAAAACAAGAGGGCGCAGCTGGCGACGGCTAAACCTAAGTCGCTTGAAGCGATGATGATGATGAGTGTCGACACTAAAAAGGAACAGCCGGTGGTTATCAAAGCCGATACTCAAGGTTCACTCGAGGCGATTATTGATTCGCTGAAAGAGATTAGAAGTGAAAAGGTTACACTGAATGTAATCTCCGAAGGTATCGGTAATGTTTCAGCTACCGACGTTAACAAGGCTGCGGCAGGCGATGCGCTGGTTGTAGGTTTTAATGTCGGTATTGAGTCCGGTGTGCAGCAGATTGCCCGTCACGACGGGGTCAGGATTAACACATTCAGAATCATCTATGAGTTGATTGATTATGTCAAACAACGTATGCTTAACCTTTTGCCTCCCGAATATAAAGAGGTCATCAGAGGTCACGCTGAAATTCGTGTCATATTTGATATCGGTAAAACCGGTAGAGTGGCCGGTTGTCAGATGCTCGACGGACAATTACTCTCGAGTGGACATTACCGCATAAAGCGTAGCGACAAGATTATATTTGAAGGTACAGTCTCGATGCTTAAACACTTCCAGCAGGAGGTAAAAGAGGTATCCGGTTCTCAGGAATGCGGTATATTCTTTAAAGGATTTGAGAATTTTGCCGAAGGTGATATTGTTGAATGCTATGTTATGGAGGAGTTGCCGCGCACACTCTGATGCGCACATATGTTGTTCGCGTCCGGCGGCAACGTTTGAATCCGCTTTGGCACCCTGACCACATTTTGTGCCCTGTGAACACGGATATCATGTCCGGAGGTCTGCATGTCATATAAACGTTTAGCGCGTGTAAACGCCCTGCTGCGTCGCGAGATTGGCGAGGCTCTTTATCACGTTTTCGCTGGTGAAAGTATCGATCTAGGAGCCGTTACTGTTACTTCGGTCAACTGCGCTTCCAATTTGCGTAATGCAACGGTGCTGGTGTCGATTTTCGGCCATGAGAATGAGCGCGATGCCATGCTTAGACGACTCTCACGCAAAGCCGGCGAGCTTCAGTCAATGATCAACCGTGATCTTACTTTGAAATATACTCCGCGCTTGACTTTCAAGCTGGATCGTTCTGTTGAAAAGGGTGACCATGTGCTGGATATTCTAGCGCATATGCCTGAAGTTAATGTTGAAAACAAAGGTGATCAATCGACAACACAGGATTACACGATTGAAGAAGATCAAGAGCTATAATGAGTGTAGAGACGGGTTGCTGCTGGTTGATAAACCGTTAGGATGCACTTCGCATGATGTGGTCAATGCTCTCAGACGGGAGTTTCAGTTAAAGAAGGTTGGGCATGGCGGCACACTTGATCCGGCGGCTACCGGATTACTGGTTATTCTGTTGGGTAAAGGCACCCGCCTGTCATCTCAGGTGATGGGCGGCGATAAAACCTATCAGGGTTCATTCAAACTTGGCAGAGTCACAACAACCCAGGATCGCGAAGGAGAGGTTGTTGCTGAAAATCATTGGCATCAGATTGCACGTGAACAGGTCGAAGCGCAGATGGCAGAGCTCCGTGGAGATATCTTTCAGCTTCCACCGATGGTTTCCGCTATAAAAGTCAACGGAACACCCCTCTACAAATTGGCGCGCCAGGGAAAGGAGGTGGAACGTAAACGAAGACTCGTACACATTTATCGCTTCACCCTCTCCGCATGGGAACCGCCCTTGGTTGAATTTGAAGTGCTTTGCACGAAAGGAACCTATGTGCGTACTTTGGCACACGATGTTGGACAGTCACTTGGCTGTGGTGCGTCACTCGAGACGCTACGTCGAACAAAATCAGGAGAGCTCGCTGTGGCCGATGCCCTTACACTGGATGCCGTTAGGGCTATGACTCTCGACCAGCTCAATGAACGGATATTGCCATTTGAGCGTTTCGCTTTACGGGGATGAGCAAGATGCGGATAATCTCCAAACCTTCAGAATTGAGCGCAGTAAAAACTCCTGTGGTGCTGGCTGTAGGTTTTTTTGATGGTGTTCATTGTGGACATCGTGATGTTCTGAGTAGTGCCGTGCGACGTGCCCGTGAGATTGGCGGAGAGTCCTGGGTTATGACTTTCGATCAGCACCCGCTTGCCCTTTTGGAACCCTACAAGAAACCGCGTCTGCTGAGCACAACCGATGAACGCCTTAGAATTTTTGCTGAGCTTGAAGTCGACGGTGTGCTTCTGGTCGATTTCGATAAAAGCATTGCCGCCCGCCCTCCCCGTGATTTTGTAAATTGGCTTTGTGCCGCTCCTGAGCACGGCAGCTCTGAGTCTCCAATTGTCGAAATCCGTTGTGGTGATAACTGGCGTTTCGGTGCGCATGCAGTCGGCACACCAACAATGCTGGAAGAGTTCGGACAGGATCACGGGTTTAAGGTCGTGATTGTGCCCTATGCCGGATTTAAAGGACTGGAGATTTCCAGCACCAGAATCCGCCACACCATCCGGGCGGGTTGTCTCGAGGATGCCAATCTGATGCTGGGAAGACCCTATGCCGTACATGGCCGGGTGGTTGGCGGTCGCGGTGTGGCCAACCGATTTGGGATAGCTACAGCAAATATAGTGCCTACAGTCGATCTGCTGCCTCCCAACGGAGTCTATGCCGTCAGGATCGAGTTGGATGAAAAGAGCTTCGGGGGAGTCGCCAATCTTGGTGTGCGTCCCACCTTTCACGACACATCACCTGATGAGATTGTGCTTGAAACCCATTTGTTTGATTTTTCCGGAGAACTTTACAACCGGGAAATCGTTGTCTGCTTTCTCTCGTTTATCCGTGCGGAAAGTAGATTTCCGTCGGTTGATGAGCTGGTTGTACGTATTCATGAGGACATGCGGCAGGCGCGTAAAGTACTTGATTTATAAGTTGCAGACCCATTATACGGGTGAGCTGAAAAGAGGATGAATAAATGTCAGAAGATGGTAAAGTCACAAACAATGAATATCGAGAACAGCGGATTGCCAATCTGCGTAAACTTGAGCAGCTCGGATTTCAGCCGTATGGAGCCGCTTTTGAGCGCGATAGGCTCGCCGAGATATGTTCATCCTTCGTTGAAGGACGCGAGGTCGCCGCAGCGGGCAGGGTTATGACTGTGCGCCGGATGGGCAAGGCTTCTTTCGCTACAATTGATGACGGCTCCGCCACCTTCCAGATTTTCATCAAAAAAGATTTGCTAACCGAGCAGGAGTTCACCGGTTTTAAACTCATTGATCTGGGAGACTTTATCGGTGTCGAGGGCTCGCTTTTCACAACCCGTACCGGCGAACCTACCATACAGGTTCACAAATGGCGTATGCTCAGCAAGGCATTGCAACAGCCACCGGAAAAATTTCATGGCCTGCAGGATATAGAGGAACGCTACCGTAAACGTTATCTTGATCTGATGGTTAACCCTGCATCACGTGATCGTTTCTACAAACGCAGTGCCATTATCGCCGAAATCCGGGCCTGTCTGACGGAGCGCGGTTTTATCGAGGTTGAGACGCCTATGATGCAAAATCAGGCTGGCGGGGCGGCGGCTAAACCTTTTACCACTCATCATAACGCGCTCAACCGCGATATGGTTCTGCGTATTGCTCCCGAACTCTATCTCAAACGTTTGATAGTCGGAGGGTTCGATAAGGTTTTTGAGCTAGGCAAGAATTTCCGCAACGAGGGCATCGATCGTACTCATAATCCGGAGTTTACCGTGCTGGAGGTTTATGAAGCCTATGGTGATCGTCAATCCATGAAAGTGTTGATTGAAACTCTCCTGCCGAGACTCTGCTCAAAGGTGCTCGGAAAAATGACGGTTGAATATGGTGAAAACAGCGAACTGCTTGATTTCACCCCGCCCTACCGCGAGGTGACCTATCACGATCTTGTCAGAGAGCGGATGGGGACAGACTGGTTTGAGCTGGGTCTTGAGCAGGCACGCTCCCGGGCCGGGTCAGCCGGGGTCGAGCTTGAACCGGATATCAGCCATCTGCTGATTACCCATGAAATCTACGAAAAACTGATTGAAAAGAGCTTGCGTCAACCTACATTTGTTACACGCATACCGCGGCAGTTTGTGCCCCTGGCAAAAAGTTGCTCGGATGATTCTGAGCTGGTGGATGTTTTTGAATTTGTGGTTGCAGGTAAAGAGCTCTGCCCGGGCTACACCGAACAGAACGATCCCTCCGCTCAGCGCAGAGCTCTGGCCGATCAGGCCGGAACCGACACCGAGAAGGTCGATGAGGATTTCATTCTGGCACTTGAACATGGTATGCCCCCGACCGGTGGGCTGGGGCTGGGCATCGACCGGTTGGTGATGATGCTGACCGGCACCGAGGTGATACGGGATGTGATTCTCTTTCCGCAGATGCGCGGATAATCCGCCATCTGAAAAGGCCCAGGTGCTATCTGCCGTAGTACCACCGATCGATTCCATATACTACCGCTGCTGCCACTTTATCCTGATATTCCCGCTGTTGAATCAGCCCCTCACCGGTCGGTGCCAAGCATTGAACTTTGAATGTTTTTTGAGATGATTTAGAATACACAAAAAATCAATGTCGGTGCCTGATCAGGGTGAATATCTTTTCTTTGCCGCTCTGCACCGTGACATCATTACCTTCTGCCGATTCAATCAGCCATCCTCGAGGTGGACTCAGCGTAACGCGAATACCCGGTGAACTCTCGATAGTCAACTCCGCTTGCTGTTCGTCTTCACGTTGCCATGCAACACGGATCGACCCGGCGAGCAGCGGCACCAGCCCTTCCGCACGCTCCATCAGATCAACCCTGGGGGTCAGCTTCATACCCCTGCCGCCAGGTTCTTCGATCTCGGCACCAAGCACGTAGCGGCTGAAAACGTAGGCCGGACCAGCCGACCAGGCGTGGCAGTAACTCCGGGTCGGATAACGTCCGCCGCCCAAATTGCCGCTCGGGAAAGATTCCCAGAAGGTGGTGGTCTGAGAGTCAAGCATGCCGCCCCATTGCTCACGGATAAGATTGAGCATTTCTTCTACCCGTCCGGTTTCGCCCAGTAGTTCAAGCAGATATAGGGTTGCGAAAGGACTTCCGAAGGGTGTTACACCCTCGGTGCGTTCGCCCAGCGCGATCGACATTACACGTTCTCGGCGTTCCGGCGGTACAACCCCGTGAAGCAAGGCCAGAGTATTGAACGGACGCGCCACTGCCCTGCTGGGATTGCCGTCGTTATGGATGCTGTCAACATACGCACCTCGCTCTTCACTCCAGAAATGCCGGTTGATCAGTTCGGTCAGCTCATCAGCTTTTTTACGATAGTGCTTGGCGATCTTTTTGTCATCGGCCTGTTCAGCCATTGCCGCGCCTAGACGTAGCGAGTCAACCAGAAAGGTGTTGTTGTGTAGCACAATCTTGTGCCCGGTGTCCAGTCCGTTGACCCAGTCGAAGAACTGCCAGGCCTGAATTGAGAAGAGCCCGTTTTTTTCATCAATGTATTTGTCAAGGCAGCTATCGAGCATCGTCCTGACTCGCGGATAATTCTGTCGCACGAGAACTTCTCGGTCGCCAGAGTAGAGATAATGCTCCCAGCACATCCGTAGCCACAGGAAACTCCAGGCCGGTATAACCCGCGGCCAACGTGTTGGTACACGCATCGCCGCCAGGTCACTGCGTGCCAAACTTTCGCCTCCCAGATCACAGCAGCGCCGAACCAGTGCCTCGTCGCCGAACATGAAATAGCAGACTAACGCTTCGTTGCGGGCATCACCCAGCCAGTAGGATTGTTCATATAACGGACAGTCCACAAAGGTGTCTTCCATGCAGCTTAACATGGTCTGACGACAAACTCTCCAGATATCATTCAGGAGTGCGTCGGAGCTGAAAAACACTCCGCGGTCGGCAATGGGATAGTGGGTGGCTACGGCTGTTACACGTCGGATGCGCACCTCCGAAGCACGTGAACGCACCGTCAGAGCCAAATAGCGTCCCCCGAAGTGACGCATTGTACGGTAGTGTTGCCAGCCGTCCCGTGTGATATAACGGAAGCTCGAGCGATTGCGCCATGACCACTGCGGCACACCGTTATGAAAACGTTCGAAGATGTTGCCGTCGATTACAGTGCCAGCAGCGGCACAAAGTTCAAATTCTGTGTGTGCGTTATACTCTTTGCCGAGATCGATCATCAGTTCCACTGCTGTGTCACCAGCTGGTATCACAGTGTCATCTTCGTTCTCAATTGCAAGCGTATTTGGTTGCCGTACATCCGCCACGCCTGTTTCCCGCCGGTGTGAAGTCAGCGCATGCACATCGACACCAATTAGCTCGCGCTTTTCCAGTTCACGAAATGATGTACAAAATGGCTCAAGTTCCTTCAGTGTTTTCGCTCTGCTGATGCGCGGCCACCGCGCGTTCTTGAGAGGGAATGGTCCTGCCAAAGACCACACACCTTTGCCGAAGGCCGCGCGTAGTGACACTTGGCCATCAGCATCCAGCACAAACTGGTGTTCCTCTATTTCAGACATGCCGTCCAGCACAATAATTACCGGATTGTCACCCCGACGCAGTTGTATCGTGTGACGCTCCTGTGTAAGTAGCTCGTTCTTTACATCAATCTCGGTTCCGGCTATTTTGATTTTACCGAAGATAAACCCCGCACTGGGGCGCAAAAGGAGGGCATCCTGGTTACGATCACTGTGCAGAATGCCCGCCAGTACAAAGCGGTGGCGGTTGCGGTTGTCGGCTTTGCGGTCGATATTCTGGCAACGCCCGAGATTGACGGCAACCGCCACTTGTGGTTCTCTGACGTTCAGAGTGTGCAATACAGCCGTCGCCGTGTGCGCTGTTTTTGCCAACGGGGCTATACCGCTTGGGCGCAGATTGCGCCAGGGTGCGTCAGCTACACCAGCAAAGGCTTCGGCTTGCTCCCACCGCGAGTCATTGAATCCAACGCTCATCCAGCCTGACGGTTCGAGACGTGCATCAAATTGCTCTTCAAAACCCAGATGTGCACTGACCTGCGGTGAGCGGCGATTATGTGCAATATCGTCTTTGACCCGCCACTCAGTGTCGGTGGCCACAACTTTTGTATCGCCTTGCGCATCACGCCACTCAAGTTGAGCCAGCAATCCCGGACGCACCGCGATGCTCTGGGCGGTGTCGCGGCCCCAGTGATGCACTCGCAGCGCAATTACATTGATGCCTGCCCTTAGAAAGCGTGCCACTTCAATCCTGTCATAACGGTACTCTTCCGGATGTGCCTTGACCGGTCCGTCAATAACAAATACGCCATTGATGAAAAGCTGATAACGTGTATCCGCAGTGACGCGCAGCCAGGCGGTACGGGGAAGCTCGTCGACTTTGAAACTGCGTCGTGCCATGATCCAACGGTTGTAATCATCTTCACGCTCAATATCCGGACGCCATATCCAGCTGGCCGTCAACTCTGATAAATCCGGTGTGGACGCAACGGCATTCAGTGTCGCAAGGGTAACCATCGTAATCAAGGTGTACAAAGCAGGGTGTTTGATGATGCTAAATTTAAGCTGCATACTTAGACTTTTCCTTTATTTGACTCAATTTCTGAACTAGTCAACAAGTATCTCAGTTTGATTGAAGCGGTACAAGCTTTCAGTCTGTGCGTTTTCATTCAATAACAACTGTTCTGGTTACTGAGTTGGATAGTGCACCGTCGGTGGCGATCACTTTAATAAGATACTCGCCGGGAAAAACATAGCCCAGCAGCGCTGAGGTTGGCGAAATCACTTTGAATTGCGCCGGCTGCGGACTTTCAAGCAAATCCCATGAAACATCGGTTTTCCCTGTGGGGCGTCCGTCGTCTATCACGGCTGCGTGTAATTTGGCTGCCACTTTATTCACACCGAAAACAACCCGTTCCGGTTTGCTGATTTCAACCACTGGAGGCTCGTTGAAATCTTTTGAGACTCTTCTTTTCAGTTGATCCAGATAGAGCGACTGCGGCTCTAGTGTATCGCCTTTGCCGATGCCTTCGATATGATCAATCGGCGCGGTTATCGCTCCGGATTTGATATTTACTTCATACACATCTCCACGCGTTCCGATCACATAACCGTAGCGCGCCTGCTGTGAACGGACGATATAACGCACCTTCTCTTCGTAAGACCGTCCGCAGGTGTTCCAGAAAACACAGTGTACCGAAGTCTGCGCGTGCGCAATGCCACCTGCTGTGCCACGGTGACGTGCCTCGAACCAGTCCCGGTCGGCAATGCAGTTATCAATCAGTGAGGATTGACTCAGAAACATGTGATGATCTGACCCTTTGCCCGCCGTACGACCGTCGCCGCCACCTTGATAGCCGGTGTTCTGCGTTTCACATTCATGCAGTACATTGCCCGAAGATGACATGTTGGCAATATCAAAGCCGTGTCGCATGTTACGGGCGGCAGATCGCTGAACCAGAATCTCCTGCGAGTTGTTCAGACGGTACATGTATCCGTTACCACCACCGCCGCCGTATTGCGGCCACTGAAAATCACACCCCTCAATGGTGATCGAACGCGACCAATCGCATCGAATACCATTGGCAAGTATGTGCGTTTTTGTTTTGTTCTCTTCAGGATGCCAGCTTTTAATTCGGCGTGCCCAGGCGTTGCGAACATTGATGAAACGGATCGCGTAACAGCCATGGACTTCGTATGATCCGCTTACATCGTTCTTATAATCCGGTTCGCCCCAGCCATCCTTCTGTGTGTTTTCAAGATTGGCTATCGAGAAATCCTCCAATCCCACCTCTTCGAGCAGTGGCGGCGCTTGGTGCATCCGTGCCTGATCGCGTATTTTAAGATAATACCGCACCGGAATGTCGATTTCGACTGCACTGACCTCGGGGTGCACTGCTTTGAGCTGACGTAGAAAACGAACGCCGCCCAATGCCCTGTTGTGTCCGCTCCAATATTCGGTAGAGTTGTGCTCCTCTATGAACTCCTCGGTAGCGTCTGCCCGTAGGACAACCCAGTCACCGGTGGCGAAATCTTCAGTGCTTTCCACATGAATCAGTCGCGTCGGAGTGGTGACATCCCGGCTCAGTGGCGTCGTACCCCGCTTAGCTCCTTTTATTCGTTTGGATGGTAGCTCCCATCCGAAAACCGTTGAACTCACCTGAATGATGCTCTTGTTGCGCATCACTCTTTCCGTGTTGAGCAGACGAGTGCGATCGACTCCGGCACCTCGCAGAATAATTTTCGGTGAGTTGATGGTTAGGCAGCTCGACTCTTTTTCATCCGGATGAATGCGATAGATGCCCTCCGGCAGAAAAACAACTCCGCCGCCTGCTTTTTCCGCCGCATCTATCGCACGTTGAATCGCGGAGGTTGAGTCGCGTTTACCGGTAGGGTCAGCATGGAAACGGGCGACAGCGTCAAAAATAGGCTTATAGGGTTCCGGCAGCTTGACTGCTCCATAATGATATCCGGCATATGAGAAATCCTGAATAAGCTTGTTGGTTTCAAAATTTGTGTGAACAGGTGGCAACCAGTCTTGCGGATACAATTCACTGCGCCACATCTCATTCTGTTCCGCTGCAAGTAAAAGAGGTATTGAAAAAATTAAGACATTGATATGAAATTTGTGTGATGTCATTACATTATCCCCCGATAGTTATGGTTTCGACCGGAATGATAGTAAATTCAGTCGATAAGGTCACCCCCATATTCATGGGGACTAAACAAAGGGTCAAGAATTCAGATGTCAGGCTGGCATGAAATTCAGAAAAGAAATTGCCGGAGTGTGGAAAGTGGGATTTTGAAAGATTTTTCCACCAAACGAAGAAGATTATTCGCCTGTTGTTTTTTCGCCTGTTCAATATCTTCTTCGAATACCAGCATCTTCGGTAGCGAGGTGGCAAAATAGTCAATTTCAGCCTTTTTTGCTAGCTGATCTTCAGCAAAGGCTTTGATCTTTTCAAAGAGGCTCCGGGCTTCATCAAAACGCCCGAGTTCAATCAACGATAACCCGCAATAGCAGGAGACATCCGAGTATTCCGTGACCGCCATCGACAGAAAGTCGCCGGAATCGACCGTACTGGCCTCAAAACAGGCGATTGCTTCATTCTCACGTCCGAGTTTACGCAAGGCTTTTCCCTGCCAGTAGTGGATATCCGCCCGAGCCTGTAGTGGATGGTAAGCTTCACCGAGATTTGCCGGAGCGTTCAATGCCAGTGTAAACTGTTCGAGAGCGGCTGCTGCATTCTGTTCAAGAGTGCGTTGACCCAGCAGAAGTCGTGCTGTCCGATATTGGCGCAGTACCTCGCCTTCTCCGCCTTCCCATGGGTGAAAACGTCGGGTCAGCAGTATATTCAGCGCATCTTCCGGAGAGTTTGTCTGGTTACAAAGTGCTGCAAATTCAACTGTGCAGTCATCGCGAGCTTTCACCATATCCCGCCTCTTTTTGAGCGTAGCCAGACGATCTGTAACAGAATCACCCAGCTTTTTACGCAATTGATCATATTCATACAGCACTCTAGAATCCTCAGGGTCGTTCTGCATTGCTTTGCGATAGGCTGCCCGTGCCGCGTCGCCATCCCGTAACACATTCCAATATGCAAGGCCGAGATTACGGCAAACGGTCGCAAAGGAGGGATCAGCTTTGTGAGCCTGCTCCCAGTGATGAATCGCGTCTTCAAAACGTTTTCGATCATAGAAATAGTTACCGAGGCCGAAGGTAGCATTGCGATCTTCGCCACTCTGGTGTACGGCCCATTCCAGTACAAATTGATCATGCAGACGTGATGGAAAATGATAGTGCGGAGCTTGTGATCTCGCTTTCTGCAGAGTTTGCAAATCCCTCTTCAACCAGGCCAGCACATAGTATGTCAGCACCGATTTTCCCAACGGGTCAGGCACAGCGGAATCTACCAAGTTGTTGGCATGATGTAACTCAAGCAGTTGAACGGCCTCTTCAACGCATCCGGCATCGGCATAGTCATAGACGATATCCAGAATGGTCTGCGCATTGTTACGGCTTTTAACTAAAAAATTTTCAATGTCACCTGACTCCAGCCGGGCCCAGTGATCAAGCGGATCGGTTTTCAGCAGTGCTTCCAGATACTGCTGGCTATCCCTTCCTAGTTTGCGCAGGGCAACAGCTTTGAGTACCTGCGCTTTGTTATTCCAACGGCTGGTTTCGAGTGACGCTTCGCAATGCTCCACCGAACGAGAGAAATCCTTCCTGCGGCAGTCGATCAGTGCCAGCTCGTAATAGGCGGCCGAGCGCCACTCATAGTTCCATGTCGCTTTATAGAGAGCGGTGTAAGCATCGTTTTCCAAACCTTGAAAACGACGAACAACTCCGAGATAATAATGAGCCTCGCCGGTGTGCGGATTCGGATGGCGGCATGTCAACCGTTTGATCGCCATTTCAAAATGGCGTGCGGCCTCATCAAGTAGCCCTCGCTTCAGCTTCCAGCGCCCGTATGCAATATTGGTGCGCTCATCCAGCGGGTCGCGCCGCAGAATTTCGTGCCAGTATATCTCAGGATAACGCGTCGGATGACGATATTGCTCCAGATGTTCCGCTGTCAGGTAGAGCTCATCGATAGATTCGATCGCTTCCGGAAGCGGCGGTTCAGCAGCCACTTCACGGCGGGGCGGAAGCTCCGCTTCCTTGACCGGATGATATGAAATAAAATCTTCCACGGAAAAATTCAGAGTTTGAAAATCAAAAGCTTCGCATTTGAAATCGGGCCGGTGCCATGGTTGCTCCGGTGAAAGAGTCACGGTTTCATCCACCAACACGGTTTCGCCGGCGCGTAGTACAATACGGGCCCCCTCGATTCGATGGGAAGCGACAGCACCGAGATCAAGCGTGCCCCCTTCATTGCGTACCAGCCTTACAGCGACATCTTTGTTTGCATTCTGAACCGGACCGATCTCTTTGTAGGGCCACCAGTACTGCGAAAATGTTTTGGTCTCATACGGCAGCAGATAGGTGAAATCTGGCTGGTTGTCGGTGTAAACCCCGGCCATCAGTTCAACATAAGGGGCCGGACGACCGGTTGATCCCTTGCGATCCGCCAATTCGCGATCCCACGCCCAGCCGAACTCATCGTTTCCCCATGTCCACTGCTTTTTGCCAGGAGCGATATGTCGATCAGCGACATGGATAAATCCACCCTTTGCATCATAATCATAACCTCCGAAAAAATCGAATTGAGTGGAGCACACCATATAGCTGGTCGGTACCGGAATATTTTTGTACCAGGTCAGATCATTGGCCTTGGGACGGGAAGCGTAATCAATGCCGTAATAAACGTTTTCCGCCACGGGAAAAGAACTCAGTGCACGAACGGCATGATCAGCGACATAGCGGACGTCCGGCGGGAAAAAACTCTGATAGTTATCGTGCACTTCCGCTGCCACATTGGCCCACCAGAGAAAGGTTTGTGTAAATGGCGTGCGATTGT
This sequence comes from uncultured Lentisphaeraceae bacterium, assembly GCA_964406095.1. Lineage (GTDB taxonomy): Bacteria > Verrucomicrobiota > Kiritimatiellia > RFP12 > UBA1067 > M55B167. Next base: position 28,283 of record CAYOQJ010000103.1, read on the forward strand.
AAATTCGCGCTTTAAGTTCAATAAGTGAACTCTCCGGATGTATGCATATTCCGTGCATGCCTTTGATCCGGTTGAGAGGATCATGTTCGGACATCCAGAGTGTGCCGGAGCCATCCGCCCCTTGTTCCAGATGCACATCGACCGGCATAAAGGTAGATGGCCGGTGGTGCTGAGGCCAGTTGAATTCTACTCCACCGGATATCCAGGGACCGGCCAACCCAACCAGCGCGGGTTTGATCACATTCTGATAATAGAAAAAATCATAATTTTCGTTGACCTTGTCCTGCCCCATAAAGATGCGACCCCCGATTTCAGGCAGCATAATCAGCCGGACAAACTCATTCTCAACTCTGACGGAATCGTATTCTCGCGGCTTGGGTGAATCGCAGACCTTATCGATGAAAGGAATCGGATAAACTTTTCCAGCAGAGCCTTGGTAAACCCGCTTTTCAAAAAACATCGGGTTTTTGTCAGGTGTGCCCGTATCATAGGTCGGGATACTTAATTTTTCTCGCTTTAAAATCACTTTATTCATGTTTAATATCCGGCTTCTGTTTTGTAACAATGGCGTTCAACTCCATTCGCATGGTCGCAAATCGTTCCGGATTCTGATCCCGAAGATTGCTTTTTTCCTGGCGATCCTCCGGTAAATAGTACAGTGTTTCTGTGTTGTTATGCTTGTTATGAACATACTTCCATCCATCTTCGGTGAGCAACGCGAATCGGTGCTTCGCATGTTTGACAACTGAACGACGCGCCTTTTCAGAGCGCCCCAAAAACGCTGGCAGCACATTAATGCTGTCCATTGCATGACCATCTGGAATCTTTACTTCAAGTAGAGCGGCCAATGATGCCAGAAAATCGACCTGGGAAACTAAAGAGTGGCTGACCTGTCCCGATTCAATTTCGGCTGGCCAGCGCATCAACAGTGGGATTCGGGTGCCACCTTCCAAAATTGAATACTTGGTTCCACTGTAGGGACCCGCTATCTGGTGGCTACCCAGCAGTTCAGCGGATCCGTCGTCATAAGCGTCGGTAACCACAGGTCCATTGTCGCTGCTGAATATTACCAGTGTGTTTTCCCGTAATCCGCGCTCATCGAGAATGCGCAGAATTTCACCAACACACCAATCGATTTGAACAATTACGTCTCCTCGAACACCCATCTCGGTTTTACCTCGAAAACGTGGGTGCGGAACGCGCGGAGTGTGAGGATCATGCAGTGAAAAGAAGAGAAAAAAGGGTTCATCGCTACTGACTTTAATAAAGTCGAGAGCTTTTTGCGTAAGGGTGTCCGCAATCTCTTCATCATTCCATCGTGCTGTTTCTCCGCCTTCCATGAATCCAATTCTTGAGATACCGTTGACAATAGTCCCGTTGTGATAGGTATGTCCTTTGATCGGATGAAGTGTCAGCAGTTCAGGATGACTCACCGCCGTAGGTTCGCCGAAACCAATCTGCCGCGCTTCGTATCTGACTTCCAGAGGATCATCCGGGTTGAGTTTTGAAACACGCTGATTTTCAAGATAAACGGTCGGCACCCGATCACCGGTAGCCGGAATAATGAACGAATAATCAAATCCCACCTCTTTTGGCCCGGGCGCAATCGCTGTATTCCAATTAATTTTGCCGCCACCCAGCCCCAGGTGCCATTTCCCCACTACACCGCTCCGATAACCCTGGCGTTTCAGCATTGAAGCGAGCGTTTCCCGGGCGGGATCAATGATTAAAGCCGCATCGCCCGTCAGAACGGCTGTGCCCGATTTACGCCAGTTGTATTCTCCTGTGAGCATACTGTAGCGGGAGGGAGTGCAAGTAGCCGCGGAAGAGTGGGCATTGCGCAGGTTAATGCCTTCACGAGCTATGCGGTCGATATGCGGAGTATCGACTCTGACAGCACCGTTGCAGCTTATATCCCCGTAGCCCAGATCGTCAGCATAAATCAATACAATGTTGGGTTTTCCAAACGTTGAACTCCAGGCTGAAGGATTGAATTGACATCCCGCAGCCATTAAGAGCAACAATATTATGTTTGTTTTAGTATTCACTATATTTATTAACCTTGGTTTATTGATGTGTTACGGATTCTTCGACAGGGCACTTCACTGTTCCCTCAGAATAACGTCAAGTTCCGCCGCACTGGCAAAGGCTCGATTACGAACTTCGGATTTGATCAACACTTTCAGATAACGTGCCTTGACAACCGATTTAAAGGGTATGCTCTGCCATTGCGATTTGTTTTCCAAATGCGCCGACGCTATCGGCGCTCCCATCTCATCTTTATTATTGCCGGCAAAAACCTCGCAATCCGCCCAGCGCCCGTTATCCATATCCTGACGCGGTAGATACTTTATGCCTTGCAACTCAATAATCCGTCCGAGATCAATGATCAGATGGTGCGGCGGTGGAACCGGCTGCGGATGCCAATCCGTGTGCCAGAATGAATTCTGGTTTTCATCAATGACACTGGATGCCGGAAACTGAGGATTCTCGCTGCTGCAGCCAATCACTCTTGCTCCCAGCTTGACCAGTGTCGACAGCTTGAGCTCATCCCAGAGAAGCCCGCCTCTAAGAAGCTCGGTCAGCTTCTCCTTGTCCACTTCGATTTTTGGACTGAACGCCTCACTGGCGGCATACGCCAGCAGACTTGAACGCAACTGCCTGGCAGCCGCTCTAGTTTGCAGATTATTTGAGAGGTCTGCCGCGCACACAAGCAGTTTTCCCCTGCCGACTCTGACCTCAAAGATCAGGCCGAGCTTGCGGTTTGAGTTCCAGTCGTCGATCGGCTGCACGATTGGCTGCAGTGCTCGCGGCAAATCATCCAGCACGATCCCGTATCCCCTGGTGACAATCTCATGCCACTGCCAATCCTGAAAGTATTCGGTAGGAAAATCTGCAAGCGCCGGATGTGATGAATCAATCAGCATTCCCAGAGTCTGCTCTGGACGTCTTTGCCACATGAATCGGTTCCAGAAAACCGGTTCGAAGGTGAGTTTCTGATTGTCAGTTCCGGTTTTCTGCAGAAAGATCACAACGCGTCCTTCCGCATCCAGACAACGCCGTGTCGACTCATCCAATGAAGTGCTCACCAATACACCAGCGGGGACTTTAGATGTTTCCGAGGGATATACCCAGAAATCCCAATCATTTTCAAATGGTGTTCCCTGCAAGCCCACCATAAGTCTGTATGCTCGGGGAGCTTCCAGCTCTTTAAGCGGCAGATGAATCTGCCCCAGTTTAGTTCCCTGCCCCAACGGTATGCTTGCAGCAGGCAGATCATCTCCGGCAACTATGCGTCCGGCACTATCCACCACCTTCCAATAAGGACGGACTGTATTCAAAGGTGCCGCACCGAAGTGAGCTATTTCAACCTCCGCCTCCAATGTTTCGTCGTTTGCCCATGTGCGCCTGCTCAAGCGCACCAGCGGAACGGTCGTGTTATAAAAACGCCGGTATTCGCCGAATGTACAGTACGGTTTGCTGTCCCAGAAAGCATCCAGTACACCGACAAGCGCCGTGCCCTGCCCGGGAAAATCGTGCAAGTCGAGTAACTGTACGCCCGCAATGCCCGGCATGCGCAGCGCCGCTTCAACCTCCTCCTTGTAACAAAGCACCTGAAGCTTTCCGGATGCCAGCATGAAGTCCCGCGCCTGATGCAGCATGCCGCTCTCCCGTAAAAAATCGCGGGCTATCTCAAGATTATTGGCAGTCAGCGAACCGTTGAATTTGGAGATCTGATCAAAGTCGGGATACACGCACCATTGCCCCATTTCATGCACAATTACAGGGGCACTCATCCGCGCTGTATCCTTGCTGTAATCCTGCCCCTGCCAACCCTTTGGTCCGCGCGCCGCAGGCGAAACGTGGAATTGGTTCTCCTTAATAACCGGCCAGCCGGATCCGCTGGTATGCAGTCGGCGGGGATCAGCCTGTTTCCAATGTTTTACCCACTCCCCAAGCCATTGATCCCTGTCCCTGCACTTGTGCGGTTCATTGCCATGCGCCATAAGCAGGAAAGATGGGTGGTTGCCGTAGGCCTTGATAATGCGCGCCGCCTCGTCGTGAAGCCATTGATCAACAGCCTGCCCTTCGCCAACCTTTGTCCATGCTCCGACTTCCACCTGATAATAAAAACCCGCCTCGTCCGCTGCAACAAACGCCGCTTCCGGCGGGCACCACGAATGGAACCGGATATGATTCAACCCGTGTTCTTTGCAAATACGAATTATGCGCCGCCATGATTCGAGATCGGTCGGAGGATAACCGGTAAGAGGGAAGATACAACATTCAAGAGTGCCGCGCAGAAAAAGGGGGCGTCCGTTGAGTATCAACTCCCTCTCCCGCGTGCCGATTTCACGTATGCCGAAAACCACCTCCCGCCGGTCATCGGCTTGATCGCCGCTTAATCCGATATCGAGTCTTTGCAGTATTGGATTGAACTCATCCCACAGCTTTGTATCGTCAATGACAAGTTCAACTTCGGTTTCGCCTCCTTTTTCCGACCAGCTTACCGGTTGACGAATATCACCTATTTTTAATACACCCCGGCCTTCTCTACCTGTCGCATTTCCGATCCTTATATGTGCGCGGGCGGTTTTCCTTTCGAGATCAGGATAAACCTGTGCATCTTCAATCCAAACCGGAGTGGTGGACGAAAGCGAGAGTCTGCCGATCAGCCCGTTCCAGTTGCCCTGCGTTTCATCAGATACACTGTGGGAGCGCGAGCCGATATCCACGATTAACCTGTTGTCGACACGGATCGATAGACGGTACCTGCCCGGCGCAAAAGCAGTGCCAAGATCATAGACATGCGGCACCGCCAGACTGTCGCAGGAACCGAGCGGCTTGTCGTCCAGCCAGACCTGCGTTTTCCAGTGTGCGCGTTCCAATGTCAGCACCACCCTTCTTCCCTGCCATGCATTCGGGATTTCGATATCGCGTTGGTACCATGCGGTTCCGACATAGTGCTTGTCCGGTTGCAGAAAGAAAGGTATTTTAATGTTGCCGGGTTGACGGTATTTGTCATACTTGGATTTAAACCACTGACTGACACCGGAGCCTCCTGTCCACCGCGTATTCGTGGTTATGTTGTCACCAAAATTCTGATTCTGAAGTGCGCCCGGCAAATGGATGCGATCCTCCAGTTCCCTTTCAAACCACTTCTCCGCCATGCCCGTATCAGCTCGATCCAACGCGAATCTCCACTCTCCATCCAACGGTATCCTCTCTGCGGCGTATGCACCGGCAAGCAGTGCAATCTGAACTAATATCAATATCCCTTTGTTCATTGAATCTCCTGGTTTTGTTTTCCTCTCACAATAACTGAGTTTACAGTGGCAGTTTTATCTCAGCAACTCCCGTTCGATATCCTCCAGCGATTTACCCTTAGTTTCAGGAACTTTTCGCCAGAGGATAATAAAACCGATCAGACAGATAATGCCGTAGAGCCAAAATGTTCCCGCAGCACCAAGGGCCGCATTAATCGGTTTAAAGGACAGTGTCAGCAAGAAACAAGCTATCCAGAGAGATGATACGGCTATGCTTACGGCAGCTCCGCGAATACGGTTGGGGAATATTTCAGAGATTAAAACCCAGGTGATGGGGGCCAGTGTCATTGCATATACAGCTATCGCCATCAGCAGCACAACAATGACGGCAACACCCTTAATGTCAAAATGATAACACCCCCCCAGTAGAGTATAAATCAGCATTAAACCCCCTGATCCAAGTAGCATGAGCGGTCTGCGCCCCCAGCGGTCTACCGTTTTTATAGCGACAAAAGTAAAAATGAGATTGACGATTCCGGTAATAACGATTCCGAACATCATTGCGTTGATATCGTACCCAGCAGCTTCAAGAATTTCCTGAGCATAATTGAAAATGACATTGATTCCGCACCACTGCTGGAAAACAGCAATGAAAATGCCTAGTCCGATGATCTTGAGCATGCCGCCTCGTAGCAGTTCAGCATAATGAGACGTATTGTGCTCACCGATGAGTGAAGCTTCTACATCACTAATTTCTGCTTCCGCATATTCAGCTCCGCCGATTTTTTGCAGAATCATCCGCGCTTTGTCCGTAAATGAATTCTTCAGCAACCACCGCGGAGATTCAGGAATCTTCAACGCCAGCAGAAAAAACAGTCCGGCGGGAAAAGCTTCCGCCGCAAACATCCAACGCCAGCCGATCTGACCATTCCACGACTCGAAAATCAGATGTGTCGAGGTTTGATCCGGCAAAGGATGAATCCGGCTGATCGCCAGATTTATGATCTGGGCGGCAAGCACTCCAATCACAATTGTCAGCTGATTAATCGAAACAAACCGACCGCGCATCTCTGCCGGAGAAATCTCCGCAATGTAAATCGGAGAAACATTCGACGCCAGCCCGATTCCCACACCACCAATAATGCGTGCTGCAATAAAAGAATTGTATTCATGTGCCAAGGCAGTCCACAGTGCCGACCAGGTGAACAGAAATGCGGCGCCGATCAGTATCTTCTTGCGCCCGAAATGATCGGTCAAGGCGCCGGAAAGCAACGCACCAAACAGACATCCCGCTAGAGCCGAACTCATCGCCCAGCCGGCCTGCCAAGCCATTGAATCAGAATCCAATCCGAAAAAAACCTCGTAAAAAGGCTTGGCACCTCCAATCACAACCCAGTCATAACCGAAAAGCAAACCACCCATTGCCGCCACCAGCGAGGCCATCCATACAAACTTTAAATTGTGGTTTTCCGTTAGCATACTTATTTGCCTCTTTCCTGCTTCAGCTATGCACATATAGATGTTTCCGAATATGGCCACATTAAAACACCAATCAACGCCCTTGAAAATAGAGAATCTTATCGTTTGTAATGGACAATCTTATTTTGATTGGGTACGCTGACCCGCATGCAAAAAAAGATTCGTGAAGGGTTCCGCGGCCAGCGGCTGGTGGTTTTGCCAGCCACAGTAATCGCCCGTTGCCGAAACCTACCCGTTGTCGAACAAATTTATGTAACCCATATAGGATCTTATCCCTGCGCACCGCACCACTATGTCGAAAGGGAAAAGGGTCTGCCGCAGACGATCATGATTTATTGCATGGAAGGATGCGGTATAATCAAGCTCGGAGAGCTGGATTTTCGAGTTAAAAGAGGCGATGTGGCGATAATTACACCGGGCACTCCGCATATCTATTTTGCGTCGGATGCACACCCCTGGTCGATTTTCTGGATTCACTTCGAAGGTAGCCAAGTCAATGCATTGCTTAAAGAAATTAAGATCGAACCGAAAAAACCTCTGCTTCATGTTCCGGATGGCGCTATGCTGCGTCAGGCTTTTGAAGAGATATTTGCCTGCCTCGGCTATCATTTCTCCAATGCTGGTCTGCTCGCAATGACAGGGGGGCTGGTGCATCTGCTGGCGAAGCTTCAACTGCACGGCAAACAATCGCTGCGCTCTCTTAATATCGCTGAAGACCGTGTTGTGGAAACCATCAGCTTTATGCAACGCCATTTGGATTTGCCTCTCTCGCTTCATGATTTCGCGGCACAGTCAGGACTTTCCGTTCCTTACTATTGCAAACTTTTCAAAGCACGCCTGAATCAAGCGCCCATCGACTATTTCATCCATCTCAAAATACGCAAGGCATGCGAACTGCTTGACCAAAGTGATCTCAGCATCAAGCAGATCGCCAATATGCTGGGGTATGACGATCCATATTATTTCAGCCGCACTTTTAAAAAAATTCAGGGTTGCTCTCCCTCTGAATATCGACATACCGTTAAATGATTTATACCGCGCATAGGGGTCAAACCTCACAATAAGAAATAGTGGTTGACGGGTGTTTTGTCTTTCTGATACCCTTTTGCCATGGCTAGAAAATTGAGAGTTGAGTTTCCAGGTGCCATCTATCATATTACGCATCGCGGGAACGGACGGATGAATATCTTTAAGGATGATCGCGACCGGGAGCGATTGCTGCTGCGGCTCTCTGAGAGTGCTGATGTTTACAATGTCAGAGTATATCTATTCTGTTTCATGAATAATCATATCCATATTGTCTGTGAAACGCCATTTGGCAACATCAGCCGTTTCATGCAGAGTCTGGTGACCGGTTATACGGTTTATTACAATCTGAAGAATAACCACTCGGGCCACCTTTTTCAAGGGCGCTTTGGAGCGAAACTTGTGGAAGGAGACTCCTATCTACTTTCACTCACCCGTTACGTTCATCTGAATCCGGTGTTTATTGCCGCGGTGAAGAAACTTCCTTTAGAGCAACGCCTAGCGCGTCTGAACGCTTATCGATGGAGTAGCTACGGAGGGTATGTTGATCAATCGAAAGCACTCGGTTTTGTGCATTATGCTCCGGTTCTTGCTACGATGGATGGACGGGGTGAAGATGTCGCCCGCCGGAAGTACCGCGCGTTTGTAGAATCCGGAATTGCACAGAGCGATGAGGAGTTCCTTAAGGTTAAGAAAGCTTCGCCGCATTCAATCGGCTCAACAGAGTTTGACTGCCGAGTAAGGCGGTTGTATAAATCGCTGGTGGAGAATAGCCGAAAGCCGCAGGATGTCGCCTTCAGGCAAGAGATGGATGCTCAGTCATCTGAGGTTGTTCTAGATGCAGTCTGCAGCGCATTCGGTGTTGACCGCGAGTATCTCAGCCACCGGCAGCGGGGGTGTATGATTCGGCCGGTGGCAGCGCAGATGCTATGTAAGTATGCCGGTCTGAATCAACGGGCGGTGGCCGGAGTGCTGAATTTAAAAAGCGGTGGCGCCGTCGGCTGTCAGATACGGAAATTTTTCAAGGTTTTAGCTGAGGATGAGACTTTGCAGAGCGAGGTTGCAAAGATCTCAGACAAGCTGGACAATCAACGTCGAAAATAACTCAGGAGTACTATTTTTAATTTTTAGGTTTGACCCCTAGGATTTAATACTATGAAAAAAATGTTTATTCTCTGTTCCTGGTTGCTGGGGGCCGTTCTGACATTGGCAGGGGAGCGGATTGCACTGTGGCCGAAGGGAAATATACCCAACTTTCAGAGTCAACAGATCGCGGCAACCACCCGGGAGGTTAAAGAACCGGGCTTCAAGGCGGCGGAAAACAAGATGCCGCATCTCGACTGGTACCCTGCACCTTCGCATAAAAACGGCGCATGTATGCTGCTCATTTCCGGCGGCGGTTATCAGAGCTGCTGCGACGGGGTGTGGATTGACCGGGTCGCCAAGAAGTTTACTGAACTAGGCTTTGCCTGCGTGAGCCTCACCTACCGCACACCTCGCCCGCAGGGATTGCCGATCTACCAGAGCGCATGGGAGGATGGGCAACGTGCTGTTCGTCTCATCCGCAACGATGCGCAGAAACGCGGCTTTGATCCGGAGATGATCGGTGTGTTAGGTTTTTCCGCCGGTTCGCATCTGACAGTTTTGCTTGCAACAAGTGCCCTCTCTTCTGCATACAAACCGATTGACGATCTTGACAAGCTGCCGTGCCATGTCAACTGGGCTGTACCGATCTACACCGCTTACGCGCTCACGGACGGGCTGAACGGCCCCAACACACGTGATGGCGATGCCATCGATGTAACACTTTCGGATGTGTTCAAATTCGACGCGAAGACCTGTCCGATGGCACTCTTCCACGGCGGGTTGGATGTCTATTCGCCAAATGGCTCTACGAAAATATATCGCCAGCTCCGCAGAATGAAAATTCCGGCTGAAATTCATCTCTTTGCAGATCGCCCTCACGGTTTTATGGGTCACCCGGACAAAGGTGAGGATGGCACTGCCTATGACCATTGGCTCGACCGTATTGCCGAATTCATGCGCCAGATGAATTACGATGGGTGTCTTGGCCCAGAAGTCGATTTGATGTCCCGCTATCCGGATAACGATGCGCGCGGCGAATACAGTAGAGAGCCAATCTGGCCGGAGGGCAGAGTGCCGGATGTACAGACAAACCAGTGCCTGCCTTATCTCGAGTGGCACATGCCTAAGGATATCAGGACAAAGGCGATTCAGATTATCTATTCGGGCGGCGGCTATATGGGTAACAATCCGGATGGATTTGAAGTCGCGCCAGTACGTCGTTTCCTGAATGAAAAGGGCATGACGGTTGTGACGATGAAATACCGTACGCCACGTCCGCTGAACACTCTGGCCAAGCATACGACAGCGTGGCAGGATCTGCAGCGCGCCATCAGGATTGTCCGCAGCCAGGCTGCTGCGAAGGGGCTTGATCCTGAGCGCATCGGCATCATGGGTTCTTCGGCTGGCGGTCACCTGACGCTTATGGGCGCGACCAGTTCAAAGCACCGCACCTATTGGCCTATCGATGATTTTGACAAAATTTCCTGCAACGCGCAGTGGGCGATCGCTATCTATCCGGCGTATGCGCTTACGGATGGAGTGAACTCCCATAATATAACAGGTGGCAATGATGATGATGCGCGGCTTGTGCCTGAGTTCTCTTTCGACCTTGCAACATGTCCGATCCTTTTCATCCACGGCGATAACGACGGTTGGGCGGCGATGAATTCGGTTAAATGCTGGGAGCAGCTCCGTCGCATGGGGATTCAGTCCGATCTTCACACGCTTGCCACACGTAATCACTGTTTTCAGCGAAGGGCTGCCCCAGGTACGGGCAGCTATACCTGGATGGGTCGCATTTGGGAATTTATGAATCACAAAGGGTTTAATAAAAAAAATCTTAACGTTGACCTACTGGTCGGCGACCGGTGAGCATGTTATAACGGTGGCAGGAAAAATCAAAGAGGAAAAATTGGCCGCGAATTGTGATATTAGCTCGGACAGTTGGTAAGCGGGAGAAAACACAACACATCAAAAAAAAGGGAAAGAGCAAATTGCAACGCTAGATGTGACAAAAATCATCCTTATGCCTTTTGCTGTTTACTTCACTACGGTTTTCTGTTACAAGTTTGGTCATGTGCAGTTGGTCTCCATAAGCCGGATTGACACGCCTTCGGATGGTCGTGCGTTCCGGTTTCTGTGTTTTAGACAACTATCGGTTTCAGAGATTTATAACAGGGATAGACAATGGGTGGTTTTTTTGGTGTAGTCTCCAAAGGTGAGTGTGTTCATGATCTTTTTTATGGAACGGATTATCATTCACATCTGGGAACAATGCGTGGAGGTATGGCCTCAGCAACACGGGGTCAAGATGGCTTCGATAGGTATATTCACGATATCCGCACAACGCAGTTCCGTTCCAAATTTGAAGTGGATGTGCAGCGGATGACCGGTAATTACGGCATTGGGGTCATAAGTGACTTTGACGATCAACCTTTGCTGATCGTATCTCATCTGGGTGTTTACGCTATTGTGACGGTCGGACGAATTAACAATATCGAGGAGCTAAAACGGCGTGCGTTTGAAGAGGGACGCCGTCATTTCACGGGGGTGACCGCCGGAGATGTCAGCCCGACCGAATTGATGGCTTCGCTCATCAATAAAAAAGAGAGCTTTGTGGAGGGCATACGCTATGCTCAGAAACAGATCGACGGTTCCTGTTCGTTGCTGATCCTGACCAAAAACGGGGTTTATGCGGCCAGAGACAGGCTCGGGCGTACGCCGATTGTGCTTGGAAGCAAACAGCATGCCTTTGCGGTTACCATGGAGAGTTGTGCTTTCTTTAATTTGCAGTACTCTCATCTGAGAGACCTTGCCCCCGGCGAAATTGTCCGCATTACCGAGGAGGGTGTTGATCAACTGCACGCCGGTGGCGGAAGGATGCGAATGTGTTCGTTCCTCTGGGTTTACTACGGTTATCCGGCGTCAACCTATGAAGGACGCAATGTCGAAGAGTCACGTAACGCCTGCGGCGCAAAGATGGCACAAAGAGAAAAACTTGAGATTGATAGTGTTGTCGGCATTCCCGATTCAGGTGTCGGCCATGGATTGGGCTATGCTTCCGAGTCAAAGGTGCCGTATCGGCGTACCTTTGTGAAGTACACCCCCACTTGGCCGCGCAGTTTCATGCCGCAGAAGCAGACAGCCCGCGAACTTGTCGCACGTATGAAACTTATTCCCATTGTGGAGCTGATCAAAGATCGTAAACTGCTTTTCTGCGAGGATTCGATTGTCAGGGGCACACAGTTGAAGGATACAATCAAACGTATCTTTAGTATCGGTGCCAAAGAGGTTCACATGCGGGTGGCGTGTCCGCCGTTGCTCTATGGCTGTCCCTATCTTAATTTCTCACGTTCCAAATCGGAAAATGAACTGATCGCCCGCAAAAAAATCAATCTGATCGAAGGTCGTGATGAGAATGCCCCGTGTGAACCGGACGCTGAATATCTCGATTCCGATTCTGAAAAATATCAGGAGATGTGCCGGTTGATCGCGGAGCATATCGGCATCACCAGCGTCAGATACCAGCGACTGGAGGATTTGATTGATGCGATCGGCATCGGCGCTGAAAATCTCTGTACCTATTGCTGGAATAAAAAGGGTTAGGAACGGATTATGGATGAGCGCAGAAGAGGATTTGACAGCGACAGGTATCTGGAAGAACAGAGTCGCTATATTCTGGAACGGGCAGCACGATTGGAGGGTCGTCTTTATCTCGAGTTTGGCGGCAAATTGGTTTTTGATATGCACGCGGCACGCTGTCTGCCGGGCTTTGACCACAATGCCAAGATCAAACTGCTGGAGCGTATCAAAGTCGATACCGAAATCATCATCTGCATCAACGCTGATGCGATTGTGCGCAAAAAAATACGGGCTGATTTCGGTATCACTTATGATTTCGATATTCTGAGACTGATCGATGATCTGCGCAAGCGTGCCTTGCTGGTCAGCGGTGTCGTTGTAACTTGTTTCAAGGGTGAGCCCGCTGCCATACAATTCATGGAACGACTGAGACGACGTCAGGTCAAGGTCTATACGCACTACGCTACCGAGGGTTATCCGAACGATATCGATGTGATTGTCAGTGAACAGGGATTTGGTGTGAATGAATATATCGAGACTAGTCGCTCGATTGTAGTTGTCACCGCTCCCGGGCCGGGCAGCGGTAAGATGTCCACCTGTCTTAACCAGTTGTATCATGAGCACGCCCGCGGGCAAAAATCAGGCTATGCGAAATTTGAAACCTTCCCTGTCTGGAATCTGCCGCTGGATCATCCCGTCAATATCGCCTATGAAGCGGCGACCGCCGATCTGGGTGATTATAACGTGATCGATCCCTTTCATCTCGATGCTCATGGCGAAAGCGCAGTTAATTACAATCGCGATGTCGAAAGCTTTCCCATCCTTAGACGGATTCTAGAAAAAATCACCGGCGATCGGTCGATGTACTCATCTCCCACCGATATGGGAGTGAACCGGGTAGGATTCGCGATTGTTGACGACGCTGTGGTTCGGGAGGCTTCATTGCGTGAAATCGCACGCCGGGCCTTCAACTACCGCTGTGAGTATGCGCAGGGACTCGTTGATCTGCAAACTGTCCAGGCTGCTGAGAAAATTATTATGCGTCTGGGAATCGACCCTGATGAAATTCACAGGGTTGTTAAACCGGCACGCAACGCACTGGAACGGGCCGCTGCCCGCTGTACGTGTACTGACGATGAAACGATAGTCTGCGCTGCCGCGCTCGAACTGGCGGACGGACGAATCGTGAGTGGTAAGAATTCATCGCTTATGCATGCCTCTTCCTGTTTGATTCTCAATGCGGTTAAAACACTAGCGGAAATTCCCGAGGAGCTGGATTTACTGGAACCCTCGGTGATTGAGTCAATCACCAATATGAAGCAGACAATCCTGCGGGGTTGCCAGCCCACTCTTGATCTCGAAGAGATGTTAATCACCTTGAGTGTGAGTGCCGCTACCAGTTCGCTGGCGCGGCTCGGTGTGCGACAGCTTGCCAAACTGCGTGGTTGTGATGTTCATCTTACGCATATTCCAACCCCCGGTGACAGTGCCGGTATGCGGCAGCTTGGAATGCAACTTACCTGCGATGCCCGGTTTGCAGGTAAGAATCTGTTTGAAATTTGAAGCTGCTTTCAGTCGTCTCTCTGTGTGCAACGCACAGGCAGGCCAGTGATGTGTTCGTCGTCTTGCCCCGCCGATAATTCTAAAAACGGCAGTTCCGCTTTCTGATATCACCGCTGTAAGGGGGATGCCGCGCACTTTGCTCGCGATGAAATAAAGAAAACAACCAACGTCATTTGCTGACGATAGTAAGCCGGGGATCACTGTTCCCACAAAAAACCGGTCAATGGTGATGATGCGCTGGCCGTGTTCCGTGGTGCCCGCGGTGCGGCCTGCAAAGCTCGCTCGGCCGCATTGACCGCATCAGCGAACGCACAGGCCATACCGACCGGATCGCCGGCTGCTGCGATTGCCGTGTTTACCAGAACGAAATCGGCACCCATTTCTATGGCCGCCGCTGCGTGTGAGGGCATTCCCAACCCGGCATCCACCACCACGGGAACCTGGGCGTGTTCAATGATGATCTGAAGCATATCGCGTGTGCGTATTCCCAGGTTTGTGCCGATTGGCGCGGCCAGCGGCATAACCGCTGCTGTGCCAACTTCCTCCAGTCGTTTGGCCAGTACCGGATCGGCATTGATATAAGGCAGAACTGTAAAGCCCTCCTTTACCAGAATTTCCGATGCTTTGAGAGTTTCAACCGGGTCGGGAAGCAGATGGTGCAGATTGGGAGTGAGTTCTAGTTTAATCCAAGTGAATCCGCCAGCGGCTCGTGCCAGTCGGGCAATGCGCACCGCTTCCTCTGCACTTCTGGCACCGCTGGTGTTGGGCACAACCACAACCCTATCACGATCGAGCTTTGTCAGTAAGGGGTCCTGCTCAGGACTTTGATCTAGATCAACCCTGCGTAATGCCACCGTGACCAGACCGCATCCGCATGCTTCGATGGCCTGCCGCATGATTGCATGAGAACCGAATTTGCCGGTGCCAATGAACAGACGCGATTTAAATGTATGATCTCCAATTACTGATTTCTTCATGCTTATACAACTTTCTCTTCTTATTATAAACTCTGCTGATTCTAACGCTTTAGCCAAACAACCTATGGTGGAAAGCTCTGTGACGCCATATCGTGAACAAAAAAACCATACACAAATAACAGAAAAATGAGGGCCGTACCATCAGCCGCCTCCAACAAACTGAATGATCTCAACAGTATCGCCAGCACGGATATATCGCTCCGCCAGATTTTCACGCGGGATGATAATCTCATTATGCTCTACGGCGATATGTAGTCGATTGACACCCAGTTCATCTAGCAACTCTGCTAGTGTAATCCTGCCGGTCAGTGGATGTTTTTTGCCGTTTACGTTTATTGTATTCATAATAAACCTTTATTTTAACCGGAGAGCGTGGCCTACATCGGAACTCACACAACGCTCCATCTTTTCAATACGCTGTTTGACCGTCTGATAGATATCGGTCGATGTGTCAACCGACGGTTTGCCGGGATAGAGATTGTAAAACTCCTTGTATTTTGGTGGTGTGAAGTTTGGCATAAAAACATTGGCGCCGCATTTCAGCACTTCATCACGTCCGCCGTCTAGCAACGAATCAAAGGCGGTTGTGGCAGGTATGTGTGCATAGGGGTTCATAATGCGGATCAGCGCCATGGTCTTGTAGTAGATACTTAAATCATGCAGCAACGATTCACTCGCAAGCGGGGTGCCGGGCGAAGGGATGAATGGTCCGCACCCGATCATATCCAGGTTTAGTTCCCTGGTGAAGAGAATGTCGCGGGCTATTGTTTCCAGATCGGTACCCGGCAAACCGATCATAAACCCGCTGCCAGACTGCAATCCGACCCTACTCAGATTGCGAATACATGCTACCCGGCATTCAAAACTCTCAAACGGATGTATTTTACGAAAAATTTCACTGTCGCAGGTTTCAAAACGCAGCAGAAAACGGTCGGCACCGGCCTCGCGCAATAGAGTCAGCTCCTCTCTGGTTCGGGTGCCGATCGACAGAGTAACCGCCAGTCTGGTTTCATCTTTGATCCGATGAATGATTTCGGCCAATTGCTGTACTGTGAAACTGTTGTCAACACCGCTCTGCAACACAACTGTTCCGCAGTGGGAGTGCTTGATTTCATGTACGCAGGCCATAATTTCGGCGGATGTCATGCGGTAGCGCCGCACTCCGGGCGCACCAGCTCGGATACCGCAATAGAGACAGTCGCTCTGGCAGATGTTGGAAAATTCAATTATTCCTCGTAAAAGAATTTTATTGCCGTGAATGGTATCGGTCAACTCGCGGGCAGCTGAGTAGATCAGTTGCTGGTCGGCATCCCGCGTTTCAAGAAGTCCGACAATCTCTCCCACATCAGCAGCGCCGGTTTCGATTAGTTTTGCAAGTGTCTCAATGGACTGTATCATGTGCAGCTGCCCCCGCAACAGGATGAACCCGCCACTGTGCCTGCGACAGGGCACGATGTTGCACTGCCGCAACTGCCACAACCGCTCTCGGTCTGGAGGGTTGCAGTGGTAGCGAATGAAGAAAATTGTTTTTCAACCCTTTTGGAAGCACACTGCGGACATTTAATCGGCTGCTCGTCTATGCTGCGGGCGAAAAAATCGAAGGTCGCATTGCACTTCAGACATTTGTATTCATAAATCGGCATAATTCTACTCCCCGTTTTGACTTGATGCCTGGATGTGATTCACACACTCTCATTTAATTCGGAATTGAAGATATAAAAGTTTAAACGCTCTTTGCTTCAAATAAACATTGTACCTCTTTTGGCAGGGATGAACCAAGTCGAAATGGAGGTTTTTAGCTTATGTATTTTGTCTGCATATGTTAAATTGAAAAAACATTACCATCGACAGGATCATCACTTTTGAAGATTGCATTTATCAATATGCCGTTCGCCCCGTTAGAGTCGCCCTCTTTCGCGCTGACGCAGCTTGCCGCGGCTGTGCGTGAACAGCTCGGATCTGCAGTATGTGTAAAGACACACTATCTCAATTTGGATTTTGGCGCGGCTACTAAATGCTGCGGATTTTATGATGCCGCAACCTCGCCCTATGCCCGCATCTCGGGGCTGGCCGATTGGTTTTTCCGTCCAATCGCCTTCCCTGATGCCCCTGATAACACAGCTGAGTATCTGGCCCGCTACTACTTTGACGATGGGGCGGAGAGCCGGATTGTCAATGAATTCACGGCTGAATGCCGCCAGGCAATGCCGAATTTGCTGGATGAGTGGATCGAAAAGTATGCTCTGGGGGAAATGGATGTGATCGGCTTCACTCTCAATTTTTCGCAGACCGTCGCATCTATTGCAATGGCCAACCGCTTGAAAAAACACAACCCGGAGATAATTATCGTGTTCGGAGGTTCATCGGTCAGAGGGGTGCCGGGAGTGGCTCTGATTAACCGCGTGGCTGCGGTTGATTACATATTTTCCGGTCCGGCTCTCATCGGATTTTTGCTATTTGTCAAGGCGTTGGCTGTCAATGGTAAAACAGGCGTGCCTACGATAAAGGGGTTGCTGACCGCCGGAGTTTCCCGTGACCATCCGCAGCTGTCGCTGGTCGGTGACTTTCCGGATATAAATGCGCTTGTCAAACTTGATTACAATGAATTTCTGCGGCAGTTCCGGTGCAAGGCCGACGGTTTGGGCCAAACTCCCTATCTGCTACTACAGAGTTCGCGTGGTTGCCGATGGGCCGACAGAGAACGTTGTACATTCTGCGGGTTGAATCCACAGGGTGAAACTTTTGCCGCTATGACTCCCGAAGTTGCTCTAAAACACCTCCAATCCGTGTTGGCCTACGCCGGTGATGTAGCTTATTTTGTGGCCTGCGACAACATGATCCCCCCCGAATACTTTGCGAATCTCTTCCCCCGCCTACAAGTTCCGCAAAAGGTTTTCATCAAATATGAAACTCGTGCTGATCTCACTGCCGGGCAGATGCGCACGCTGTGCCGGGCCGGTGTGCGCTGTGTGCAGCCGGGTATAGAGGCACTTTCGACTGAAGTTTTGCGCTTGATGCGAAAAGGTATGACCGCTTTTAATAACATCAGGTTTCTGAAAGATGCTCTGGAATGCCGACTCGCGGTAGAATGGAATATTCTGATCGGTTCTCCAGGAGAACGTCATGCCATTCTGCATAAATATCAGCGGGATATTCCGTTGCTGGTGCATCTGCCTCCGCCGCAAGGTGTTTTCCCCGTCGAAGTTGTGCGCGACTCATACTACTTCGATCATGCCAAAGAGTTTGGGTTGCAACTGGAAGCACCCGAGAGCATGACCTATATCTATCCCTTTAACCGCGAAACACTGTTTGATCTAAGTTTACGATTTACCGATATAAGCCGGTGTTCTTACGAACTTGACCGATGGCTTGACCGATTGAACCTGCTTGTCAGACACCGGTGGCGCGAGCGCTGGGAGGATGCCGCGCAAGAGACTCCGCGTCTGATTATGTGGTGCGATCAGCAAAGCGCAATCATCTACGACTCACGTTCACTGGGCGATGCCGCCCATTACCGTATATCAGAGCAGGAAGAGCGAGTGTTGATGGTACTGGATAAACCAGCGGGAGTGGAAGAGGTGGCCCGCCGTTGTGAGTTGGATGCTTATGAAGCGAAACGAGTCGTCTGTTCGCTGGTTGCGAGGGGATTGCTCTTTGAAGAGAAGGAGCGTTTTCTGAGTCTGGTGACACGCCCATAGCCAGACGACGATCAGCTTGTCCGGTACAGCCTCGGCACATACGGTATGCCTGAAGTGCCCAACTACCAGTAGATTTATTTGAACCCATCCAAAAAAAACCCCCTCCCGAAGGAGAGGGTTGGGGTATGGTTATGTATTATGGTTGTGTTGTGGCACCAACCTATCAAAGAGGCGGGGTCGAGTCAACTCTCAAAATTAAAAATTAGAGGATTTGTAAAAGCTCGCAATGTTTCAATGTATGGTGGGAACGGAGGGATTCGAACCCTCATGCCTCGCGGCACAGGAACCTAAATCCTGCGTGTCTGCCAATTCCACCACGCTCCCGGATTATTTAATTATAACATTGTTCAAAATTATTCTTTTTCAACATCCCGCCCTCTGATTTTGATGTGAAGCTCACGTAACTGCCGCTCGGAAACCCCGGAGGGCGCATCCATCATCAAATCCTGAGCCCTCTGATTCATGGGGAAGGCGATTACCTCACGGATGTTATCGGCACCGGCGATCAGCATCACTATGCGGTCGACACCCGGCGCGATGCCGCCGTGCGGGGGAGCACCATATTTAAATGCGTTGAGCAGACTGGAAAATTTCTCTTCAACCACCTCTGGCCCGTAACCGGCGATTTCAAAAGCTTTGTACATGATTTCAGGGCGATGATTCCGAATGGCACCACTTGACAGCTCGACTCCGTTGCAGACTACATCGTACTGCCATGCGAGTACATCGAGCGGCTCCTGGTTGAGCAGTGCATCCATCCCGCCCTGCGGCATGGAAAAGGGGTTGTGCGAAAAGACCACCGCACCACTCTCTTCATCAAGCTCAAACATCGGGAAGTCGACAATCCAGCAGAATCGGAAAACGTTTTTGTCAATGATCTCTAGATCACGGCCCAGTTTTGAGCGTATATCACCGGCGATTGCGGCTGCTTTGGTTGGTTTGTCGCAAACAAAAAAGATCACATCCCCATCGTTTACACCGCTTGCGGCGGCCAAGGCAGTCAGTTCGTCATCACTGAGGAATTTTTTTATCGGCCCCCTGATTTCACCACCATCCCATACCAGATAGGCCAGGCCTTTGGAGCCGATCGACTGGGCATATCCGACCAACCGGTCAAAGAAGCTGCGCGGTTTGTCTTTGATCCCTTTAACCGGGATTGCCCGCACAACCGATCCGGCTTTCACGGCTCCGGCGAAGGCGTTGAATCCGGAATTGGCGAAGATAGAAGAACAATCGAAAATTTCAATCGGGATGCGGAGGTCAGGTTTATCGGTGCCATATTTGAGCATCGCCTCCTGATACGGGATGCGTATCCAAGGGGCCTCGTCAACCTTTTTCTCGGAAAAGGTCTTGAATGTGTCAACCAGCACCCGCTCCACAACCGCGAAGATTTCATCCTGGGTGGCGTAAGACATCTCAATGTCGAGCTGATAAAATTCGCCAGGTGAGCGATCGGAGCGGGCGTCCTCATCACGAAAGCAGGGTGCGATTTGAAAGTAGCGGTCAAATCCGGCCACCATCAGCAGCTGCTTGAAAAGCTGCGGAGCTTGCGGCAGTGCATAGAATTTACCGTGATGTACGCGACTCGGTACCAGGTAGTCACGTGCTCCCTCGGGGGAGCTGCATGTCAGAATCGGAGTCTGATATTCATTGAATCCCGCTGCGGTCATAACCTGGCGCAAGTGAGCAATTATCTTGGAGCGTAGCAGAATGTTGTTATGTAGAGATTCACGGCGCAGGTCAATATAACGGTATTTCAGACGCACTTCCTCAGCACAATCATCATCGCCCGGCAAATAGATCGGACTCTGTTCAGCGGGGCTTTCAATAGCACACTCATCGGCAACTATTTCAATCTCTCCGGTGGGCAGGTCAGGATTGACAGTGCTCTCTTCCCGGGGAGTCACCACGCCGGTCACGGTGACGACGGTTTCCAGCTTGGCATGTGTCAGAGCCTCGAAAAAACTGCGGGAAGGGTGAACCACCACCTGGGTTATGCCGTAATGATCGCGCAGATCAATGAAAAGAATGCCACCATGGTCGCGTTTGCGGAAAATCCATCCTGAAAGGCGGACTGTCACGTCTGCATCGGATTTGCGTAATTCGTCACATTTATGAGTTCGGTATGGATGCATAGTCAGGTTCCTCAAAAAAAATTGAGGCCGAATTATAACAAATTGTCATGAAAAAACCACGCCAAATTTAAGAATCGTTGATTTGAATTGCCCGGATGGCATTATTTTGTTTATAATGACTAACTTTCAGCATCGTAAAGGTCGATGTTTACAGTGATTGACGAGGAGATTTTATGCGAAATACTATCTTGGTCGGAGCGCAGTGGGGTGACGAAGGCAAGGGTAAGGTCATTGATGTACTCACAGCTGACGCAGATGTTATCGTGCGTTTTCAAGGAGGTAGTAACGCTGGACATACGGTTATAGCGGAGGGCTGCAAATATGTGCTCCATCTTATCCCTTCGGGTATTCTGCATCCCGGCAAGCTGTGTGTGATCGGTAACGGTGTGGTGATAGACCCCTTCGACCTGCTGACAGAGATTGAGATGCTCAAAGAGCGGGGAGTTGAAATCCAAGGTCGAATTTATATCAGCGACCGTGCGCACATGGTGATGCAGTGGCACCGGGCATTGGATGCCGCGGATGAGGCTTTGCGCACCGCCGATAAAAAGATCGGTACGACCGGACGCGGAATCGGCCCCACCTACGGCGATAAGATGGGACGCAGCGGTTTCAGGGTTGGCGATATGCTTGCTCCAAACTTTCTTGCAAATGTGCGTGAAGCAACCGAAGCGACCAATGCTACACTTGCTACGATGAATGCGCCGCCTCTGGATGTAGAGCGCATGGTGGAGAACTACCGCTCCGCTGCTGACAAACTTAAAGAATATGTTACCGATTCCGTCTCTTTTATCAACAACGCCGACCGTGAAGGTAAAAGCATTCTGCTCGAAGGAGCTCAGGGCACAATGCTTGATATAGATTTTGGCACATATCCGTTTGTTACCTCTTCCAATCCCACAGCCGGCGGCGCCTGCACCGGTTCGGGTATCTCGCCGCGTAAGATCGACCGCGTGGTAGGTGTGATCAAATGCTACACTACCCGGGTCGGCGCGGGACCTTTTCCCACTGAACTCGATGACGCAATGGGTGAACAGTTGCGTCGAAACGGCGGTGAGTTCGGTGCTACCACTGGCAGACCACGCCGCTGCGGATGGTTTGACGCGGTCGTAGGACGCTATGCCGCTATTGTCAACGGTGTCGATTACTGGGCAATGACCAAGCTGGACGTGCTTGATGATGTTGAAATCATCCGAATTTGCACCGCTTATGAGGGTGAAAACGGAGAGCGTCATGAGGTTTTTCCTGCCGATCTGAGCGCGCTGGATCGTTGTCGTCCGGTTTATGAAGAGATGCAGGGATGGATGTCAAAAACCAGCGACATTACGCGTTACGAAGACCTGCCCCTGAAGGCGCGGGCCTATGTCGAACGTTTGGTCACATTGATCGGCGGCCAGTTGGGAATACTTTCGGTCGGTCCGGCACGTGAAACCACATTGCGTCTGGGACTATGAACGGCAAACTCTATAACCCTCAGCGCTCCGGTGGTTGAATGACAGTCGCCAGCAAGACAAAAATTCCGACTCATCTTGCCATTATTATGGATGGTAACGGTAGATGGGCTGAAAAGCGCGGTCTGCCGCGTATTGAAGGCCATGCCGCCGGCTCGGAGAGTGTGCGTCGAGTGCTGGACTGTTGCCGCGAAGCAGGGGTGCGTTATCTGACCTTGTACGCTTTCAGTACCGAGAATTGGAGTCGTCCGGATGAGGAGATTGCCGGTCTGATGAATCTTCTTAAACGGTTTATTCTGCGTTACAAACAAGAGTTGATCTCCAACCGTGTGCGTTTGCGCTTAATAGGCAGACGGAGTGACTTGTCGGCCAATGTGATCGGAACGCTTGAAGAAATTGAGCAGGAAACAGCTCATTTTGAAAGGCAGTTGATTGTGGCACTGAGTTACAGCGGACGCACCGAATTGGCTGAAGCGGCTAGAGAGATCGCCCGCTCTGCGGCCGCCGGGCGGCTTGATCCCGAGAGTGTTGATGAAAAGTGTGTCGCCGACCATCTCTATGCTCCTGATGTACCAGATCCGGATTTGATCATCAGAACTAGCGGGGAGATGAGAGTCAGCAACTTTCTGCTGTGGCAGTGTGCTTACAGTGAGTTTTATATCACTAAGGTTCTCTGGCCTGATTTCAGCAGAGAGGATTTTAAAAAAGCTCTGGCAGCTTACGCATCCAGAGAACGCCGTTTCGGAGGTGTTGAGAGTTGTTAGTTCGTAGAATAATTACAGGTCTAGTCGTTTCTGTCTGCTGGTTTCTAACGATGTGCTATTTGCCGGCGGTCTGTATTTTTGTGATTCTGCTGGTTATGTCGGCACTCTGTCAGCGCGAGTTCTACGGCATGCTCAGAAAACGAAATTGCGAGGTGGAAGAACATCTCGGAGTTGTGGCCGGAATTGCCTGGCTGACAATCTCCTACGTTTATCCTCCCTCGGTACTTTCCTCTCTGCATCCTCCGATAAGCCCGGGTATGATGCTTATAGGTCTCTTTATCTTCGTTCTTCTGCTACGCATTATGTTTGGGGGAGCTGTCAAAAATCCTGTTGAACGGGCCGGCGCGACGCTGCTGGGTTTTTTCTACCTTCCTTTTATGCTGAGTTATTTCATTCGGCTGGCTCAATGGGGTGCGGAACACCCCTGCGAAATACCAGCTTGCCGTAGCGGCATCTTTTTGGCTGCATTTGTGGCACTGGTGGTCAAACTTGGGGATGTCGGTGCTTTCGGATTCGGCACAGCCTTCGGCAAACACAGGATGTGCCCAGAGATTTCTCCTAAAAAGTCGTGGGAGGGCTTTGCCGGTGGCATGGTTTCGTCGGTGATAGCCGCATTGGCAGCCGTCTTTCTGATACGCCGTTTGGAAGTAGTTTCCGGTGGTCCGCTTGAACAGTTGAGCTATCCCATGGTAATCGGACTCGCTTTGCTGCTGGGGGTGACCGGAGTGTTTGGTGACCTCTTCGAGTCCATGTTCAAACGAAGCGCACAGATCAAGGATTCTGCCGGACTCCTGCCCGGAGGAATGGGCGGCATTCTCGATATGTTTGACAGTTTGATCTTTGCGCCAGCCGCCCTCTACTGGTTTTTACTCTTTGCCAGCGGTTAATTTGAGCCGCCAGGTTGCGTGACTTTCCCCCCGCAGCCAAGCCGTATCCGGATGAAAAACGCTCATAGAATGGCGGAGAGCACAGAGAAAAGAGTGGGTTGAAATAATTTAGGCACAAAAACAAGGACTGAAATTCAGGGCTGATGAAATCAGTAATCATTTTAGGAAGCACCGGGTCTATCGGTGAAAACGCATTAAAGGTGATCAAAGCACTACCCGATCGTTTCAGGGTTGTGGCATTGGCGGCCGCTACCAATGCGGATCGCATTGTGGCACAGGCAATTGAGTTCGGAGTCAAACGTATCGCTTTGTCGGATGGCGCGGCGGCATGCGCAGCACGGCAACAGGCCGAAACGCTGGGAATTGAGGTGCTTGAAGGTGATGTCGGAGTGGAACGGATTGCCGGTGGAGGGGATGCTGTTGTGGTCTGCGCTTTGGTGGGGTTGGCTGGTCTGCGACCAGTGGTTGCCGCGCTTGAAGCCGGATCGGATGTGGCGCTTGCCACCAAAGAGGTGCTGGTGGCGGCGGGTAAGATTGTGATGAGACGGGCCGCGCAGAAGGGTGTCAATATTCTGCCGGTCGACAGTGAGCACAGTGCTCTTTTTCAGTGTCTGCAGTCACAGGATGTCGACCTGACCTGTATCAACCGCAACCGGAACCGCACTGCTTTTACAGCTGTATCACCGGTGAAAAAGCTGGTTCTGACAGCCTCGGGCGGCCCTTTTGCTTCTGAGACGGATGCCGACTTTGAGAAAGTCTCCGTGTCACAGGCTCTTAACCATCCGCGTTGGAAAATGGGGCCCAAAGTAACCATTGATTCCGCTACAATGATGAACAAGGGCTTTGAGATCATTGAGGCGCGTTGGCTTTTCAATCTGCCGGTTTCACAGATTGATGTGGTGATTCACCCTGAAAGTGTAGTACACTCGCTCGTCAGCTTTGTGGATGGTTCAACCTTGGCGCAGCTCTCTGATCCGGATATGCGTTTGGCCATTCAGTATGCGCTTAGCTGGCCGGAACGGTTCGCTTCAGATGTTCCACTGGTGGATTTGATTGCAAGGGGACGGTTGAGTTTTCAGGCACCGGATGATAGTCGTTTTCCGTGTCTGCGTCTGATACGGGCTGCGGCGGCGATAGATGGCACAATGCCTGCTGTGGTAAATGCTGCGGATGAGGTTGCGGTTGCGGCTTTTTTGGCAGGTAGGATCAGCTTTGCCTCGATCTGGCGGCTGATCGAAGCTGTGATGAGTCGTCTTGATTCACGAGGTAGCTGCGATTCGCTGGAGAGTGTTTTCGAGGCGGATATGCGTGCCAGAGAGACGGCACAACGGCTGGTGCGGAAATTTGAGATAAAATAGAGTAGAAGAATATAGAGGTGCATGTGGATATTTTTCAGAAAATTCTGGTGGGAGTGGTAGCAGGACTCGGAGTCGCGGTGTTGTTCAGTCTGGCGGTTTTTATCCATGAGCTGGGACATTTTCTGGCCGCACGCTGGATGGGGCTCAAGGTGGACGCATTCTCGATAGGTTTCGGCCCGGCTATCTGGCAGAAAAAAATCGATGGTGTGCAGTATAAATTCTGTTGGATTCTTTTCGGTGGTTATGTGGCTCTGCCGCAGCTTGATCCCGGCGGTATGGAAAAGGTGCAGGGCTCGCAAAATGAGAGTGCAGATGATAGCGACAGCGGGCGTGACTTGCCGGATGTGGCACCTTGGAAACGTATGATTGTTTCCGTGGCCGGTCCCTGCGGCAATGTTGTGCTGGCAGCTTTGCTGGCTGCGGTTATCGCACTTTGGCCAGGCGAATTTATGCAGGCCACCAGCAATATGGTGGGTGATGTGGAAAAAACCAGTGAAGCCTATCAAAAGGGTTTGCGTAAAGGCGACCGGATTGTTGCTGTCAACGGACGGAAGGTCCGGAGCTGGTATGATATG
This sequence comes from uncultured Lentisphaeraceae bacterium, assembly GCA_964406095.1. Taxonomy (GTDB): domain Bacteria; phylum Verrucomicrobiota; class Kiritimatiellia; order RFP12; family UBA1067; genus M55B167. The sequence goes on from CAYOQJ010000103.1 coordinate 54,131, forward strand.
CAGGTTGAGTTTCAGCTCTCGGGTAGCTCCGGTTCAGCCGATTTCGAGGTTTTTAGCGACGGTGTTGAAAAATCGATGACTCTGGCATTTTCAACCAACAATGTTATGGGGATGCGCCTTCTTGAGGGAGTTTATCCTGATGGACAGAGCATCGTCGGCCAGGTCAATCCCGGTTCGCCAGCTGAAAGGGCCGGTATTATGCCCGGAGATGTATTGCTCGAAGTAAACGGAACTCCGGTCATGGGTGCGTCTCACTTTATCAAGCTGCTGGCTGATAACGGCGGCAAAGCACTGCAGGCTGTTATCCTGCGCAACAACGGAAAACAAAGTGTTGATCTCTTACCTGAATTCAGTGCCGAGCACAACCGCCATCTGATCGGAATTGTCTTCGGGATCGATCAGATAACCGTTAAGCCCTGGATGATGCACAAGGGATTTGTTGCCCAGCTGAAGTGGGACTGCATGGCGGTGATAAGGGTGCTGGACGCGCTTGTCACGCCGGAGAGTGCCGGGGAACGTAAGGCGGTGGCGAAGAATATCGGCGGACCGGTTATGATTATTACTATGTTTTATGATTCGGTGCGCAGCGGATTTCTTGAATCGCTCGGTCTGCTGCGCATGATCTGCATCAATCTGGCGATTCTAAATCTGCTGCCGCTGCCGGTGCTCGACGGCGGACATGTCTGCTTTGCCCTGTATGAGGTTGTCACCCGCCGCAAGCCTCATCCAAAAGTGGTCGCTGGATTGGTCAATGTCTTTGCAGTGATACTGATCGGACTGATGGTTCTACTGATGTTCCGCGATGTAAAAAATAGGATCAAACTCACAAAGCTGCAACAGCAGATGCAAAACGAGTCCTCCGAATAAAATTAAAAGGTGTTACGGGTAACGGGAGATATGAACAGCGTGATGCGGATACCTAGACGCGCTTGCCGCTCTGTCAAAGTGGGCGCTGTCACTATCGGCGATAGTGCGCCGGTCTCTGTGCAGACTATGACCAACGCCCATCCGCATGACGGAGCGGCAATCCTCGACCAGATCATGGAAGCGGCACGCCGCGGTTGCGATATTGTGCGGCTGACGGTTCCTGACCAGAAGGCAGTCACAGTCTTTCGCGCGGTCAAAGCAGAGTCGCCTCTGCCGCTGATCGCCGATGTCCATTTCGATTACCGTCTGGCGATAGCAGCAGTTGAAGCCGGTGCCGATGGATTACGGATCAATCCCGGCAACATCGGCTCCGATGAGCGGGTTGCGGCGGTGGTGCAAGCGGCATGTAAACGTAATGTTCCGATCCGCGTCGGAGTTAACGGCGGTTCACTTGAAAAGAATATCCTCAACCGATATGGTGCGCCCACAGCAGAGGCCCTGGTCGAGAGTGCCCTGCACCATGTGGCTCTGATTGAAGCCCTCAACTATCACCAGATCAAGATTTCAGTCAAGGCGTCGGATACGTTACGAACGATCGAGGCCTATCGATTGCTGGCGGGACGTTGCGATTATCCGCTACATCTGGGAGTGACCGAAGCGGGCACATTTCTGCCTGGCACTGTGCGTTCCTGTGTGGCGATGGGCGCTCTGTTGCTGGAGGGCATTGGCGATACCATCCGGGTTTCTCTGACCGACACGCCGGCACAGGAGGTGCGGGTCGGGGTTGAACTGTTGCGCAGTATCGGTTTGCGCACCCCCGGTGCGGCGGTTACATCATGCCCGACCTGCGGGCGCACACGTGTTGACGTGGCGGCTCTTGCTGCCCAGATTGAAGATCGACTCGAACAGCTCTATGTCGAACAACCGGATGCTCCTCGTCCGCATGTGGCCGTGATGGGTTGCATGGTCAACGGACCCGGTGAAGCCCGCCATGCCGACATCGCCGTGGCCGGCGGCGACGGTAGCTTTGCTCTCTACCACAAGGGCACTCTGCTGAAAAGTGTTTCCGAAGAAGAGGCACTTGATGCTGTGATCGCTCTGGTGCGTGACTATATTGCCACTTAAAAGAATCTGTAAAGGAATTAAGTTGCTAAAAAAGGAAAGTCATGAAAAAAATAATCGCTGCATTGCTATTGATGTCGCCTTTGGCCGGAGCTGCTGAGACACCTTTACTGCAACCTGCCGCTGAGCTGGAGTTGGTTCAGGATGTCGACGTTGTGGTTGTTGGCGGATCATCCGGCGCAGTGGCTGCAGCGTTGCAGGCCCGGAAAGCCGGAGCATCAGTTTTTCTGGTGGCGCAACGATCCTTTCTGGGTGAGGATATGGCCGCAACCTATCGGTTAAGGTTGAGCAAGGATGAGAATACCAGCTGCGAGCTGCTGCGCTCGATCTTCGCGGGTGAAACTGCTGTGCCCGACGGTCTGGCTTTCACATATACCACCGATAAAAAGGCGGCAAGGCTTCATCAGGATAAGGGCGGCACGATGCTTTGCAATGCAAGTTGGGTCGATGCGGCACGCGATAGTGTGCAGTTCGATGAGGATGTCGAAATTACAATCAACCCCGCCAGAACTGCTGAAATCGAGAGCATCACTATCATCGCCTACCGACGCAACGGTGACAAAGGCTTCGCTACAAACCGGTTTGAGGTTCGAGCTCAGGATGAAAGCGGTAGATGGCATGACCTCGGCAGTGTGCAGGACTACGCTATGACCGGCCATAATGAATCAGTTGAATATAAAATTCCGGTCAAACTGCACTGTCAGCAGTTAAAAATAAAAGCTGTTAAAGAGCCTGGCACTACCCGACAGCTGTTGGGAGAGATCATAGTGCACTCCAGTGAAGAGAGCCAGGACGAAGCACCGGTTATGGAAACCACAACCCCTTTCAAAGTCAAACGCGCACTTGATAAAGCACTGCTCCAGGCCGGTGTAGCCTATATTACAGGGAGCAGTGCCTCTGAGGTTCTGGTTGATGAAAGTGGAGCACCGGCAGGCGTTGTGATTGCCAATCGTAACGGACGACAATGCGTCAAAGCCAAGGTCATCATCGATGCCACGGAGCGTGGCGTGCTAGCACGTGACGCTGGAGTAGAAGCAACGCTTTTCCCGGCAGGCACCTACACCTTTAAACGAGTGGTGGTGGCTGGCGAAGCACCACGTGCCGAAGGTATGCGGGTACGTGAACTCTTCGGTGTATTCGATGCCCATATCAGTGGTATCCGTAACAAATCCAAGGATATGCCGAGTACGATCAGTGGTCGTATGTATGAGTGTGAGATGCAGATCAATATGCGCGATGCCTCGGTTCGCAGCTTCTCCGAAGCTGAACAAAAAGCTCGCGATATGACCTTTGTCCCCACTCAGCTCGATGAGGCTGATCAGCTTTTCTTCGTACCGCCCGATAATCTGCGCTGCGTCGCCTCCTATGAGGGCAGTTGGCAGGGTATTGACCAACTCAATATCAACTGTTTTAAAACGCAAGGTGCCGCAAACCTCTTTGTGCTCAGCGCGATGGCCGACATCTCACGTGATGCCGCCGCCGAACTGTTGAAACCCGGCAACCTGATGGCTGCCGGTGAGATGATCGGCAAGGCGGCGGCCCAGACTGCCCGGCAACGTGGCAAAATTGAAAAATTGAGATCCGCCAAGCAGATTGCCAATCGAGCGCAAAACGCTCGTGTCCTTGAGACGAACAAGGGGTTGCCCCCATATTTGACCAACATCGGTGGGAAAGTTAAGGTGGCCGCCCGGGAACTGCCGGTGCTGGCCACCTGCGATGTGGTCGTGGCGGGTGCCGGAACCGGGGGCGCGCCTGCCGGTATCAGCGCAGCGCGTCACGGTATGAGTACGATTGTCTGCGAGTATATCTACAAAATGGGCGGAGTTTCAACCGATGGCTTGATCGGGCGATATTATCACGGTAATCGCGTGGGATTTACAACCGAAATAGATAAGGGTGTCACAGAGACCGGTGCGGTTTTTGTGCAGGCTAAATCAGAGTGGTACCGTGCCGAAAATCGTAAGGCCGGTGCCGAAATCTGGTACGGTACCCTGGTAACCGGTACGGTTGTCGAGGATAAGCGGATTACCGGTGTTGTTGTCATGACCCCTCAGGGTAATCGCGGCATCATACGCTGCGCCGTGGCAATCGATGCCACCGGTAATGCAGTGCTACCCGCTATGGCCGGTTGTGAAACCGAGTTTATCAGCGAAGATGAACTGGCACTGCAGGGGGTCGGCCATACTCCTAAACGGCTCGGTGCCAATTATACCAATACCGATATTGGATTCGTTGACGATACCGACGCGGCTGATATGTTTTTCTTCGCCCTGCGCACCCGACTGAGTATGAGCGCCGGCATATGGGATCAGGCCCAGATTGTCAACAGCCGCGAACGTCGCCGCCTGGTCGGAGCCTTCTATATGTCGCCCCTGGATGTCGCCAACGAACGTACCTATCCCGATGTCGTCGTGCAGACCAAGAGCAATTTTGATTCCCACGGCTACACCGTACACGATCAGTTTTTTATTGAAGACCCAGGCCACCACAGCATGATGGTGAATCTCCCGTTACGTTGTATGCTGCCGAAAAAGCTGGACGGTCTGCTGGTTATCGGACTCGGGATCAGCGCGCATCGTGACGCTATGCCGATTCTACGGATGCAGCCGGATGTGCAGAATCAGGGTTATGCCGCAGGAATTGTGGCGGCTACAGCCCTCAAAGCGGGTGCCGTTGTGCGCAAAGTCGATATTCGAACTGTTCAGAAACAGCTGATCGAAAAAGGTGTGCTGCCAGCGGAGGTTCTCTCTATGAAGGATAAATTCCCTCTTTCAGAGAAAGCCTTCAAACAGGCGGTTGAGGATATTAAAGACAACTACAAAGGGCTCAAGGTTCTGCTGACCGACTATCCGCGCAGCATACCTCTTCTGCGACAGGCCTATCATAAATGTGAGGGAGAAGAGGATAAACTGAAATATGCGCATACCCTGGCTCTGATGGGAGATGGCATCGGTGAAAATATCCTGATCCGCAAAATCGAGTCAATGGAGTGGGACAAAGGTTGGAACTTCCGTGGCATGGGGCAGTATAACCGTAGTGTCAGCTGGGTCGATAGCTACATTATCTCGCTGGGACGGGCCAAATCGGTCAAGGCTCTGCCGGCAATGTTTGCCAAAGCTCGAATTTTGACCTCAGAAAGCGAATTTTCACATTACCGTGCGCTGGCGTTGGCTTTCGAGCAGATCGGAGACAAATCGGCAGCGCCTGTTCTGGCGGCGATGCTGAATATTCCAACGGTCAAAGGACATAGCTTCGAAATGTCAGCAGATATGCCTCTGGTTAAGAATTATGCAAATCGTGAGGGTGACAAGGAGCGCTCTCTTTGTCTGCGAGAGATCGCTTGCGCCCGTGCCCTTTACAATCTGGATGACCACCGGGGAGTTGGTGAAGAGGTGCTGCGCAGCTACACCAAGGATCCGCGCGGAGCCTATTCCAAACACGTGCGTATGATCCTCGGAGAGCTTTGAACTCCAAATAAAGCATATCACCAAGTGTTGCGGTGTTCTCTAATTAGACACTAATTAGTGACAGGCATTATTTCATGGACATGTGGGGAGTTTTGGTGTATAAGGGGATTGTTTTTTGGAGGTAAATATGAGACTGAACAGGATCAAGCTGGATGAGGCGGCGACATATCATGTGATGAGCCGGGTGATCGAGCACCGGTTTATCTTTGGGGATGTCGAAAAGAGTTTTCTGCATAATCTGATGCGGCGCATGGAAGATTTTACCGGCTGC
>CAYOQJ010000104.1:0-34509 GCA_964406095.1 uncultured Lentisphaeraceae bacterium
GGTAAAACTGGCAACCCCTTGCGGTTTGAAATTCAGAAACTTCTTCACCCATTGGGTGAAGCTTATAAAATTAACAAATTCCTTATTAACAATCATTTAATTCAGTTTCTGAATTTCAAATGCCGTAAATAGGATAAAAGGTCAGACCATCAGCGCTGCTGCTCTTCGGAAATCAGCGTCTGCATACGGTTGATTGTGCCTACAAAATCAGAGTTCTGCTTGAGCAGTGTCTGGCACATGGTCACCAGTTCAGCGCAGCGGTGCAACGTTGTAATGCGCGATTTCTCAAGCTCCTTGCGACGTAGCTTGAGACTCTCGACACTCTCTTCGAGCGTTGCGATGTGCTGTTCGGATTTAAGCATCATGCGGCGTGTCTGAAAGAGCTGCGTAAGCACCTCCCCCGCCGAGAGATCAAGATCATCAATGTTCATCCCGGTCGGAATCGGTACAGTCACCGGCTGTTTGCACTCAACACATTCGATCTCTAAACCGGCTCCTCTGTAATCAATCACCAAGCTGTGATGACAGTGCGGACATTCAAAAACAATGTCTGTTGACTGTATAACCTCCTCTTCAGCCGCGCTTTGTGCGCTCTGCGGCACTGGAGCTTGCTCTTTTATCCTGTCCATAACCCCTCCTTAAGTCGCCAGATTATACACGCATCCAGATTAACGGCTGATCAAAACCGGCAAGATCAGGGTTTGACCACCTTGCCGGCTTTGATGCAGGACGCACAAACCTTCATGCGTGTAACACCACCGCTGGCGGTCTTCGCACGAACCAACTTAATGTTCGGCAGAAACCGTCGTTTTGAGACACCAGTCGTGTGCAAACCGATACCTCCCTTATATTTCGCAAGACCGTGACGAACAATGGAATTTCCCGTCCGGGGGCCTTTTCCGCATATTTCGCAAACTTTCGACATAACTATATCTCCTACTCGAAAAGGGGCGAATAATAACATTTTTAATCACCCCCTTCAAGGGCAAACAATGTTTTTTCATCTACGAAATTCCTCTGATCAATACTTTATAAATATTCGGAGTGTTTAACAAGAGATAAAAAAAATTTCTGCAATCCTGTCTTTAGTACTTGAAATCATTTATCGGGCAATAATTTAATACTCTCTGATTTCACTGATTGATCCGCCCCGAAAGAAGCGTTATAATTAGAGAGTATGGAAGAAAGAGTGCTGGCAGTGAAGAATTTGGCGATTGAATTTCGGCGTGAAGGCAGTTCAACTACGCCGGTACGTTCGGTTACATTCGATATCAGGGCCAACGAAAAGGTCGCACTGGTTGGTGAAAGCGGCTGCGGCAAGAGCCTCACGGCTCTGGCACTGACACGTCTTTCACCCGTCGACCGGGCAAAGGTCAGCGGTTCGATTTATTACAATAACCGCGAGCTGACCAAATCGGAAGATTTCAGAAAACTGCGCGGCGGAGGAATAGCCTATGTTTTTCAGGATCCCGGCGCAACGCTTAATCCGGTGATGCGTGTGAGAGACCAGATGGCGGAATCACTGCGCTCGCTATCGCGTAAAAGGCGGTTGCAGCGAAGCCTCGAACTGTTGGAACGTACCGGTCTGCCAGACCCCGTAAGGGCGGCTGCGGCATTTCCCTGCGAATTAAGTGGTGGTCAACAGCAGCGTGTTACGCTGGCAATGGCACTGGCCTCCGATCCGCGCCTGCTGGTAGCCGATGAGCCCACCACCGCTCTGGATGTGACCACGCAGAAGCAGGTGCTTGACCTGATCGACGAACTGGCGGCAGCCTCCGGTATGGCTGTTCTTTTAATCACCCATAATCTGGGACTGGTAGCGGGTCATATGAACAGAGTCAATGTGATGTATGCCGGCACCATTGTCGAAAGTGGCACTGTTGCTGAGGTGCTACGTCAGCCGCATCACCCCTACACGCGTGGTCTGCTTGACGCTGTCCCGATGCTCGACACGCCGCGCGAACAGACCTTGCGCGACATTCCCGGAACGGTGCCCTCTCCGGATCAATGGCCTGCGGGATGCGCATTCGAACCGCGCTGCGAAAGAGCTTTGGAAATCTGCTCTAAGCAGACTCCGCCACTTGAGATCAACCACAACAGAACAATCTGCTGTTTCAATCCGGAGCAATAAAATATAATGGCCAGATTCAGAAATACCCCTGTTCTCGAACTGCGTGATCTAGCGGTTGTTTACAAAAGTCGCGGCCAACCCCCGCTCCAGGCAGTCAAAAATGTTTCTTTGAATGTCAGGCGCGGCAAATCGCTCGGGATTGTCGGGGAGAGCGGCTGCGGCAAAACTTCACTGGCGCGCGCTATCACCGGTATCATTAGAACACACTCCGGCTCACTGCTTTTTGAAGGTAGTGATGTATCTCAGTTTGATGCACGCCGTCGCCGCCTTTACCGCCGCAAGGTGCAGATGATTTTTCAGGATGCCAGCGGCTCACTAAATCCGCGCATGACCACACGTCAGACACTGGCGGAGGTCTTCACGGTGCACCGGTTGTGCTCACGGGATAAGATCGGGCAGAGCGTTGAAGAGCTGTTGACAAGAGTTGCGCTGCCGCTGAAACTGCTGGAGGCCTATCCACGTGAAATGAGCGGCGGACAATGCCAGAGGGTCAGCATTGCCCGCTGCCTGGCCCTGCAACCGGAGCTGATCATCGCCGATGAACCGGTCAGCGCACTGGATGTCTCGGTGCAGGCCCGCATTCTGAATCTGCTACGTGTACTGCAGCTCGAACTGCAACTGACTATGATTATGATTTCGCACGATCTGGCGGTGGTCCGTCACGTCTGCGATGAGGTGGCCGTGATGTACAACGGCGAACTGGTAGAATGCGGTCCGACCGTCTCCGTGCTTGAGCACCCGCGCCACAGCTATACGCTCAAACTGCTCGCCGCAGTGCCTGATGTCAACCGCACTCTGAAAGCTCGGAGCGAACAACTCTGAGCAAAACCCGGATAAAAGAAGATTAGAAAAAAAAAGGAATCTTTTTGAATATGGCAACAACAACGCCATCGAAACCGCCGCTGATTCTCGGCTCGGCCTCGCCGCGCCGCAGAAAAATTCTGGAACGTATAACCGCTGATTTCCAAGTCAAGCAGATAGCCGTTGACGAGCTGCACGACGCGACAGACCCGGTTTACAGTGTGACCCATAATGCGCTGCTCAAATACGAAGCATGCCGGAAGCACTTTGCTGATGCCGCGATTATCACTGCCGACACTCTGGTGTGGTTCAATGGCAGATTGATAGGCAAACCGGTAACGCTCGCGCAGGCTGAAGAGTTTCTAACCCTCTTCTCCGGTAATTCGCAAATCGTCTTCACCGCAGTTGCCATGGGTTTGCCACAGGACAAAAAAGCTGAACTCAGAGTCGCAGCATCATCAGTGCATTTCAAGGTGCTGACCAGTGAACTGATCCGAAAATATCTGCGACGTACCAGACCACTCGACAGAGCCGGAGCTTACGATATCGATGAGAACGGCGAGCTGCTCATCGAACGCTGGAGCGGTTCATATAGCAATATCATGGGCATGCCGCTCGGTTGCGTTACCGACTGGCTACACTCCAGATCGCTCTGCTGAAAATCACGATTATCAATATCATTGCACTTCAGCAACAACTTAATTTTTTCTGAGTGACTTTTTCAGATAAGGCATATATTCACGGGTGTACGTAAACATCGATCCCAAATTAATCACGATCAAAAACGCTTCGAGAATGAAAATCATTGCCTGCGGAAGGAATGCTGGACGCAGTGAGGCGTATACATAAATCACACAGGCAATCGGAAAACTGGCGGCCGTGCGGAATTTACCCATCCAGTTTGCCCGGCAGTCAGCACCGTACAGAGTTCCCACCGACCTTAAGAAAGTCACCCATTGATCACGCAATATGTACAGCACCGTGAAAAAAAGCATGATCAACGCATGAATACTCTCGCTTGAATCGCGCCCGAGCAACCACAACAAGGTCGGAAATACAACCAGATAAAACACCTTGTCCATCAGAGGATCAGCCATTGCACCGAATTTTGACACCACTCCCCACTTGCGTGCCAGTTGTCCGTCAAAAAGATCGGTCAACGCCGCCACCACCAGTGAAACAGTTCCCAAAACAGCCAGCAGGCGATGTGCCGGATTGTACGCGTGCGCCACCGCCAATACCATAAAAATAACAATAAAAGGTACCCTTGCGAAGGTTATGACATTTACAATGAGTAATCCACGCTTCTGATCCATGACGATATCAAACCATATCAGCGGAGTTTTGGAAACATCATATTTTTTAATTTCAATTATCAACAATTTATCAATTTTATCACTGTGTAGGTTATGAACAGTTGATAATAAACTTGTTGATAACTTGTAGCTTGTTAATTGACAAGTATTTAAGTTTGATAATAAACTGTTGATATCTTCTCCTTGTTAATAACTCATAAAATAGTTCATACTGTCGTCGTTGAGTTATTAACAGGATTATGGCACACCTACCGATAGATTTCTGCCGCAAAACCGCCGCGGCCCGCCGCGCCCGCGGCATGACGCAGAGCGCATTAGCACGCTGTGTCGGCTGCGCGCAATCTGCGATCAGCATGTTTGAATCCGGACACCCGGAAAAGCTCTCAATGGAATCTGTGCGCAGGATTGCAGCGCAACTTGATCTTGTGCTGGACGAGCAAAATGATGCCGCACTGCCGCCGGAGCACGGCAACGACTGCGACCAACTTTGTTATTGCCCTAACCCGCACTGTTATTCTAACATCCCGTATCGCATGAGTGGTGGATTAACCCTTTGGCCCACCCCAGCATGTGGCGAAGGTGATGCTGTTTATTGCCAAGTCTGCGGCGAGGTACTGGAGCGTGCCTGTCCGGTCTGTGCGCATCCGTTCACCGGAGGTTCCTTCTGTCCGGTCTGCGGCAAACCGCATATCACACCGCTTATCCCGCCGGGTGTGTCGTTGGACAACTGGATCCGGAAGCAGCGTGCCGAAATTCAGCAGTGGCACGACTTGACACGGGAATCATGAATGATCCTGACTATGGAAAAGATATTAATAGTGACGGACGGCAAAGCCGGTCATGAGAACCAATCCAAGGCACTGTGTGAATCGCTCGGCATGGAGTATGATCTGGCCCACGTGAGCTACTCAAGTACTCTGATGAAGGCTCTGGCCTATGTGGCTGACAACTTCGGCATTCTGACCGACTGTCTCTACCATATGGATTACCCCAAGGCGTGCTACAGTGCGGTGGTATGCACCGGTTCAACCGCGTTTTACCCCGGCAAGGTGACGGCCCGGTGCCTTGGGGTGCCGGTCTGCGCCATTCTCATGCCGCGCGGCTACCGTCTGGATTTCGACTGCATCCTGGCACCGGCGTTTGACACCCCCCCTGTAAGGGAGAACATCATCCCGCTGCCAGTCAATTTGACATCGGTCAACAGCGAATTCTACACCCATGCCGCCAACGAATTCGCAGAACGTCACAAACTCTCCAAACCAGCCGTCGCCGTGATTGTGGGCGGGCCTAATGATTTTGCCGGAATGGAGGTTGAATGGATGAAAAACCGTCTGGATGAAATCTTCGCCGCAACCGAGGGCATGGAGCACTGGGTGACAACATCACGTCGCACTCCACCAGAAGTTGAAACTCTGATCGACAACTATGACTTTGACTACAAACTGATTTTCAGCCGCGATAAATTCAACCCGATTCCCGCATTTGTAACTACATGTGAAACCCTGTTTTTGACCGCCGATTCCACCGGCATGATCAGTGAAGCTGTCACACAGGGTCAGGCCAACGTCGAGATTCTGATGAATCTGCATGCTCACCGCTGCAAATTCAACGCTCTGATCACCGATCTGCAGACTCGCAGATGCGTGCATATCTTCGACGGCACCATCGGCAAGGCCAATCGCAAAATTGATCTTGCAGAGAGTGTCCGCAAGGTACAAAAACTGCTTTTTCCGCATAAATGAAAGAGACCGCCGTGCACACGGCGGTCTCTTAAAGTTTAATCTCGCCACTGGAATCAAAGCATCTTGATACGCAGATTACGGAACTGAATCTTCATCGGCTTACCCTTGTGCATCTGCAGTGTTATGAAGCCCTTGCGCGGAGTATCGGGACGATGATCCTCGAATTCACTGGTAAGGATGTCATTCACATAGAGCTTGATCGACGCTCCCTTGCAGACTATGCGATACTTATTCCAGGTGCCGGCCTGAAACACCTTCTTCTGCAGCTGATCGCTGTCGGCGAATTGTTTAACACTCTTTTCGCCTTTGGCGTTGATCACCACTTTGGCGCCACGCTGACCCACCAGATGCTGCTTGGGATGATACAGGTAACCGACGTATTTGCCGCTTCCATTCATATCAGCCTGATAGCCGCTGTCGCCGCGCACCTGATTCGCGGCACGCAGCTGAACACCCGAATTGGCATCAGGACTCAGCAGAAACTCACAACGCATCTCGAAGTCGCCCGGTTTACCGCCCTTCCAGATGAGGTGACAGGTGTGCTCACAAGGTTTGTTTTCAAAACTCTGAGCCTGCAAAATACCGTCCTTAACGCTCCACCAGCCGTCACCACCGCGCCACTCAGAGAGATTCTTGCCGTTGAACATCGACTTAAAACCGCTCTCATCATACTTTTTCTCCATGTTGGCTACAGCCGAAGCCATAAATTGTTTTTCCTGTTCACGCGGCGCCCAGGCTTGAGCATCTCTGAGCATCTCTATCTGTCTGACGATGGGAATGGTGAAACTCATCTCCAATTGTCGCACAAAGCCACGCAACGCTAAAATCCTCAAACGCTCGGTCGGAGCATTCTGTGCTAAGGCGGCGGCATCTTTCAGCGCGTCGGGCGTCTTCCAGTTGATCAACACGCGGATGGCCGCTTCCTGCAGGGCTTTGTCGGCCCCCTGCTTTGCGGCTGCACGTGCAACCTCCAGACCCTGCTCGTTGGACAGTGAGGTCAACACTTGAAACAGAGCCAACTTCTCCGCTCCCTCAGCCTTGTTATAGGCACTCCTGACCGGATTGTAAGCCGCTGGCAGAATCACCTCTCCGCTCAGATGAACCGAGTCATTCTCACGCACCTGAACACTCTTCTCCACTCCGTCGAAGGTGTATATCATCCGCAACACTTTGGGTCTGCCGGGTGCCGGGTCTCGGCTGAATCCATCCCAGCGACATAGACGCCCCGAAGCCTGAATTGTAATGGATCCCGCATCAACCAGCTTTTGAACATTATCCGTCACATCCTGAATCAAGCTGTTTTCAAAATCACCGTAGATCGCGCTTTTGATCACCGTTTTGCCTCCACGCGGACGGGCATAGCGTTCACACAGAGATGAGAGTGCTTTGATTGCAACCTCGTTGGCCGGATTTTTCTTGATCACCTTGAGCAGTACAGGTATCTCGCTGTCCGTGCCGAGCGAACCAATAGCTTTAATAGCCTCACCTGAAACGGCGGCATCAGTGTCGACAACCAGCCCAGTCAGAACGGCCACGGCACGTTCAGACATGCGGCGGCTCAAAGCCAGCTCGATACCGGAAAGCTTTGCCTGCCTGCTGTTTTCATTCATCATCCTGAGCACGGCATCATCGGCACTGACACCAGCAAAGCCGATCAGGGCATTCTTGGCATTCGCCGCAATCTGCTGATTCTGATCTTTCACCAATGCGATCAAAGCTGGAACCGCAGCCGGGTCGTTCATAGCCGCGAGTGCCGAAGCGGCAGCCAGTCGGCCGGTAACATCAACCGATTTGGTATCACCAGCTATGGCCGCCAGTGCCGGAACAGCGGCTTTGTCACCACGTGTTCCGAGCACGCCAGCTAGGCGGATGCGGGCAGCGACTGCTTTTTTCAGCATCTCGGCAAAGGCCGTGGTCGCCTTGGCACCCGTAGGATAATCCAGCACCGCTCGCAGTGCTGTGTCAACAGTGTCGCTATCCGAACTCTGGATGGCTTCGCGCCATAGCTGAAGACCGTTGTCGCCTGCGGTGACAATCTCGCCGCGTAATGCGGCCAGACGCTGAGCCTTTGTAACATTATCGGCCGTGTTGCGTATCGCCGCATAACATGCGGCAGCTTTGGCCGGATCACGGGACGCAACGGTATCCGCTGCTTCCAGACAGGCCGCCGAAACAAACGGGCATTTACCCATAGAATCCTTCAACTTCGCCAAGGCCTCATCCGTGGCCAATTTTCCCAACGCCTGCGCCGAAGCAGCGGCGATCCGCTTGTCGGCATCACTCAACCTGCCAGCGAGAATTTTAACCGATGCGGCATTGCCACGGTTACCCAGCGACTGCACAACTCCCAGCAGTGCGTCGCCTTTGAGTTCTCCGGCCGCCCTGTTGAACAGGTCGGCAACCTTCACATCAGGTATCATTTCCAATCCGTATCGGGCCGCATGACGTATATGCGCTTTCTCGTGTGAGAGCAATGCATACAAAGTGTCAAACGCTTTAGCTGTTCCGCACCAACCAAGATTCTGACAGGCCGTTACCATATCATTCTCAGAGGTGCCCACGGTTTTCAAAAGCGCGATCAGTTTATCTTCATTATGAAGTACGCTCTGATCCAACTCGGCCGACACGCAGATCGCACCGAGCAACATCAATGTGATAAAAATTTTCTTCATTTTCAATAACTCCAAGTTCGAGACGTCGTTTTAAAATTACGCGTCAAATCACTAACATATCTGCCATCCCTCACGTGCGGCGCGTGAACGGAAACGATTGGCTTGTTCATCATTGACGAACTCCTCCTTTACCGGATCCCACGTGAGATCGCGCTTTAGCCACTGCGCAATATTAGCGCAATGCACTGTGCTCATTGAACGGTGCATCAACTCGGGATCAGCAGTAGTATGTGTCCGGCTTCTCACACACCTGAAGAAATCTTCCATGTGACCGACAATATGTCCGGTACGGGTGATATAATCCTGGAGTATCTTCTGATAATCCGCCAGCATCGCGGGATTCGAGACCTCGGGACGTGCGTAACCATCCGCACAGGAGCACCACCCTTCGCTGCCGACATAGCGTACACCGCAGGTGCCGCGCCATCCCTCCTGCTTCTGGATCATGGTAACCCCGTTGGCGAAGCGCATCGCCATGCCGTCAGCCGTCGGATTGTCGACATAGGGATAATGCACCGGCGAGGTGTCGGTCATACCCAAAGCGTCATGACACTGCGCGAAGGTATGCGAACCCCACTCACCGATAACACTGGTATAAAAATCGTGCTGATGATGCCAGCCGCCGTTGATGTAATGTTTGTTGTAAGGTCTCCAAGGGCATGGTCCCAGCCAGCGATCCCAATCAAAATCCTCAGCCTTGGGCAGCGGCTCCGCCGGCAGCCAGTCACGCTTCATGTTCACATCGCCAAACGGTGCCAGATGGGCATAAACCGTTTTAACTTCACCCAGACGTCCCATGCGCAGCAACTCATTGCACACAATAAAATTGGCCTCGCTCAGACGCTGCATACCGGCCTGATAAACGCGCCCGTACTCCCGGGCGGTCTTAACCACAGCCTGACCTTCGGCTATGGTCATGGAAGCTGGTTTCTCAGTGTAAACATCCTTGCCGGCACGCATCGCTCTGATGGATACAGTGGCATGCAAACGGTCACTGGTGGCTGTCAGGATAGCGTCGATGTCAGGACGCGCCAACACCTCCATCATCTCAACATATGTTTTGCAATCCTTATTACCGTATGCGCTGTCGGTCAGTTTTTTAATTGAGTCACGGCGCTCTTTCCATACATCGCAGATTGCGACAAACTGCGCGTCTTTATTGGGCAGCACCCAGTTCTTCAAATCACCGCTGCCACGCCCTCCAAGACCTATACCGGCCATTACAATTCTTTCGCTCGGCGCGACATTGCCATCGCGGCCCAGTGCCGATGCCGGCACAAATGTCGGCAATGCCACCACTCCACCCACAGCGGCCGCGCTTTTGAGAAACTTTCGCCGACTGAACTCTGCAGCCCTCTCTTTTACTACTCTCTTCATGCTTCTCCCCTTGAATAACTTGATCATTGCTCAAGTACGTAACGTTAAAAAAGCCAACATTTTGACATGATAACACAAAAGGACGCGGTCTTGTCCAGCGTTTTAAACAAAAAAAAAAGCCGGAACCGGTTTCCCGGTTCCGGCGCATATGACAGGAGTGTCTATGTTATGATATGTATGTGTTGTTATGTGTGTGTTGTTATGAAATTTTTAAATTAACAAACATCGTCGCTGTGCCAGCTTTAATTCTCAGCAATACGCTTCCATCCTTGGCAGACTTAACAGCCTTTTCAAAATCATCCAATTTCTCCACCGTACGCCGATTAACCTCTAGCACGAGCATCCCCTGCTTCAACCCCTTCTCTTGGGCTTCCGATCCTGGTTCCACCGCAGTTATAACCATGCCCTTTTCATCTTCGTAACCTAACTGGTCTGCTATGTCCTCTGTCAGAACCTGCACCTGAAATCCCAGTGAACTCAGGACATCCTCGCTCACCTCAGCCGTACGCTCCTCGTCCGGCATCAGACCAACCTTAACCTTGATCTGCTTTCGCTTTCCGTTGCGCACAACTGTAAGCCACGTCACTGTATCTGGCATAACCCGTGCCACATTGTTTCTGAAGGTTGAATTGTTTACAACTTTCTTTCCGTCCATCTCAATTATTATGTCACCACTCTTAATACCGGCCTTATCCGCAGGGCCGTCATCCAGCACATCGGCAATCAACACACCACCTTCCTGATCGTATCCGAACTGTTTGGCCATCTCCTTGGTAACTACACCCGGGTTAAGATAAACACCTATGTAACCTCTTTTTACATAGCCATTTGCAACCAGTTGATTCTTTATATTCAAAGCCATCTCAATGGGTACCGCAAAGCCAATTCCCATATAGCCGCCACTTTGGCTATAGATTGCCGTGTTGATTCCGACCGCCTCACCGTCGATATTGAGCAGCGGACCTCCTGAGTTACCGGGATTGATGGCTGCATCGGTCTGTATGAAGTCTTCGTAGTCTGTAATTCCGATGTTACTGCGTCCTTTAGCACTCACTACACCAACAGTTAAGGTCTGACTGAGTCCAAAAGGATTTCCTATTGCGATCACCCATTGTCCAATATCCAGTTTTTCCACATTACCGGGCTTCAGATAGGGTAGCTCTTCATCTGTATCTATTTTTATCAGTGCTACTTCGGTTTTGGAGTCGGCTCCGATCCGCTCTGCATCAAACTCCCTTCCGTCTGCCAGCTTAACCGTGATCTTGTCCATATCGCCGACCACATGGGTGTTGGTAAGAATATAACCATCTTTGCTAATCAAAAACCCGGAGCCCTGGCCACGTTGTTTATAGCTACGTGGCATATCGGGGTAGCCATAGGGTGCAAAGAATCTACCATGCGGTTGACCACCGAAGAAGTCGAAGAGATTGCCGTATCTTTGACGACCTCCTATTTTAACTTCACGCTCCACCTTGATAAACACTACCGCCTCCGTCGCCTCTTTGGCGACCTCTGAAAACCCTGTGCGCCACTCGCCTGCCGCAACGTTCAAATTAACCGCTGCTATCATTACGGCAAATATGCCGTATTTCAAACCATTCTCAATTTTAAACAAGTTATGCATATCACTCTCTCCTCCGCTTTAAATTCTTTTACTGCAATAACTGGCCATAGCCACACCCAATGACAGCAGCCAATTTCCCTTCGGGCCGGTGAGTGAATGAAGCTATGGCCAAACGGACCTGTTTGTCAAATACCCGCTGTCTCTCATCCGGTATCTTCCATTCAGCTTACACCGTGCCAAGCTGTAATCCCATGTCTACACGGCCTATCAGCACGCAAAACCCCGAGACATATTGTCAACAAGTGCGACATATTGTCTTAGCCTTTAAGTTTTTAGAGTTTTTTAGAGTTTTTTTAGGTTTTTTAGGGACAGGCACTATTTTGTTCTGCTAGCTTAACCGTGATCTTGTCCATATCGCCGACCACATGGGTGTTGGTAAGGGCGTTTTTAGCGTTTTAGGGACAGGCACTATTTTTTATCTAATATGCATAATTGGTAGAGAATTAGAGAATTAGGGACAGGCACTATTTTATTCTATTATGCCAATCAGAATCAGGAATTAGAATATTAAGCTTCCAGGGAGGCGATGCGGGCTTCGAGTTCGGCGATTTTATTTTTAAGTTTATCGACGCTACGGGGCAGTAGCATGGTCTTGCCGAACTCGCGGCGCGGCACCGCTGGTGTACCCAGGTAGAATTCGCCTTCCGGCACATCTTTGGCCAATCCGCTGGCGGGGCCAACCTGGGCGCGATCGCCGACTGTCAGATGGCCGGAGAGGCCGGCTTGGGCCCAAATAATACATCCTGAGCCAATTTTGGTGCTACCTGCCACTCCGGCCTGAGCGATGATACCAGAGTAGTCGCCCACTTGGACGTTATGGCCGATCTGGACGAGATTGTCAATTTTGGTGTTATGGCCGATTCGTGTACGGCCGATTCGTGCGCGGTCGATAGTGGTATTGCTACCCACCTCGACATCGCTACCGAGTTCCACAATTCCTAACTGGGGTATTTTTTCAATGGTGATCGTACCGTCGGGGCCGATTTTCGGGTCATAGCCGTAGCCATCACTGCCGATGCGTACTCCTGAATGCAGTATAACCCGGTCGCCCAGCAGGCAGCCTTCCCGGATAGAGACCTGGGGGTAGATATGGCAGTCGGAGCCCAAGACGACGCGTTGTCCGACAAACACCTGTGCCTCGATGACCGATCCATCGCCGATACTCGATTGATCTTCTATGATGCTCCAGGGGCCGATATAGACATTCTGGCCGATTGTCACATCCTTGCCGAGCACAGCGGTGGGGTCGATACCGGGGCTACGTTTGACGGTAGGAGGAGCGAAGAGGGTGCAGATTTTCATGAAGGCGGCACTGGGATCGCAGACCCGGATCACTGTCGGCACGGATATCTCACGCTCCCACTCCGTAGGCACTAGAACTGCGCTGGCCGAGGTCGAGAGCAGTTGTGCGGCATACTTGGCATCGCGAAAGAACGAGATATCACCGGGACGGGCTTCATTCAGATTAGCCACATTCACAATATCAACCGAAGCATCGCCGCTCAATATGCCTTCAACGTGATTTGCCAGCAGTTTAACATTCATGGCGCGGATCACTTCTGTTCAGCGGCGGCGGTGTCTTTTTTATCCGTCTCCGGCTGTTGTTTACGTACGGAGGGATTCACATCCATGCGACGCAAAATTTCATCGGTGACTTCGAGCCGGGGGTTGAAGTAAGCCATTGTGGTGCTGTCATAGACGGCATCCAGTTTTTTCTCTTCGGCGTATTTGGTGATCAGAGTACGCAGTTCTGTTGTGATCTGCCGTAGCAAGCGCGCATCGAGATCACCCAGTTCTTCCTGGAGTTTTTTGCGCTCATTGAGCAGATCACGCTCGGCCTGCGCAAGCACCTCGCGGTGTTTGATGGCATTATCTTCAGCTTCCAGGCGTGCAGTATCATTCAGTGCCGGATTGCGGGCTTCTTTGACCACCTTTTCATAGTCACCGCGCAGTTCCTCGAAACGGTCACGCTGTTTATCGAGTTTGGACTGAAACTCCTTTTCGGTTTCCTCCATCAACTTACGGTCGCGTTCACGGCTGGGATGATGACGCACCAGATCAACCATATTCACCACAGCGATCTTTTCTGAAGCCAGCAAGGTGCTTGCGCTCATCACGAGAGCCAGCGCCAAAATTGTTTTATTCATCGTATTTCCCTTTCTGCAAATCGCGACTTTTATGCCGCTATCCGGTTATAGTTAAACGGCTATCGACCGCATTATCCTTATTCAAATCCGATTGAGAATGAAAACACCTCTTCATCGCTATAGCTGTCATCCTCTGCAATCGGTGTAGCAAAATCGAATCTGATGGGAAAGCCGGGTATATCGATACGAAATCCGACACCGACACTGGCGCAGATATCCGAGAGTTCAGGATCTAATTCATCCTCGCCGACTGAGCCCACGTCAAGGAATGTTGCAAATCGCAGTGCTTTGAAGATCGGAATTGTATATTCCGCCGATGCGAGCATCAAGGTTTGGCCGCCGATTGACGCATGGGTTGTGCCGCTATTCTTGAGAACTTTGGGGCCAATGTCGCGATATTCGAAGCCGCGCAGTGAGCGCGGGCCGCCGGCGAAGAGTTTTTCATAGACTGGCACTTCGCCGTTGTAGGCTTCAATTGTTTCAAATCGTCCGCGCAGGCTCAGCACATGTTTAAACCAAGGCATCGGGAACCAGCGCTGATAATTGCCGCCTAGAGCATAAAGTTCATTATCGCCGAAAGCGTTTTCGTAGAGGTCGCCGAAAACGGTAGTCCGGTAGCCGCGGGTTGGGACAAACGGCTGATCGCGGGTATCGTGTGCCCAATAGAGCCGGATCACACTATTGATATTATCACCATATTCATCATCCTGATAGTTAAAATAGTCATTGTACCTGCCATTATAATCGGACGGGACAGCACTGTTGCCCTGTTCATCGAAGACATAGCCGCCTTCAACGTCATCCATCTCGACAAGTTCAAGAGTGTAGCGGGCACCTATGCGTCCAACCTTGACGGGGTAGGACAGACCCACGGAACCGCCGGTGCGGATGGCGTCATATTCGTCATACCAGCGCATACGGCGGTAGGCCTCGACGGTCAGGGCGATCGGGCGGTCCATGAACCATGGCTCGGTTATGGAAGCCTCTATGGTCTGGCGTCGGCTACCGGCCTCAACTCCCACACGGGCTTTTTGTCCGCCACCGGTGAAATTTGGCCAATTCATGATATCGAAGTTGCTCTGTGAGACCTCGGCGAATCCGATCAGATTATCGACACTCGAAAAACCGGCACCGATCATGAAATTGCCGGTGCGCTGTTCGTCGACCTCATAGACCAAGTTGCGGGAATCTGCGTTATCGGTTGGTTCGCTATAGTTACGAACATTGCTAAAGTAACCGAGATTTTTCAGGCGATTTTCGCTACGTTCTATTGCGACTCCGTTCATGATTCCGCCGGGGGTGACCATCAACTCGCGGCGGATCACCTTGTCTTTAGTTTTATTATTACCGCGGATAATGATCTCGTTGATATACACGAGACTACCTTCGATCACATTAAAGGAGATTGAAATACGTCCGGGTTTACCTTCAATCGGTTCACGGACATCGCGCACAACCGTATCGATATAGCCGCGTGAGGTGTAGTAGTCGCGAATACTTTTGGCGGCATCATTGATAGCACTCAAGCCAGCTATATCGTCGCTGTGCAGGGTGCTTTGTGCGATAATCTCCTGTTCGGGAAAGAGTTTCACGCCGCTGATGGAAGTTTCCTCAATGGTATAGAGATCGCCCTCATTCACGTCAAAAACCATTGCGGCGGTTTCATCGTCGATCATTTCCTTGCGAGCCGGAGCTACACGCGCATCCAGATAGCCGCGGTTATGGTAGACCGTCTCGGCCTGTTGCCGTGCTTCCTCGAGATCCTGTGCGGAGACCGGGGTATCGGTGAACCAGCCACGCGGATCATACCAGGGACGTTGCCCGAAGGAAGAACGCAATTCCTTGGCATTTATGGAGTGGTTGCCGGTAAAGCGGAAATCTTTGATTTTGACACGTTCACCCTCATCGATGGTCAGGGTGACATTGGCGGCGCCGGCACCGTTTTCAATCGGCTCGATCCTGACTCCGATTTTGACATCAGAGTAGTATCGTTTAACATATTCATCGCGTATCGCGGCGACTTTTTCGGACAGAATCGGCTCATCGATATAGTCACCGCTGGTGAGTTCGGACAGCTTACGTATTTTACGTTCACTGAAATAGTCTGCTCCCTGGATTGTAATTGGTTCTTGGAAACGGTAACGCCGTTTGACCACATAGACAACTCTGACTCCGTCGCCGGCTTTTTCAAGTTCAACACCGGCGTAGCCGAAGCGTCCGGTATCCAGGAGGGCTCGCACATCCTTGGACATTGCCTCCTGCGAAACAGGATCACCCGGTTTGATACTGCAGAATGTCAAAACATCCGAAGCATCGGTTCCGATTTTGTCGATAACTCTGACGGTAACCTCTTCAACTGTATTCGGGGCGGCGAACACGGAGGCGGCGAACAACATCGACAGCCCTAACAATAAACGCAATAATTTATGCATTAAAACAACTCCTGAACCTTGTGATTACCAAATAGTGCAAATTAAAGCGTATTTTACCGGGAAACTCAAGCATTGAAATTGTCTGATATTTTTTAATTTTGTAGCTAAAAAAGTGCAGGCGGAGTTTATAATTGACTTTCAAATCTCTCTGAACGACAATTGGCGCATTAACCGATTATTTGACAAAGGCGAACATGATAGCAATTGTTGATTACAATGCCGGCAATCTTACCAGCGTAAAACTGGCCTTTAGTGCGCTGAACTGTGAGGCTGAGGTAACCCAGAACCCTGAGGTTATTTTGCAGGCTGATCGTGTTATTTTTCCCGGGGTCGGCGCGGCGGGTTCCGCCATGCGCAATCTCTCTGAACTGAAGCTGATTGATCCCATTAGGGCGGTCACTGCGCGCGGCACTCCTTTTCTCGGCATCTGTTTGGGCACTCAGATTCTGTTTGATTTTTCCGATGAGGATTTCGGCACTCCCGCTCTCGGCATTCTACCCGGACGCGTGCCGCGTTTTAAGCCCTGCAATCCACGAGACAAGGTGCCTCAGATCGGCTGGAATCAGGTTGAATACACACAGCCGCATCCGATCATGGACGAAATAGAAAACAGGAGTGAGTTTTACTTTGTTCACAGCTATTATCCTGCACCTGACAACGATGAAATTGTAATCGGAACCACCAGCTACGCCGATCTTCGCTTCGCATCCATGGTGGCCGCGCAGAATGTGGTTGCCACGCAGTTTCATCCTGAAAAATCGGGACGCATCGGTTTAAAGCTGCTACGTAATTTCATCAACTGGAACCCCTAAACCCCCGCTCTGAGTCAATGCTTACAAAACGCATCATTCCCTGCCTGGACGTTATCAACCGGCGTGTCACCAAAGGCATCAAGTTCAAGAACAACATCGACCTAGGCGATCCAGTCGAGCTGGCCGTAAAATACAGTGACGGCGGATGTGATGAACTGGTGGTTTACGATATTACCGCGTCCGCCGAACATCGTCAGATTGACATTGAGATGGTGCGGGATGTTGCCCGTTCCATCCGCATTCCTTTCGCCGTGGGGGGCGGCATATCGACTCTTGAGGAGATGTCGCGGGTATTGCTGGCCGGAGCCGAAAAGATTTCGGTCAACTCGCTGGCGGTAAAAAATCCAGCGATTATCGGTGAGGGAGCTCGTGCTTTCGGCGCCCAGTGCATAGTTCTAGGCATGGATCCGGTTCAAACGCGGAATTTCGAGCGGTGTCCGAGCGGATATGAGATAACCACGCGCGGGTTTCGTGAGCACACCGGCATTGATGCAGTTGAGTGGGCTCGGCGTGCTGAGGAGCTTGGTGCTGGTGAGATAGTGGTGAATTCGGTAGATGCGGACGGAACACGCGACGGTTTTGAATTAAACATCACCAGGCTGATTGCTGATGCGGTTGCCGTGCCGGTGGTGGCCTCCGGCGGAGCCGGGTGTGCCGCTCATCTGCGGGATGCATTCAACACCGCGCATGCTGATGCCGCCATTGTGGCTGGCATTTTGCACACTGGAGCAACAACTATTGCACAGCTCAAGTGTGAACTACATGAAGCGGGAGTGCCCGTGCGCATGCACTGGTGAAATCTGAGGCGGCTACAAGCTGTTACCGGATGGTATATTCACTGACCTAAGATTTCAAGATTCAAAGGGCTGGAAGGCAATGTCGACACACACAACAGAGGAATACAATCAGCGTAATGCGTCGTTTGACAATTCGCTACGCCCCACCCGTTTCGACGATTTCACCGGTCAGCAGAAGGTGCGTGACAGACTCATGCTGGCGGTCGAAGCCGCCATGCAGCGCGGGGAACCGCTGGATCATGTTCTGCTTTCGGGCCCACCCGGACTCGGCAAAACGACTCTGGCCTACATTCTGGGGGTGGCGATGGGGGTGCATGTCAAAACCACCTCCGGACCGGTTATTGACAAGCCGGGCGATTTGGCCGGGCTACTTACCAGTCTTGAACCCGGCGATCTTGTCTTTATTGACGAAATTCATCGAATACAGCGTTCGGTCGAGGAGTATCTCTACTCTGCCATGGAAGATTTCGTAATAGACATCATGATTGATCAGGGGCCGAACGCCCGCTCCGTGCGTCTGGAGCTACCGCGTTTCACTCTGGTTGGCGCCACCACCCGCAGCGGATTGATCTCGGCTCCGTTACGATCACGTTTTGGCTTGATTAACCGACTTGATTATTATCTGCTGGAAGATCTGACCCGAATCGTAAAGCGTTCCGCCGCAAAATTAAACATCAGCATTGATGATAACGGAGCTACCGAGATAGCCTCCCGTTCACGTGGCACACCGCGTATTGCCAACAATCTGCTGCGTCGGGTGCGTGATTTCGCCCAGGTTCGTGCTGACAATCATATCAACCGTCCGATTGCCGATCAAGCGCTCTCGTTGCTTGAGATCGACCCGCAAGGGCTGGATGAGATGGATATTCGCATACTGGAGACGATTGTGACAAAATTCAACGGCGGCCCGGTCGGTCTGGGAACGATCGCGGTTTCAGTTGGTGAGGAACGTGACACCATCGAAGAGGTGTACGAACCATATCTGATTCAGGAAGGTTATCTGCAACGTACCCCCAAGGGCAGACAGGCAACCCGCATATGTTACGAGCGCCTCGGAGTACGTCCGATCAACGGTGCGTCGCAGGATGAACTGCCGTTATGAGTGTTGGCACAGGCAGGCAACCGGCTTTTTTTGTGGCAGGAGCCGGGAGCACAGGGCAGAACGAAGCCTGATTTCAGAGCAAAGGAGAGGATCATGAAAATTCTTGTTACCGGAGGCGCCGGATATATCGGCAGTCACACCTGTGTGGAACTGCTCAACGCTGGCCATGAGGTTGTAGTAGTGGACAATCTGTGCAACAGTGTCGAAGAGAGTCTGGATCGGGTGCGAGAGATTACCGGGCGAGAGGTGGAATTTCACCGGATCGACATCTGTGACCGTCCGGCACTCGAAGGGGTATTTCGGAGCGCGGGTCCTTTTGATGCGGTAATTCATTTCGCGGCATTGAAGGCGGTAGGCGAATCCACGCAGGTCCCGCTAAAATATTATCATAACAACATAACCGGTACCGTGAACCTCTGTGCGGTCATGGCTGCAAATAATTGTTTCAATCTAGTTTTCAGCTCTTCGGCCACTGTGTACGGCAATCCGCAATCCGTACCAATCCGCGAAGATTTCCCCACCCCTGGCGCGACCAATCCTTATGGGTGGAGCAAACTGATGATGGAGCAGATTCTCAGGGATATACACAGCTCTGATCCGCGTTGGAATATCGTGATTTTGCGTTATTTCAATCCGATTGGAGCGCATGAGAGCGGTTTGATCGGAGAAGATCCCGCCGGTATTCCCAACAATCTGTTACCATATGTCGCTCAGGTGGCCGTCGGCAGACTCAAGTGCATCTCAATCTTTGGTGATGATTATCCCACTGTTGACGGCACTGGGGTACGGGATTATATTCATGTAATTGATCTGGCGGCGGGTCATCTGCGGGCTATTGAAAAACTCAACTCAGCGCCCGGGCTAAAGACATACAATCTGGGGACCGGTGAGGGCTACAGTGTTTTGCAGGTGGTCAAAGCCTTCGAGAAGGAATGTGGCAGAAAACTGCCCATTGAAATCAAGCCGCGGCGTCCAGGCGACATTGCGGAGTGCTGGGCAGACCCGGCCAAAGCCGAACGCGAACTAGGTTGGCGAGCCACGTTTGATCTGAAGAGGATGTGCGCCGACACTTGGCGCTGGCAGTCGCTCAATCCCGACGGATACGCCAGGGGATAACCGGTTTCAAAGCAGAGCGCAGCGAGAGGGAACAATGCCAAAGTCTACTACTGGTTTCTGAATTTATCAAAATGATATGCGCCCACGAAAAGTGGAAAGTTGACAGATAACGGCAAGATGGATTCTATTAACGCAATTATAGAAGATTTAGCGCAACACATCTCCATACTGCAGGAGGTAGGGCAGCATTCTGCCTACATTGAGCGGCAGGTGGTTCTGGATATAACAAAACCGGCCATACGGCGGAGCTCTATCGCGGCAAGCGGAATCGCCTCCGGCGCAACCGCAGCTGCTGAAAAGGGTGAACCGCTGAGCGCGACCGTACTTCGCAACGCCAATCGGCTACAGCAGCCTGAAGAGCGTTTGAGTGCCATGCGAAAACTGCACCATGAAATGAATCATTGTTTTGACTGCGAACTCTGTAAAAACCGTGATAGCACTACTCTACCGGGAGAGGGCAATCTCAACTCGCCTGACATCATGGTAGTCGGAGAGTGTGCTGATGATAACGATAAAGCGGCCAACAGGATTTTCAGTGGTGAAGCGGGGACTCTCTTCGCCAAGATGCTGGCTTCAATCGGCTACCGTCGCGAAGATGTTTATGTGACTAATGTATGCAAGTGTCCGAGCCCGGGCAACCGTAAGCCCTCGATGCGGGAACTGCGGGCCTGCCACGGTTTTCTTGAGGAGCAGATCAGGATAGTCCGGCCCAAGGTTATTCTGATTATGGGCGAGCACGCCGGCAAGGCTCTCTTTTACAAAGAGCCTTCCTTACTGAAACCGCAGGGCAGCTGGAGCAGATTTCACGGGATTCCGGTGATGACGACCTTCCACCCGAAATACATTTTACGTTTCAGCGACACCGACGACAAGCACCAGACTGCACTCAAGCGTGCCGTTTGGCGGGCACTCCAATCGGTGGAAAGAGTATTACGATCCCGTCTGTAGCACCGTAACACAGGTCTTTGCTCCGGGGTACTGCGTACGGAGCCTCAAGGCAACCGGAATTCAGGCCGGTTCAAACTGATCCTTGCCGACGCCGCATTCAGGACAGGTCCAATCTTCGGGTACATCCGCCCAGGCTGTTCCGGGGGCAACGCCGCTGTCGGGATCGCCGATTTCGGGATCATAAATATAACCGCATACTACGCAAACATACTTATCCATTGTAAGTTCCTTTCCAATTGAACCGTTACTATCTTGCACTTCACATCGGCTTACGAGCCGCGAACACTTTTGATTTAATAATACCCGCTTTCCCACCTTCCTTCAACCCCAAACAGAGGTAATTTTTTTATCATGTAAAACGGCAATTTACTAGTGAGAACGGCACAGAGCTTAATTTCATTCTGCACATGATAAACACACTATACTTATTACTCCACAACCATTCGAGCATATTTATTAAACACAGCGTGTCCGGGACGCAATGACCCATCTCTTCTGATAAATGCCATATATCCGGCATTTATGACGGGGCCGAGTTCCGGCGGGTGCAAGTCTGCCACAGGAGAGGTATGCAAAGCATGCGGCAGAAAGCCGATATTCAATTTCACAAGACCTTCCAAGGTTCCCTCAACAATTAACCTATTTACAGCATTTGAAATTATGAAACTGAGTTAAATGATTGTTAATAAGATTGGTATCATAAGTAGATCCAGCTCTCGACAGATTGCGTATGCGCTGCGAAGATTTTTTATATGCGACGACAGAGTCGACGCAATGATGAGCGTAAAAAAGAGAGAAGAGAGACAGAAAACCATATTGAGGAGAATTTTTCTCCTCTTCACTCTTCACTCTTCTTAGGCAGCATCTCCAGCGGCAGGGTCATAGGCGCGAGTGGAGGTTCATTTTCAGTCGGCAGTGCCTGAAAAGCGCATTGGCCGATCGACAGCCCCTGGCCGCGAAAGAGCAGTTCAAAGTCGGTCTGCTCGTCTGGCGTCCGTTTCATCGGAGCAATCTCCAAGAAGCGCGAATCTGCGCTCATGCAGGCGCAAATCTCTTGAAAATACGCAGAATGATCGGTGGCGACCTCCAATCGTCCACCGCTTTCAAGCGCATACCAGAGCGCATCCCGTAAAAACGGTGAGAATAAACGATGGCTGTGGTGGCGACGTTTCGGCCACGGATCCGGGCAGAAGATATAAACGCAGCGCACACTATGCCGCGGCAGAAGATAATACATGGTGTAAAGCGCCTCGAGACACACCACGCGGATATTGTCGAGATTGGCAACTGAGGCACGTCTATCCAGTGTGCGCACACGCCCGATCATCCGCTCAATGGCCAGATAGTTTACCGCGGGGTGGCTTTGTGCGCGGGAGATCAGGAAGCGTCCGGTACCGGCACCGATTTCCACCTCCAATGGGAAATCCCGTGGAAAAAGCTGAGCAGGACTCAGAGGCACACAAGGATCGCTGATCGGCACGACCCGTGCTGGAATTGTAGTGTTACGCCTGCATCTGTATCTTCCAGCCATTACTCACTCAATATTTTTTTATAACATGACTGACAGTAAAAATCATACAACGGCATATGCATGTTCTCCGCAGTGACGATTTGTTGCGACGACACAGTCGACGCAATGATGAGCGTAAAAAAGAAGATTGAAGACACCAACCCCTCCAGCTCCTTTTTACTCCTTTCAACCATTTTAACTACTTCTTCAACCATTTTAATTGTATCCATTGCATCTCCGCGCCTCCGCGCGAAAATCCTTCTCGCCATGCGCTCTGCGCCATGCTCTATGCCTTCTTCATCTCCGTGTTAAAGGCAACTGCGCGACCACGGGCGAAGGCCTCGAGGTTGACATTAAGCATCCGGGCGGGGATACGCTTACGCATCGTTTCAATCCACTGTTCCTCTTTAAAAGGCGTAAGGTTAGAGAGTGCCCCAGCGATGACCATATTCATGCAGCGCTGGTTACCCAGTTCCCGGGCGATACTCAGAGCATCCAGGAGAACCGCATGCGGAAACTGCCGTTCGAGTCGTTCCGTCATATTTTCGACCGCCGGTTGCTGTCCGCTCGAAACTGTGATTGGTATCAGATTGAGATCGTTGATCAAAGCTTGTCCTTTCGGCGCAAGTAGGTGATGCCAGCGCAGAGCTTCCATACGTTCGAAGGCCACCAACAAATCGGTACTCCCCTCGGGTACAATCGGCGAGTGTACCTTTTCACCAAAGCGCACCTGACTGATTACTGAACCACCGCGCTGCGCCATACCGTGAATCTCGCTTTTCTTAACATCCATACCGGCACTGGCCGCGGTTTTGGCCAGCAGATCGCTGGTGAGCAGGGTGCCTTGTCCACCGACACCGACCAAAGAGATGTTGACTGTTCTCATATCTATTCTCCAGAAGTGCTAAAACTTTTTCGCTATCGCGTCGAATTTACAAACCTGCCGACACAACCCACAGCCGGAACACTGCACTGGGTCGATTGTCGCCTTAAACCGTTTACCGTCGGCTGTTTTTTCACCGCGCACGATTGCCGGACACCCCAATTTAAAGCAAGCACCGCAGGCTTGACACCGCTCCGAATCAATCTCATAGATTCCGGCTGTCATGAGTCCGGCGGCAATGCGGCAGGGGCCTTTGATCACCACCACTGAAGGTTCATCAGCATCCAGTTCGGCAATCAACACCTTTTCAATCCGTTCGATGTCAAAAGCTCCCACGGTCTCAACCCGTTTATAACCCATGGCACGAGCGACCGCCGCGATATCCGTAACCGGAGCCGGTTCACCTGCGAGAGTTTTACCGGAACCGGGGTTATCCTGATGACCTGTCATACCGGTGATGCGGTTATCCAGCACAATCGTAGTGATTGTACCCTTATTATACAGGACATCCTGAATGCCGGTATAACCTGAGTGAAAGAAAGTGGAATCACCTATCACGGCGCAGAGTCTTCCTTTAAAGCCCGCTTTCTGCATGCCAAAAGCGTTGCCGATACTAGCGCCCATGCAGATAGTCGTATCCATCGCATTCAGCGGAGGAAATGCTCCCAGGGTGTAGCAACCGATGTCACCGGTCACAGTGGCTTTAAGTTTGGACAAGACATAGAAGAGACCGCGATGTGAACAACCGGAACACAGCACTGGCGGACGTAGTGGCAAGCTCTCATCAGTAACTTGAATTTGCGGCGGTTCCACATCTCCCAGAATACCTGCCCGCAACTGCAGCACTCTTAGCGGGTTGAGCTCCATCATACGCAACTCGGCAGGGTAATCAACCGTTTTAAGGCCCAGAGCTTTGACTTGATCCTCCATAAAGGGATCGAGCTCCTCCACCACTAACAGATGTTTGACACTCGCGGCGAAACGCCTGACCATCTCCACCGGGAAGGGATTGGAAAATCCCAGTTTCAGAATTGAGTATTCGCTGAAAACCTCTTTGGTATACTGATAAGCGACGCTAGAGGTGATGATGCCGAGCTTAGAGCTACCCGGCTCAATGCGGTTAAGTTCGCTCTTCTCGGCGCAGTTGCGCAACTCCTGTGTACGTTTTTCCACCCTGTAGCGCATCTGGCGGGCAAAAACCGGCGCGGCCACGGTTCGTTTGATATCTTTAATGTACGGAATCGGCTCCCGCGTTCCGTGGCCAAAATTTTCACCGAGGTCTACAAGAGTGGAGGTATGCGAGGTGCGCGTAGTCAACCGCACGATGCAGGGCGTCTGAAATTTTTCCGAAACTTCATAGGCCTGCATAACCATATCGTAGGCTTCCTGGGAATCGGAGGGTTCAAACAGCGCAACCCGTGCAAATCTGGCCAACACACGAGTGTCCTGCTCATTCTGCGAACTATGAATGCCCGGATCATCCGCCACAACAACAACCAAACCGCCACTCGCTCCCACAAACGTAGCAGTCATCAGAGGGTCAAGTGCCACATTCAGGCCGACGTGTTTCATGGCGCAAAGCGCGCGTGCGCCGGCAAGGGATCCACCAATGGCAACTTCCAGTGCCACCTTTTCATTGCATGACCACTCGGCATTGATCTCATCCGAAAAGCGTGAGAGCGTTTCAAAAATCTCGGTGCTCGGCGTGCCGGGATAGGCCGCCGCGACAGTACACCCCGCCCGGCAGGCGGCATACGCGACAGCCTCATTCGCGGAAAGCATCACTTTATTACTCATTGTTATTCTCCAGCTCCACCTCGTTATGCTCTCATAACGAGGTGGAGCTACATTTACCCGCGTTGCCGCAGAATCAAGATGACCGGACAATTACGCGCGTTTATGGGCATCGCGATATCCGGCTATCAGCGCATTGGTTGATGCGTCATGTTGAAGCAGCGGACGTTGTTCTGATTTGAGTTCATTCAAAACTTGTTCCGCCAGAACCTTACCCAACTGGACACCCCACTGGTCAAACGAGAAGATATTCCAAACAACACCCTGCACAAAAATTTTATGCTCATACAGCGCAACCAGAGCACCCAAGGTCTCCGGTGTCAATTTGTTGGCCAACAGGGTGTTGGTTGGGCGATTACCTGCGAACACCTTGTGGGGAATAAGAGCTTCAGGTGTTCCTTCCGCACGACATTCAGCCTCGGTTTTACCGAACGCCAGGGCCTCGGATTGAGCGAAGAAGTTGGCCATCAACTTATCATGATGATCGCCGGTCGGGTTATGTGTATGGCGGAAGCCAATGAAATCGCAGGGGATCAGACGGGTACCCTGGTGGATAAGTTGATAGAAGGCATGCTGCCCGTTGGTACCGGGTTCGCCCCAGACAATCGGTCCAGTGGAGATCAAAACCCGGTGCCCCTGTTTATCTACCGACTTGCCATTGCTCTCCATATCAAGCTGCTGCAGATAGGCAGGAAAGCGGGCAAGGTACTGATCATAGGGCAGCACTGCGTAACTTTCAGCGTCATGCCCATTGGAATAAAGTATACCCAGAAGGGCCATCACAACCGGGATGTTGCGATGAAGCGGAGCTTCACGGAAATGTTTATCCATCCGGTGATAACCTTTCAGCATCTTTTTAAAATTGCGCGGCCCGATCGCGAGCATCAGCGGCAGTCCGATTGCGGAGGGCAGCGAGTAACGTCCGCCGACCCAGTCCCAGAAGCCAAACATATTTCGCGTATCTATACCGAATTCCGCCACCTTCTCAGTGTTGGTTGAAACTGCCACAAAGTGTTTGGCCACAGCGCTTTCTGATTTCAGATTATTGATCAGCCAGGTGCGCGCGGTGCGCGCGTTGGTCATAGTTTCCTGCGTGGTGAATGTTTTTGATGCTACGATAAAGAGTGTCTGAGGCGCCTTGACTTTGCGAAGGGTCTCTACCAGATGTGTGCCGTCAACGTTGGAGACAAAAAACATTTTAATCGAACGTTTGGTGTATGGTGTCAGGGCTTGGCAGGCCATAGCAGGTCCCAGATCGGAGCCGCCGATACCGATATTAACGACATATTTGATTCTGCGTCCGGTATGTCCCAACCAGCGTCCTTTGCGAACATCATCGCAGAAAACGCCCATGGTGTTCAATACCGCACGGACATCGGGCATTACATCCCGGCCGTCGACGCAGACCGGATTTTCGGAAAGATTGCGCAACGCGGTATGGAGCACTGCGCGATTCTCGGTTCCATTGATTTTTTCTCCGGAAAACATCGCTTCGACCGCCTGGGGTAGATCGCATTCCTCCGCCAGAGCTACGAGGTTTTTCATCAGAGCGGCACTGATCAAGTTTTTGGAGTAATCCAATGTCCAGCCGGCAGCTTTGAGCGTAAAACGCTGTGCTCTTTTCTGGTCATCGGCAAAAAGATCACGCAGGTGTCTCGTTTTTAAAGTGTTAATTTCTTTTTCTACCATATCCCAGGATTTTTTATCCATATCAGGCTCCTATAAATAAAACCGACAAATCGAGGCAACGATCGCATGACTGCGATATGAGCCGGGCATTATAGCGTTTCAATGTCCGGGGTTGAAGTGTAAATTTAGCAAGACCGAGCTTCCGGGGGCGTCTATCTGGCCCTGGACAAAGCGGGATCATGAAGCCCGACCTCAATCCAATGCCTCATTCTGAATACATGCTTGGAACCAGTAGATTAGGAATCGGAGGTTTAACCCCGATTTTAATTATATTGAAGGGGTTCATCTCCCGGCTCACTAGTTCCGCATTCAAACTCTCATCATCGCTCTCAACGCGGGCCGGGGTTGTTGCAGCGTTCAGCCTGTATATCCTCTCCGGGCGTGATGCCGGGACTCCACTCCTTGATCATCTCTCCGGTTTCACGATCAAATCTGTCGGGTGACAATCGTTCCGGTACGCTGTCGCGGGTCAGCTCCTGCCAAAGTTCCATCTGTTTTTTCAGACGTGCTTTCACCTCGGCATATTCAGGATTGCTGATCAGGTTCGTAAGCTGCCGACGGTCGCTCTCGAATTTGTAGAGCTCTTCAACGGGGCGTGGCGCCAGAAAGACATCGGCCTGGGCAGTGTTGAGAGTTCCGGCATCACGTGCCTGCTGAAGTGCCAGATGAGATGCCGAACGCACGGAATCAGCCGGACCCTGCCAGGGCTGCTCGGGACGTTTGTTAATGATGTACAAAAAACCATCCTTGCGAATTGAGCGTCCATAGGCCTCATAATCATGCCAGTTGTGCTCGGAGAAGACCATATCGCGTATCTTGACATCGGGATCGTTCAGCAACGGCATCAATGAAATACCCATAACCGACTCGGGAGGTGTCAGGTTGGCGGCGGCCAGATAGGTCGGGGCCAGGTCGATCACACTGACCAACGACGAAGTGAGCGTTCCGCCGTTTTTAATGACTTCGGGCCAGTGTGCCACCAGCGCGGTGCGCATGCCGCTGTCGTGCAGGCGTGTTTTTGCACGCGGGAAGGGGCGTCCGTTGTCGCCACCGACCACGAAAATCAGGGTGTTGTCGAGCACCTTCTGCCTGCGCAGCTCATTAACGGTCTGGCCGACAAAATAGTCGAAGCGCGTTACTTCATTGTAGTATGATGCGATATCCTGACGTGTCTCGGCGTTATCGATTAAAAATGGTGGCACGAGCACATCTTCGGGTTTATGTTTGGGGCCGTAGAGCTCTTCGATCCAATCGCGATCGCCATCCCAATTCCGATGGGCATCATAAGCAGCGAACCAGAAAAAGAAGGGTTTATCTTTGGGGCGTTCGCGTGCGATCCGCACCCAGTGTGCGTGTCCTCCACGATTGGTTTTCGAATTTCCGGCGGTTTTCAGCACCCAGGGATCAAGGGGTGCCTCGACACCCTCGGGGGGTTCATCCTGGGGCATGTGATCTTTGCCGGAGAGCACGGTGTAGTAACCGGCTTTGCGCAGAACAGAGGGAAACTTCACCAAGTGCCACGGCAGCGGGCGATGCAGCTCGGCGGCATGTCCGTTGTTGTGGGGATAACGCCCGGTCGCAATGCTGCAACGGCTGGGACTGCAGCTGCTGGCGGTCAGATAGGCGTTTTCAAAGCGCAGGCCTCCGGTGGCGAGAGCGTCAATATGAGGTGTGCGTGCAGCACTGTTACCGTAGCAGCCGTAGTCATTCCAGCTGACATCATCGGCGATAAAAAGAATCATATTAGGACACTGAGACGCGAATGTTACGCAGCAGATTAACAGCAGTGCTGCAATCAACAGATATGTGCCGGTTTTTTGTTTCATCGGATCCTCTTTTCTTTCGCGGTTTTCCGGTTTATTCTCGCAACTCCCCTCCCAAAAAACAAGAAGTTTAAGTAGCAAATACAACCGAGCAACCTACAGACTGCCGACTACAAGCTGAGCGATAAGCACAACCCGCGTTAGTTTTTGAAGATATCCACTTTCACGTCATTACGCAACACCGGACCGGGTGTGCTGCGTCCACGTTCAATATAACCTTTCAGCACTCTGACCAATTCCGTCACAATTTCGGGATGCTGCGCCTGCAGGTTCTTTGTTTCGGATATATCCTCTTTCAGATTGTAAAGCTGCACATCCGGCATCCCTTTTTTCCTGGCTGCAGCATCTTTCGGAGAAGACCAGCCACCTGAGCCTGGACAGAGTATCAGCTTCCAGTCGCCGCGGCGGATTGCAAACCGACCGCTGATAGAGTGATGCACCGCCGCCTCACGACACTGCGCTTTGTCTAGGGTAGTTCCAAACAGTGCAGAGGCGAAACTTACGCTGTCTTCAGCCGCATCGGCAGCGACCCTTTGTCCGCTCAGTTCAGCGCAGGTTGCGGTCAGATCGGTCAAAGAGATCAATTGCCGGTTTATGGTGCCGGCTTTGATCCGCGCAGGCCAGTGACAGATAAAGGGCACGCGGTGTCCTCCCTCCCAGATATCAGCTTTGTAACCACGGTATTTCGCGCTGGGGTAGTGACCTTTTTTTACCAGCTCTCCGACCTGGGCAGCCGGTGAGCAGCCATTGTCACTTGTGAAGATGATCAGTGTGTTTTCCAGCAATTTCAGCTCTCGCAGGCTGTTGACCAGCTGGCCGACGCACTGGTCGTTCTGCATCACGAAGTCAGCGTAGCTGTTCAGAGCACTGCGACCCTTCCATTGATCGGCGGGTACAATCGGGGTATGCGGCGAAGCGTAGGGCAGATAGAGAAAAAAGGGCTGATCGTCTCTTTTGACGGACGAAGCACGCTTTTCGAAATATTCTATAGCTTTTGCGGTTATAGCTGGCAAAACATCAACCGCTTCGAAGGAGGGCGCTGCCGGTCCTTTACGATGAAAGGCCTTGATGGTTGTGGGAAGCTCAACCACCCTGTTGTTGTGAATCCAGGTATAGGGTGGCATGTCGAGCGAAGCACTGATACCATAGAAATAATCGAAGCCATGCGAGAGAGGAGAATCGGTTAGCTGTTTACTGTAATCCACATCGCAACCCTTAAGCATGGGATCGTCATTCACAGTGCCCACCCAACCCAGACCGAGATGCCATTTGCCGATGCAGGCGGTATGGTAACCGGCTCGCTGCAACAGAGAGGCCACCGTTTCACGCCCCTTGGAGATCAACGGTTCACTGTTGCCCCAAAGCACGCCTTTCTGCAAATGGGTACGCCAGGCATAGCGCCCAGTCAAAATACCATAGCGGGTGGGTGTACAAACTGCGGATCCGGAGTGAGCATCGCTAAAGATCATGCCGTCCCGCGCTAGGCGGTCGATATTGGGGGTTGCTATTTTACCCTTACCCTCACTCAGACACTGAATATCACCGGTGCCGAGATCATCACAGAGGATATAGACAATATTGGGCCTGATCCGAGACTGTCGCGTGGATTTATTTGCGGCATTCATCGAGGTTACAAGCATAAACATTGAAGAAATAAGCACGACCGATCTCAGACATTGTCGAATAAACATATTCATCTCCCTAATTATTGAAGCAGCGGCTATGTTTTGGCGGGTATCGATTGAATCAAACCGGACAAAACAGGTCACATTCAAGCTCCTGCTCGCTACTGAGCACTCATTCCGACGATACGCCACAGATGGCCCGTGCCGCGGACATAGATTGATCCTTCAACAAAAACTGGTGTGGCGAAGATACCCTCTCCCATAGGATTAAGTGCCAGCTCTTGAGCCTCGCGTCCGGTTTCAAAAACGCGGAAATCGCCCTTTTCACGATCAACCGCATAAAGACGTCCGTCGACGATGATCGGTGAAGCATAGTATCCATTATCAAACTCCTTGATCCAGAGCAACTTGCCGTCCTTCAGATCATGACATGCAACTTCACCGGCATCGGTGGTGTAGTAAACCAGCCCTTCACTCATAACCGGGCTGGCCACATCCGGCAAGTTGCCATCTTCCCAGAGCCAGAGGCGTTTCGGCGGCAGGACAGGATCGGCATTCAGTTTATAAGCGACCATGCGCGAGTAGCAGTTGGCCGCGACCCAGGTGTCGTTCTCCCAGGTGATGGAGGGGGCGATTTCACCACCAACAGCATTCACATCCCACAACTTGCTGCCAGTGGCAAGTTCAACTCCCCAGGTGCTGTCGCAGGCGTGTATCAGCACAATCGGTTTGTCACAGGTCTGCATAACAATTGGCGTACTCCATGACATCCCCTCTGCACGTTCGGTTTTCCAGATGGTCGCCCCGTCGCTTGTGTTAAGTGCCATGATTTCAGCATCCTCATCCTGATCCCACTGTATCAACAGCATACTGCCCTGATAGGTAAGTGATGAAGCATGCCCGTAACTGTTGGCCGGTCTTCCCAGGTAGCGGCTCCAAACAATCGCACCGCTGTGATCGAGGGCCGCCAAATCCCCACTTGCGAATATAACATAAACACGCTGATCATCACAGGCTGGCGAGGATGCTGCGAAGCCAGTATCTGCGGTAACTTCGGGCAACTCCACGCCGGATGGGGCACCATCCGGTATCTCGGTCATCCAGAGTTGTTCACCACTCTGCGTGCTGTAACACCAAACGCGTCGTGCCGTGCGGCTGCCGGTTGTCAGAAAAATTTTATCATTCCAGAGCACCGGAGTGGAGAAACCGGATTCAGACAGCTCGACCTTCCATTTTACGCCTTCATCCGTGACACCGTCCCACTTCAGCGGCACGGATTCAAGCTCGACCCGTCCAGTCATAAGGGGCCCCCGCAGATTGGGCCACTGCCCGGTCAGATCATCCCGGTCAACACCCAACATACAGGCACAGACATTCTGCTGACCATTGGTTAATGCTTTATTGGTTAAACTGGCACGCAGTTCACGATCTGGCACCGATTTGACAGCCGGACTGTGCCGCACTTGAAGAGTGACGGCAAAGATGGTCAGTAAGGTGCCTGCAACCAACAGTGCCTGCACCGCCAGCCGATCGGAACGTGCCGGATCACGCTCGACAACCGCGCGAGGATCAGGAATTTTCAGACCCAGACGCCAAGCCAAACCAAAACTGGCTGCCGTCAGCAACAGGCTCATTACCAGCATCACCATACCGTTCTGACGGAAGGTCAGACTGTTAAAATAGGTATGCCGTGCCAGACGATCAAGTTCCCGCGCCAATGCGAGTGCCTCGGTGTTTTGCGGATTTTCACGCACCCCGGCCAATGCCCGTTCAAGTACTTCGGAGCGTACTGTGGCACTGTGTCCCGATTTATACCAGTCCAGCGTTAAAAATGTGGCAACGGTGAAGGTGAAGACAAGAATGACAAAGGCAACCGCCCGGGCACAGTTGCGCAGCAGTGTTATGCGGGCTATCATTTTTTTATCCATTGCTTGCCATTATCGCAATTCCGGCTCTGAAAAACAAGAACCCTGCCCGGTCTTTTTTCTAACCCGTTATGGATTATTCCACAACTTTGCAGAACATATGATATGATACGAATCTGCGCTGAAAGAGTGTTCGGCTACCTGCCAGTGCGTACGCACGCAGGCGTACAGGTGGCTGAAAGCAACCGTGGCCTGAAATTTCCTGTGAAAGGTGATGATCTGATGGAAGCTGAAATCGAGAGTAGCACTGTGACATATCCGGCGCCTTGGCTGCGCCTGCTGAGGCTGCCCAATCTGCTAACGGTGCCCGGCGATGCCGTCGCCGGTTTTCTGCTCACAGTTACGCATAACGGTAATTGGCAACCTTTCCGGTTATTGTTTGCGATGGCGGCGGCAATCCTGCTGTACTCCTTCGGGTTACTGCTCAACGACATCATGGATATGAATGTCGATCTACAAGAACGACCTGAGCGTCCTCTGCCCTCTGGCGCAGTATCTCTGAACAGCGCACTCGGAGTGGCAGTTGCCTGCGCGTTGACCGGACTCAATCTGGCACTATTCGCCGGACTGAACACCCTCCTGATCGCAGCAACACTGGCGCTAATGATCATTCTCTATAACGGTGTTCTCAAAAAGTGGCTCCTACCGGGTATCATCGCGATGGGACTCTGCCGAGGCATGAGCTTTGCACTGGGTGTGAGTGCTGCACTGCCGCGCAAAGGATTCAATGACGGCTGGTTGAATCCAAGCGTCATTTTAGGTTTCGTCGTTGTTTTTCTGAGTATCACTGCACTGAGTGCTGTTGCGCGTGATGAAATGCGGCAGCAAAAGCGCAAAACCTCTCTGCCATTGCTGCCGTTTACCGCTTTAATGCTGACACTCCCGCCACTGCTGATCATACAGTGGAATCATGGACTTCTGAAACAGCCCATGTTGTCAGCCGCACTTTTTCTATTGATCATGGCACTGATGCATGCCTGGCTGCTGGGCACCACTCTTTATCGTCTACAACCGGTACCGATTACAGTCGGCGGACACCTCCGCAATCACCTGCTGGTGCAAGCCTGCCTGTGTGCATTGTGTAATCGTCCCGGTCTGGGGGTGGCACTGATACTGGTGCTGAGCGTGCCGTTGTGCAGTGTCCTGCAACGCCGATTTTACAGTAGCTGACTGAACCACTCGATTAGCTTTTTCAGCGACAGGCGCGGGCGAAATCCCGCTACAGCTGTCGAGTTGCAAACGACCCAGCGACCGCATTTTGCCGATCATAAAGTGGCTACTCCATTGCTTATGAGAAGTAACACGACGGTTTCCGCTGTAGCACCGATGCCCTCACCGGCCATAATCAGCTGACAAGTTCATCCACCCTGCAGAGCGTAGGGTGGAGTCGGTGCAGCGCTTTTTTGCGCCGCGTTTTCAATCTGCTTTCTGAGCTGATTTTCATCTACCAACAAACTCAGCGTTATATTTTTTTCTCCCGGTACAATTTTGCAGTTTTGTGCCAGAGCGGCCATCTCTGGATTCTGCGCAGCCTGCATAGACAACATAGCCTGAAACCCCTGCAAAACCATACCGATCTGCTGTGCGCTAGCCGCGTCAGTTGCCGCAATTTCGGCACTGAGCAGCAAATCGGCCTTATCGATTTGGGGTTGATCGACAAATAACTTGAGTGCTTTGGCCTGCGACAGCATCTGAAGTTGAGAATTGGCTTTGCCCGCGGGCATTTCACCGACATCACAGGCTACCATTGAAAAAAAGCGATTAGCTTTCATTTCGATCACACCTGCCAGGGGACTCTCAGCAGTGAGTGGCTCTCCCTTGCCATCCATCAGATCAAGATGTTTCTTCAGGGTGGTGCTGTTATTCGCTGCAACCGCCAGATTGGCGTTGACAAAACAGGCATGATGATTTTTACCGCCATCCGCCCAGCTAAGCATGTTATGAATGCCGTACTGCTCACTTTTAAAAGAGTCGTTGCCTCCCAGAATCGTGACCAGCTTGTTGACATCAAAACGTCCTTCGGCATAAATTGCTCCATCCGGCTGCCCCTCGCCGCTGCTAGAGATGAAGACAGCATCAATATCTTGCATGAAATCAATGCCACTGATTGCTGTCAGGGCGTTGAGTTTGCGGGTCGCCTTTTCATCCATGCTGTTTTTGAAAAGTTCTCCGGTTTTTGAGTTAGCCAGTTGCTTGACATCAATGCGTGCCAGTACCCTACTGCTCGCCGGAAAGTTGGAAAT
>CAYOQJ010000105.1:0-3464 GCA_964406095.1 uncultured Lentisphaeraceae bacterium
CTTCTTCACCCATTGGGTGAAGCTTATAAAATTAACAAATTCCTTATTAACAATCATTTAACTCAGTTTCTGAATTTCAAATGCCGTAAATAGGTTTAATAATACGCTTTTCACTTTATGACCCTTTTTCAGTGTGTAATAATTCCACATCTCATGAACCCTGAAAAACTGACAAAGGCAATGCTCTTGAAATGGGGCGGCAAAGATGTGTATGTTCAAGCTGAGAATATCGTCAGAAAAGGAGCCGTCAAAAAGGCGGAAATCTCCAACTCCGATATCTCCGGCATTATCGCACGCGGCACCGGCGCAGAGCTGCATACAAAACTCACTGTTCTTCAAAACGGAAGTGTGGAGAGCCACTGCCCCTGCTATACTAATCGGAATCTCGGCCTGGTATGTCCTCATATCGTAGCTCTCGGCATAACGATAATGCTACGGCATTCCGATCCATTACGTGAACAGAAATACCAGGAGGAACAAAGACGCCGCCGCCGATTGGCTGCCATCGACTCTGCAAAATACATTCACCGTTCACCCAAGGGTACGCCAGCCCAAATCAACCTCATGCTCTCCAAACATTGGATTAAAGAATTCCATGACGGCATGACTCAAGCGCGGCTTTTCTTCCTGGTGCGTGACAAATTGATCCACCCCTCCCAAATACCTCCGAATATCAGCATTCACCTTTCGGCGCAAGATCAAACAGTTCTGGACACTCTTGAAGATATTTGCGAAGGCCCGCCAGCTAATCCTATCGACTTGACTCCTTCTGATTTCATTAAGCTTATGATCAGTGCCTCTGGCAAAAAAATCGCAGCGCCTGATACTAACAATTTGATTTACATCCAGAAAGAACCGGTTCAAACCAACCTTAAAGTGTGGGTGAATCATGACAGTGGTGAATTACGCGTAGCTCCACACTCTATTATACCGGATGTGAACACCAACTCAGAATTCCGTTACTTAGTGCATCATAACCATGGTTTTGTCTTTCATAATTATACGCTGTGGCCGATGAGCAATGTTCTTCCTGTACCGTACCACTCTATCTATCTACACGATGAAGTTATCCCGAGAGTCAATGTCGTCAATTTCTTGAAAAGAGACCTGACCGTACTCAAACAAATAACAACCGTTGATTTTGAGCTGCCGCCGGAATTATTTGATTTCTCTCCCTCAAAACCATCTTTTGAACTTTATCTCAGAGGAAACCGAGCTGCGATCCGTGCACTTCTGAAAGTCGCCTACGGGGAATATGTTTTCTTGGCAGATCAACCTGAGACAAAAGAAAACTTCGCACTCCCCGATCCAGAAGATGTTCTACGTTACCACACACGAAATCATGCCGAAGAGTTAAGAGGATTACAACTGCTGAAAATGCTTGGTTTTTCAAACTCTCAGCTTGGTAA
This sequence comes from uncultured Lentisphaeraceae bacterium, assembly GCA_964406095.1. Taxonomy (GTDB): domain Bacteria; phylum Verrucomicrobiota; class Kiritimatiellia; order RFP12; family UBA1067; genus M55B167. The sequence goes on from CAYOQJ010000105.1 coordinate 1,410, forward strand.
TCCCGCAGAACCATCCCTCGAACTTGTCGGAACTCGTGAAGTCCTTAATTTCTTCGGCAGCGGCTATGCAACGCTGTCACGGGCAGGCTGGAAAATCAGATTTTCAGAAAAACTCGAAACAATCTTTGATTCTCTGCCGGTTATTACTCCCGTAGTTCAAATCACAAAAAAAGACGATGATTGGTTTGATATCACTTTTGAATTTGAAACCTTTAACGATTCAACCCTTAATCAAAGTGAACTGCAGCGCGCCATAAATCGCGGCGACTCCTATCTTGAAATTAACGGCGAAACACACCTTATCGATACCAACGCTGTCGAATCAATGCGCGAGGTGTTTCGTGATTGCCAGAGCCGGGATGGTCGTCAATCCGGACACTTCAGCATTCCCTCAATCTATGCTCCTTTCGTGCAATCATCGCTAAAGGAACTCAACGGATTCGATGTTGAGGAACCTGCCGATTGGAGGGAGGATACCATCCGCCGCAACCATTCACCTGATGCACACTTCAAGCCTTTCCCTCTGGGAAATCTTGATCATGTTCTGCGTCCATATCAAAAAGATGGTGTCTTTTGGCTACGTTTTCTGGAAGAATCAGGCCTTAATGGACTGTTAGCCGATGAAATGGGTCTCGGAAAAACATTACAAACTTTAACCTGGCTTAGCCTCTCACGGTTAAATAAGCAGGCCCAAAACAAACCTGCTTTAATAATTTGCCCAACCTCTCTGGTTGAAAACTGGAATCGTGAAGCACAAAAGTTTGTTCCTGAACTTAAACGTCTTGTCATCTCCGGCAGTGATCGTCACATAAAGTTCAAAGCTGTTTCTCAAGCCGATATCGTTATAACTTCTTATGCGCTACTACGCCGAGATCTGCACTCTTACAGCAATACTTTCTTCTCAGTCGTTATTCTCGATGAAGCCCAACATATAAAGAACCGTTCAACTCAAAATGCCATCGCTGCCAAGCAACTCCAAGCCCATTGCAAACTGGTTTTAACAGGCACCCCTCTAGAAAACAGCGTCTCTGATATCTGGTCGATAATGGACTTCCTCATGCCCCAGTATCTCGGTGTTTATGAAATGTTCAAAGCAAACTTTGAAATGCCAATTAACAATGGCGGCAATGAGGCAGAGCTGGCTCAGGCAAAACTCCGTCGGCTTCTCAATCCATTTATACTGCGAAGATTAAAAACGGATGTGGCCAAAGATCTTCCGGATAAGATTGTCAAAGTCTCTTTCTGTCAGCTCACTACCGAACAACAGAGCGTTTATAATGAATTGCTGACAGAATCCCGCAATAAAATTAAATCCTTGGTAACCAGCAAGGGTTTCGAACGAGCCCGTTTCGAAATACTCGCCATGCTGATGAAGTTGCGGCAGGCCAGTTGTCATCTGGATTTGCTGAAAAACCACCACACGTCCGCCACCTACAATGAACCCTCCGCCAAGATAGAGGCATTTCTGGAGATACTGGACGAAGCAATCGATGGCAATCACCGCATATTGGTTTTCAGCCAGTTTGTGAAATTCCTTCAAATCATCAAACATGAACTCGCAATGCGCGATATTAAGTGCTGTTATCTTGACGGCAAAACCAAAAATCGATTAGAAGAGTGCACGCTGTTCAATTCCGATGCCTCTATCCCGGTGTTTCTCATTAGCTTGAAAGCTGGTGGTACTGGTCTTAATCTAACCGGAGCCGATATGGTAATACACATGGATCCATGGTGGAATCCAGCTGTGGAGGATCAAGCTACCGATCGTGCTCATCGCATCGGACAGAAACGAGTTGTTTACAGCATCAAGTTGATCTCCGAGCACACAGTCGAGGAAAAAGTTTTAGAGATGCAACTCAAAAAGCAATCTCTTATAAATGCCACCATAAGTGCTTCCGATGAAAAGATGATACAAAAGCTCTCTTTCGATGATATCAGCTCTCTTATCGGACTATAAACCTAAAAACGGCAGTTGCCATTTTGTCGTAGATGCAAGGCGCACGGTTTTCAGCTATAGTGACTATACTGGAAGCCGTACAACGCCGCAGATGCGGT
>CAYOQJ010000106.1:0-5379 GCA_964406095.1 uncultured Lentisphaeraceae bacterium
ATTTCAAACCGCAAGGAACAAAGGGAAGATTAAAGGAAGAGCTTCGGGTACTCTGCGCTATGCCCTATGCGCTCTGCTCTACGCCGAAGTACGGCGGAGACAGAGGGGCAACTGTAGTAGTCGCTTTACCGTGTCACAGCGTAGCCAGCGTCAGCGGCGAAGACAGATAAGCGACATGCGGAGGTTCGCGGGTTTAGTCATCACGGCGGGTGGGGTCCACCATGTCCATTACGTCCTTCTTGTCCTTTAAATCTTGAGCCAGCGGCTCAGTGCAGTTTGCACTAAATTTTTCCACGCATGATGAATTTTTAGTAATATGGCGTTGCCAAGGCTTTGACAGAGATGATGGCGGACATGAGGGATTTGGAGGGGCTAAAGGAGTTTAAATGGGTTTGGGAATAATTATTATTGGCCTTACGGCACTGCTTGCGTATCTGTTATGCAGATTAGTGATGAAGCAGGGGATTCGCGATTCCCTGGTGGTCGGCTGGCTGTTATTATCGCTTTTTGTTTTCTGCTCAACGGAAGTTCTGTCGTTGTTCGGCGAATTTACGCCCACCGGAAATCTCATATTTTGGCGGCTTTTGTGCGGCGTTTTGATGATTGCTCTGGTTTTTTACAGAGATCAACTGTTAAGAACTCTGCAAAATGATTTTCGCTGCTTGGTGGAAGTATTCAAGTCGGCGCAACGGGCATATCCCGTGGCGCTATTTGCCACAGGAGGTATTCTTCTTGCTACACTGGTTTATGTTCTGTTGGCGCCGACATCTGAACCGGATTCGATGAGTTATCATTTGCCGAGGGTTTCGCATTGGTTTGCAAATAGATCGATCAGGTTTTATGAAACAGCAATAGCGCGACAGAATTTTCAGGCACCTCTCTACAGTTTCTGGATGGGACACCTGATTGCTTTAACTCAAGGCGATCGCTTTTTCAATCTGATTCAGTGGTACTCGTTAATAGCAAATTCAGTTGTTGTGTCGTTGATTGCGGCCGAGCTCAGGCTCTCGCGCAGATATCAGTTTTTATCTGCATTGTTCGCTTTGGTTGTACCTCAGGCATTAAGTCAGGTTATTGTTGCTGTTAATGATTTGTTTGCGGCAATGATGGTTTTGACGTTTGTTCTGTATCTGATCAGGATATTAAATACAGAGAAGTTCAGTTGGATGTCGGTCTGCTTTTGTGCTGTAGCTTTCGGCGAGAGCTTGATAGCAAAATACACATCGCTTATTCATGTCGCGGGATTCGCGGTGCCGATCAGCATCTGGGGATTGTTGAAAATATGGCAACGCGAGTCATTGAAAAGCGCTGTACGCATGGGATTTGTTCTCATACTAATTGTTGTTGCCGGTTTCACAATGTTTGTGCCGCAGGCAATTCGCAACATACGTGAATATGATGATCCGTTTTCCGGTGAACCCAAGAATATGCTGACCAATGTCAACATTACGCCGCAAAAAGTTGCGGTTAACTGGGTGAAAAACGTTGCCATGCATATCGCCACTCCGCTTTACGCGGTGAATAGTCAGACGGAGCGAGTGGTCCGATGGCTTGCCGGTGATTTAATTGAATCACCTGATATCAGTTACAGCAACAAATGGTATTTTACAAATTTCCGCATTTTTACCCCTTTAGGCAAATCACATTTGACGGCCAGTAATCCATTGCATCTTTTTTTATACCTGATTGCAGTGACCGGTGTTTTTTGCGGCAGGTGTCGAAAGCGCGGTTCAATGCTATGTTATTCAGTATTGCCTGTTCTTTTCGGTTCTTTTGTTTATGCCTTGGTTTTTAAGTGGCAGCCAGCTTGCGCACGGTTGCATATCCCTTATTTTATGCTGATGTCATTGGGTATCGCTCTGTGGTTGAGTGTCGGTAAATCAAAAGTTGTGGTTGAAAAAGCGGTGCTTTGTTTGTTGCTGGGCTATGGTATGCTGCATGTGTTGATGTGGCAGACATGGTATACGCCGGCATTTTTGTTCGGCGAGTTGCCGGAGAAGGTGTATAACGACTCAAAGCCGTCTTCGCTGCAGAAAAAAATCCGGGTTTTATCGCAGAACAAATGGGATAAATCGATTATCAACCATATGAAAGCAACAGTGCCGCCGGAAATGCAGTATGGATACAGCCTCTTTTTTACGGAAAGGATGCGGCAGTATTTGGGAAATTCATATCATGACAACCGTAATGTGCAGGATATGCGGGATCTGAAGGCGACAAGCGAACGCATTAAAGTCGAGCACCAGAGAGGGCTGTGTTCAGATAATATCGCTTTGTTGATTTCGTCGGTGCATGGGAATACATCGTGTGATCCGGATAATCTGGAGAAGGAGATTTTTGACAGAGAGTTTCTGCTTTGGCTGATGCTGGACAACATCGATGCAAGCAAACCGCTGAAATTCCGGCATCTGGGGGTTAAGGATCCACATATTTCAGTGATGGAGTGTTTTGGAAAACAACCTGGATTGATTTTGAGCGATCGCACCAGAGAGAGTGTGCTACGGAAGTTGAACGATCAATATCAGTTTGAAACCCTTTTAACAAACGACCTGTTTACGCTTTATTACGCAGTGCCGCAGAACAACAAGAACACTGAATAATTGGAGATTAGATATGAAAAAAATTATTATTGCGGGTGCGGGTGGATTCGGCAAAGAGGTTGCCTGGATAATCAGTCGGATAAATCAGGTTCATCCAGAATTTCAAGTGGTGGGGTTCTGTGATGATGATCGGAGCACGGGTGCGGATGCTTCATCGATCGCCCCATTTATCGGGAGTGTTGATGATGTTATTACGAAACATGTCGGTTGTGGTTACATTTGCGCAATAGGAAATAACGAAAATCGAAAAACTGTTATGACTGCTCTTGATAGAGCAGGGCTGATGGCTTTATCTGTGATAGATCCCTCCGCAGTAATTGCTGAGGATGTTGTTGTCGGTGCGGGATGTTTTATAAATGTTAATGCCGCAATATCAACTGGCAGTTGTTTAGGACGGGGTGTTATTGTCAATATCAACGCATCCGTGGGACATGATGTAACGTTGGGTGATTTTGCTCAGGTCTGTCCCGGTGTATCGGTTTCCGGGGGATGTGTGATCGGTGAGGGAGCGTTGCTGGGCAGCAACAGTTGCACCCTGCCGGGGAAGAAAATGGGGACATGGTCGGTACTCGGTGCTGGGAGTGTACTGCTCAGTAATTTAGAAGATAGCGGCAGCTGTGTGAGGGTGCGGTAGGGGGGGAGCGAGCGGGGGAAGTTGGGGAAGCGCGTTAAGTAGGTGAGAGGGGGATCGGGAAGTGCTAAAGTGCGAGAGTTCTAAAGTTGGGAGAGGGAAGAGAGAAGAATTTTAGACAGGATTACAGGATTAACATGATTAAAAAGAGGGTTTAACGCGAAATTCGCGAAGTAAGATTATTAGCCCGCGAATCCGCGCGAATAAGAGCGTCCCGCATTTTTTGCCCCGCGTTGCGGTGCCGTTAATCACTAAAAAATGCGAGTCGCGCAGCTTCACAAATTTTTAGACTAAATCAACGCGTGATGAATTTTGAGTGATTAACGACCTGCGCCAGCAGGGGAAAATTCATCATGCCTTGGCGGAGATTCGCGTGAAAAAAACTCAAGCCTTTAAACCTTTAAAACAGGCCCCCGCCCCGCGAGACGATCAAAAAATACGAAACAAGCGGAAGTAAACTTTGATAATTGGGATTAAACATAGGAATTGGCTTTGTGCCGGTGTAACCTTTGTTCTGTTTTTTACGCTCTATGCATTGACCGCGCAGCGGGGGGTCAGTTGGCAGGATAGCGGCGAATTTCAATATCGTCTGCTGGCGGGCGACTATGTGTGGCATTCAGGAATTGCACGCGCCCATCCGCTGTATATTTTTTTGGGGCGCGGGTTTATCGCGCTTTTTCCGGTCTCTTTGCGGTTTCATGCCAGTGCGCTTTTCAGCGGGTTTTGCATGGCTCTGGCACTGACTGTGCTGTGCTTGCTGACAGTTAAGGTTGTCGGTTCTCGGAGCGCGGCTGTGCTTGCCTCCTGCACGTTGGGATTCGCACATATGGTTTGGTGGATGGCGGCTATGACCGAGGTGTATACGCTTTCACTAGTGTTTGTGTTTTTTGAGCTTCTCTTGTTGTGGTGCTTTGCACAACAAAGGAGAGTGAATTGGTTGCTTCTGCTTTTCGCGGTTAATGGTCTGCACTTTGCGGTTCATAACGTTGCTTTGCTGGCGTTGCCGGTTTACGCTTTTTTTCTGATTGGGCACATCATCGGTGATGTTCGTAAAAGAACAGCGCATTTAGCGATGGCGGCGATTTGCTGGATCATTGGCAGCGCTTTGATATGGTGGTTGGCACTCTCCGAGTTGTTAGAGGGGCGAGCGTTGGGTGAGGTGGTTTCCAGTGTTTTGTTCGGCGATGGATATAAAGATCATGTTCTGGGATTGCATAACTTTAACTTACGTATGTTTGGATTTAACATGGCCTTGACGGCATTGAGTTTAACATCGCCGTGCTGGTTGCTGACTCCATTGGGGATTTTTAAAAGAGGCGGTCAGGACAAGACATTTCGAATGGCGTTGCTGACATTGACATTGATTCATGGTCTTTTCTGGATACGCTATTTTGTGCCCGATCAGGCAACCTTTGTGCTGCCGTTACTGGGTTTATTGGCGGTATGGATGGGCATTGGCTGGCAGAATTTAAAAGGCGGTGTACAGTCGGTTAACGGTGTGGCGTTGTTGTTGTCGGCTGGGTTGTGTGTTAATCTGACGGTGATGCGAGTTTTGCCGGTGTGGGCTGAGGCACGCTGGGGTGATGATGTGCGAGCCAGGAATTTGCCGGGTCGCAATGAGTGGCGATATTGGATTCGACCATGGAAGCAGAGTGAGAGTTCCGCGGATGCTTTCGCACATGGAGTAGAATCGACATTGGCTGAAGATGAGGCACTCTACGCTGATTCAACCGCCGCCGCGCCGATTATGGCGTGGCGTCAGATAAATGGAGCGGCGCACAGATTTACATTGGTTTCACCGTGGGATCATTTCACTGAGGCTGATGGTCGGCGAATGATTGATGAGGGTCGCATGTATGTTGTGTCGCCAGCCAGAAACTATATGCCGGAGTGGCTGAATCGCGAGGATGTGAGTTTCCGACAAACGGGCTTGGTGTATAAGGTGGAAGAGAAGAGAGGGGAGCGTTAAGCGTGATAAGCGTGGAGGCGCAGAGGCACGGAGGGGGGGGGGATGATGTGGAAGGTGGGAGGTAGAAGGTGGAATGTGGAATGTGGAAGGTGGGAGGTGGAAGGTGGAATGTGGGAGGTGGATTTTAAACCGCAAGGAACAAAGAGAAGATTAAAGGAAGAGCTTCGGGTACTCTGCGC
>CAYOQJ010000107.1:0-16205 GCA_964406095.1 uncultured Lentisphaeraceae bacterium
TTGAGCAAAGCGGCAAAAACATCTCCTATTCCATCAAAGCCTTTCTCAATTACCGGTTGCAATACTGCGTCCAGTGCGTTAATCTTCTCCTCGTGGGTCATTTGTTATCTTTTCTGTTTTAAAAAAATTTACTTTTACAGGATAACTTTGATCCACACTTTTTTCAAGCCCGGCGGCACCCCCCCGGGGGGTGTCATCTTATCCCCGCCTGCGAAGCCCTTCGGGCTCCGCAGGTACCCGGGGAAACGATTTTCTCTACCGGTACTTTTTGAATTTGCAGAAAACAATTTACACTATCACTATTGTCGCTAGCGCGCCCATTATCGAAGCTAAATCGCCGGTCACCGCAACGTTCGGTGGAGAAGGGATCCTATGGTTGAATTGGTTTATCAAGGTTGTCTATCTATTTTACTGGGAGCGATTGCTATGACAAACGCCATGGACAACACCGTCACGCTGGTCGTCTCACAAGGCGAGTTGCAGATTCACAAAGAGGAACTCAAATCTCCGGCTGAAGCTGTGGTGCGTTCAAGGCAATACCAACACCCGGCGAAGAAGGTCATCCGCCTTGCCGGGGGCGATTACTTCCTTGAGAACCCGCTCGTATTGGACGCACGGGATCGGGGACTCTCGATCGAGTCGGAGGATGGCGCGAGGCCCGTCCTCTACGGCGGACGTCTCGTAACCGGGTGGACGCCGGATGGCCCGCAGTTCTGGGCAGCGGATGTCCCGCAGGTACGTTCCGGCCAGTGGGATTTCAGGATGCTGGTCGTAAACGGCAGATTCTGCGAGCGGGCCCGCCTTCCTGAATCAGGCTTTTTCAAGAATCGGAGCAAATGGGACGTACCATGGATGAGCACGACCGGGGGAGGATGGAAACGGAAACCGACCCCAGAAGAACTCAGGAGCATGGTCTACGATCCGAAAGACCTAGGACCGGGGCTCGACATGAAGAACGCTGAGTTCACGGTCTACCATATGTGGGATGAGTCCTCGGTCGGAGTTGCCGCCATCGACACGGCGACACACACGGTGACTTTCAGCAATCCGTCCGGTCACCCGCCGGGAGCATTCGGCGTGCACAAGTACGTCGTGAGGAATGTCCGTGAAGGAATGACAAAGCCGGGGCAATGGTACCTTGACCGACAGCGGGGCAAAATCGTGTATTGGCCTCTGCCGAACGAAAATATAAACGACTCCAAGGTCATTGCCCCGACAATGGAGTCCATCATCCGAATTGACGGGACCAAAGACGCACCTGTCGGATCCGTAGCGCTCCGCGGGTTGACTTTGTCAGTATCGAACACCCCGCTCAAGTCAGGTGGGTTCGGCGCGGGTAGATTCAAAGGTGCTGTTCATGTAATGTTTGCCCATAACTCAGAACTCTCGGATCTTACTATAGTGAACGTTGGTGGCCAGGGGATCAAGGAGTACGGCAGTCAGAATCTGCGAATCAACAGGTGCCACATTCATCATACTGGAGCCTGTGGCCTGAAGTTCGAGCAGGGCGACAAGCTGATCGAGGACAACCACGTTCACGACGTGGGAATCACCTATCCTAGCGCGATTGCGCTATGGGGCGGAGGGCGCGACGGTGCAGGCAGCCTGATCTGGCACAACGATATCCACCATGTTCCGTACACAGCCATCGCCTGCGTCGGGAGCGGTCACCGGATTGAGTCCAACCTCATTCATCACGCCATGCAAGAACTGCACGACGGGGCTGGCATCTACATCACGTTCTGTGAGGGCATTACCGTGCGTGGAAATTTTATACGCGACATCGTCGATACAGGAGGATACGGGGCATCGGCCTACTACTTGGACGAGGGGGCGGAAGACTGCCTGGTGGAAGGCAATGTCGCTTTTCGAGTTGCACGTCCCTCTCACAATCACATGGCTAAGAACAATACTATCCGCAACAACTTTTTCCTCCATGATGGCGATATGACACTGACGTTCCCGAAATCCTCAGGCTACGTCTTCGCGACGAATATCCTTCAGGTAAAGGGGAAGATTACCTTCAACAACGCCAATGCCATCGCCAAGATGGAGAAGAACGTTATCTTCAGTGAAAGCCAGTCAGTGGCCGGTGTTGCAGAAGACAACGCCCTGGAAGATCCGCAACTTCGACACGACGGCTCCGGCAAAGTGACCTTCGCGGCAGATTCGGCAGCCACACAGCTAGGCATAGAGATGATTGATGTCAGTGGTGCCGGAGTCCGGAGGGGGGGGCAATGATGCCTATGTTGCCTGATTGCAGAAGCGGGGGAAGAGGACGCAAGTAGAGCAACCCAGCACCGAACCAAGCGTTCCAGGCGACGCTTAACAGCGCGCCTGAACGCAGACGTTAGCGATGAGAAAGATAATCATATTCATAGCACTGGCGCTCCTGTCGGGGTGCAAGTTTACAGAAAAAGCGTAGCGCTGCCGTATTCTGCGGAGTGCCCGATCAGCTGTACCAGACCTGCCAGAGGAAAAGTCCGCGTGCCCTTGCGGTAGGTACGCGTGCGGTCCGCGGCGGGTGTTGCTTCAGCAGTTTGCGCACTGCCTCAGGTTCTTCAGCCCCTTCCCCGACTCTGATCAGAAAGCCCACCATACTGCGCACCTGTTTGTACAGAAAACCCGTGCCGCGCACACGAAACATAATCTCCGAACCACGTTTGCTAACGGTGAATGAGAGTACTGTGCGTACCGGCGTTTCCAGGTCGCGTTTGGCGTTGGCCATGAAAGAGGTAAAATCATGCTCACCCACAAAATATGTGGCTGCCTGTCGCATGGCAGTCAGATTCAGCGGTTTGTAAACATGCTGCGAATAGAGCCGTTTATCGGGCAATGCGAAGGGTTCGGAAGAGAGAAAATAGCGATACTCCTTCGATTTTGCTGAACGTCGTGCGTGAAAATCGCAGGGAACCACCACAACCTTGAGCACACGAATATCCTCCGGCAGATGATTGTTGAGCGCATAAAAAAGAGAACGGGGTGATAGACGGGTGATCAGATCGAGATGTGCCACCTGGCCGCGGGCGTGTACTCCGCGATCGGTACGTCCGCTGCCGTGAGCTTTGACCTTATGCCCGCAGATTTTTTCGGCGGTTTGTTCGAGAACCTGCTGAATACTGGGATCATGAGGTTGAATCTGCCACCCGGAGTAAGCTGTACCGTCATAGGCGACAATCAATTTGAAACGGCGTTCAACCGGGAAAGCACCGATTTTTTTATTATCATTCCGCATACATTTTAAATTTTGTCTTTATTTTCATTTTTAGACATACTTTTCACCGTCGGGACGGGCGGCAATGCGCCGAATCAGTTTTTTAACCTGTTCGGCCCGGTCGCGCGGACAGATCAGCGTGGCATTATCCGAATGCACCACCACCAGCCCGCGAACTCCGATCAGGGCGGTCAGACGTTCTTCAGAAACCACGATGTTGTTGCTACAATCCATCTGTTCACAAGACCCGATGACCACATTACCATTCATATCGGCAGCAAAGTGTCCGGCAACTGCTGGCCAGGAACCGACATCATCCCAGCCGAATGAGCCAAGTGCCATAACAATGTTATCAACATGTTCCATCACTGCGTAGTCGATCGAAATGGAACGCAGTGCAGGATAGCTCCGGATCAACACATCGCTCTTTTCATCATAACTTTCACACTCGGCGATCAGATCGCACAGTTCGCAAAGATCGGGTGCGTAGTGTGCCAAGGCATCCGACATCACCCGCGTGCTCCAGATAAACATACCTGCATTCCAGAAGTATCTTCCGCTATTCATATATTCCAGGGCTTTATCCTCATCCGGTTTTTCAACAAAGCCCTCGGAGTGATAGAACTCGGTGACATTGTGACCCTCCAGCGGAGCACCGACCTGGATATAACCGAAACCGGTGGCCGGATAGGTCGGCTGAATTCCCATTGTCACGATCACATCATTCTGTGCGGCTATTTCGACTGAATCTGTCAAGGTACGCTGGAAGGTCTGCATATCACTCATCAGCTGATCTGCGGTCAGGATGCAGACCACACCTTCCGGATCGCGCCTTTTAACCAATCCGCAAGCCACGGCGATAGCCGGTGCCGTATCGCGTTTACACGGTTCACCGATAATGTTGATGCGTGGAACGTTACGGGCGGCGGCGGCGGTATCCTCCACCAGGCGCTCGGCAGTGATCACATAAATTCTGTCTGAAGGGATCACTCCTTCAAGGCGCTCAACCGCAAGGGTAAGCAGAGGTTTACCACTAAACAGCGAAATAAACTGTTTGGGTCGCGCTTTGGTACTGAGTGGCCAGAAGCGTTCACCGCTGCCTCCGGCAAGAATTACGGCATAGGCATTTTTCATGTAAAGTTCCTCATTGATATATTATTCGTAAGGCTGCATAACTGTCTTGAAAGCATTAGCGGAACGTCGTATGATCTCGACCTCGACACAGAATGAAAGTCGAAAATAACCGGAATAACCGAAACCGCTGCCGGGCACAGCCAGCACGTTATGCCCAAGAAGATCTGCAACAAACTTAACGTCGTCGCCGCCGGGAGCCTCGGGAAAGAAATAAAAGGCTCCTTCAGGCATCTGGAATCTTATGCCGGCTCCTCGCAAAACATCGGCCATCGCAGCACGCCTTTCAAGATAGACATTCATATCCACTCCCTCGTGAAGCATGGCATGGATCATGTGCTGACCGATCACCGGAGCATTCACAAAACCAAGGGTGCGGGTTGTAAGTGTAACCGCGTTAATCAATACCTGCACCTCTGGCAATTCAGGATTCATCGCGATGTAACCGATTCTTTCGCCGGGCATTGAAAGTTTTTTGGAAAAAGAGCCGATCACCACTGTGAAACGACTCAGCGGTAGAACCGGCGGAACACTCACAGCGTCGTAAGCCAAAAAGCGGTAAGGCTCGTCACTGACCAGATAAACCGGACGTTCCCGCTGCGCATTGACCGACTCGATCCACTCTCCCAACACACGCAATTCAGCCTGATTATAAACACAGCCGGTTGGGTTGTTCGGTGAATTTATCAGCACTACTCTGGTTTTTTCAGTAAGGGCGGCCTTAATCGCAGCGAGATTCAGTGCGAAGCGGGGCGGCAATGAGGCCACCGGTTTAAGGATTCCGCCAAAATGTCCGCAGTAAGCACCATATTCAACAAAGTAAGGCGCAGGGCAGATCACCTCATCACCCGGCTCGAGTACCGCCCTAAAGAAGGAGTTCAACGCTCCTGCGGCACCGCATGAAACGATTACATGCTCCTGCCGCAGCTTCACACCCTGTTCAGAACTCAGCATTTCAGCCAAAGCAGCTCTGACTGGTGGCAATCCGGCATTCGGGCAGTAGCCCATACCCAACGGACGAACCAGATCGTCAGCCAAAACTCTCAACACCTCTCCAGCCTGTGCTGGCGGAGGAATATCGGGATTGCCCAGGCTGAAATCAAAGACATTCTCGCTTCCATACACACGCTTGAGCTCAGCACCCTTTTCAAACATCTTTCTGATCCAGGAGGAGCTCTCCATCTGCCTGGCTATTCCCGAGGAAATCATTTGCATAATCTGTTATCCCTACTGTTGTTTGAGTTTACTGCTGACAACACTGGCGTCGTCTTTCATCAACCGTGAACCGCGCGTTATCTTACACAGGCTCACACCGAGCTGTTCGGCAATCCGTCGTTGTGGCACCCCCTGACTGAGCATCTCCAGTAGATGCCAGCGTAAAGCTAAATCGAGACACTCGTTTTTTGTAAGTGCTTCCTCCAAAAACTTCTGAGTCTCGCTTTCCGATGAGATAGATGCCAGCACACGACAGAAGCGTGCGAAGGCGGCTCTGTCGAATTTATTCTTATTTCGCATCACTACCCTCATGATTTAAACCTGAGTTTTATGTTAATTGTTCGGTTACAAACCTGAGCAGTCAGTAGCCTGATTGCGAACTCTGTTTTTTCAATGTTTCCTTGACAGCTTCATCCTGCCTGATCTGATCACGACGCTGTTGGATTAAAGGGAAGGTTGTTTGATTGGCAAACAGTGCCTCACAAATGCTGTAATCCAGAAAATAGACATTGCCGTTATGAAGCCTGCGCAGCAAATCCTGAGGATTGCGGGCATAGCGTAACGCTTCGGGTAGCACTTCAAGCAGCATACGCGCCGAGCCGTAGGTACCGTTAATTCGATCATGCGTAGCACCGAAGAAATACATTTCACCACGTGCCAGGTGCCGCTCAAAGAAGGCGCGTTTCTCATCCAGGCTCTTCTTCAAACGCATTTTTCGGCGTTTCAGTTCGACATCACTGATATTTTCTGGTGGTCGCATGACACGTCGGGCTGGTTTCGCGACGGATACCGGCGGTGCACGAACAATCTGGGAATCTGATTGCACCGATTCTTCGTCATTGAACAGATCATCAATACTCCTGATCTCAGCGGGAGGCTGCGCCGTTTCCTGCGTGGCTTTTTCCGTCTGCGGATCACCAAAAAGGTCATCAATGCTGGTTACCTTTGCTGGCAACTGATCAGCGGGTGAATCTTTATTTTTCTCCATTTCCGCGGCAGTTGCATCGGCGTTATTGTCCGCACCCTGCAAAAGTTCCGCATCCTCAACATTGTTCGACATTCCCCCTAGCGAATCCGGGTTACAATAGCTCCACGGAACCGGCTGTTCAATCTGCTCCTTATTTATGCAAATAGCGTTACCCACGCGCCTCACGGTGTAGGGTGGTGGCAGATAGCGTCCGTTGATGAAAACAAATCCGTTCATCAGCGGTTTGCCCTCGGTGACGCCCATCTCATCAACCGCAGCCTGGGGAACCTCTTCAAGTGCTCTGGCACTCAGTCTCTCGCAGTTGAAAAGCAAGAGAGAGATAAGGAGCAGATATCTAAGAATACAACTTCGCATTACTTTAACTTTTCAAAACGATAAAAAAACCCCGCTTTGCCGTATTGCCGACACCTCTGAAACCTCGTTCACGAGGTGGGTGCTCTAGTCGCTGTCCATCTGGAACCTGTCAGTAACAGGCTCTCGTGGAGCAACGCATTCAAACTCCCTTAGTTTATTGAAGGTCAGAGAAAAATGCCGCTTATCCGCGAACAAAGCAGGGCCCACTTCATCTTGCCGCCGGTCTGGATACTCCGGCTTAATGCAAATTCATTCAATCCCAGGTAAAGAATCTCGTCCGAAGTATCAACTGTCCCGAATATCAACCTTCAACTTCTCTTTCAAAGCACGGACAATTTTAACGAACGATTCATTCACCTCCTGATCGGTAAGTGTTCTTTTCGTCGAGCGGAATGAGAGCGTGTAACCCAAACTGCGTCTACCCTTACCAATCTCTTTCGACACGAATATATCAAAAAGTTCGATTTTGGTCAATTCCTCAGGCGCAGCGGCACGGATACATTCAAGCACATCATGATGAGTCACGGAGCTGTCGCTGATAAAGGCCACGTCACGTTTGATGGCGGGATAGGCCGGTATCGGTTCGATGACCGCGATTTTGCCCACCCCTGAGAGCAGGGGCGCCAGACGCAGCTCGGCCAGCGGCATCGGTAACGACATGCGCCAATGATGCCTTAAGGCGGCTGCCAGCAGGCCGACACATCCTATACATTCGCCGTTCAGGATTATATCAGCGCACCAACCGCGTTCCATAGCAGGATGTTCACTCAGTGTGAAGGTCAGTTCGCCGGCGTGCAATGCGTCAGTCAGTGCTTCAACCGCACCCTTGAGCCACAGAACAGCCTCTTCATCGGTCACCGGTCGACGTCGATCGATGGCCGCTCTGCCACGGGGGCCCATGATGCCGAGAGCCACTCGCTCATCCTCATGTATCGCACCCTGATCGTCGCGTCGGAAAACACGTCCGATTTCAAAGAGAGCAGCACTCTCAACCTGGCGCGACGCATTACGCCCGAGCGATGCCGCCATCTGTGGCAACAGAGAATCACGCAGAACGCCGTAATCGGTACTGACCGGATTAGGTATCAGAGCCCGCCCGGAAACATTGCGTTTGTCAAAAGCATCAAGTTCTTTAGCTGAAAGAAAACTGTAGTGCATCGCCTCGGTAAAACCCAGTCCCAGCAGCAGCTCACGGCAATGTCCGCGGTGATAAAAGGAGGAGTCATCCAATGTGGAAACCGCCGCTGTGCGCGGCAGGGCTGAGGGTACTTTATTCAGGCCGTAGAGTCGGGCGATCTCTTCGATCAGATCTGCTTCGCGTGTCAGATCAAGCCGCCAAGATGGCACAACGCAGAGAGCCCGTTCTGATGAACGCTCCTCAACGCAAACACTAAGCGACTCCAAAATGCGGATCATCTCATCATCGCTCAACGCCACTCCCATAATCTGGCGTACCCGCTCAAAGGAGAGCTCAATACAGGTGTTGCTAAAATTGCGACTGTCGCAATCCACCATCCCCTGAGCCACCTGCGCCCCGGCGTGTTCCACCAGCAAGGCGGTCGCACGACGACTGGCGAAATCAGCCAGGTCAGGGTCCACCCCGCGTTCAAAGCGGCGGCACGATTCGGTAGCAATTCCAAGCTTCGACGCGGTGAATTTCACAGAAGCCGCATCAAAAAGAGCACTTTCCAGCAAAACATCTTCACTGCCCTCCCGATTGATCTCACTCTCCTCTCCACCCATAACACCGGCCACCGCCACCGCCCTCTCAGCGTCCGCGATCACCAGCATTTCATTGTTCAATTCACGCTCGATCCCATCAAGTGTTTTAATCTTCTCTCCCTCGGTAGCCCGTCGTACAAAGATACTCTGAGCGGCCAGACGACTGAGATCGAAAGCATGTAGCGGCTGACCGGTCTCCAGCATCACATAGTTGGTTACATCCACCGTAAGTGAGATTGCTCTGACACCGCACATCTCAAGACGACACCTCATCCAGAGCGGTGATACTCCGTCACGCACACCACTCAGCACCCGTGCGGTATAACGCGGACACAGATCGGGTGCTTCCACCTTGATCCGTGCCAGAGCATCAACCGGAACTTCACTTTCGACAAAATCAACTGCAGGCAGCTTGAGCGGACGACTCAACAGTGCCGCAAACTCACGCGCTATCCCGATTATTGAAAGACAATCCGAACGGTTCCATGTGATTTCAAGGTCCAGCACCGTCTCAGGCGGAGGCAGCAGTTCACGCAGCGGAGTGCCCGCACACACGCTCTCATCAAATATCATGATGCCGTCACTTTCCTCAGCCAGGCACAGCTCAGCGGCTGAGCAGATCATCCCATGTGAATCGACACCGCGTAATCTAGCCCGCTTGATCTTAAAGCCCCCGCCCGGTATCACCGCCCCCACACGTGCGAAGGGCACCATAATATCGGCACACACATTCGGGGCACCGCAAACAACCTGAAATTCAGCGGTGCCGTCATTCACGACACACACACTCAGATGATCCGAATTTTCATGCGCAACAGCTGAAACCACCCGTCCAACCACAAAGTTGTCGTCCAGCCGCGCACCAACCTCGTCGATACTCTCCACCTCGACACCTGAAAAGGTCAACCTATCCGCCAGTTCTCGCACTGAGAGATCGGATATTTCAACATAGTCATTCAACCAACTGATCGGTACTTTCATAATTCCGCCTTAAACTGTTAAGTCTGTGAAAAGAGTAATAATCTGCGTCCGCCACCGGAGATTCCGCGTTGCGACGCAGTTCACGCCCAGCACGCACTGTCAGGGCATCTGAGTCAAAAAACGCACATCGTTTTCATAAAGCCATCTGATATCGGGTATACCGTATTTGATCATGGCGATACGCTCCACTCCGAAACCGAAGGCGAAGCCGAAAACCTTTGCGGGGTCGTAACCGACAAACTCATAAACGCGCGGATCGACCATACCGGCACCGGCAATCTCAATCCAGCCACTCATTTTACAGACTCGGCACCCCTGACCGCGGCAGACATGGCAAGAGAAGTCGACTTCGACACTCGGTTCCGTAAAGGGGAAGAAATGCGGTCTGAAGCGCACCCCCGCCTCTGAACCCATCATCTCTCTGGCGTAATAGGCGAGGGTTGCTTTCAAATCGGCCAGTGAAACCGGCTCGGTATCGACATAGAGTCCTTCAATCTGGTGAAAATTGGCACTATGGGTGGCATCGGTAGTATCGCGACGGTAGGTACGACCCGGTGTAATAATGCGTACTGGCGGTTTGTGAGATGTCATCATTCTGATCTGCACCGGGGAGGTCTGGGTGCGCAAAAGCTGGTCGCCGCCCATCCAGAAGGTGTCGGACTCATCCATCGAGGGGTGATGCGCCGGTGTGTTCAGAGCGGTAAAGTTATTAAAGCGGTTTTCGATATCGGGACCGTCCGCCACTGAAAAACCAAGCCGTGCAAAGATGGCAGCACTCTCCTCAATCACCCGCGAAACGGGGTGTCGGGCTCCCGGTGTATGCCAGCGCCCCGGTAGCGAGCAGTCGAAGAGCATCTTATCGGAGGGTGCTTTCGGTACTTCAGTACCCTTCGCCGCTATCGCTGTCTCGATCTCTTTACGCCACTGATTGACGTTTTTTCCGAACACCGGACGATCGGCAGCGGCGACCTCTTTGATCTGCTTCATGATCGCCGGAACAACACCGTTGCGCCCCAGATAGCGGATTCTGACCTTTTCGAGCGTTTCCGCATCAGCAGCATTCGCCACCTCCATCAGCGAATCCGCTTGTAATTTATCGAGTTCTGCAAGTGTCATAAAACTTCACCTTTTACGTTAGCGTAGACGAAAACACAAAAATACGTCCAAAAAACGGCTTTTCAGTATAGGACACAGGCGTTCTTAAATCAAATCCAAACACAGCACCATTTTAAGAGATTTATCACATCTTGATAAAACTTTTCACACTCAAGCTTTCCGAACCCGGCTACCAGTGTGATATCAGCGCATTACTGGTGTAAGATAGTAGGCGGAGAGAGGTTTTCGTAGTTTATGCGCTGTTACCGGATTTTCAGCATATCTGTTTTCCTGCTCACCCTTATCGCTCTAATAGTCATACAGCTCATAATCAAGACTCTGCGGATTGCCGCTCTGATAACTCTTCCATTCCACCAGGCGATAGCGTTCAGTACGGATGGCCCGGCCCAGTTTACGTGGGCGGGGTTAGATGTGATAGACATGATCGCCCCATAAAACAAGAATCGTGTTGTCGGTCAATCGATAGGCATCCAAATCATCGACCATAATCAGCAGCACATTTGGAGCACTTCGATTACCGAAGTTCCCAGCCTGAAGGACGCTTGCCAGCACGGTTAAAAGTAGCGTCAAAACCAGATTTGTTTTCATACTTCACCTAGAACACCGACACTCGAGATACCTTACTTTGTTCCAGATGGCAGAGCCAGAGGCAAACCGGCCGGTACCGGCTTGCCAAATTGCGGCCAACCATCTGCGCTCCAATGCATTGGCTGAATAAAAATCGCCCGTTTGAAATTTTCTCCCTCATCCAGTTTGGCATGATAGATATGCCACCACTCGCTTTCATCCGGTGAAAGAGTGAAACTGCCATGGCCAACACCGTAGGTATGGCGGGTTGATCGGAAGACCGGTTGATCACATTTTTTCCAACACTCCGGCTTGAGAGGGTCATCTCCCGTCAACTCCAGCATGCCAAGTTTATATGTCTTGTGCCAGGCGGCGCTGCAAGAATACACTAAAAAAGTACGGCCTTTATTGCGCAGAATCTGAGGGGCTTCATTCAATGCTTTGTTTTTCGGATCATCGCCGATATGCTCCCAACGGTAATCGTTGTTAGCGCAGATTCTGACTCTGTTGCCGACGATTCGCAGCGGCGACTCCATCGGCGCAATGTAAAGATGCTGCAGATCTGTGTTCATATCCGGCCACCCTGACCAGATTGCGTAAAGCCTGCCATTGTAGTTAAAAACAGTCATATCAATCGCCCAGAGATTGTCCTTGTTACGCGCATAGTGCTCACCGGTATAGAGCGGCCCGTGCAATTCATACCTGCCCAGCGGATCAGCACTCTCAGAAGCCAGCACATAGGCACGGTGATTCCTGTTCTCTCCATCCGAAGCCGCGAAATAGATATACCAGTGCTCTTCATACTTAAATAGCTCCGGTGCCCAAATCTGACTCGACAGCGGTCCCTGCGCAGGAGCACTCCAGACGCGATGTTTACGCCCTGGACGGTCAAGTCTCGGTGCAACCCGGATGGCAATCTCACGGTCTCTCCCGGTCGCGCAGAGCAGATAACGCCCGCCATCCTTAACGACGCATGGATCGGCACCTTTACAGATCGGATTCACAAAGGTCTCCGACACATGTTGAATTGAATCACGCGACTGATCTGCAACAGCATCTTGAGGCATTGATCCATTCCACTCGAGTACACTACGTGTTAACCGCCCGGTAATTTCCGGCAATTTTTCACTCAGGTTGTGATCCTCACCCGGGTCTGTATTGATCTCATAAAGCTGAGGATTAGAGCTGTTAAGGTCACACAGCAGCTTCCATTTACCATTACGTACAGCTAAATCCGGCAGATTTTTGTATTTTCTGAAATTTTTGCGGTCGGGTGGTCGCCTGAAATAGATTGAAGCGGTGCGTGATTGTTCAGCGTAGCCTGTCAGCGTGGCGGAGATATCCTCTCCATCAAAAGTCACGCCGTCGGGTTGCGGCGCACCGGTGATATTCAACAGGGACGGCACCAAATCCATGGCGCAGAAGACCGAGCTATTATTGAGATAGCCGGCGCGTCCCTCTGCCAGTACTCCGGGGCCCCGGACAATCAGCGGTGAACGCACTCCCCCTTCAAACAGAGTGGCTTTGGTACCTTTGAATGCCCCCGCTGAACCGGCCCCCAGCTCCGGTCCGTTATCGGAACACAAAAGAACCGATAACGCAACCATAATTTTTCTTATCATATCCCATACTCCTTGACAAAACAGTGCCAACCAGAACACCGGTAAACTTACAAGAACATCCTGGCTGCAAAATCATTAATGTCCCTAAAGTCCTTAACTTCCCTCCTCCATGCTCTTTGCCTCTACTTACCTCGGCTTAACTCGCTTACCGTGCTTATCGCGCTTCCTCGGCTTCCCCCCCTCTGCCCTCTACCCTCTCCCCCCTAACTCTAATATGATCAGCACATTTAATGTTCCAGATACTCGATGAGTGCTATCATGGTTTTTCGTCCGAAATCTTTGACATTCGGCGACAGATATTTTATATCTTTGTCGGCGTAGGACACTTCCAGCGTGGTTGCGAGCCGCGGTTTTTTGTACTGCTAAACCAGCCCACCGATTTATTGATACGAACTTCAAGCCTGACATCGTTTGAGCCATGATAAAAAATTTCATCGTCTTTGGTTGCGGATACTTATATTCCGTCAGATAATCCCAGTTCAAACTGTTATCACGCGAGTAAACAACACCGGTCGCCACCAAAGCGACATATTCATTCTGCCCTCCGGCAAAATAATATGTGCCGATAGCATTGGCGGAATCCGCATCAACTCTCAGAGTGGTGGCAGGAGGGGCTTGAGCAACCGCTGCCCCAGCTCCACTGAGAAAAGACGCGGCCATTATTAAACCGGCGATAATTTTTTTCATCCTTTGTGTTGCTCCTCATAAACATCCATGGATAGAATCAATCCATACTGAAAATTTATTTTGCAGAGTAACACTGACTGGCCTTGTCTTCAATCTTCATTTAATCAGTTGTGTTTTGAAAATGAAAAGAGTTGTCGATATAACCCTTGCGTTTTATGGCAGAAAATGAAAAAATTTTAAGCGGATTAGTGTTGCGTAAGAACGGCATAGCATATAGGGAAGAGCGTGCTTGCTCACAAGAGAATTTTCTCTCTGTGCCCTGTGGTGCCATACAAAACTAAAAAAATCCCGTCTCGATCCCGTATACGTTACGGTAACGGATTAAACTATTCATTCTGACCTGTAATTAGGGGCGGATATGGAGCCGACAAATGAAAAGAAGAACATTTCTAAGTGCAAGTCTGGCGGGGGTTGGAGCCGCTGTTATAAGCAAAGGCGCGAAAGCGCAGACAGCGACACCGAATCAGAACGCGCCCGCAGAAAACATTGAGCCCGGCAACCCTTTCAAAGCAGAGGGTAACTGGTACAAAGCCGCGTTGCATGTTCACACCACCACATCAGATGGTGATGTTGATGTCGCGACGCGCATCAAACAGTATCGGGACGCGGGCTTTGATGTGGTAGCCATAACCGACCATTGGAAAACCAACGATATTTCGAGCTACAGTGACGACAAATTTGTCGCCATCAGCGGCATGGAGATGCATCCCAAAACCGGCACCGGCGCCCCTGGACATCACTTTGTAACTCTTGACCTACCGCATCCTCTTGTGCTGGATCCCAAACAACCGGCGCAGGAGATGATCAACACCATCAAAAGCCACGGCGGCATGGTCATCTACGCGCATCCGTACTGGACAGCCCACTCCATCCTAGAAATGCAGGAGGTTGAAGGTTATGTAGCCATGGAGGTTTACAACGGTCTATGCGAGCACAATTACTCCAAAGGCTTCAACCGAAGCTTTGCCGATCAGTTATTCAACCGCAAACGTCTTGTCGGACTTATCGCAACCGACGATATTCACAACAGTTCGCTGTTGGGACTGGGCTGGACTATGATTCGCGCGAAGAATCTGGATAAGACATCGATTATGGCCGCTCTCAAAAAAGGCGACTATTACGCTACCTGCGGACCGATCATTGAGGAATTCAAAATAGAAAACAACACTGCGAGCGTCAAAAGCAGCCCTGTGAAGGAGATTCAGTTTCATTTCAACGGCACCGGTGGCGGCAACCGTCACAGAGCCGAGGCTGGGCAGACACGCACAGCCGCAACCTTTAAATTCAGCGCAAAACGAATACCGCAGTGGGTCTACTGCGAGATTATTGACGCTGAGGGCAATCACGCATGGACGAACCCGATCCGCGTCTGATCCGCGGCGCGGCTGACGACAACCGACCTGTTATGAACAATGCTCTGATTAGAAAAACTTTGCTTGCTTGGCTTTTCGCGACACTCTGCGGCTGTCACACCTCAAAATCCAACAACGGCCAGCCTTCGGTATCCCGACGTATATACGGCTGTACCCCCGATGGACAATCTGTTGACCTTTTCACTGTCAGCAACCGTAACGGCATGGCGATCAGCGTGATGACGCTGGGGGCGACACTGACCACTGTCAGAATGAACGACCGCCACGGCAACTCCGACATTATAACGTTGCATAAAAACTCATTTGAGGAATACTGGCGGGGGCACCCCTTGCTGGGCTCAATCGTCGGTCGTTACGCCAATCGTATTGCCAACGCCGATTTTGTGATTGACGGCGAACGCTTTCAGCTTGAGTCTAATGCGCGGCAACACCATATTCACGGCGGCGGTCGTGAACACGGCTTTGCCTGGCAGATATGGCGGGCAGAGTCGTTTTGTGAACGCAACGCCGCCGGGGTACGTCTGCAACTCACCAGTCGCGACGGCGCCGCCGGGTTCCCCGGCACTTTGAATGTCACAGTTGTTTACACTTTGACCAATGACAACCGATTGATTATTGATTACCGTGCAAAAACCGACAAAGCAACTCACATCAACTTGACCAACCATACCTACTGGAATCTCAGTGGTACGACATCCAACCAGTGTACGGACGAACATGAACTGCTACTCAATGCAGACTATTATCTGGATGCGGGAAGTGACAAAATTCCCACGGGAAAAATCATACCTGCCGCCAGCACACCGATGGATTTCCGACAACCGCGGCATATCGGCTCCCGCGCTGTTCAGACTCAATACGGCTTCTATGATCACTGCTATGTTCTAAACAAACAATATGTTGGTGCATTGTCTTTGTGCGCACGGGTTAAGGATAAACAGAGCGGTCGGATTATGGAAATCAGAACAACGCAACCCGGGGTGCAGCTTTTCACCGGAAACCGCAAAGGTTTTTGTCTGGAGGCGCAGCACTATCCTGATTCTCCTAATAATCCAGCTTTCCCTTCTACTTTGTTGCTTCCGAACTCGGAGTTTCATGAAACAACAGTTCATTACTTCACTATCGCGGACGATAACCCTAGAAAAATCAATTAAACCACGAAAATCACGAAAGGCACGAATTTAAGTTTCTTATATATAATCACTTATGAAAAAAAGATGAAAAAACCATATTCA
>CAYOQJ010000108.1:0-10584 GCA_964406095.1 uncultured Lentisphaeraceae bacterium
CTTCTTCACCCATTGGGTGAAGCTTATAAAATTAACAAATTCCTTATTAACAATCATTTAACTCAGTTTCTGAATTTCAAATGCCGTAAATAGGATAAAAGTCAGCTACCGTACATTTTCAACAACATCCTTGCAACGGAAAAGGAGAACTCATAATCAATTGGGTTTACAGCATAAATCAGGCCGCGGATACTATACCTACATCAAAGATGTATTTTTGCAGCACTAGTAATCTGTACAGTCACAAAATTCGTTTTTTTTGACAAGAGCATTAAAAAACTTCCGGCATAAAATACCGGAAGATCTTTAAAATCGACTAATTGTTTCTTAACAGCCATTGCAGCTGTGGTACTCTAATCAGAACATCTCGCGCATCGCTCTGCGGGAGTTATTACGCGCACGCGCACGTGCCGATTTACGGCGTGCCTTCTCACACGGTTTCTCATAATAGCGATTATTGCGCAATTGCTTTAGCAAACCCTCCTTGTCCATAATCTTCTTCAAACGCTTCAAACCGCGCTCAACAGATTCGCCTTTTTTCAATTTAATCTGGATCACGTAATTCACCCCCTTTCCAGACCGTTACAGCTGAATGTGCTATAATTCGGGCAAAAGTGAACTGTTTACATTAGCGTAAACTTATCGCCACGTCAACCCTGAATTCGACTTAGGATTTTTCCGCAGATAAAGAAGGTGCATTACCTTGATGGGGTCAACGAAATTGGACACACTTAGTTCATCCCCTGTGGTGTAACACCTGACCGGAGGTCGGCCCGATAGAAATCGATAATGTCGCGCAGATTCACCATAGTGTAGGGCTCATCACAGGCCGGTGTTTTTTTGCCGGCATCGGCGAACCACATATCCAGACTTTCGGGCAGAAAAACGGCATTGTGCAGATTGGATTTCATGGCTACCGGGCGTTTGATGATTTCAATCATCTTTTGTGCATCAATAGTCCCGTGATGCGCGTGCAGTCGCTCTGAAAGCTTTTTCGCCCGTCCACCGGCTGAGAACATCACCGTGTCCCCCGGAACAGGCGGCAGAAGTTCATGCTGTTGTCCGGGCTGCAGCACCAGTACTTCATCAGAACAGGCCCTGATGCCGACCATATTGCGCGAAGCGTCGCTGATAACATAATAGTATTCGCAGGTGCGGGGAACACGCTTGATCAAGGCAACCGCCTCAGCGACATTTTTTGTCTTTTCAGCTATCTCTCTGATCAAAAATGTCATGGGCATGCCATCCCATGACTCATCACTGCGTCCGCCCATCTCACCAACAGCCAGACCGTGTTCATTGATCGCGGTAACGCTGCCTAGAAAGCCGGCATATCCCAATGACATCCAGTGGTATCCATCCTGTGGCATGAAAACCTGCACCAGGGTATATTTCTGCAAATTGATATCGCGCATATAGTCCAGCACCCGCGCATGCACAACCGATCCGTCAGCCGAGGCAGTGCGGCACACGGCCACTCCGCTGCAATGAAAAAGTTCAGGGAAGAAATTTCCGCAAATCACATCGCGGCGGCTGATTCCGGCGGCCTCTGCCATGGCATGACACTCATCGATAAAGCGTTGCGGCGTGTATACCGATGAGCGCCGATAGATTTCAGCGATTTTGTCATAGAACCAGATGCCCTTCTGAACTGTATAGGCAGCACCTACCAGGGACATGATTTCGCCGGTGACATGTGGTACCATATCGACCATCAGACGCCCATGCGCCGCACCCATCTGAGCCGGTGTTCCTTCAACCACCAGCACCCGCTTGTCGCCTGCCATGCAGAGCAATCCGTGGCCAGCACTGTCACGTGCTGTTATCCGCAACTTCGGCATCTCTGCCACCAAAAAACCGGCGACAAAAATCTGAAAAACAAGCAAAAATCTGAATAGCATAGAAGAATCCGTTTTTAATGCGTTTCACACAACTTTCAGTCATCCGCTTTATCAATCAGAAAACGAAAGACCGAAGCAAACATCTGCAACACATCCATACGCTTAACATCGTGGCGCCTTAATTTCGCCTCAGGCTCAAACAGCGTTCCGTGTGCTGCGGCATTAATCTGCCAGTGGGTGAATTTGATTGCACCGCTGCTGTCCTCAAAGCTCCAGTTGGCCTCTAACGGCTGTTTGCCGCCACTGTCAAAAACTATCTCAATCTTTCCGGGCGATTTCTTATTGACCACATCAAGCACCAAAACACGGTGCGAATTTTCATTACGGATGGAAGTCCGGGCGTAGTTACTAATCAGATCAGGTGAGAGCGCAGTACCGTTAGCCAGACCTACGGCCATCTGATATTTCAGAATCACATCCTGCCCGATCAGCTCCGCCAGCCCGGGAGATGTCGCGCTCACTCCGCGTGTGCCGCAGAAAACATTGGTGCTACCGGCGATCCAGGGGAAGTCACCACGCCCGAAACCGGCCTGCCCGATCTCGGGAAACACTCCCTTAAGCGCAAAACGTCCCTGCGACCCCAAAACCAGATTACAGTTGAATTTGATCTTTTTCCCATTGAGATCGAATACAACCTGCGTTCCGGCCATATGGGCCGAGCCATCCTGCGGCTGTGCTGTGATCAGCGCAGCCAAATCTTTAAGGAATTCGCCGAGCAGCGAAACGGCTGTGATCTCGCTTTTACGTACGGGCACCCGCGATTCATCAGGCATATCCGCAGCGAAAAAAGCGGTCAGGTCATCCATAATACCGGCCAAGCCGGCCATAGCGGAGTAGTGCCCCATCCCCTTCATACAAATCTGTGTTTCCGGATAGCCGACCGCTTTAAAGAGTTTGAGCGAGCACTTCGGCGGCATAATCTCATCCTTTTCGGCTCGCACCATTCGCAACCTGCCGCGCTCTGCCAGTGCCCGCAACTGCGGCACAGCATTCATCGGGTCCTGCCGCCAGGCACTTTCCCACACACGTTGCCGCTCTTCATCGCTCAGCTTTTCAATAAAAGCGCGCAGATCACGTGTTTCACGGGCCGACATTACAACCTGCTTCAGATCACCGGCAACCAGCGAAAGGTAGGCGCGTTTGATGCGCGGCTCATAGGCGCACAACGCCCCGGCGCGTATTGCGCCCAGGCTTATGCCAGTGACACCGCATTTTGCCGGATCAACCCCCCGCTGCTGTTGCACAATATCGAATGCGCGCCGCGCATCGGCGGTGCTCTGATCAAAGCCGTTGATCAGCACATCAACGCTTTTGAGCAACCTGCGCCTTCCCTCACTGCCACCACGCGATCCGTAAAATGGCTGTTTGAAAAAGAGCGCCACCACTCCGGCCTCCGAGAGACGCGAGCACATCATGCGCGATAAAGCGAAATCACCGTTTAAAATGTGCATACAGACAACCGCCGGCACACCGTCGCCCTCTTTGAGACCATCCGGGATGTACAGCTCAGCCGGCACAGTGTTATTTTCGGGAAATGCCGAGATCACCGGCGAAGGGTAGGTGAGGGTATAAACCGTATGATTCATCACCCGCTCCTTCAAGACGCGGGTGTAGGTGAAAGCTTGTCCGTTATAACTATCTGACGCGGCAACCTTGATTTCACTCAGCTCATCGGTATTGACACCTTGCGACAGGACAGTTGAAGCTGCCATCCAGCAACAAAGAGTTGTAATACAGAGTCTAAACACCATACCTGCCCACTTCCACAAATTTAGGAACGCGGAATCAGCTGACAATTCTGACCAGACGGAAGAAACTTTTTCAGAGATTCAAAATCAGAGGGCCGCTTTGACAATCGCGGCGAAAGAGTCTGCTACCAGCGCGGCTCCTCCGATGAGTCCGCCGTCAATATCAGGCTGGGCCAGCAGTTCAGCGGCATTATCCGGTTTCATACTGCCGCCATATTGAATCTGGATGGAATTGGCAATATTACCGGAAGATATACCGGCCAGTGTGCGGCGGATCAAGGCGTGAACCTCCTGCGCCTGCGCCGGCGTAGCCGTTCGACCGGTACCAATAGCCCAGACCGGCTCATAGGCGATCACTACTCTGCTCAGGTCATCACCCAGATCGGCCAACCCCTCCACAACCTGAGTGGTAACCACCTGTTCCATCTGACCGCTATCACGCTCTTCCAGAGTTTCTCCAACACACACAATCGGAATCAGACCGGCCTTGAGTGCGGCTTGGGTTCTTTTGTTGACACTCTCATTGCTTTCACCGAAATACTGCCGCCGCTCACTGTGACCAATAATCACATAACTGACACCCAGTTCACACAGCATCGCAGCGGAAATTTCACCGGTAAATGCACCGGATTCCGCCCAGTGCACATTCTGTGCCCCCAGGCTGATAGAACTCTCTTTGAGTGCCGCACCGGCATCCTTCAAGTCGATTGCGGGTGGACAAACTACCACATCAACACCGGTCACACCATCCAAAGCGCTTTTAATCTCATCTATCAGTACAACCGCCTCCGCAGCAGTCTTGTTCATCTTCCAGTTACCAGCAATAATCTTTGTCCGCATAACGAAAAATCTCCTTTTAATGGCACATATTATGGCGTTTCGCCTGGTATGATGCAAGCCAGTTTATTACTGTAGCGCTCGTAAAATTTCCTGTCTGCGCCTCTTAAAACAACGAACTTATTCGAACCGGCGGCATTTCACACCAGCCTCAGCCAGCAGTTTTTCGGTCTGCTCGGTGAAAGCGTAGTCGCCGCCGTAAACCACCTCACGGATGCCGGCATTGATAATCAGTTTGGCGCAAGTCAGGCAGGGGCTGATTGTGACATAGATTGTGGCGCCCTCCAACCGGATACCGTAGTAAGCCGCCTGACAGATCGCATTCTGCTCAGCATGCACACAGATACACTCTTCCAAACCTGATCCCGACGGAGCAGTGCCGGCACAGCGGGCACAGCCCCCGGCAAAGCAGTTTGTCACTCCACGCGGCGTGCCATTATACCCGGTCGAAATGATACGATTCTCAGCAACCACCACCGCCGCAACCTTGCGGCGCAAACAGTTGGCACGTGTAGCCACAACCTGAGCAATACTCATAAAATAGGTGTCCCAGTCGGGACGCGGATCAACAACATTCTCTTTAACGGCCATAAATCTCTCCACTTTGGAAAAAAAGCTATTATGCAGGGAGAACACGAAAAGAGTCAATCCACATTCCATTTTATTCTTCCAGCAGGCGTGAAAAAATTCTATGATGCCCGCTGTTGTTAACCCGGAAACAGAAGTTGCTAACATGTCAAAATTTGTCATCAAGGGACGCAAGGCGATTGGAGGGATTTATTATGTGCCTGGCAATAAAAACGCCGCTCTGCCGATGCTGGCAGCATCCCTGCTTACCACCGAGCCTATAACCCTCTCAAATGTGCCGTTCATCGCCGATGTGCTCACAATGATCGATCTGCTACGAAGCATGGGGATCGATGTGCAGAGTGACCGTGAGAGCCACACGGTCAAAGTTCACGCCAAACGCGTTAAAAACACACGTCTGGATCGGGAACTATGCAACCGGGTGCGTTCGTCAATTCTATTCGCCGGTCCACTGCTGGCACGGCGCGGTTCGGCGCGACTGCACTCACCGGGTGGCGATGTAATCGGTCGCCGCCGGCTGGACACGCATCTTGACGGACTGCGGCAGCTGGGTGCCACCATCCGCAAACGCGGGACAGCCTACACCTTCAATATGGCCAGACGCCCGGTCGCGACCCGCATCATGCTCGATGAGGCCAGCGTCACAGCCACCGAAAATTTAATCATGGCGGCGGCTTTGGCCGAGGGTACCAGCGTGCTTTACAACACCGCATGCGAGCCGCATGTGCAGAATTTATGCCGCATGATCAATGACATGGGCGGTCGAATAAGCGGTATCGGCACCAATCTGCTGACTATCGAGGGGGTACGCAAACTACATGGCACCGAGCAGTGTGTCGGGGCCGACACCATTACGGCCGGCAGCTTCATCACTGCCGCAGTTGTAACCGGCGGCGATTTGACGCTGCGCAACATTCAACCCTCTGACTTTGAAGTCCTTGAAAAACCTTTCCGGCGTTTCGGTGTGCGCTGGCAGATCAACCCGCAGGAGCGCAGCATCCGTATCCCTCCGCGTCAGCGGTTGAAAACCGAGTATGATTTTGGCGATGCTATCCCGAAAATCGAGGATGGCCCCTGGCCGATGTTTCCTTCGGACCTGATGAGTGTGCTGATAGTTCTGGCATCGCAGACGCGGGGGACAGCGCTGTTCTTTGAAAAGATGTTTGAAAGCCGCATGTATTTTGTCGATCATCTGATCGGTATGGGTGCACGTATTGTACAGTGCGACCCTCACCGCATTGTAGTCACAGGGCCCTCCAAATTGCAGGGCACTCAGGTCAGCAGCCCCGATATCCGCGCCGGCATGGCCCTGCTGATTGCCGCGCTTTGCGCACGTGGCGAGACGGAAATAATGAATGCGGAAAGCATCGACCGCGGCTATGAAAACGTCGAGATCGAGTTATCCGGACTGGGTGCCAGTATAGAGCGCGTTGAATGATAACTACTTAGAACTCTTGCGACGACGGTGGCTTTTGCCACGATGCTGACGTTTGCGCCGTGTTGACGACTCAACCTCGTCACTGCTGCTGGCTCCCCTGTGCTGACGCGCCTCCTGTTCCAACTGATACCACTGATCGTAATTCGGAAAATCTGTTTTTTCCGCCGTACAGATGAGTTTCCTGAACAAAAAAGCCTCGGCAAAATTAACACTGCGCGCAAAACGCTCCGAACGTGCGCCAACCGGCGCTTTGTCGAAACGCGGCAGCATCTCTATCACTGCAACGGCGGTATAAACTACCGCCTTGGGTACATTCAGTTGAACGGACAACGGATGCGCTATCTTACGGGCAACATTAATCCGGTTTACGCGTCCGTTCGGTATACGTTTACGCTCTTTTTCAAACTCATCGACAAAAAGCGGATAACAAAGAACAGCGGTTCGCAAACCATTTGAAAACCCACCGTTTTCCGGCGCGGCATCCAGCGCAGCCAGATATTTCCAGAGCGGCGATGATTCGCCGCCGCTGCGATCAATATAATCGCTGATCTGCGGCACCAAATCTTCCAGCAACCTGAAACGCCACATCATTCTGAAAGAGCTTTCGCTTGCATTGACGGTGAAAAGACGAAAAACTTCCTCGCAGATACGCGGCATTGATGCATTCAGTATATCGGTATGGTGCGCTTGGATGGCTCTGCAACAGCTTTTATCGAGGGTAAAGTCAAGCTTAGCGGCAAATCGAACAGCTCTCATCATACGAACAGGATCCTCGCGGAAACGGACACCGGGGATGCCGATGCTACGGATCACCTTGCGCTCCAAATCTTTAAGGCCTCCAACATAATCGATCACCGTGAAATTTTTAATATCATAAAAGAGTCCGTTAACCGTGAAATCACGTCGGCGCGCATCCTCCGCAGGAGAGCCGAAGGTATTGTCTTCAATCTGATACAACCCTGATTCACCGCCCCCGTTTTTTGGCTCACCTCTAAAGGTGCTGGTTTCTATAACCTTGCGACCGAAGACAATGTGCGCCAACCGGAAACGCCGACCTATCAAAAAACAGTTGCGAAACAATTTTCGTATCTCCGCCGGCTTCGCATCGGTGCTAATATCAAAATCCTTGGGTTCCCGCCCAAGCAACAGGTCGCGCACACTCCCCCCGACAAGATACGCGATAAAATTGTTGTTAACCAGTCGATAGAGAACTTTGACAGCATCAGGGTCTATATTGGCGCGGGAAATAGAGTGGGTGCTACGCTCTCTTATGATCGGTTTATCTTTTCGTAAAAACATAGTGATTTCTGAAGTATCCTCATTAGAATACAACTTTTCAGATTATCACAACGTCAGGGCAGAAACAAGCTGACAACTTGTAAAAAACAAGATTCAAAGCTGCAGTTTGCGTTCGATAATCCTAGCGGCAAGTTCACGCCCTGCGGGAGTTAATCGCCGTCCCTGGATCAATTGCAAGGATTCTCCCATCATTTTACGCTCGATCTCGAAGGCAGTGTAGAGATCAATGGTCTCAACGCCATAAACATCGGCCACTCGCACTATGATCTCAGCCACCCGGCGTGCGTCGACAGAATTATCTTCCGCTCCGTTTTCGGCAGCAATCTGCGGGGCTTGTGCATCCGCCGACTCTCCCGTGGCAGTGGTCGTAATAAATCCCGGCAACTTGCCGAACGGCGGCGGTGCCACCAGAATCAGACGCGGAGCAGAGCCGCCGCCGTGTGTAAGAACTCCGCACATCGCCGCCAAACGTCGTTCAAATCCAGCTGTTCCGCCCTCATCGGCGACGCAACTCAAGGCCGGAGCGTAGATCACCGTACCCGCCGTGAGCGCGTTACTCACTGTGGTGAAAACCTGCAGACGCGCACTTCCCGAACGGTTGGGCGATAACTCCAGCGCGGCGACACTCCACCACTCCCATTCAGTCGGCACAGCACTCTGATCATCGAAAATAAAACCGTCCAGCAGCATCACACTCCGGGTATCGTACGGTACATCACGCGCTACCACCTCACGTTCCGCCGATTGACGCGAGACAATCAGCGACAAAAAGTCGTCACCGTTTTTAAAAAGCTCACCCGATATCTCTTCGGGAACCACTCCTACGGGGTCCCGCTGAAACAGCACTCTGCCCGAACTGAGCTTACAGCCGCAGTGTTTGAGCGACCAGCGGATCGAAACAAGTGACCCCGCACTGAACTGTGATAGATACTGGTTGCCCCTCCCATGCGCAGTTTGTAGAGTATCCGAACGGAGGATTTTTTTACCCGAAACCAGCTCTACCTCGCTCTCCAGCTGATAAACAAGCTTATCATCTCCGGAAGTGCGCACCCCGACAATCGGGTGAATACGATCATCCGCGTAGCAAGCTGCGGGAATACCGCTGATCCGCGTTGTGACATCATATTCACTCCACACCGGATCACCGTAGGAAATTGTTTCAGCGTACTGCTCACTTTCGCCATTCTCCGCTTTAACCGTCAGTTCGGCACGTGCCGGCAGAGCGGTTGAAGGCAGTGTCACGCTGCAGATAGCATTACTGCCTCTATCCTCTCCCGCAATATTCCAGTTCAGCGCGTAACTGCCCGACCAACAGGAGGAGTTGTCCTCAAAGGTGTAGGGCACAAAAAGAGTCTCCACACCCCTGAAACGGTAGCTCGCGCCGGCGGTATATGTGAAGCAGGGATGCACACTACGGTCGCGGCACTCCCGGCGGCCCTCGCTGAGATCGGCCCCGGTAACCATCACCACATCGCTGGCGGTTTCCTCCTCGCCCTCACGTTTCCAGGCCACCCCGGTGTCGATCTTAGCACGGCAGACAGTGCGAATCCGCAGACGATGAACCCCGGCATTCAGTTGAACCGGTTCGCCAGCTGTAAACTTGTCAAAAGGCTGAAACGCCGGATGTTCAACAACCTGAGTCGAATTGATATCCAACCAGGCGGGTGCCGTACCGGCCACGCCGAATAGATATCTGTCACTCTTAGGCACCAGAAGCCAGCTCTGCAGATCAACCAGATGATTTTTGCGCTGCCAGTTGCCGCTGTACCAGCTCTTGAAGGTGCCGCCGAGATCGTCAAAGGATGCAACCTGAAAACATTTGGGAGAGCGATCAAAACGCGTCGTCAGCGAATCGGCCTGCTCTCTGGTTGCTGGAAAGTCCATACCGGCAGTCCGCGCGGCGCACCCATAAAGCGGCTCAGGGTCTCGCAGCGGCGGATCGGAAGGCTCCACCGGTTTATCCCCGGCGATCAGATACAAATCGACCCGTGCACGCTTCTTCCTGGCCGGCCTGGCATCGATCAGCACAGTCAGTTGCTTGCCATCATTGAAAACCACATCATTGGTCAGAGCGGTGGCGCCACTGTAGGCCGCAACCGCCGCAACGTAGCGGTTGGTGATGTGCAGCGGCACCCGGGTCAGAATAAAATTCGAAGCATCACGATTGAAGCTGATACGGCAGTCAGCCTCATCCACACGCCAGCGTGGGGTGATTTTCACATCACCCTCTTGGCTTTCGCCAGCACCCAGTGCGAAAAAGGCCATCAAGCCAGCCATCGCCATCAATCGCGATCTCTGTTTGAAGAAATCCCACAAAATCTCTCTAAAATCAGTCGTCATAAATCGTTCTCTCCTGGCAGGCAACCCCCTTTGAAGAGTGAACCTCTTCAGCCCCCAATACCTCCACAAAATCCTTCTCCCACTGTGACCCAGGGTCTCAGTGTTAAATTTCCCCTCCCTCCTTCACCCTTCACCCTTGCGCACAGTGGAACGCAACAAAACTCAAGGTTCAACGCCCGCCTGCGTACACCAGTGCACAACTCCTACGCTCCCGCACGCTTAATTCATACAAGCGGTCATATCTAGCAGTTGCATTTAGGCACGATATCTGCTAAATATGTATGGCTATGCACCAAACCAACAAAAAGCGCCCTTCAACGCAGTGCCTTTCCGCAACACACCGGAGAACTCTTTTGACGCAGAGTTCGTGCCAAGATGCTGTTTCACGCAGGGCCGGATTCACCCTGCTTGAATTGCTGGTGGTGATTGTGAT
>CAYOQJ010000109.1:0-2646 GCA_964406095.1 uncultured Lentisphaeraceae bacterium
AGTGACGAATGGGAAGCGGGAGACGTTTATTTGAATGTGAAAGAAATGATGCTTTGATCATACACTTTTTAATTTTACAGAAAAATTGTGGCTTTGCCACTCTCAAGATTCCCCCATTTTGTTATTCACCTGGAATACACAAAATGCTAGCATTGACAGGAAAGATTCAACCGAAGTTTTTTGCATATCGTTTACAGGAGCCTCTATGTTCTATCAGGATGTCGCCCATGATGACAACACACCGGTTCATCCGGTCAGTGCACCCGATTACATGCCCGTGGATCAAATGCGCGCACTGCAGCTACACCGTCTGCAGGGAGTGGTCAGACAGGTTTACAAAAATGTGTCGCTGACACGCAAACGCATGGATGAAAGGGGAGTGAGGCCCGAACACATCAAATCGCTCAGGGATATAGCCTTGTTGCCTTTTTCGGCCAAGGACGATCTGCGGGACGAATATCCCTTTGGTCTTTTCGCCAGCCCGATGAACGACATTGTTCGTTTTCACTGCTCGAGCGGCACAACCGGCAAGCCGATTGTGATCGGCAGTACAAAAAACGATATCATTCTCTGGCAGCAGGTCTGTATGCGGGCACTGGCTATGTGCGGAGTACGCAGCTCCGATATCATGCAAGTCACATATGGCTACGGTCTTTTCACTGGAGGGCTGGGAATGCACTATGGCGGCGAGGGTCTCGGATGCGCGGTTCTGCCGATATCCGGCGGCAACACTGATCGTCAATTGATGATGATGCGCGACATGGGTGTAACCGTGATAGCCTGTACTCCCAGCTACTTCCTGCATCTGATCGATGAAGGGCACAAACGAGGGATTGATTTTAGAGCCGATACCAAACTCCGGCACGGAATTTTCGGGGCAGAACCTTGGACTGAAGAGATGCGTGTCAAGATTGAACAGAGCAGCGGCATCACCGCTCACGATATCTACGGTCTGACCGAGATATGCGGCCCCGGTGTAGCCAACGACTGTCGTTATCACAACGGGCTGCACATCTTTGAAGACCACTTCTATCCGGAAATCATCGACCCAGAAACACTCGAACCGCTGCCAGACGGAGAGTCCGGCGAGCTGGTTTTTACCACCCTCACACGTACCGGCACACCCATGCTACGCTACCGCACACGCGATATCTCGCGCATCAACACCAAACCGTGCGAGTGCGGACGCACCATCAGAACCTTCGAACGGGTCAAAGCCCGCAGCGACGATATGCTGATCATTCGTGGTGTGAATGTCTTTCCGTCACAGATTGAAACCGGTCTTTTCAAAGAGGAACGTGTACTGCCGCATTATATGATTGTAATCTCCCGCGAAGGCGATCTCGATCGGCTTGAAGTGCAGGTGGAAGTCACCAGGGAGACCCTCAGCGATGACATTAAGTCGCTTGAAAAACTTAAAGCGGATATCGCGCAGTCTATCAGGCATATCATCAACATCTCGGCGGTGATAACCCTGGTGGAGCCCAACACCCTGCCACGCAGCGAAGGCAAACTTTGCCGCATAAAAGATTTAAGATAGTTTAAACACAGAGGCACAGAAACGCGGAGGTGGTTGCAGAGTTTTTTGACAGGATAACAAGATTAACTTGATAAAATTCTTCCCTGCGCTCTCTGCGCCTCTGCGAGGAATACCTGATACAATGTTCCTATTAGTGTGTTTTTTGTGGTTATGCATTTAAAGGAGAATAAAAAATGAAAATTCATCAGATATCGCTGTTTTTGGAGAACAAGCCAGGTCATTTAAACGCAATTTGCCGCACCCTGGCGCAGAATGACATAAATATTGTAACTCTCTCACTAGCCGACACTCAGCAGTTCGGTATTGTGCGCCTGATTGTAGAGGAGTGGGAGAAGGCGCGTGATGCCCTTGAAAAATCGGGCTATGTGGTTAATGTCCGCGAAGTTGTAGCTGCAACGGTCGCCGACCGTCCGGGCGGTATGGCCGAGCTGCTTGACTCGATCGATAAATCCGGTGTCAACATCGAGTACATGTACGCTTTCACATCCAAGCACGGCTCCGAAGCTGTGTTGGTATTTCGTTTTGACGAACCTGACCGCGCAATCGAAGCACTCAAAGCCTCGGGGCGCAATGTGCTCGATGCCCCCTTGCTTTTCGCCAAGTAGCACTCGTTCCCACCAAAAAGACCCGTATCGAATAGCGCGCACTGGCACGCGACGACCAGTAATTATTATCATGAATACAACACCTATCATCGAAAATAACATCTGGCAGCCTGAATTTGAGTGTATGCGACGTGACGACCTTGAAGCTCTTCAGGTGCAACGTTTGCAAAAGGCTGTCCAACGAGCCTCCATACTGCCTTTCTACCAGGAGGCACTGCTGGCGGAAAAGCTGACTGCCGACAGCATTCGGTCTCTCGATGATCTGCGACGTCTGCCGATGACAACCAAAGCCGATCTGCGCGACAACTATCCGCTGGGGTTCATGGGTGTTACGCGTAACGAGATAGCCCGCTATCAGGGTACCAGCGGTACAACCGGCAAACCGACCTGGGTAGCCTACACCCAGCGGGATGTCGTCAACTGGGGTAACCTCTGCGCCCGCTTTCTGGTTGCCGGAGGGCTCAAACGGGAACACACGGTGCAACTATCCTTCGGTTTTGG
>CAYOQJ010000110.1:0-5255 GCA_964406095.1 uncultured Lentisphaeraceae bacterium
TGTTTTGAAAATGCCGGACGGCTCAGAGCCAGATGCCGCGCAGCCTCCCTGGCAAAGTAGGCGCGGCGCTGCTCCTCTGTTTTCGGCAGATAGTGCTCCATCCAGCGAGTGCCGACTCTCTCGGCAACGGCCAGCGAATGCACGATACTCTTGAGGGCGCGCCTCCCCGCCACCTTTTTGAAATCCTGCTCAGTCTCGTCAAAATCAGCCGCAACCTTGAAAGCCGCATAACCCGCCCGCTCACAGACACCCTGACCCGCCAGACAGGCATCAACGGCATCGCCGGAGGCTTCGTTAACCTGCACGCTGCCTTGGAAGACAAAGACGCTGGAGCTGCCCTCTTTCACTGAAACACTGAAAATCGTGCCCATGTCCCAGATGTCGAGGGTGGCGGTCTGCACCTGGAAACCGACAGCTTGAGACGGCACATGCGCCAGCAGGCTGCCGCGTTCCAGCCAGACCTTCATGGTGTTTTCAACCATGAGTTCAACAGGTCCCACCAGGGAAAGTTCCACACCGGATCCCAGCCTGATGCACATTTCACCGGAAGTCAGCCGTACAACGCCTGCGGCATCGGGCGGCAGTTCAACTCCGGCGGCGTTGTTTTGACTCAGCAGCGTCAGCGAGTTGTCCTCCCTGGTTTCTGCATAAGCTGCCCTGCTTCTCTTTGCCATTTCACGCTGATGACGTGAGATTCCCGTCTGAAACAGAGCGATGATGCCAATAAGCACGGCAAAAGAGGCTACTAATATCCGCCAGGATACATGTTGCTCAGTCAGCAGGGCTCTCGTCGCCGTGATGAAGCGCAACGACTGGATGTGGCGGGATATCTCCATCGCATGAGCCACCCGCTCGACCACATCCGCGGGCATCCGCAGATCTACCACCGCCGTATTGAAGAGCCGCGGCCATTGCCGCATCCTTATCTGCTCCGCCTCCAGAAAATCTCGGCAGACCTCACACGACGCGATGTGCTCCATCACGGCACGCTCAGCCGCTGGACTCAGATTGTAATCCAGCAGATCGTAACACTCTTGTTGGCAATGTTCACAAGTCATAATGCTTCTCTGTCAGGTAAGTTGCACTCTCAGGAGAAAAGGTTCACTCTAATTGCAAATTAATATAAGCAGCTACTCAGAGTTTACTGTTTCCGGCTTATTCGGCGGCATGCTGTTCACTCCGGCTTGATCTCTTCCGGCAGCAGTGTTTTTAATTTGGCTGTCGCGCTGAAAAGGCGGGATTTCACAGTGCCGGGCGGAATTTGCAGGGTCTCCGCAACCTCCGCGATAGTCATCTCTCCATAATAACGCAGCAGCACAACCTCCTGCAAAGGAGTCGAGAGCTGACGGACTGCCGCCGCCAGTTGATCGGCAACGGCCTGCTGGTCAAGCCTGCTCCCCGCCGCCGGCTGCTCTGCCGCAACATCAGGAACCTCATCCATATAGGTCAGCAACGAGCGCGAACGTTTACGCCACACCATGCGGTTGACGTTGAAGAGAATTCCATACAGCCAGGAGAAAAAAGAACTTTTGCCCTTGAACCCATTGACGGAGCGCACCGCTCGCTCCAGCGTCTCAATCATGAGATCCTGCGCATCCGTCTCGTTCCCGCAGAGCAGGTGGGCCGCTTTGAGCACACGTCCACCATACTGATCAACCAGGAGGCTGACAGCCTGTGCATCCACTTCCCGCTGCTGTAAACGGCGGATAAGATCATTTATGTCACTGGACGTTTTCAGATGAGCTCTCTATCTGTCAGTTGCCTTCTATACCCAAAAGGTTCGCTTCAAACGCCCTCTTTTTTACGTATCCACAAAAAAAGAGGCTCTGCGTTGCGGAGCCTCCTGGATTCATCTCAAATTCCGTTTTTATCTCAAGTTGTGCGCTATTTGTTTTTTTTGAGATCATCCGCCTTCTTGCGGTTGATTCTACCTGCGGCACGTGCAATCGCTTCAACCCTGGTTTTGTTCTCGCGGGCGATAGCCTCATACCCGATTTTCCGGTCATTGTTTTCAGCGTCAACAACCTTGCGCTGATCTTTACCAGATCCTGAAGCGGGCACAAGATAACCGTTTGCGCCCTCGACAGCCGCACCGTTGAGCAACAGCGCCTTTACTTTGTCCCAACGCTCTTTACGCCGGGCATGGGCATCATCCTTAGCATCCGACAGAACCGTCAACGCTGTCAGCGCCATGCAAAATAAAACAGTAAGAAAACTCTTTCGCCTGCCTGTCATGATCTCTCTCCTTTATCTATAATTATCAGCATTTAAATTCTAAAACGATCCCGTCCGTCTCAATCCTGCACATCCAAAAACTCCTCCAGGTCACGTTGCACCTTAAGATTGATATCCATTGTGATATGAATCGGCTCAACCTTGTGCTCGGTCTTCAAGCTGAAACAACCCGCAAATATCGTGGCGGCAACAAAACTAATCAGCACATATTTCATCATATCTCCCTCTTTCCAACTGTAAGCAGACGACATGCCAAAAGCAAGAACAAAAAAAATCCAATCTAAAGGTTTACAGTTTTTCATCTGCGTCTCATCGTGATTTCACCCGCTGCAAATCCAGACCCAGATTCAGCAGCTCCTCCAGAGGTCCGTTCAGGTTCAAACTCAAGTCCACCGGAGCTGGCCGTCTGGCATAGTTGGAACGACCGGTAAGTCTTAGACGCAGAGATGAATTTTCCGCATCCTGTGGATCGAGATCAAGTCTGATGGTATTAAGATCAAGGTCACTCAGAGCGCGGGCTATCTCATCGACATCACTACTGACACCGGCGCGCCGCAACAGCATGGCCATATCGGAGGGGTCATTGATTCGCAGATAGCCGTTCTGCCCAGGCAGAGAGTATAGATAACCGGTGGACAACTCAACTCGGTCTCCATTCAGATTCACCGGGAATCTGCCATAAAGCACACCTTCCATCCTGCCTTCAAAGGGCATAAGTAGCTCAAAAACCGAACCCAGATTGACACGGTCGGCATAGATTGTGAACTCGGAGAGTATGCGCACACCCTCGTCAAAGCCAGCATGGATGGCGTAAGCATGCAGAAAGCCGCCAGCCCAGCCGATGCGAGCGGACTCGATGCTCAACTTTTCGTCGATTACAGAAAAATACGCCTCTCCATCCATCATTATGATGTTTCCGATTTCCAAGGTGCGTACAGCTAGCCGTGGCCGTTTGCGTGAACGAATTCCGCTATCATACGCCAGCGGCAGGTCAAGTGAGACTCCCTCGACGCGCACTTTATCCCTTATAAAACTTCCGTCACTCAGTGTGAACTTACCTGAGAGCGATGAACCTGATCTCCGCTGATCATAAGCAAGGTCAATTTGCACCGTACCGCTGAATTCTGAATCGCTTACTAGCTCAGGGTCAATCAGTCTGATTATGCAGCTCTGATTATCGATACGGAGCGGCGGAATCTTCACAGCGCAGCGGGCTGCATGCGGCGTGCGAAGCGGCAGATGCGCATCGAATGTTATTGAAAAATCGTCCTTTGTTGTGATCACTCCGCAGCGAAGTTTCAATACACTCTCCGCAAATAGAATCATTGGCGACATAGGTTTGAATTCGACCCCCCTCACTGCGAAACGATCCCATTTCAGATCGGTGCGCCCATTGACATAGCCGTTGGTCGCGAGCGTGAAAAAATTCACGAAATCGAGCTCTCTGATCTCAAGCGTCCGGGCGAGGTCGCAGTCGAAACCCTCAAGTGCCAGTGAACCTGAGAGCTCAGCAGCGGCAATCTCACTGATTTTTATTCGGGGCATCGCAATTTTCAGTTTCAAAGAATCCATCTGATTGGAGAAGATCATCTCACCGGGTATCTCTTTAATATCCAAAACCGGTCCAGGCAGGGAGAGCTCGGCAGCACCGCTCAGATCAACGGCGGTTCCCTGTAAATCGGCACACATCCGCATGGCGGACACAACTGAGCCAGCCTTCATTTCAAGCCTTCGCCGTGGATCATCTTCGACATTTTCGAGATGAAGGCTCCATTCGGGCTGCCCGGAAAGATTGTTAACTTTCAGGTCACCGGTCAGCCTGAGGATATCGGGTTGAAGCGAGAGTTCCTCCGGCAACAGCCCCTTCAGCTGCAGCTCACCCGACAGATTTGAGCGAATAGCCGAAGGCAGCGGCTTATCAAAGTTCAGGTCGGCAGAACCCTTTGCCACCAGAATTCTGCCTCCGGGCAGAGTGTACTCGATGTTGCAACTTACCACCGCGTTTAAATCCTTCATTCGAACAGAGAGTGCGAGTCGGCCCTGTTCAATATCACGATGATCTCTGATAGCAATTCGACCGCGTTTCAACTCAAGGGGCGGCAGCTCAAACTGCGTAAGCGCATCA
Organism: uncultured Lentisphaeraceae bacterium; assembly: GCA_964406095.1. Classification (GTDB taxonomy): domain Bacteria; phylum Verrucomicrobiota; class Kiritimatiellia; order RFP12; family UBA1067; genus M55B167. Next base: position 4,361 of record CAYOQJ010000110.1, read on the forward strand.
AGCTGCGGATCATTCCGGGAAGATGCATATTGCTGAAGCAACGCCTTGATGCGCGTAACAGCTTCGCACTGCGGACTATTGTGCTCATCCAGTGAGACGCTTGTACGCATATAACCGACCTCAACATTATCAAGGACACCCTTGACAATACGGAGCGGGGAATAGAGAACCTTAACTGATGAAAGATACAGAAAAGGATCACGCTGATCACCCCAAACCAGATCATTCATTTCAAAACGGAACGGTGAGAGTTCAGAGAGAGTGAAATCAAGATCATATACCCCCGCATTATACAGCTCACGTCGAATCAGCTGATCCGCGATTTTAATGCGCTGCAGGTAGAGATAAGCAGAGAGAACAAGCACCAGAACAATTCCCAGTCGGAACAGACAACCCCAGGCTCTGAGCATTGCTCCTCCTTGCCTCCCCCCCGATTTTTCAGCTCTAAACCACATGTATATAACTTATTGTAAAGCAAATACAGTGCCCTTGCCAAGAATGTAATTTTCTGCTATTTTTCTTGCACTTTAAAGGCCAGTAGCTCAGTTGGACAGAGTGTCAGATTCCTAATCTGAAAGTCGCGGGTTCGAGCCCCGCCTGGCCTACCATTAAAAAACACTTTAAACCCGCATCTTAACCAATGTTTACATGGGTTTCATTGAAACAATCCATTTAAACCCCCGTTCTAGCTTTCCCTTGCTTTTCCTTGCTTTGCGTGCATTAACTATAACCTTAAAATAAACCCGCCCGATCATATTCGTTTACGTTCGTATTTTCGACCCATTTCCACTCATATCATATCCAGCGGAGATTCCGGTTTGCGGGAGATTTCTCTCAAGACATGGGTATAGATCATCGTTGTTTCAAGATTTTTATGTCCCAGCAGTTCCTGGAT
>CAYOQJ010000111.1:0-3929 GCA_964406095.1 uncultured Lentisphaeraceae bacterium
GTCTTCGCACGCTACGCCGAGGCAAGCACACCGCCCTACAACTCTCTGCTACATTGCGGCGGGGGAGGGCCCGTCTTCGCACGCTACGCCGAGGCAAGCACACCGCCCTACAGTTCGCTCCGTGTTAAACTTCCAACTCTTCCCCATGCTCTATGCACTCTGCCTTCCCTCTCCAGCTCCCTGGTTCTTCTATTGATCGGAGAGCACCTTGGCGTGCTCCCAGCTGATCAGATCGTCGTAGGGGTAGCGTCCTCCTGCCTTGGGGTTGGAGCTACTGAAATCATCCTGTCCATCGGGACCGCGCGACCAGACAATCACATTGCCGCGGATGCGCAGCCCCATCGGGGAGTCCTCTCCGGCATCGACATAGCCGTCGTAATTGGTATCGAGTCGAAACTGAATCCGGTGCTCGCGGATTTGAATACCATCCTCGCCACTCTGAGTCGCGCTTGAAATATCCGGGTTACGGCGCAGTGACTGACGACCCCACTCATCAAGCAATCCAAAGCGGTCGAGCGAGGTGCTGTTAATAACGTCATCGGGTACCACAACATCCAACAGCTTGTTTTGATTGAGCAGTCTGCTCACATCAGCGTCGGTCTCCAGCCTTTCGATCAGAGTATCGTGCCATTCGCGCTCGCTCTGCAGATAGAGATTCAGTGCCACCTTGACATCATCAACCATACGCTGCGCCCGCGTACGTTCGGCGACTCTTTTCATATGACCAGCACCCGAGACCAGCGCCGTGGCCAGAATGGCAATAATGCCGATAATCACGAGCATCTCAACCAAGGTGAACCCGGCGCGTTTTGGCTCTCTGCTTTTTGTTGGTTTCAAAATTTTTCTCCTTGCTGCTTCTACTGTTGGTCGAAGCCAACGATATCATCCTTGAGCCACTCGGCCACCTCTTTGCGATCGGAGGTTGAGAGCGAATCCAGCGGAATCCAGGGCGGGAAAGTATTGCCGTCCGGTCCGGCGGACCAGAGCCGGTAACTCTGATAGGGCGGAGCCGAATAGTAGTAGAGATCGCGGTGCCAGGCATCCTTCAGGGTTGAGCAGTACAGCACGGTAGCCGAACCTCCGCCCCGGCTGTAGGGACCGCGGAAGGGGTGGTGATGATCGATCTCCTGATCGGCATCGCTCACCCGGCTTCTCAAAGTGCCGTCCAGATCAGGATCGGTCATACGGTCATTACTGGCCAGTTTGATATTGAAGATCGTAGGCCCGTAACCGGCAATCTGTCCTTCGAGGTTAGGCAGCCACTTGGCTGCCTCACGGTTCTCCATCTGGCGCTGACTGCGCAGTACCTGGCGCAAATCGGTTGTACTACCGCCGGTGGTGATCCGCGAGGTTTTATTGTTATGCTTCCACTGCGCACTTCGGAAAAAACCATCGATCGGATGTTCGCTGGAAAAGGGTCTGTTCTCTTTGGGCAGACCCAGCGTTTCGATACGTGGCAGCAGAAATGAGACCAAGCCGAATCTGAACATCTGCACCTCCGACCACGAAAAATCTCTGATAGTGGCGGCATTGTTGAAGGTCTGGTTGGCACCCATCACGCCAGCGGCACCGAATATTATATTGACATCCGAGTCGACGTTCTGCGGATAGGGATATTCGAAAGAGACTGGCTGAGCCCGGCAGGCCCTCCGGCAGGCTTGGGCATTCAGCGAGTTGCCGTCGATTTCACCCTCACCTTCGAAATCACTGTTGATGGTGCCGAACGGATTTGTCGTTCCGTGCAGTTCAACCGGCGGATATGTCCCGTAGGCGGCGTAGAAGCCGGAAATAGCATTCTGCACCTTCTGAATGCGTGACTGCGTTTTCGAAACATCCGCATTCTTGGCGACAACACTCATAAGCATGAAAACGCCGGACATCAGGATGCCGATGATCACCAGCACAATCATCAGTTCCATCAGGGTGAAACCCCGATCGTATCTGTAACTTTTCATATCGCTACTCATAAAAAACCTCTTCCCACATTCTACTTCCCACAACCTTTTATCTCTCTGTGCTCTCCGTGACTCTGTGAGAAGCCTTCTCCGTGTGTCACCACCCGGGGCATCCTTGCGCTTTTCTTACTGGGCGCCGAGAGTACTGATGATCTGAATCATCGGCATGAACATCGCGATAACTATCGTGCCGACAATCACAGCCAGCAGTATAATCATCACCGGCTCAATCACGGAGGTCAGACCGGCCACGGCGTTGTCCACTTCATCATCATAGGTCTCAGCGATACGATTAAGCATGTCCGGCAAGGCGCCGGTCTCTTCGCCGACCTCCACCATCGAAATCACCAGAGGAGGGAAAACGTTGCATTGTGAGAGCGGGGCAGTCATACTTTCACCCTCTTTAACGCTGTCGTGAACCGACTGGATAGCGCGCGATATCACCTCGTTACCGGTGGTTTCACGTACAATTGTGAGAGCCTGAAGAACCGGTACGCCCGAAGCTAGCAGTGTTCCCAAGGTACGGGTCATACGCGACACCGCCGTTTTTCGCACCAGCTGTCCGAACATCGGCATATTCAATTTAGCGACATCCAGAATATAGCTGCCATGTTTGGTCTTGGCGAAAACTTTGAAAAGCGCGACAAAAACAGCGACGCTGATGAGTACCATGATCCAGTTATTGACAACCAGCTCACTGGCATTCATCACAAACTGCGTGATGGCCGGCAGAGATTTGCCCTGCATAAGATCATTAAAGATCGCCTCGAATTTGGGAATAACCGCCACCAGCAGGAAGCCGGTTATACCAATTGCGGCGATCAGAACCACAACTGGATAGACCATGGCACTTTTGACCTTGTTCTTGATCTTCTCAGCCTTTTCGGCGAATTCGGCCAAACGGTTAAGCACAACCTCAAGAACACCGCCAGCCTCACCCGCGCGCACCATGTTCACATACAAATTATCAAAAACCTTGGGAAAATTCATCAGGGAGTCCGAAAAAGTGCTGCCACTCTCAACCGCCTCACTCATACCCGCCAGAGTTTCGCGCAAAGTTACATGCGGCGTCTGACGTTTGAGCACATTAAGTCCGCGCAGTAGCGGCAGACCGGCATCAACCAGCGTGGCCAGCTGACGTGTCAGAACCGTTAAATCCTTCTGCTTCACCCGTGGACGCAGAAACTTGGGCATTTTGATTTCGATCGAAGCTTTCGATTTGGCACCACCCTTTTTTCGGGGTGCCGCCTTTTTTGAACCCTTTGCAGCGTTGCTCTTTTTGGCTGCCCCGGATGAACCGCCACCAGTCTCGCCGATCGCTGTGGGAAAGAGTCCCATACCCCGCACTGCCGAAACAGCCTGTGCCTGGTTGGCAGCTTCGACTGTTCCGCGGGTTTCCTTACCTGAAGAATCCTTGGCTATATAAGCAAACTTGGGCATAACATCGCTCCGCAAATTATGGTGAAATCAGACGCCCCTTAAAAAAATCTAGGGCCAAATACATATGACCCCGAGCGCAACTCACCAAGTTCATATTTGAGCATAGAGCATACCACAGTAAGCACCCTGTGCAAAACCCTTTCTTAACAGAATTAACAGCTTTTTACGATAAAACGCTCTTTTGGGTTGTCAGTTTTTACGGCATGCACATCAAAAATGTCAGTGCCGGAAGCAAAGAGGGGCGTACGGTCGAGATGACCGGCAGCAGGATTGATATTTCCGAATTGCGGGGTCGTTAGTCACTTAACCCTAAAAACGGGAATGATCTAACCACGAAATACGCGAAACACACGAAAACACTGTTCGAACTATTGATTTGTAACCTAACCCATGAGGTGAATATGGTTTTTTCATCTTTTTCTTATACGTGGTTATATAGACTCCGTCCCAAAAAAGGATTTTTTTGGGACACCTCCAGTTTAAAAAAATTCCCTAAGCTGTGTCATTCACTAAAATCATGATTTTCCGGTCTTT
>CAYOQJ010000112.1:0-8508 GCA_964406095.1 uncultured Lentisphaeraceae bacterium
CACTTGGTCGGCGTTAATTCCCTGGCCTCGACATTGGTTATATGCGGCAGATGCCTGCTCCGGTCCTGTTCAAGGCGCTTTTTGATCCGGTCAAGAACATGCCGGCTCTTTTCTCCACGCACGGCTTTGCGCTCCGCGACTGAGCCTCCCGAGTCCCGCAGGGAGGTTTCCACGAGGCAGAGTTCACTAATCTCTTTAAGCATTTCTCTCGCCAGAGCCGATTCCGCTTTAGCCTCATGGAGCTTCCTGCGGGCATGCGCCCAGCAGCAGCTTATCTCAAGCATCTCCAGCCCAAGCTCCCGGCGGCGTTTTTCGTTGTAGCACCAGTACGCGGCATAACCGTCGTTCTGCATAGTCCCGTTGAATTCCCCGAGCATACCCTCAAGGCACTCCGCCCCCCGTCCGGGATGCCATTCAAGGCACACCCCTATGCCGGAAGCAAGGCACACACAGAGATACCCATTCTTCGTTTTCCCGTTTCCGGGGACAAGATAACGCACAGGCGTTTCATCGATCTGCAGGTACTTTTCGCGCTGAAGCTCTTTCCGGATATTTCAATCTCCTCAAATTTTTCAGCCGCTTCTTTTTTATTTGCACACCGCCTAACCCAATTGGTGAAAGTTGTCGCGACTATATTGTTTTTCCTGCAGAAAGCAGCCTGACTTAATCCGCTGTTCTTATAGCGCTGAACCAGCGACCGGCGATCAGCCGGTGTATATCGTTTACAAATCCTCTTGCCTGTTGTTTCTGATTTTGTTTTCATGGCACCGTTATATCACGGTTGCCGAAGTCAGACCAGTAGGTCAAAGTTAAGACGCTTACGTTATAACAGCGGAAAGGAGCGGATTAAGCGGCTATAGTTTTTGTGCGGGGGTTTTTATAGAAAACCTTTTTTAGAAGTGTTACCCAGTTTTTACATTTTTAATTGCGCAAGATCTGGTTGGCGGTACAAACTTATAAAAGCTGTACAACAAACTCTATAAAACTGTTAAAACGCCACCTACTCCATAAAATATCGTACAGTTATATTTTTCGCAACCAGCACCACTAGCGGGGCACTTTGTAAATTAGCTAGATACAAAAATGTCTTTTATCAGTTGTAATTCTTTCAATCTCCACTTTGATTTCAGCAGTCTTATCAACCTGTGCTGTTTCAGTTTGAGTTAACAGAAATTTCTTCAGTGACGTCAAATATTATTTATTAAGTTTCTTTAAAGCATCATCCTTCTCCTTCATGATCCTGTTTAAGTGTGTCATGTACTTTAACTGAAGCTCCTTAATTTCGGTCATTTCTGATATATCCGAAGTTGACATCTCTTTGGAATCCGAGAACCTATCTATCTCCATCCGAACCTTAACAGATTTTTCCCACCCTTCCTCCTTTCTGACTTTTTTTGCCAGCTTTTCTAATGCCGACACATAGAACGCACCAAGCTGATCAACCTTACTGTCAAACTTTTCTGAAATAGCCTTAAGCTTCTTTTCATTATCTTGCCGGACAGAATAAACAGACGAGTCGGATTTAGAATCTGTAACCGCACCATCTGACTTTTCATCAGTAACTTCATCTTTAGAATCTGTAACCGCACCGCCTGACTTTTCATCAGTAACTTCATCATCCTTCTCTACAGGAACATTGATTGTTTCAAATATATACGCGGCTGGATGCAAAGTAGCGGTTTTTGACACAGGTATTCTAGCTGGACTTCTGGTAAGATCAGGCGAGATGTTGAATTTCACAAAGTAAGATACGGACTGTCCGTCGACAAGAACGTCTACAAGCCTTAATTTTCTTCGAGCTATGTCCCTTTCAAAACTTATATCAAAAAAACAGCCCCCGCTGGTTTTGGCCCCAATGGAGTTAACTCCGCCACCCACACTAACACGTTGGCCTTTCCTGCAAAGGGTACAAAATGCGTTTCGACCCTCAAGAAAGACATGCACACCGGTGTTAATAGTCAACCTTTCAAAAGTACCCTCAACTGGAGTTGTCTGCAAAATTAACGATACTGTTTTGTATTTATCTGATGCAACCTGCCCCACAATCCGATCTATCTCCTCCCCCATTTGAACTTTGTCTGGAACACCCCACCGCATAATCGTAACACTAACATCCGCATTTTTATCTCGAACTATTTTATCCTGATACCATGCCGAGGCTTGTACATTGACGAAACATACCGTGCAGAGGTAGACAAACAGTAATTTTACAAATACTAGACGAAAATTTAAACACCAATTGGATGTGACATCTTCCATTAATTTAATTAGTTTAATGACGCAACTAAAGATAGAGCACGACAAACAACTTAACCAGTTCATATTGTATTCTCCTGTCCATATTAAAAGAATCAAGTATACTGACAAACATCGATACCAATCCCGCGAAGTCTTACAAGCATAGAAGTAATTTCGATAAATTAATAATTAATTACTTCAACATGATACTTAATCAAGCTGGTTATATAAAGCACTTTTTCATTTTTTCGCATGACAAACTTAACTCATGAAAGAACATGACTATCCGATATGTTCTAACAACTCTTCAGTTAATTCCACCCCTATAACAGTTATAACAAATCACACCAAGGACACGCTTAGCCCCACCCGGCAGGCGTGTCTTTTTCTTTATATCAATCCCAAACCCGAGGAGATCCAATGTGAACAACGATTACCGCTACCCGTGGCCGGCATCAGGCCTAACCCCGAATGAGATGGCGCTGCTGCACACCGCACGCGAAGAGTCCGGCAGACCGCGCACGCCGATCACCAGGCTCATCGCCCGGGCGGTGCGCGAAACCTACGGCGGGCATGCCGAGCCGGTCACCGGCTGACCCCGGCCCGCAACCCAGGCAACCTCCCGCCTTAACCACTGACCATTAACCCCGAGGAGATTATCCTTATGAAAACCAGATTCAGACTTTTGAAAAAGTCAACTATATGGAAACGCATACGTCAGCTCAACCTGCCGAAGGCAACCAAGCATAAACTGCGCGAACTCTGGCATAAAGCCAAGGCACTCGTGCAGAAAATTGTGGAGTGGCTGTACCTGCGCCGTGAGTTCTGCACCAGCCTTATTCTTGGTGTGGCGCTTGCATATCTCGTCAATCCCCTGCCGGTGGTCGGACCAATACTGGCATCGCTGAGCATTTCCCTTGCTGTGCTGTATGGAATCGGCCGCCAGTTCCAGGCGGATATGAACAGGCATTTCTTCCAGATCATAGATGCAGAGTGCGCGTAAGCCGCTCTGCACAGCTTTATCAACCACTAAAACTTCAAACCCGACACCCATGGAGACACTATTATGAAAATCACACTCGCCCGCAGAATACTCAAAGAGCTGAGCACCGGGTTCAGCAAGATCATTAGCGGAAAAAACAAAGTGCCCATACTGGCATGCGTGCGCTTCTTATCAGAAAAAGGCAATGTCACTGCAACAGCCACCGACCTCGACCAGACGGCTGTCTATGCGCTGGATACTGACACAGCCGAAGGCCAAGGCGATATCATCGTCCCGCTGGATCTGCTCAAAAGACTGTCCAAAGGGAAAGACAGGGAGACTGTCACATTTGAGAACGACGGCAACAACGTGAATGTTACAAACCATGTCGGCGGCCATGACGTACAGCAGACCGTACCGGCCTTAAATCCCGATGACTTGCCTCCCGAGGGCGGAGATATTGAAACAGCCCCGGCTCCCGGCTTTATCCCGGCGTACAGGAAGCTGGCCGCGTTCGCATCGACAGATGAGTCACGGCTGGTATTGAACTCGGTCTGCGCCGATGTATCCGGTAACGAGACAGCTCTTGTCGCTACAGACGGACGCAGGCTGACGCTGATCAGCGGCGTCGGGCTGCCCCGGTTCAAAACAGGAGCGGTGATCCCGGTCACCAGGTTCCTGCAGTGGAGCGGTCTGCCGGAGGATGCAGAAGCCGGATCAGTAAAAGCTGACCAACAGGTGCGCATCTGCGTCAAAGCCGGTCCCTGGACATACAGGGTCAAGGCGGTTGACGGCATCTACCCAAACTACCGGCAGGTTATTCCAACAGGCAATAACCCGGCCCACCGCATCAGCTTCCCCGACGGCGAGGTCGATTCACTGGAGAAGGTCATCGAGGCTTTTCCGGGAGATGAGTACATCACCTTCAGGTGCGCTGACAACGGCATAACGCTCCATGGAAAAGACCGTGAAGGCGTTAACGGCCTGAACGTGCCCATCAACGGAGGCAGTTCCTACACCGGCAATGGATGCAGCGTGACGCTTGACCGACGCTTCCTGCTGGACGCATTGAAGGCGGGCTTCACTGAATTCGGTTTTGAAAGCGGACATTCACCTCTGCTATCCAGATGCGTTGATGGCGCACTGCATGTTCTTATGCCTATGCGTGTCGATGAAACCCCCACTGAGAAAAGCAGTGAGGCTGAACAGCAATCTGAAACAGCAACCACGGAGCAGGCGGTCGCGGAAGCGGCTGCACCTGCACCGGTAAAAACAAAGGAGACAGCGATGGCTGAAAACGACAACCCGTCTACGGACAACATTGAACCGACAGCATTCGAGAGACTGCTGGCATCCTTCGAGATTGCCAAGACCAAGGTCAAGGAGGCCCAGTCGGCTCTGGGCGATGTCGCGGCTGACATCCGCAGTGTGGCACGCGAAGAGAAGGCGCGCCGCAAGGAGGTGGAGTCAGTCCGTGCCGGTCTGCAGAAACTTCAGTCGATCCAGGTCTAGCGTCACAGTGAATGTATCATCTTTAAAGCCGTTGCCTCTTAACCGGGGCGGCGGTTTTATTTTTTATAAAACACACCATTGAAAGGAACAGATCATGAAACTCTATTCAGTACGACTGGGCGTTGACCGCGCCGCGAAGGATACCCGCATACGACTTACGCTCAAGGTGCCTTCGACCGACAGACTTTCGGCTGCGATACAGGCCGAGCGCATCGGGGACAGCATGGTGCGCGAACCCGGCGTGGAATACACTCACGCAATGTCGGTGCGTGAACTGCCCGGCCCTAAACCGGTCAGACACATGGCCGTGGCGGCTGCGGCATAGTCCGCATGAATTATTTTAATACAAGGAGACGATCATATGATCAAACTGAACACTTCATACAGCAAGAAGATCCCGGTCGAGGGGCAGGATTTCAGCAGCCAGAGCTTTCACGCATCCGTGGAGCTTGAGCTGAGCGACAACCTCACCCCCGAGCAGATCCGCGACCGCATCCATGATACAGCCGCATATCTGCGCAAGGCGGTTGACGATGAACTCAACGGCGGAGCTCAGGCTAATGCCGGGCACGCCCCCGCATTCAGCGGCAACAGCGCAAACCGCGGTAAAGGAGGCAGCGCCAGACCTGCCAGCAACAAGCAGATCAAGTATATTACCGATCTCGCTGCCGAGCAGAACATCCTGCTTGCCGATCTCAATGCCGATATCCGGCGTCGGTTCGGAGCGGAGAGTCTGTATCAGCTTACATCAAAGCAGGCGAGCGCATTGCTGGACGAGATGAACGCAGGCAGACACAGCCAGCGTGCTGCTTAATTACCATATAGAGCCGGAGAAAAAACATCTCCGGCTCTTTATGTACCATACACACCCGACACACCCCACACAGAAGGAGGGAATTATGGCGACACTCAAGGAATACAGGGCAAGACCCCACTGGAGCTTCAGCGCCCTCAACCAGTTTTTCAACATCTGCAGCCTGCAGTACGCCTTCGACCGGATCTATAAGCTGCCTAAAGCCTTCACGCCGCTGCCGCTGAGCTTCGGCTCAGCCTTCCACCGTATGATGGAGTGGGCGGCTCTTACAAGAATGTCCGGGCAGGAGGTTAAACCCGAAGAGGCATCGGATCTTTTTCAGACAGTCTGGGAACGCCAGCTTGAGGAGGACAGCGATATAAGGTTCGGTGATGGCCAGGATGCTGACTCATGCGCCGAGCAGGGGCGCGCACTTGCCGCCTGCGCGGTTGAGAACATTGATCTGGCTGAGCAGGTCGTATCAGTGAATGAAGCGTTCTGCGTACCGCTGTACGATGCCACGGGCACAGCCATGGAGACACCGCTTATAGGCGAGATCGACTGCGTTGTGGAAAAAGACGACAGGCGGATACTGACAGACTGGAAGACATCGGCCCGCAGATGGCCGAAGGACAAGGCCGCGAAGGACTGGCAGCCGACCGCGTTTCTCTGCGGCTACACGCTCACACACGGGATGACACCGGAGTTCCGCTTCGACGTGGTTGTTAAGAACAAGACGCCTGTTTTCGAGCAGCATGTCACTCAGCGGGCGCGGGATGACTTTATAAGGCTGGCGGAGATGGCGAAGCTCGCTGAGAGCATGATCGCGGCCGGGCACTTCTATCCCGGCGAGCAGGGCTATTTCTGTTCAGGATGTCCGCATCAGGAGGCGTGCAAAGTCTGGCATATCGAACGTGCCAGGACGACTGTTGGGTTGGCGGCGTGAAGATGATCGCTTATTTGATGGAAAACCATGCTTCAGCTGTGCTGGAAACGAAATCTCATTTTAAAGATGTCTGCACAACTGAAGCATGGGAAGATTATTTGAGTAAATATGATTCAGGATAAATCACCTTTTCATACAGTTCATTTATAAAGATATTACTCAGCATATCTGGCCCGAAGACGGATAAAGCCACTATCGCCCAAGGATATGGATGCCTTCCACTGTTCACGCACACAGTCATCACCAAGCAGCAATCTTGCTATTCCCGAAGTGCTCCATGGTCCTGGAAGAGCGGCAGCCCATATCGGTTCAAGTATCACATCCTGGGCATCAATGGACTTGTAGTAGAGCACAGAGAATGCATCAGCTGCAGCGTTTGTTATTATCATAAGGTCAGCGGCAGTGCACTCCTGCATCGCAGGCAGTCCGCATGCGTATTTTAAAAGATTCTGGATGCCGTCACCTGCTGGCGTGTCGTTTTCGCCACGCAGACCTGAAGGTATTGCCTGACCAGCCGTCCACGCATCAAAACCGGATACAACCGCTATAGTGTCCTCTTCTAATGATATATTGTCGATCGCAATATCAGAGAGGAACTGGGAGCCTGTAACAGCCCGCAGACGTATTATCACTGGACTCAGCCCGGCATACCCGGCTAGGTCAATCCGGGCCGTGCTCCATGTCGAATCGCTGCTTTCATGCTGCTGCCCGTCTCTACTCCAGACCGAGTTGTGCCAGGAGCCATCATAGATATCGACATACAGTGATCCTATCGTGCTGCCGTACATATGATAGTCGAAGCTTAGTACAGACGCTAGACTTCTTATTAGGTTAAAAGAAGCCTCTGCAGCACACACCCTGTATGGATAGTTGGGTGATGAAGCCTCGGCATATAAATAATACTCCCCGTCAGATGCTGTTAACGGTCCGGTTCCATAAGATGGTGTTTCTCCTGAATTCTGCACCCAGCTGAAATCCATACCGGGAGATCCCCTCCATCCACCCATACCCAACTCAAAACTCTCGTTATACGGAAGACTTTGCAGAGGCAGTTTAATCAGATTTACAATCTTGGTGTCGTTAAACCCAAGATATGATGCAAAAAGGGTACAGTTTGTATTGTTTTCAATTGAGCCGGTGACTAAAACTCCATTCGCAAACCCGATATTATCCAGGCCATTGAAACCCCATGCAACCTGGCCTGTCACATCCTCATGGCTTTCATCCGAGTAATATGCCGTACATTTATAAAAGGATGTCTCACCTTCATAAACGATTGCCTTGCCTGACACTTCCAACGCAACCACGCTAACTGACAGCACCCTGATTTTAAAGGAGACCTCGTCATACCCGCCATCTTTATCCTCAGCTATAACCCGTACAATGTAATCCCCGCTTGATTCATAAACATGGTTGATATAACCATCATCGCCGCTGACAAGCGATAAGTTGCCATCACCCCAGACCCAGGTCACCTGCATTGACCTCCGGTCAGCCGACACATCTTCAACATTCCAGTGAAAGGACCAAGGCACATCAATTGGAATAGTTAACACGGGATACGGGCTGGTTATATCGCTTGCCACAGGTTCAATTATTGCTGGATCAACATTGGCAATGCGTACATAGCCCCCCTTAACGGTGTAGTGTACAACCGCGTCGGCGGGAAACTCAACTTTCGGTGTTACCAGCACACCCGGATCAAGAGTAACTAAAGTACCGTCAGACGGCGAGAAGTAAACCTGTTTTTCTGTCTCACCGACCTCAAATGTGACCCAGTTCAACCTCCACCACACATCTCTAGAATATATAGAAAAACTGACCACCACTTGATTAGTGAATGCTTCAGTTAACTGCACAGTGAAACAGCCAGCATTAACAACATCAGTTTCCGTTTGTTCAGAAGCGGGAGAAATAATCCTCACAGTCGGTGTCACCACCGTGACTTTAAACTCTATTTTCTCCGAAATGCCGCCGTCTTTATCGAAGGCCTGCACACTTACAATCCGGTCACCCAGATCGTTGTAGGTGTGGGTG
>CAYOQJ010000113.1:0-58185 GCA_964406095.1 uncultured Lentisphaeraceae bacterium
CTTCTTCACCCATTGGGTGAAGCTTATAAAATTAACAAATTCCTTATTAACAATCATTTAACTCAGTTTCTGAATTTCAAATGCCGTAAATAGGTTTAAGCGCACCGCCCGGTTGGGGCACGCTGAAAGTTGGAATTTAAGGTGACGGTTATGCAGAATAATCCGGCAGCTGCAAGCGCAGTCCGTCATAGGCTGGCTGAATGTCGGCAGGCAGTTCTCCGGCCAGAGTGGCGTGGTCAATATCATGACAGATATGGGTCAGCAGAGAGCGGCGGGCCCTGATCATACGTAAAACTTCGACACTGGTGGCGATATCAAAGTGCTGCGGGTGCGGGCGGTAACGTAGACCGTCAAGAACCATCAGGTCAAGGCCCTGAAACAATTCTATGGCCTGTTGTGAAATGCCGAAGCAGTCTGGCACATATCCCATCGAACACTTCGCATGATCTATGCGGTAGCCGGTCATCCGTTTTCCGTGTTCAACTTCAACCGGTGTGAATTTAAGGTCACCGATTGTGAAAGGAGTTGTGATCTCCCGAAAATCAACCAGCGGTCGATACAACCCTTTCTCCGCAGGGGTTTCTTGGATGTAATGGAAGACTCGGCGGATTTCAAGCATTGTGACAGGGTCGGCGTAGGCGGGTATGACACCGCCCATCAGGGTGTTGAAACGGCGTATGTCGTCGAAGCCGAGAAAATGATCGGCATGAGCATGGGTAAAGACAACAGCATTCAGGCGTTCGATTTTATAACGCAGCATCTGTTGTCTGAAATCCGGCGGGGTGTCGATGATAACTGCGGTCGTCGGTGTACTCAGATAGACACTGCTGCGACAGCGGGTGTTGCGCGGATCTGATGAGGTGCAGACACTGCATCGACAGCCGATCATGGGAATTCCGACAGATGTTCCGGTTCCGGCAAATAAAACTTCCACTGACATCCCTCCGCCAAAGAGCTCTGCATCTATGCCACATTGAGCACTCCGGCTATGTGCTGTGCGCTAAAACAGTTGCTTTATGTTGATTTTGCGTTACTCTGACAAACCACAATGATGTTACATTTTTCACAGGTGTGGTAAAAGCCTGAATTCCTTTGGTTGCGAAATTGCTTATGAGCGGTGTATAATGGATGGGCAATGAAAAGGGAGAAGCACGTTTATGGTTAAAAAATTATTGATTCTTAATTTGTGTGTTGCGGGTCTGAGGGTCTTTGGCGCTGATGAGATACAGCTGACTCTGCTGCCGGCTTACACCACATTCATCAGAGGTGAAGTTGTGGTAGTGCAACTGGAACTGATGAATGCTGGACGGGAGTTAATCAAGGTAGGAACGCCGGACGCGAATAGCAGATTTTTTATCGAGGTTTATCATAATAACCGTTACAATCAACTCAAATCCATTACTCAGGCTCCCTTTGCAAAAGCCTTTAAACTCAAGCCGGGAGCTAAACATATCTCCAAAATTCAACTCGACAAATGGTTCAATCTGTTGAAAGAGGGGCGCTATTACGCCCACTTGGTTTTGCTGTGCAACGGTGTGCGGCATGAGTCCACCCGGAAAGTTTTTGATGTTGTGCCCGGTGTACCGATTGCCGAAGGCGTGCAGATGTTTGTGGAGGAGCAGCAGCTTAAACGTACCTTCAGAGTGGTCAGCTGGAGTCGTTCACAGGCGGAGAGTCTGTTTCTCAGAATCGAGGACGAACCGGGTGGTACCGTTTGGGACACCATTGATCTGGGTGCGCAGCTCAAGGGAAGCCAGCCGAAATTCGATATATCCGAGGCGGGAGAGGTCACCGTGGTGCATCGTACTTCACAGGATGCCTTACACCGGATTGTGGTTTGGTCGCTGCCCGGAAGTGTTGAGATTGCCGAACGTAATGTGTTGCTTGACCCGGAGGTTTCGGCATCGCAGAGGGTGCGTTCACTTTATGGTGAGATGGTGGAGGAGGGGCCGGTTGATCCGGATGAGAAAAAATGGTGGCAGTTTTGGAAATAAGTCGCATTTTGGTAGCTCTGCTACATGGAGAAGATGGTTGTGGTGAACGACACTTGGGAAAGGACGAAGTGTTTGCGTTCAGCAGAGTAGCTGGAGGAGTCAGATGACTGTTCTCGGCATTGAAACCTCATGCGATGAAACCGCGGCAGCAGTTGTGTGCGATGGGAGAGAGGTGCTCTCAAATATTGTCTATTCGCAAATCAGTATGCATCGACCCTATGGAGGCGTGGTGCCTGAGATCGCTTCACGCAGTCACCTTGAAAAATTACCCGGGGTGATTGTTTCAGCCATGGCCACCGCTTTCGGGAAGTCTGAAACCGATCCGGTACGGGAAAGCTGGTGGCGTGAGCTGGATGCGGTGGCGGTCACCCGCGGGCCGGGACTGGCCAGTTCACTGATTGTAGGGTTATCGGCCGCCAAGGGGCTCGCCTGGCGTCTTAACAGACCGTTAATTGGTATCAACCACATTCAGGCGCATATCCACTCGGTATTTCTGAATAAGGGCACTGTTGCGTTGACAGATTGCTTTCCACTGCTGGCTATGGTGGTTTCAGGTGGTCACAGTGTTTTGATAGAGATGGATGAACCGTTGGCATATCGGATTATAGGACAGACACTGGATGATGCCTCGGGTGAAGCATTTGACAAGGCTGCCAAATTGCTTGGGCTGGGATATCCGGGAGGCCCTGTGATAGACGCTGTCGCCAGAGAAGCTTCCGGTAGCTGCGCACCTGTTTTCCCAAGGGGAAGAACGCAGGCTGGTAACCCTGCATTGGGTGGGTTGGATGCTGATCTGTGTTTTAGCTTCAGTGGACTGAAAACCGCTTTAAGACAATATCTCAGAGATAATCCTCCGCAGAGTGATGCAATGGTGGCTGATATCGCGGCTGCCTACCAGGAGGCGGTGGTTGACGCATTGATCGAACGCTGTGAAACCGCACTCAGCCACAGCTGCTATAAGGTTTTGGCGGTGGGGGGTGGGGTGTCGCTGAACAGCAGACTTCGAGAGAGATTGACTGTGACAGCCGCCGATGCAGAGGTTGAACTGCTACTGGCTCATCCGCGCTTTTGCGGTGACAATGCAGCAATGATAGCCGGATTGGCTGGTGCCGGTGGTGGGGTCAAGGGCCCTGCGGCGTTTGCGCTGGATGTGGCACCTTCCCTGGAGGCCGATGTGCACTCTGATTATAGATGTGATATTACGGCGATTTGAACCTTGCGTAAACGCGCTGTTTTTTTATACACTAACCATTGAAACAGAGGAGATGTGTCGCCGCCTGCCGGTGCAGGTACTGCTTCACATGGTTTTCACATCTGGCAGTTGTCATTAACGTTTTGCATGGGGCCGATACTTATGGGATCAAGTGAATTCAAAACTTACGACAAGGAGAGAAAACGCCTAGATGTGTTAATCTCCGCCGCTTTGGGAATCACTGCGCTGGTGGTTTACCTCCTGACTTTAGCCGATTACGTATTTCCGGGAATATCCGCAAAGTATATGGCGGTGTTCAGCGGGATCGAGCCCAACACGTTGCCGGTTTATCCGTTGTGGGGCGCAGTAGTCAGTTTGGTCGCCAGAATTCCGCTTTTCTCGCTGGCGGTCAGGTTGAATCTGCTGAGCGTTATTTTTTCCGTTATCTCCGTGGTGCTGATCTACCGCATAGTATCTTTCCTGATTTACACGACTGTTACCGAGGAGTATTCGGTTGAGCATGCGGGTCGAGTCTCTGTTTACGGCGGTGTGGTTGCTGCCGTAGCATTGATTTTTGCCGTGCCTAACTGGCAGGCGGCCACACAACTGAGAGTTGAAAGTTTTAACCTGATGCTGGCTTTGCTGCTGGCCTTTTTGCTGGTGCAGTATGCGTTGCGGAGGTGGCTCTGGTTGCTGGCACTTTTTGCTTTTCTCGGCGGTGTGGCAATTGTACAAAGCGCCTTTTTTATCCCGGCGCTGCCTATTTTCCTGTTGTTGCTAATCTATGTTCTCTATAAGGACGGCACACTCAAACTGACTCGTGTGGCCTGGATGGGTCTGTTTGCTCTGGCCGGTCTTGCACTCTATTTCTTCTTTGCGCGTTACTTTTTTTATAACAACGATGTGGAGTTGATGGGCTACAGTTCTATTATGGAGCTGCTGGTGCGTGTATGGCGTTTTCAACTCGGTGAGTTACGCACTACATTGATGCGTTCCGGGTGGGTGATTCTGATGGTGACCGGAGTTATGCCCTGGGTGGCGGCTCTCTTTGCAAGTGGGCGGGCACTCAATAATGAGCGCTCCTGGAGTCAGTACCTGCTGCACTTCACATTGACTGTCTTTCTAGTGATCAATATAACGAATACTCCCGTCTCACCTTGGGGAATGCTACGTTCCACAGGTGCTCTGCCCGTCTTCGCTTACGCAATGACAGCCATGGTGGCCGGTTACCTGGTGGCCTATTACTATCTGCTGATGAAGGTTAAATGTGAAAGTCGAAAAACGGTGACACACGCCGCCACCAAACGCGCTGGTGACTGGTTCGGCATGCTTCTGACCTATCCGGTTGTCGTGATTGTATTTCTTTGTGCCATTGTTAATCTATTTGAGTGTAAGCCCGGCAGGGGTCGTTTTGCCGACCGCTTTGCGGCGGAGATTTTGCAGCGTTTGGGAGAGCGCACCTGGTTTGTCACGGATGGCACATTGGATGAACATCTGAAAATTATGGCCGATGAGCAGGGACGGGAACTTAATCTCATCGCGCTGCAGAAAGACCTGGACGCTTATTATTTGCGCTCAATGGAGCGACTTATCGAGGAGAAAAAACTTTTCGAGGGAGCCGAACTGATTAGCATGAAAAGCACGCTCAGGTTGGGCATTCTGCCCTTTGTGCAGGACTGGTTTTCCATCGACAACGATATTGCCGCTAAGGCCGCAGTTTTCGGGGTTCCGGATTTTTGGTACTCGGCTGATCTTGTACCGGTGCCGGAATATCTATTTTTCGCGGGATGTCGGGATATCAAAGTCTTTGAAGACAAACCGCTTGCGCAAGAGTATAATGCCTTTTGGGACGAAATGCTGAAAATACTTCCCGAAAGTAGCGGGAATAACACCGACAAAGCCACCGAAATAGCGCGAAATCTCCGGCGTCATATGGGATTTGTGGCCAATAACCTGGGCGTCATGCTTGAGGATCTGGGTCACGATGAAGAGGCCTTTGATATCTATACCCGCATTCACAACGAGATTGACCCGCAGAATGTTTCCGCCATGATCAATCGTTTCGAAATGGCGCGCCGCGGTGTTGAGAGCGCAGATCCCTATCGCAATGTCATTGAAAGGGAACTCAAAGAGTTTATTTCCGGAATGCGTCATCGCTACCCGCTCTGGTCTCTTTCACGTTATTACGGCTATGTAAGGTCGCCCCAGATATTCGCCCGTCTGGGCTACGGATGGGCACTTTCCGGACAGAGTCGTGCCGCATTGGCTGGTGTCAATCGTGCAATCAACCTGCTGCCGGAAAGCGATCGCGTCGCGAATCTTTCCTCGCTTGCAGCTATCTATGCTATGACCGAACAGACCGAGGAATCGGCCGATGTCTACAATGAAATCATCCGATCCGATCCCGACAATCGCACTGCTTTAATCGGTTTGGGACGACTGGCCGTACAGGAGGGCTCCTTTAATCAGGCTGGCAAATGGTTTGAGAAAGCGGCCCGGGTGGCCGATAGTCAGGGCCAGAGCGGTTTGGAATGGGCCTTTGTGCATCTGATGAACAACGATCTGCCTCAGGCGCGGCTGGCTTTGCAGCAGACCACCGATCTGCAACCTAAGAATCTGAATGCTTGGGCTCTGTTGGCCCATTTGCAACTGCAGAACGGTGAAATCGAAGAGGTGGAAACACTCGTTATTCCCAAGATGGAAAAGGTGGCTGAAACAATTGATAATTACTATGTTCAGCTGACTAAGGCGATGATGAATATGAAAAAAGCCGAAAAGGATCAGCGCCCGGAACGCTATCTGCGAGTGGCCCGTGAAGGATTCATACGTACGGCCAAATTAAATCAGTCGGCTCTCTACCTTAATGATGTTATTCTTGATCTGGATATACAGCTTAATGATCAGGAATCAGCCTTGCTACATGCACGTCAGGTACTGCGTAAAAACCGTCGTAATGCCTTGGCGAATTATGTGATGGGATCGCTGCGTCTGCGCGAAGGTTCTTACGGCGAGGCAGAAGATTTTTTGCGTCGTTCGGTTGCCGCCAAACCGATATATGCCGCGCTGAATGACCTGGCGGAGGCTCTCAGGCGCATCAAAAAACTGAGCGACGCTGAAAAATTTGCCCGTGACGCCGTAAAAATGAATCCCGATCAGTATATCGGCTGGGAGACATTGGCTTCAATTCTGGTTGAGGCCGATAAAAATCTGGAAGAGGCTGAGTCCGCAGTACGAAAAGCGGTTGCGATTAACAAAGAGGATTTACGCGTTCAGATCACCTTGGCAAGGGTATTGATCAAGAAAGGTGATGTCGAGATAGCACGGGAGGTGATCCGTAAAATCAAAAGCCGTCAGCAGGAGCTGATGCCGTTTGAACGTGAAGAGCTGGATAAAATCGCTCAGGATGCTTCCAAATAAAAATTCTAAAGTTGAAAAATGCGATTGCAGGTTAATTTCACTGTAACACAAAAGATGGAAAGGAAATAAAAATGGCTAATGGAGTCATCGATTTAGATATGAGTAACTTTGAGCAAACAATTGCTGAGGGTGTGGTGCTGGTCGATTTCTGGGCACCCTGGTGCGGTCCTTGCAAAATGCAGACACCTATTCTTGAAAATCAGGTTGTCGGTGCTGTTGAAGGTAAGGCGGTGATTGCCAAGCTGAATGTTGATGACAACCGAGATCTGGCCGTTAAATACAGTGTCAGAAGTATTCCGGCCATTTTTATCTTCAAGAACGGGGAGATTGTTAAACAGTTGACCGGCCTTCAGAAGGGGGCTGATCTGATCGCCGCCATCGAAGAGCTACTCTAGCAGTTTGTCGGACTTTAAAGCTTTTTCAATTGTTGCTTGAAAAATGTGGGCGGAGGTTATCGCCACTCCGGTGACTTTCATTACGCGGATAATTCTTAAAAGATCGGAACAAATCCAAAGCCAAGAGTTTTTTTGCAATTAACAGGAGTGAGACTTGACAAATGCCCCCGGTTTTCGATATATTGCGATCTTTGTACGTGCTGGCCCTTGGAAGGTCGGATGTAACGAATTTATTTGGTGAGGTGGAAAACAGATGGAAGCGTATGCTGTTCTAAAAACCGGTGGCAAGCAATATCGGGTTACACCGGGTGCGACATTCGAGGTTGAGCGTCTGGAGGTTGAGGCCGGTCAGGATGTTGAAATGAGTGAAGTTATGGCCCTCTCGGATGGCACCGAGCTGAAGATCGGCATGCCCTATGTGGAGGGCGCCAAAGTCGTACTGAGCGTAGTTGGTCATAAACGCGGTAAAAAAGTTGTGAGTTTTAAAAAGAAACGTCGCAAAGGTTATACCCGCAAACAGGGACATCGTCAGGAGCTGACGGTCGTAAGCGTCAAGTCGATAGCGTAGATTAGTGCTGTTCCGGCTTATTTTACACGAGGAAGGAAGTTGACTTATGGCATCAAGTTCAGGTAGGAATGGTCGCGACAGTAACGCCAAACGGCTTGGCGTGAAGCGTTATGACGGCCAGACGGTGAATGCCGGCACAATTATCATCCGCCAGCGCGGTACCAGGGTGCATCCGGGGGACAATGTTGGATGCGGACGCGATTATACATTGTTTGCCCTGACCGACGGAACAGTCAAGTTTCAGAAAAATGGCAAAGTCGTCAGTATTCAACCGGTGGTCGAGGCCGTGCAGGCCGCAACCGCCGAAGCATGAGTGACGGTCGACTTTTCGGTAAAGCTGAACTGCGTAAGTGAAAACCAGAAAGTTTATTGATCATGTTGTCGTGCATGCCCGTGCAGGTCGCGGCGGTGACGGCAGCGGCAGTTTCAGGCGTGAAGCCTTTGCTCCCCTTGGTGGGCCGGATGGCGGAGACGGCGGCAGAGGCGGACATGTAATTTTCAGGGGGAGTCATGATATGGACTCCCTGACAGCTCTCTATTTCGCCCCCCAATTATTCGCTGAGCATGGAGTTCCCGGCAGCGGACGCAAGATGCATGGACGCAACGGCGAGGATCTTGTGGTGCCTGTACCTCGTGGAACCGAAATTTTCAATGCCGAAACCGGCGAACTGATGGCGGATATTACTTTGGATGGGCAGTCAGTGCTGATAGCACGAGGCGGCGGGGGCGGACTCGGAAATGTCCATTTCAAGAGTTCAACCCATCAGGCTCCGACAGAGCATACTCCCGGTGCGACAGGAGATGAGTTCCGTTTGCGGCTGGAACTGAAAATTATCGCTGACGCCGGTCTGATCGGTTTCCCCAACGCCGGCAAATCATCGTTGCTCCGAGCAGTCAGCAAAGCTCACCCTCAGGTTGCCGGTTATCCCTTCACAACGCTGAATCCAATTGTAGGTACCGTCGAATATGATGATTTTTCGCGCCTCAGTGTCGCTGATATCCCCGGTATAATTGAGGGTGCCAGTAGCGGTGTTGGACTCGGGCTACGTTTTTTGAAGCATATTTCACGTTCCAGACTGTTGGTATATGTTGTTGATATGGCTGGTGTTGATAATCGCGAACCATGGTCGGATTACAACACGCTCTGCCGTGAAATATCTCAGTATGATGTTACGATGCTTGAGCGACCCTCGCTGGTACTGGCGAATAAAATGGATCTACCGTCGGCGCGGGACAATCTTGAGCACTTTATTCAGGAAACCGGTGTCAATCCGCTCTGCCTCAGTACACTTGAACCTGCCAGCAGGGGAGTCAGCGAATTCAAAGCAACGCTCAAGGATATCCTTAATCCGCGTCCGCGCGGAAGCTGGGAGGCGGATGCTTCAACCACAGAGACTCAGATCAATGGGTTTTGTGCCACCGCACAGCAGAGCAATACAGCTGTTTGCATTACAAAGGAAGCTCTGCGAAAGGCTCCGTTTTTGGAGCTGCCTAACGCCAGGAATTGACTGGTGGGTGACGCTCAAATTTTATCAGCTTGACCAGCTGAGAGGTTATCCTGTAGACTGCTACACTAAATTGAATGACTAAGGATTAACTATGGCATCTGACAAATCCGAACAGATAAATCAACAAGCTCAGAATTTTTTCGCCAAGGGTTCGGCAGCGTACGAGCGCGGAAATTTCGATATCGCGATCGATCTGCTGATGCAGTGCCTCACTCGTGCTCCCGGCTTTACCAAAGCGCGCAAGGTTCTGCGGTCGGCGCAGATTCGTAAGTTCAAGAGTAGCAAACATACCGGACTGGCCGCCAAGATCAATGATCTTAAGGCTGCAGGGATGCGTGCTAAAATCAAGGGGATTCTTGCCGCCAACAAGGCTGATGCTGCGCTTATTGAGTGCGAAAAACTTTTGAACATGAATCCGTTGCATGCTCAGAACGTCGAAATAACCGTGCAGGCGGCTGAAGCGGCCGGGCACCCCGAGGCGGCACTTTTCACAGTGGAGGCGGCTTATGAAAACAATCAGGATGATATGAACCTGCTGCGGCGTGTAGCCGATTTCTATATGGCCGTCGGAGATTATACCAAGGCACGTGACGCCTATGTTAAGCTTAACGCTTTTCTCCCAACCGACCAGACGATTCTGAAAAAACTCAAGGATGCCGAAGCTCGTGTTACCATGGCGTCTGGATGGGAAGAAACCGCCGGTGAAAAAGACGGCTTCCGCAAGCTCATCGCCAACAAGGAGCAGGCGGCCCAGCTTGATGCGAAAAACAAGGCGGTGGTATCCGGATCAGATGCTGAAATGCTGATTGAAGAGGCCAGGCAGCGACTTGCGGATGAGCCTAACAACCTTAACTACTACCGCGCTTTGGCAAGGTTGTACAATCAGAATAAGATGTATGATGAAGCAGTCAGGATTCTTGAGGATGCCCTCAAGGTGAACGCGAACGATCCGGAGCTCGACCGCTCGCTAACCAATGCTAAAATTGCAGCTTTTGAATCCAAGATAGAAAAATTTAAAGCCGACGGTGACAGCAATGCCGCTGCCGAGGTTGAAAATGAGATGAACCAGTTTATCTTCGACGACCTTGCTTCGCGTGTGGAACGTTATCCCAACGATTTGCGTCTGCGTTATGAGCTGGGTTTGCAGTATTTCAAATATGACTATTTCGATGATGCGATTGGGCAGTTCCAGCTTGCACAGCGTAGCCCCAAAGAGCGGGTGCAATCGCTTTTTCATCTGGCACTCTGTTTCAAAGAGAAGGGTCAGCGTGATATGGCTCTGATGCAGCTTGAAACCGCTAACGAACAATTGCCGATTATGGATGATCTCAAGAAGAAGGTCGTCTTCCAGTTGGGTGTTATATCCGAAGAAAACGGCGACATCGAAAAGGCTTTCACCTACTACAAGGAAGTCTACGCCGCTGATATCGGCTTCGAAGATATCGGTGATCGTATGGAACGCATTTACAAACTGCGTAAAACCCAGGAGGGTTGATGTTGCCGGTTTGCGGTGGATTGAAATCAGTTAGTTTTTTAATCCGGTTGGAGCGATCTTGTCGGGAAAAACATGGGTATGAAAATCAATCGTCATGGCTTCCAAGGATTCAAAAAAGCCTGTTTGAAGTCAAAGATTTCAGTAAAATCTTCAATTGAGTCCTCGCCTGATTTTCCCAGCAGACCGGCATCGATCAGATGATAGACTATTGCACCGAAATCATCGGTCTTATACACTCCCCACAGCGTCATCACCGTGTAGCTCAAACATCCGAAACGTCTGAGCGCATACTCTTTGATGCCGTTGGAGAGCTCTTGTCCCGACAGATGTCGCGGATGTGACGGCTCTTTCCTGCTGATTTTTGTCGAAGTGAGCCGCAAAGCATACATGATGAAGTAGTAGGCGTTCACCTTATACTTTCCATGCGTTGCAGCGAGATCAGCTATTACTCTGTTGATATTATTCGACATTCAGCATAATCCGGTTCTGAATTTCATTCATCTGCTCGTCCGATGCGTAAAGTTTTGAACTATGCCAGTTGAGTTTTGTGTTATTCCAGCGGGGGATGATGTGGAAATGAACGTGCGGGACACTCTGTGTGGCGCACTTGCCGTTGTTCTGCAGCAGATTGAATCCATCGCAGGGCAGCTTTTTCAGCAAGTGATCTGCGATGCTACGTGTACACATAATCAAGGTTGTAAGGTTTTTGTCAGAGAGATTCGTAATGAATTCGGCATGAACTTTCGGTACAACCAGTGTATGGCCGATCTCAAAAGGTGCAATGTCCATAAAGGCGAAACAGTTTTCGTCCTCATAAATTTTTCTGGAGGGAATAATGCCCTGGATGATCTTACAGAAAATGCAGTCAACGTTATACATAAGCGCTTCCTTTGTTTTTCAAATTGCTATTCTTGCAGTTATTTTTGGAAAAAACAAGGAGTTGCTGTCACTTTTGTTTGAGAAAATATGCCGCCAGCTCGACGGCGCGCGCCGCCATGCGATTGTTGGCCTCAACGGTATCCGAAGCACAATGCGGCGTCATGATCATATTCGGAAGTGTACGTAAATCCTTATGCGGCGATACCGGTATGTATGGCTCCTCAGCAAAAACATCCATGGCCGCACCAGCCAGATGCTCTGTCGCGAGTGCATCAAAAAGTGCTGCTTCATCTACAATACCGCCGCGGGCGGTATTGATTAAAAAAGTTCCTTTTGGCAAGAGACCGATGCGTCGCGCATCAATCAGATTACGAGTATTAGCTATTAACGGCAGATGGATGGAGAGAATATCAGCTTGTGGCAGAAGATCATCAAGCTTCCGGGAATATTTTTTTATACCGTAAACTTCCTGTAAATCGATTTGCGCGGTTCCGTTATGCGTTCGCCACTGTTCTTCGCTGATACTGTCGCAGAGCAGTGTCGAAACATTGAAGCCGCCATGTAGTATGCTGGCGACCTGTAAACCGATTTTACCGCCGCCCAGAATCAACACTGTTTTACCGCTCAGCTCCCGTCCGCGCTGCGACGCAAACTGACCGTTACGGATGTTTGCATCGAAATACGGTATGTTGCGAAAAACAGCGCCTATAAGAAAAAGGGTTAGTTCCGCGACACTGGTCTGGATGTCAACCGGTGTGTTAGTCAGAGTGATGTTGTTTTGTTCACAGAGAGTCCGGTTAATGTTATCCATGCCGAACCCGAAACGAATGATGAGAGCTCCTTTTCCCTGTGAGTTGTGCGCCAGCGCGGTGTAAAGCTGATCATTGTATGGCTGTGTGCCTAAAACTGCTATTCTGCTACCGGTTTGCCGCAGGCACTCAGCAAAATCCTGTTCACCGGTCGGAGCGGGATAACACTCGAGTGTCTCCGCTCCGCTGAAAACATGGTGGGCTTTTTCAAATTCCGGTTGTGTGACAACTATAATCGGTTTCATAATTTCAACCATTTTAACTTGCGTCTATTTCCTTGTTTTTACCGATCAGTTTACGACAGCCGTGCATTATCAAATGCGTATCTAAACTGCATCCGATAAAACGGTAACCGGCGGCAATGCGTTGATCGATCAAATTTCGATCGGGGGGTACAACATGATAACCCGGCGCTACTGAACACTTTTGACACGCTTCAAGAATAAGCTGCTCGGCTGCCAGTACCTTGGGGTTATCCAGTTCTCCGGCAATACCGAGTGATGCCGAAAGATCATACGGTCCGATAAAAGCAGTGTCTACTCCGGGGGTACTTAGGATGTCCACGGCGTTTTCGGCAGCCAGGTAGTGCTCAAGCATGACAGCCACAATAACATCCGAATTATGTGTTCGGATATAATCGCTGAAGTTGCGTCCATAATCGGTTGCCCGTGAAAGAGATGTTCCGCGATTGCCCTGCGGCGGGTAACGAACGGCCTCGCACATTGTACGGGCATCTTCAGGAGTCATGACGCTCGGCACGATCACGCCGCGAGCACCTGCATCAAGAACATGTTTGGCAAGTACCGGGTTTACACTGTCGAGGCGTACCAACAGATCACAAGCGTAAGGACGCAGCGCGCGCTCAATCTGCTCAATCAGATGCAACTCGCATGGAGCGTGTTCCATATCCACGGCGATCCAGTCAAAACCCTCTCCGGCCATCAGTTCCGCTATTGTCGGATTTGGGATTAGCATCCAGCCACCTAAAGCGACTTCACCGTTTTTCAATTTTTGTTTTGTTGTGCCCATTTTATTCCTTAAGTATTTATTTGTTTTTGACGTATGTCAGACTCAAATGTTTAAAATCCATAACGATGTCGCTCGGCATTGATAACGCCAAAACAGTGAGTCTGTTTTTACCGGCGGACAAATTAAGGGAGCCGAGTTGAAGCGAAGCCCATACACGATTGCGATATTTTTTAATAAGGGGGAGTGAGGGGCGTTATATGCCAGCAGGCAGAAGAATGGGTTGTTCGAATCTTGTGTGATGTAGCCAATGGCTTGATCGGTGAGAACATCGGAGATATAGCCTTCGGTCTTTTCTGGCTCACTGTTGCGTAGCAGAGTCGCGTTGAAATAGTTGTTCCAGTGACCGGCGGTGAAACCCAGAAATGTTTCAAAACCCTGTCCTTGGGGGGTGAAGGGATAGTGCGCGCCGTTATGCCATTTGCCGAAACACCCGGTACGATAGCCAGCTGACCTGAAAACTTCGGCAAGTGTGATCTCTTCGGCACGCATGGCCTCACGCAGATGGGTGACGCCATGACATCCGGTACGCAGCGGCCAGCGTCCGGTCAGCAATGCCGCACGGGTAGGGGCACATACGCTGCTGACATAAAAACGTTCAAAGCGAACACCGGATTTGCCTAAAGTATCCATATGCGGTGTTTTAATGTGCGGGTTGCCATGCAGTGAAAGGTCCCCGTAACCCTGATCATCGGTCAGAATAATTAGGACATTTGGTTGTTTGCCCGCCAAAATGGGCGTGATCATCGACGCAACGATCAGCAGAATAAAACAATGTAATTTGTCGGTTTTTAAATGCATTTCAATATACTCCGTATTTATGACATGCTTTGATCATGGTTATGAAGTTTTGCGCGTTGCACGATGAGTGGATGCTGTTGGAGGATGTAAGGATGTATCCGCCGCCGACAGCGGCATCGGCGATTGCCTGGCGCACAGCCTTATCGACTTCAGCGTTTGTGCCGTAGGGCAGTAGCTGACCGCAGTCGATATTGCCGGTGATGCATGTTCTCTCGCCTACTAGCCTTTTGACCTCCGCCAGCGCCATGCCTGCGGTAGGTTCCACCGGGTTGATACCGTCAGCGCCAGCATCAACAATCATATCCAGCAACGAATAGATATTGCCGTCGCTGTGTTTAATAGCTTTGGCTCCTTCGTTATGGATAGCATCTATCATCTTTTTAAGACGCGGTAAAATAAAGCGTTTGAAAAGCTCGGGACTGAAAAGCGGGCTGCGGTTGTCGGCGTAATCATCACCCAAGATAATTACCTCAGCACCAGCGCGAATCGCGTTACGCACAATTTGGATATTGCATTGCAGCACTTTATCCATCAGCAGTTCAGCCAGTTCCGGTTCCAGCAGAAAAGCGACCAGCAGATTGTCGATGCCCATCAGATAGGCCGACCACATGAAAGCCGCTCGATGATGAAAGCAGATTGCACGTTTTCCTTTGTAACGTTTGACTAAATCCGGCAGTTTACCCAGCCGCCCAGGCGCGTCAGGATCAGGGGGGTGCCATTTTATCGCATCCTCCAGGGTTTTAACAGGCCCTTCCAGTGGGTGCGCGACTACCTCAACTCCCGGTTTGTAGCGTACACCCCATTCATCGGTGTATGAGCCATCGTCATATTTTGTAACTGTATTAAAAAAAGCTCCGCAACCAACGCCATCCATATCGAGCTGATCAACAGCGTCGGCTACATCCCGACAACCGGGTACGGCTGTCCGCGCCACCTTTTCGTCCACAACAAATTCTAAAATCGGAACACGATCAGGACATTTAAGTTCCAGCGCCGTAAGTACCCGTTCGGTTGAAGTCATAAAACTACCTTTTTGTAACATCATGTTGTATTATTACACTGTACTCTGCCCATCCAAGTTTTTATTTTTCTAGACGGTTTTCATGATTATGATATATTTTAATTAAAGAATCAACTAAAAAAGAGGGATGTTTGACAATATTTGGCAACTTTGATATATTAAAAACACACAAAGGAGATTTTATGGCAAATTATTCTGTCGGTAATGTGCCGGATGGTGCTCAGGCACGAAACACTTTGTCGCGCAGAGTGTATGATGTGCTTAAAAATGACATTCTTGCGGGAAGATTGAAGGCCGGGGAACGTCTGGTGCGTAAAAACATAGCCAGGCGGCTTGGTGTGAGCACGATCCCGGTTATCGAGGCTTTGTATATGTTGGAGATTGATGGTTATGTTGAAAATCGCGCTTTGGCCGGTTGCCGTGTGCGCTCACTGACCATAGAGGAGATTGACAATGATCTGATGCTGCGTGAAGCGCTGGAGTGTCAGTCGGCGCGGTTGTGTGCGGTTCGTGCGGGCGAGGAGGAGTTGCGTCAGTTGCTGAAAAAGGCGATACAGGTAGATCGTTTTGTGTGTGCTGACACACCTGATCAGAGATTAGCCAGCAATCTGCACTGGGAGTTTCACATAGAGCTTGGCAGTTTAAGTGGGCACTCAATTTTTGCCGAGATGCTGGGTAAGGTGTGGTTTCAACGCTACATGAATCTTAACAGTATCAAGGCGATCCGTTTTAAGCAGCCACCTGAACGTTGGCACCAGATATTGGTGGAACGCATTGGAAGTGGTGATCCTGACGAAGCTGAACGGGCGATGCGTGAGCATGTACAGTATGGACGCAGTGACGACCGAGAAGCACTTAAGGTTTATCTGCAAAGCGTAGAATAAATACAGGTGTTTTTGTGACCATTTGCGCTGTTTTACGGTATTATCGCGCTAGTGAATACAAAGCGCGGCAAACAGCACAGCCTAGCACACTCAGGTATCTTCACCTGTGTTAAACGAAGCAGATTTTGCAGAGCGAAACTCTGATTTTCAAAAGACCCTGAGAATTCGCGGTGTGATCTGCGTAAGATTGTAGGCGTTGGTTGTTATAATCTCCGCGCCCGGTCCTGTGGCTACAAGCGGCACAGGGTTACGAGTATGGCTTTTGGTACCCATATTCTCGATGTTTCCATGGTCGCTGGTGATGATTAACAGCATGTTTGTGGCTTTGCAGAGAGCCTGGACAATCTCGATAAATTGATCCAGCATACTGAGTGTTTCGCAGGCTGCCTGATAGTTGCGCGAGTGTCCGGCAAGGTCGGTCAGAAAAAACTCAAAAAGAGTAAAATCGTTGGCACGTGCTACCTGGATCAGATGTTCAGCAGCCTGATGGGGTTTGACTAGCGGTAGATCATGTCCTTTATCGACAAGGTAGGTGCGGGTTATATCGTGCGAAACCGCCTGGTTCTCCAGCAGATCATCACGCATCAGGATTGTCTCCGGCTGAGTGAGTGCCATTACAGTGGTAACCGATTTAAAGCGACGATGTTCCAGATCGCTGATTTTATCGATCATGTAGGCATCGGCAAAACAGCAGCGTTGTCCTTTGCGGGTCAGTTCGATAAACAAGTTGGTTTTGTGGATTATGCGCCTGAGTGTAGGACCGGGGAATCCCTCGCAATGTCTGCCCATTTGGCGTGCGGCATTGGTGCCCGTGAACATGGCTGTCTGTCCGGTCGCGCTTTGGGGCAGTCCTTCGACCTCCAGACAGGCGTCGATTGGCACTGCATGCTCTTTGATCAATTGACACAGGGCGGGACAATTGCCTGCGTGTACCGGATTGTCCGGCGCGGCGGGGCGCAATCCGACACCGTCGATGAATATATAGAGTACCTTAAGCACATTTAATTTTTATATAATATGTAGTTCAAACACAAGTTCAGAATTTAGCTTTCGTCGTTTATCTTGAGCATGCAGCTGTTGCATCATTGCGGCAATGTGTCGCCGGGTTGATTTCAAAGTCAAATATCAACGGTCGGTGATCTGAAACACGTACTTCAGGAATACGAAATCTCACGGGAATGATATTGTCGTCGTGGCAAATGAAATCCAGCTCGCGGTAGGGTCGCCAGGAGGGATAGGTGGGAGCGTGATTCCTGTTGGCACTCTGCATACCGGTGGCCTTGAGAAACATACTGAGCTCCCAACGTCCGCTTAAGGCGTTGAAGTCACCAGCCAGAATACGTGGTTTGGTGCATTTTCCAAGCAGTTTGTGAAGTTCTTCGAGTTGACGGTGGCGTGCTCTCAAACCCAGTGATAGATGCACGATGAATAAAGTTAATGCGGGTAATTCGACCTCGATCACCAGACTTTTAAAGCCTGATTGAAAATCATGGAAGCGTTCCTTAAGTATTTTATCGCGTGTCAGAACAGCATTGGATTGTTTGTTGAGAATTGGAATCCGGCGTCCTACACTTGCTTCCGGGTATTTGATGCGGTGAGTATGAGTATAATTCATCTTATTCGCCAGCATTTCAGCCTGGTTCTCACTGCGATTGCGATAGGAGCCGGAGTCGACTTCAATCAGCCCGACTATATCCGGATTGACAGCATGTACAAAACGTTCGATATGCCGTAAATGCTTATGGGTTGGATGCAGTGTGGCCAGCCAGGAGAATTGTTTCAATCGTCCCGTTCCGTATTGGATGTTGTGTAGCAGTAAACGCATTTTTTTAAAGACAGAATTTGAGTATGAATGTAAATACGATGTTACATTATTAAGTTCTTGCATTGCGGTCAAGCGCGATGTTCCTCCGAAAACACCATTTTTAATAGGCATCGTCGCTAAAGTTCTTTTGCTGATCTTCACTTCAGCATTTCTAAGACATTGAGCAGCAGTGTGGCGCTTTCCTCCGCGATCAGCGCGTAAATCGAGCGCGTGTTCGTCAGAAAAGAGGAGGCAAGTG
Source organism: uncultured Lentisphaeraceae bacterium (assembly GCA_964406095.1). GTDB lineage: Bacteria > Verrucomicrobiota > Kiritimatiellia > RFP12 > UBA1067 > M55B167. Next base: position 18,053 of record CAYOQJ010000113.1, read on the forward strand.
TAACTGTTTTGACCGGGGTGGTGGCGATCATCCATAATGCGATTACGGACAAATTCAGAAAATAAATGAAAACATAGGAGAAGATGCGTCCATAAACCTGAATGTCGGGTTGGTGGATGAGCAGGCTGTTGATCGTGAAGCACAAGTGAAAGCTCCAGGTGAAGCCTACCAGAAAAAACCAGAATGGTTGCCAAGGTACCGGTTTGACAAAAACAGAGAGTCCAAGGTAGCAGAGAACTATAACAAAGGTGTAGAAGGGAAAGAAATATGGTGAGAGTGTGATCCAGACGTTACTTTTTGAGAGTGATACGCTACCGCCGCTTGCAGAGACCCTGATGCGGCTGACATCGGCACCACAGAGCAACGCGTAAAGGGCATGTGTCAATTCATGTGCCAGGACATAGCTTCTGGCCGGGCGCGGCAGAAAAAACCAGACAAGCATCCAGACAACACACCCTCCCAGCAGAGCTGCGCTTGTCGATGAAATGGCGGAGTTGGCACGGTTGACTGCGGTGAATGCATCTAGTAAAGCGCGTGTTACGCCCAGACAGGCTGGTAACAGAGCGATGCCACAGAGCAATCTGAGAGATTTGTTCTTTTTCAAAATAATCTTTCTCCGGGTATTGACATTCAGCCGTTTGAAGGTTTATATTATGACATCCTATGAATTGGAAAACAATAGAAGCAACAGCTGTTTTAATCCTGCTTGTGGTGGTGCGCGGGCGGGTTGCGCCCGTATTGTATAGTTGTCACGCGGGACTCTGTTGTAATTTCTGAGAGTTTTGGACTTTTCGTTTTTTGGGCCCGCCGTGTTAAGATGGCGGGTTTTTTTGTCGGTTTTTTTTGATGAATTTATGCAGCGAATCGCGCCAGAGATATTTAAAAGACAAGTGGATTAAAATTTGAAAAAAGAGGTAGTGATGGAAAAAGAGATCAAAAACAAAAAGGTTCCAGATGGTGAAATAGCCGAGCGCAGCGGGGCGCAATGCGTTGTTGACGGTTTAGTCAAGGCTGGCTGCGATGTGCTTTTCGGTTATCCCGGCGGGGCTGTTCTGGATATCTTCAACTGTCTTTATGATGCGCCGTTTCATTTTGTTTTGCCAAGGCATGAGCAAGGTGCGGTTCACATGGCCGACGGTTATGCTCGGGCAACCGGTAAAGTTGGCTGCTGTCTGGTCACCTCCGGACCGGGAGCTACGAATACAATCACCGGCCTGGCAACAGCGTATATGGATGGTATCCCTTTAGTCTGCATGAGCGGGCAGGTTCCGCTCTCAATGATCGGCAATGATGCTTTCCAGGAGGCCGATGTTGTCGGAATCACCCGTCCGGTCACCAAACATAACTTTCTGGTCCGTAATGTCGATGATCTGCCCGATATTATCGCTCAGGCCTTTTATATCGCCTCCACTGGCAAGCCCGGACCGGTCGTGATTGACATACCCAAGGATATTCAGCGCCAGACCACCACACATATCGAGCCGGATACGGTTGAAATGCGCGCTTACAAACCGCATGTAGATTTCAATCCCGTCGAGATTGAACAGCTTGCCGCGTTGATTAACGGTTCGCGCGCCCCGGTTCTTTATGTTGGTGGTGGTGCGATTGCCGGCGACGCCGCCGGTGAGATAACCGAGTTGGCCCGTAAAGCCGATATTCCGGTGGTCACGACGCTGATGGGGCTGGGTGCTTTTCCGGAAGATGATCCTCTGGCTTTGAAGATGCTGGGTATGCATGGTTCGGCTGCCGCTAACTATGCTGTGGATAAATGTGATCTGCTGATCTCCGCCGGGGCACGGTTTGATGACCGCGTTACCGGAAAAATTTCAGAGTTTGCCAAACGCGCCACAATTGTTCATATAGATATCGATCGTTCGTCAGTTGGTAAGAGTGTCCGATGCGATCTAGGAGTTGTCGGCTATATCAAACCGGTGTTGCAAGCTCTTCTACCTTTGGTCAAACAGACAAAACACAGTGAGTGGCGCGAACAGACCACACGCTGGAAAGAGCGACATCCCTTTTCCTATCCTGATAAGGGCGAAGTCATCATGCCGCAGTATGTTATTGAGCAGATTTGTGCTGTCAGCAACGGCAAAGCCACGATGGTTACAGATGTGGGCCAGCATCAGATGTGGGCGGCGCAGCATTACACCTATACACGTCCGCGCAGCTTTATCTCGTCGGGCGGATTAGGTACAATGGGCTTCGGTCTGCCTGCCGCAATCGGTGCCAAATTCGGTTGTCCCGATGATCCGGTTGTCTGCGTCACCGGTGATGGTGGCGTTCAGATGAATTTTCAGGAGCTGGTGGTTCCGGTTGAACACAAGCTGCCACTCGTTATCGCAATCTTCAACAATGGTTACCTTGGCATGGTGCGTCAGTGGCAAGAGATTTTCTACTCCACCCGTTACTCGGGCGTGGCACTCGGGCAGGAAGGCAGATTAAGAATGCAGCGGATCGAAGAAGCTTCCGACTATCTGCCTGATTTCATAAAGCTGGCAGATGCGCACGGTGCGGTTGCACGTCGCATCTTCAATAAAAGCGAGGTTGCGCCGGCATTGCAGGAGGCCTTTGAAAGCGGGAAAACATGCGTGCTGGAATTCATTGTCGATCCTGAAGCGAATGTTTTTCCTATGATACCGCCCGGGCATGATGTTTCATCCATGATGCTTCGTTCGGTCTGAAGCCACTGTCACATCAAATTACAAATGGAATTGAAATTATGAAAAATATCATCAACTGTCTGGTTGAGAATGAACCGGGTGTTCTGGCGCGTATTGTAGGTTTGATATCCGGTCGCGGCTATAACATTGAAACACTGAATGTCGGTCCCACACTTGATCGTCAGGTCTCCAAAATGACGATTGTGGTGCTGGGTGATGAAAAGATCATCGAACAGGTTATTCACCAGGTTTCCAAACAGGTCAACGTGATTGAAGTTGTCAATATGACCAAAAAGCGTCATCTCAACCGCGAGATGATTCTGGTGCGCGTTGCCAGTCAGGATCATGCCGCCCGCATCGAGATTGTGGATCTGGCCAATCTCTTCGATGCTTCGGTGATTGCGGTGCAGGAGGATTCCGTCACACTGCAGATGGTGGGTGATCAGGAGCACATCGCCGACTTCCTGCGTCTCTTCATGCCCTACCATATCATCGATATCTCCCGTTCTGGAGTGATAGCGGTCGGACGCGAAGATATCAACAGCAATGGCTGAAAACAACTTCAGGATCAAAGAAATCTTCAGCCCTTCAGATGATCAAGCACCACCGCGCGCATTGCGGCGCGCGGTGCCGTGTGTCCGGTCCAGCTTTCAAACTGAATCACAGCTTGATTGATAAACATCTCCAGGCCGCTTACGGTGATCAATCCCTTTGAGCGGGCCTCTTTCAGCAGGCGGGTTGTCAGCGGGTTGTAAACGATATCCATAACCCCCAGACCGGGGTGTAGCAGCTCGGCGGGCACGACACTGCGTTCCGGATGGGGATACATGCCGATCGGCGTGGCGTTGATCAGAATTTCGCTTTCGGTTACCGCTTCGGCCAGCGCGGCATCATTCAGCAGCACGCCGCTTACATCGATCTCCGTCTTGTCTTTAAGGTCGCGTTGCAGACTCGCGAGTTCATCGGCCACCACGCCCATCAATGTCAGTTGGCAGGGTTTGGCGTTAAAGGCTAGATCAAAGGCGATCGCCCGTGCGGCGCCGCCGCTTCCGATGATCAGCACCCTGCTACCCGCTGGCTGCAGACCGCTGTCAAGCAGTGCCTGCCGCGCTCCGGGTCCGTCACTTCCAAGCCCGTGCAGCGTGCCGTTGTCATTGATCACAGTGTTGATCGATCCGATACCGCGGTCAGCATCGGAGATTTCATCCACACAGTTGAAAACCTCGATTTTATGCGGTATGGTTACACTCAATCCGCGGAAGTTTTCCATTGCACGCATGGCATTCAGCACATGCCCGACCCTGCCGGCTTCAACACGAAAGGCAAGATATACATAGTCCAAATTTAGTTCACTGAAAGCGCGATTGTGCAGTGCAGGGCTCATCGAGTGTGCAATCGGGTTGCCGATTATACCGCACAGCTGTGTCGATGTTGAAATGTTTTCTATTTTAAGCATTTTTTTATCCCGTTGCGGTTTGAACTCTATGATCTCAACTTTTTGCACAAAAAACAAGAAGGTTGAATCATCAATTTCGCCAGCTAAAATACTTTATTTGAGTGTTGTATTTTTCAACCTTTTTTATTATAATGAACGCAAATTTGAGAGCGAGGTCTGATTATGGCTAAAAGAGATGCATTTGTGGAGTCGTCCAAAAAGAGATTTAAGGTTGCCGAGGCCAACGAGGTGCCTATGGGACTTGGCGGCACTTTCAAAGCCGAAGAGATCGGAGTACTGGGTACAAGTGAAGGTGAAATTCCCTGATTTTATGGCGATTTTATTTTGTTTTATACCATTGACTGCGTTTGAGCTACGAAATGAGATGTAAGATAGCGGGCGTACATTTTGAGTTCAACGGGTTGGGGGCGGATCAGTTCAGTGAGAGCTTTCCGCCCTTTCTCTGTTCAGATTCGGATATTTTCTCGCGACCTTATTGTCGTGTTGAGGTTGCCGGTGCCGATGAGAGTCTGTGCGGAGTCAAAAGTGAACAGGCTTGGTCGGTCGAAAGTTGTGGCGGGGGCATTGTTCTCTCGGGCACCGCTCCGGAGGGGAAGCTTCTGTGGCGAATGAGCGGAACCTTTCCCTTTGAAGAGCTGTGCTTTGTCTGGAATCCCGAAACCTATTTCAAAACCTACTGTGATCCCCGTCGGGGATATTTTATGATTGTCCCCGTTCTCGCGATGGTTTTGCGGCTGCTACAGTTGCGTGGATTTATTCTGCACAGCTCAGCCGCGGTGATCGACGGCGCGGGGGTGATCTGTGCCGGGCGATCAGGACGGGGTAAGAGCACTATCTCGAAAATACTTGAGCAGAGCGGCATTGCGGTATTGACCGATGAACGTCCTGTGGTCAGGGCGACGGATGACGATTTCAGAGTGTATGGAACACCCTGGCCGAGTTCCGGCGGCTGTGTGATCAATGCCGATGCTCCGCTACGTAAACTCTACTTTATTGAGCATGGAGTTAGTAACAGAGTCCAGCCACTTTCACCTGGCGAAACGCTGAAACGTCTGATCGATGTTGCGATGATCCCCTGGATGAGCAGTACCCTGTTTGATCCTTTGATCGAGGTGCTCGAAAATCTGGTGGCCGCCGTTCCTTCAGCAGTTATGAGTTTCGTGCCGGATAAAAATGTGGTTGATTTTATCCGCACTGATCTGAATTCAGTGTTGCAGAGCGGATGATTGACCCCGCCTGACAATTGGAGGTATTTGAATGAGTGTAAGAGTCAGATTCGCCCCGAGCCCGACGGGCAATGTTCACATCGGCAACATCCGCGCAGCGATTTTCAACTGGTTGTTCGCACGTAATAAACAGGGTAGTTTCCTGTTGCGTGTTGAGGATACCGATCGTGAGCGTTCAACCCCTGAAGCGATCAAAACACTGCTTGACTGCTTGGAGTGGCTTGGACTGGATTATGATGAGCCGCCGGTTTATCAAAGTGCCAACAGCACACGCCATCTGAAGGTGGCCGAAGAGCTGCTCGGTCGCGGATTGGCCTATCGGGAAAACAAGGGGGGCGGCGGCGAGTGTGTGGTTTTTCGTATGCCGACGGAGGGCAGGCTTGGTTTTGTTGATCTGGTTAAGGGGGCTATGCGCAAACGGGCCGGAGATACTCAGGATTTTGTGATTGTCCGCTCCAATGGAACGCCGGTTTTCCATCTGGCCAATGTGGTGGATGATATTGATATGAAAATTACCCATGTGATTCGCGGTGATGATCATGTTGAAAACACCTTTAAACACATTGAGTTGTTCAAAGCGTTGAACGCCCCTGTACCGCACTTCGCACATCTGCCGATGATCGTCAACAATCAGGGCAAACCCTACTCAAAACGTGACGGTGCGGCGTTTGTGGGGGAGTTCCGGGAGCAGGGTTATCTGCCGGATGCTCTTTTCAATTTTTTGCTGCTGCTGGGCTGGGCGCCCGGGGATGATCGTGAGGTGCTCACACGCGATGAAATGGTCGAGCTATTTACACTTGAGCGGTGTAAGTCAAGTGCTGCACGTTTTGATCTAAAGAAGCTGCTTTGGATGAACGGAGAGTATATACGTAACAAACCGCGTGCAGAGTATGCTCGTGAGTTTCTCGCTCGCGTCACTGCCGCCGGACTCTCTACCGAAGGAGTTGACCTTGAGGGCATCTTGGAACAGATGCAGGTGCGCACCAGATTCTACTCTGATATTCCGGCCAACTGTGCTTATTTCTTTACCGATGATTACGCATTCGATCAGAAGGCGGTTAGCAAGCGTCTGCTGAAGAAGGGTGTTTCAGAGTTGCTGGAAAGAATCGCCGAGGAGTATCAGCAACTGGAGCCTTTCACGGTTGAGAGTACCCATGCGCTGCTTGAGGAGATGGCTCGCCGACAGGAGTGCGGAATGGGTGCGCTGGTGCATCCGGTTCGTGTGGCCGTTTCGGGATCGGCGGAGGGCCCCGGTTTGTTTGAAATGTTGGTGCTGATCGGACGTGAGCGGGTCTGCGCCCGCCTGCAGCGGGTTGCGCAAAGAGTTCGCAACGGTGGCTTCGACACGCCGAGTGCGGCGCAGCATTGAAGGTGAAGAAGAAACCACAAAGGATACAATAACCAGCAAACATGCTGGATTGCGGTATGAAACACTACAGATTTGCTATTCTCGGAACAGGGTTGATTGCGCGTTTTCACGCACGGGCGGTGCAGGACGTGGAAGGCGCGCAGCTCTGCGCTGTCTGCAGCCGCTCGGCGCAGCGTGCGGCCGAGTTCGCAGCCGAGTATGACTGCCGGGCGTGTACTGATCTGGAGGTTATGCTCTCGTCAGAAGCGATTGATGTGCTGTTGATTGCAACCCCCTCTGGGGCACACCTGGAACCAGCACTGACGGCCGCCTGCGGCGGTGTGCATGCCCTGGTTGAAAAACCGCTTGAAATCTCGATTGAACGAGCGCAGCGGATGACTGCGGCTCACGAAGCCGCCGGAACAACTCTGGGCTGCATCTTTCAGATGCGCCGTATGCCGGTTCTGCAGCCGATTCGTGAGGCGATCACCGCCGGACGTTTCGGCACTGTCACACATGCCGCAGCTTTTGTGCCCTGGTGGCGGGATGCGGAGTACTACACTCAATCAGAGTGGCACGGTACCCGCAACCTGGATGGCGGTGGGGCCCTGATGAATCAGTCGATCCATATGATTGATCTGCTGTGCGATCTGATGCCGCCGGTCAGGAGTGTTGCTGCAGCGGTATCGTCGATCGGGCATACCGGAATTGAGGTTGAAGATACATCAAGTGCTTCACTGGTTTTTGAGGGCGGTGCTTTGGGCACTGTAATCGGCACAACTGCCTCCTGGCCCGGCAGGCCCAAGCGTCTTGAAATCACAGGTACCGCCGGCACTGCGATAATTGAAGACGAACACCTGCTTTGTTATCAGTTCAGAGATGAACAACCCGATGATGAGCAGATCAGAACCCGCTTCTCCGCCGTTGCCACCCGCGCCGGCGTCGCCGATCCGGGAGCGATGAGTCATGCCGGCCACACTGCCTGCATCCGCTCTTTCATCGCAGCTTTGAATGAAGGATGCCCTTATGAGGTGGACGGTCAAGCTGCCTGCCGATCCATCGCTTTGATCGAAGCGATCTATCGTAGTGCCCGGGAAAAACGGATCATCGAGTGTTGAAGTTGGCACGTGGCTTGCGTTTGTTGCACCGGGGACTATTTTCAGATGGCCGCAAGGCCGTGTAGAGTGCCGTCAGGGATCTGGGCCAGTACATCTGAGTGTATACTGGGGTTATCACTTTTATTTGATTTGTGTACTGTTTATACCAGCCCGCTGCGTCGGGGGGACGTAGCGGGCTTTTTTTAATCAGCCAACTGTAATTTTTTTCTCACTGGCCCACAGACCGTGAATATTGCAGTATGAAGTCGCATACAGAGTTCCTGATTTTTTAAGTGCGGCGCAGACAGTTACAAAACTGCATGTTTTGGCTGGACCGGTATCAGCCCCTTCGGTTGAAGCGGCGTGTGCGCTGAATTCGCAGCGGGCGAGCTCTATTGAGCACTGCGAACCATCCGGCACGTAGTGCAGCGCGATCCATGTGATGTGGTGTGCCGTAGTGTTAGGATGAGCTATCTCTTTTCCCACACTGATGGTTATTTTGGTACAGGTGTCCACCGGTGTTGTTTCGTCGCACTCGATAACCGGTACGTGTTTTTCCGATTTCCAGTCGGCCGATTTCACATATTCTGACAGCATAATCTGTCTCCTTTCATTTGGGGTTGTGTTTAAGTAAGGTTATTTGTGAGATTGAATTGCGAGCATCTCCCGCAGCTCATCAATCTTCGGCAACCAGCTGCACGCATCATCTTCATCGAACGTTGATGCGTTCCGAACTCTTCCCGGATAAGATGAGAACAGATGCCGTAGGGTATTGATGCTGTGGCGTCTGCTTCGTCGCCATAAGCTGAATCACAAGCTACATAAATTAGAAGCAGCAAGGTGACTGAAACTGACAGAAAAGATTTCATGCAGGTGAGTATATGTTCTGAAAGAACTTTTGACAAGGCTCAAACTGCAGTCGCCTCTTCATTGAAGGGACTATGTCAAGGGCAGCAGAGCTTTGAAAATGAGCCAGCCGGTAATCGCGCCAGCCAGGGCCACCTTTGCGACTGTGCCGATGGCGAAACCGATGAATGAACCCAATCCGGCAATCAGGGCTTCAACCAGGCCTCTTTGACGGATCATCTCCAATAGAAACGCTCCGATCAACGCTCCGAATATAAATCCTAAGGGAGGAAAAAACAGTCCGATCAGCAATCCCGCACTGGCACCGGTCACACCCCAGCCGGAGGCGCCGAAACTCCTGGGCATATAAATAGGCAGAATGCTGTCCAGTAGCGTGACAAGCACTGTGAGTGAACCGAAAAAAAACAGCGTCCGCGTTGAAACCTCCACATCGGTTGTATACTTAACCAGCAACAGCGCTACGAATGATATTACCGGACCCGGCAGAATCGGCAGCACGCAGCCGAGTAAACCGATCAACGAGATCAGTACTGCCGTACTCACTATGAGCAGTGTTAAAAATTCGTTCATCATTGCGCTCTGCCGCTCCAGAAGGATCGCCAGTAAGCCTGATCGACAGCAAAGGGGTCAAAAGGATTCTTGTTGATGTCAAAACCATCCGGCAGAATGCCGTAGCGTTTCATCTCACGGATGTACTGATGGTTGGGTTCCCAGCCTTCCTTACCCCAGATTGGTTTTTCATCCAGCACTCTGCCTGCTTCAACAATTCGCTGCAGAATTTTCTGATAGTCCGGGTCCTGTCTGCTTTTAAAAACCGCTACGCCGCAGCACTCAAGCCCGCCAGCCTCTGCAGCCAGCGGTGCACGCAGGATTGTGGAGAGTTCAGGGTTGTCAAAATTAACCATCAAAGGCCAGAAGAAGAGGCGGATCGGATCGTTTTCAAAGACCAATCTTTCATATTTGCCTGTGTTGCGGTTCAACTTTTTGCTTTCAACGTTGCGTCGCAGGGCGGAGTCGAACGGAATACGCATTGTGTTGCGGTCGGGCTCGTTTTTATGACAGCTTGCGCAGCGTTTTTTGATGACATGTCCGGCTGCTCCGGTTATCGGACCGAGAACTCTGTTGTAATAGTGTTGATCCTCTGAATTACGTACGCCGGCGTAACTGCCGCAGTAGGGCGCGGCGGTTTCTATCCAAAGCCTGACCGTTAGCAACTCTTTTTTGGTTGCACGCACATTGTGATGTTTGCCGCTGAGTTTGCCCAGCAACGGACTGGCCGAGCTGCCGACACTGCGCGGTGGACGGTTTCCCAGGCCGTTCGCACCGTCGATCACCTGCCGGTTGGCAAGCAGGGTCAGATAGGCCGGTGACCACTTGTTTGATTTACGATGGCTCAGATCAACCGAACCACTGCGCTTTTCGGCACTGTGGTAGCCACAGCAGTTGCGGGTTAGAATCGGCTGAATATCGCGATTGAAATCCAATACATCCGGAATGCCGTCGAAACCCTTGATTTTTGAGGGGTTCCGTTGCGCCGCAAGCGGCACGGTGTTGAGTTGCGGAAAATGCGGGGAGGTGGTGCGTGCTTCATGACACCCGATGCAGGTGGTTTGTTCTCCCGGCATCAAGTCGGCGAAACTATGCATCCGTTTAACCGACATGTCATTTTTATCCAGAGCCACGAAAAAGACCGGGCGGTTGGCCGGAACGGTGAAAAAGGCACTGCCGTCTGCTTCCACGGGCACCGTACCCAGCCAGCGTTCCAGATTAAAGGAACCGCTCCAGGTTGTTATGTCCATGCCGCCGCTAAAATTGATTGGTTTGGGCAGAGCCTCCAGAATAAGCAGTTTTTTGATCTCGCCGCGTTTGATGCCCTCCATGTTGCGTCCACGATATACATCGATCAGCAGAAATTCGCCATCGCTACGTCTACTGTCGGTCCGGTCGGCAATCAAGGGCTCACGGCTACGGGCAGTCAGCAGGCGCGGTTCATGTACATTCACATCCGGATGCTTGTAAACGCTTTCCAGTTCGCCGGCGCGGTTCAACAAAACTATCTCTTTGCCACGGGCGAACATGAACACATCTCTGCCGAGCGGTTCAGGATCACGGAAATCCGCGGTTTTGTAAAGTTGCACCGCCGCGCTTTTTTCATCGGGGCCCTGTTGCTGTGACACAATGGTGGGGTGCCCGGCGTGTTCATTGCGACCATGCCCTGGTGAGAAACAGGCGATCACCTCTTGAGTTCCGGGGATCGGCCGGGCATCTATCATTACAATCCATGAGTGCATGTTGCCATAGTAGACATTGACGCCGGTGCCGTCCGGATTCATTACCCACAAATGATGATACTCCACCTGCGACCGGTCAATATACTCCCAGCGGGTGTAAAGAATCCTGCCGTCGGGCATTACGGCCGGGGTGTTGTCGTGTTCTATATTTCCGGAAACCGACCGGATTCCGCTGCCGTCTGGTCTGCAGCGGAACATGGTGCCGACCTGGGTGTAGTAGCAGCCCACATATCTGCGGCAGCGTGTTGAGATAAAGAGTAGGTCGCCATCCGGCAGGAAAATACCCTCGTAATCGTCCCATGGACCGCTGGTGATCTGCGTCAGGTCTGAACCGTCCGGATTGATGGTGTAGAGATTGTAATGATCGCTACCGGCAGGACGGTATGAGAAGAGGATTGTGCTACCGTCATAGTTGACATGCGGATCGCGGATACTGCCGCCGCGGGCATCCATAATCACGCTGCGCTCTTTGCTGCGCAGGTCGTAGCGATACAATACGCTGTTGTCAGCTTTGCCATGGCCCGTATAGGCTTTGTGGTTGCTGTCATCGCTGAAGTAACCGATGTTGGCATACCAGTGATTGTCGTTGTATCTGTCGCGGGTGCAGAATATGATCTCACGGCAATCACGCAATTCGTTTTTCAGTAGCGGTTCAAGCAGTTTGGCTTCAGTTGCCGATGTAGCCAGCATAACTGACAACACCGTCAAAAAAAAGCGACAACATCCGTCGGCAGAGCAATTGTTTTTTGCCATTTTTAAAAGAGTAGCGGCGATCATTTGTGAAGTTCCCCGGCAGGATCAAAAATCAATAGACCTCCCCCGCATTCAGCTACATGTTTACGATTGGTAATGTATCAAAACCGACAGATACCTTCAAACAGCATTTTGCGAACAAACTGTATCGGTGTGTCGGTGATTGACGTGTGTCGGATGAATTTAGTAAGATTCAGCGATGATTTCACTAAACGGAAAAGAGTGTTTGGCTCAAGGGGCCAATCGGGTTTGCTATGTTCATCCGCAGGATTCTTCCAAACTCCTTAAAATAGTGAAGCCCTGGAAAAGATCTCAGATTAAAAGAGGACAGTCACCCTGGTATAAACGTCTGCGTCCCGCGGCATGTTTCGATGACAATATCCAGGAATATAAGGCGTTTAAGGTATTGGCTGGCAAGAGGGACTATCAACGCCATTTTCCACAGTGCTACGGTATGATCGAGACCGATCTCGGAACGGCTATCTGTGTCGAGTACATACGTTCAGATGACCAGGGTGATAAAATCATATCGATGGGAGATTATATCAAAAAGAACGGATTCACAGATGAAATCACAGAGGCACTCAATGAACTCTGCTCTTTTTTATACAGTGGCAACATTATCACTAGAGACCTTCGCGAATTCAATATAATGGTTAGAAATCGTGATGGCAAGATGAACCTGGTGATTGTGGATGGATTGGGTAATTCGGAATTTTTACCGGTATCAAGTATATTTTACTGGTTTGGGCGTCGTAAAATTAAGCGTAAGTTGCGTCGATTCAAAAACAGACTGGAGCGCAAAATCGGAGATAAATGCTGGAGCATACCCTCTTTTAATTGAATAATAAAAGATTCCTGCCCCGACAATCTATGGAAGTGCGAAATATGTTTGTGTGAGCAGCTCAACAGGGATAACATACACATTGACTTTTTAAAGGGGGCGTATGAAGAACAGTCAGGAATTAAAATCTAAGCTTGATGATATACGTAAAAGCGTAGCTGAAGTGGTTGTCGGTCAGCAGGAACTTGTGGATAAATTGATCACTGCGCTGATCTGCAACGGACACGTGTTGATTGAGGGTGTGCCGGGTATTGCCAAAACTCTGGTGGCCAACACCCTTTCGCAGGCACTCGGTGCCCGTTGCAGCAGAGTGCAGTTTACCCCGGATTTGTTACCGGGTGATTTGACCGGCACCAGGATTTACCGGGCTGAAAGCGGTCAGTTCGAAACATGCAAAGGGCCGATATTCGCCAATCTGGTGCTGGCCGACGAGATCAATCGCGCGCCGGCTAAAGTTCAGAGTGCACTGCTGGAGGCGATGCAGGAACGCCAGGTTACGCTTGGCCGACAGAGCCACAGACTGCCTGAGCCTTTTATGGTGCTGGCCACACAAAATCCGATTGAGCAGGAGGGCACCTACGCACTGCCAGAGGCGCAGATTGACCGATTTATGTTTAAGTTGGTTGTCTCTTATCCCGCAATGGAGGAAGAGCATCTGATCCTCAAACGAATGGCTCGCAGCACTCCGGTGGTCGAGGCTGTTCCGGTTGCAACACTCGACGATGTGCTGGCTTTCCGTGGGATGCTTGATACAATATACATGGACGAAAAGATTGAGAGATATATTCTGAGAGTTGTCGCGGCCACACGTGACCCGTCAGCTTATCAGATGGCGGATTTGAAACAGTATATACGTTTCGGAGCATCACCGCGGGCTTCGATCTATCTGGCATTGGCGGCACGCGGTCACGCTTTGATACGTAGTGCCGATTTTGTCGCCCCCGATGATGTGAAGGCAGTGTTGCACGATGTGGTGCGTCATCGTATCGCAATTACCTATCGGGCTGAGGCGGATGGCGTCAACTCCGACATTCTGCTGAACCGCATTGCCTCCACGGTGGCGGTGGATGATAGTTAGGAACTGCAGTTCTAATGCTCCGTAAAGGTGTTCGCAGGCCTTGTACATCCTGCCCGATGATATGATTGTTGAGATAGCTCATGACCGATAATAATTTAGATCAGCGGCTCAAGCATCTGCATCTGCGCACGCGCTATCCGGTTGAACATCTGCTGGCCGGTGAATACCGCAGTGTTTTTAAAGGTCGCGGTATGGATTTTGATGAGTTGCGTGAATACGCACTCGGTGATGATGTGCGCGTTATCGACTGGAATGTGACGGCCCGTGTCGGACACCCTTATATCCGCAGATATATCGAGGAGCGCGAGCTGGCACTCTGGTTTCTGGTTGACGTGTCAGCTTCAATGCTGACGGGTACCGGAAACCGCACAAAAATGGATGCGGTGCAGGAAATCACGGCTCTGCTGGCACTTGCCGCAGCGCGTAACAACGACCGTGCCGGACTGATACTCTTTTCTGACCGGGTTGAGCATATTCTGCCCACCTGTAAAGGAATCCGGCACACAATGCGTCTGCTTAACGATTTGATCGGGGTGCAGCCGTCAGGACGCGGCAGCGCGTTGGTGCCAGCATTGGATTGTGTGGGACATCTGATACATAAGCGTACCCTCATAATTGTTATTTCGGATTTTCTGTTTGACTGCACGCGTGATCAGCTTGGTTCAACAGGTTTTCGACATGACCTGATAGCGGTGGCAGTTAATTCGCCCGCTGAAATCATCCCGCCGGTTTGCGGTCTGACTGCGGTGGCTGATGCAGAGAGTGGTGAAGAAAAAATGTATGACTTTACCGACAGACTGCGGCGGGAGTTCGCCGCCAGCTTTGCCGTTCATCGCGCATACGTGAAGGATGAATTTCTATCGGTCGGCGCCGATTTTATGGAACTGACCACCGAGAGTGATTGTGTCGATACGCTGACCTTGTTTTTCCGTAACCGTCTGCGACGTATGCAGGATGAGGCGGGTGGGTAACGCAGAGACGATCTTGCAGTTGTTTTCGCATGAGTGCATGCTAAAGGTTGAAAGATGAAAATATGTTGCAGAGTGCTGGGCGGAGTTTTGTTTTTGATGGTGCATCTCTGCGCTTGCGCAGAGATTAAGCTGGGTGTATTTCCGATGGAGAGTTCCGGATTGCCCGGCGAACTGCACAAAGTGAAGTTGCGCATCACGATGGATAGGCCACATGCTTTCACGCTGCGCATACCGCACTGTTCCAACCTTGTGTTGCGGGCGGTCGAACGTTATCCGCTGGAGCGCGACAGCTCCGGAATCTACATTCAGTGCCGGGATGTACTTTTTCAAGGTGTGACTCCAGGTGAAATCCGCATAACCAACATTGTCGCGGAGTGTGACAGTACGGTTTATTGTTTCCCGGCATTGAAATTAAAGATATTGGAGGTGCCTGCCCAACCACCGCCTGCGGCTGAGGAGGTGGATCAATAATTTTATGAGATTGACTTGGCCATGGGTTTTACTGTTGCTACCGCTGGTACTGCTGGTTCTGCGCAAGCGTAGTTACAAATCGGTTGCAGTTTCCAGCCTGCGCGGATGGCGGATGGTGAAAGAGACCGCCGGAATACGCTGGTTGAGGCGTATGCGCTGGCTTGAACTGGCAAGCCGACTGTTGCTTATTTTGGCACTCGCCGGCCCGGTTTTGCAACGTAACGTCCGGGAGGAAGTGCGCCACGGAATAGCGATCGAAATGCTGATTGATATTTCCAGCAGCATGGATTGCGCGATAACGGGTGCGGGTGAAAAGAAACAGAATCGCATGGATGCTGCCAAAACAGCGGTACAGGATTTTATCGGCTTACGTACCGATGATTTGATCGGATTGATTAAGTTTGCACGCTACGCCGATACGGTTTGTCCGCTGACCTTCGGCCACAAAGCACTGCAACAGCTGGCCGACGAGTTGAAGATTCAGGAGCGTCCTAATGAGGATGGCACGGCCTATGGCGATGCCCTGATGCAGGCTTGCGCTCAGTTGCAGCAGATGTCCGAGTGGCGTGGTACCGGACGGCGGGATATCGACCGTATCAGAAGCAGAATAATCATACTGCTGACCGACGGTGAAAATAACTGTGGCAGACATTTGCCACAGGAAGCCGCCGCTCTGGCCGAGAAATGGGGCATCCGTATCTACGTTGTCAGTTTGGGCGAATCTGATGAGAGCGGACGACTTAGCGATGCCGATCAGCTGCTTGCAAGTGTGGCTGAGCGCAGTGGTGGAAGTTTTTGGAAAATCGATGATCAGGAAGGCATCGAAAGTGCCTATGCCCAGATAGACGCTCTGGAAAAAAGCGATATCAGCGACACAACTGTTCAGCACGAGGAACTAGTGCATGTTTTTGCCTGGTTTCTGCTTCCGGCTCTGGCACTGATTATCCTGGAACTGGTATTGAAGGCCACTTTGCTGCGAGTTAATCAAGAGGAGACAGCATGATTTTCAAAGCTTCTCTCTACCTTTTTCTACTGCTTTTACTGCCACCCGTATACAAATTGCTTATACGTGCGCAGCATCGAAATCGGGATGCGCTTGAAAGACTGCGCGGTACGGCGGGGCACACAGAGATCAGTAGAAGAAAAGCGGTTCTGCAGGTTGCTGCGCTGGGCGCTCTGATCGTTGCCTTGGCCCGTCCGGCCTGGAATCCGCACCCTGTGACTGCTGCTTTGCAGAGACGCGATCTAGTGATTGCTCTTGACATTTCACGCTCAATGCTGGCCGCCGATATTTATCCTAATCGATTGGAAAGTGCCAGATTTGTGCTGCTTGAAACTTTGCCGAGTTTGAAGGGGCAACGTCTTGCTTTAATAACCTTTGCCGGATCGGCCGGTGTGCGCGTGCCGCTGACCCTCGATCACAACTTTATGCGTTATGTGCTGGAGCGGATTCAGACATCCGACGCCGAAATCGGCAGTACATCACTGCAGGCGGCAATTGAAAAAACACTGGATATTGTGCTCAGTGAATCGGAACGCGGCAGGCAGGACATGATTATACTGACTGATGGCGAGGATCATATCAGTGATGTCGACAAGGTGGCGGATCAACTGGGTGAATGGGGGGCACGTGTTCTGATTATAGGTATCGGTGATCCGGTTAACGGGGCACGTGTACCTGAAATCGAAGCTGGACAGGGCTGGATGCGATATAAAGGCGAAGAGGTGATCTCCAGGCTCGATGAAAGAACTCTGACGCGTTTGGCCGATGCATCTCCCGGCATTGTTTACTATCCGGCCCGTACAGCAGCTTTTGATCTTTTAAAACTCTACAATGAATTGTTGGCTGAGACCGCTGAGCTGAAGGTCGGAGATGAAGCCCGTAACGAATTTGATGAGGGTTATCAATATTTTATTGCGCTCGGTATCGTTTTGCTGTTGTTGGCAGCGCGGGGCAGGATGACAACAATGGCGATGTTGTGTCTACTGATAATCGGTTGCGATTCCTGTCGTAAAATGCGGGAGCCACCCGCTGAATATCATCAGCGGATGCAGGCGGGTATCAATGCCTGGAGTGTTCTTCAGAGTGTAATCGCCGACAATCCCGAACTGGCTTTGACGATGCTGGACGGTGCCAGAGAAGAGTTTCTGAAGGCGGCGATGCTGAGTCCCGGTGATATGCAGGCGGCGTGCTATATTACGGGGGTAAGTGCGCAGATGTGTGCTGTCGAAGCAAAGGTCAGAGAGCTACAGCAGAGCGAGCGGCAGGTAGAACAGAGTATCGAACAGCTCGTGAAACAGCTACGCGAACTTACCCTGCGCGAAGAAAAACTCGCTCGTGATGCCCGAACCATGCTGCGCGCATATCCGCCGCCAAAAGAGGATGAAAAGATCGCACATGCGGCCGTTGTCGCCGCCGAACAACAGCCAATTGCTGCGGGCACTGCCGAGGTTGTCAGCGGTATCGAAACTCTGCAAGAGAGGGTGCGGCAAATCATTGGAGGTGCCTTCGAGCATGCGGATTCCGCTGCTGTTACGGAGTTTGATGAGGTCGCGGAGTTGTTGAAATCGGCTGCTGGATCACAGAAGGAGATCGCTGAACAGCTTGCGCTGCAAAAGCCCGCCTTAAATAAAGCAGCGGATGCTCTGGTGGTGGCTGCACGTGTAATGCGGCAGTCCTTGGAGCTTCTGTCGCAAGCACAGAAACAAGATGATGCTGGTAATCAGGATCAAAGCGAGATGGATGAATGGGAGTTTGAAGAGGATGTGGAGTGGAGTGAATCTTCGGATGATGCTTCTATGCCTATGTCGATTCGCTCGAGTAGCTTCAACAGCGCTTTGAATAATCGTGATATTCCTGTTCCTAACTATACTGCCGAAGAAATTCTAGCTGAAGAGCAGAAGAATTTATCGGAACGCAGTCGTAAAAAAGAGTCGCGCGCCGGTGCCCGGGTGGAAAAAAACTGGTAATTTATTACGTCAGTGCTCCGCGGGATGCCGCGGGATGCTATTGAATCAGATGAAAAATTTTATTTTACAGATTGTCTTTTTGTGTGTGACCGTTAAGGTGGCCGTCGCTGAACCTTCTATAAAGGTTAAAACCGAAAGTGAGAGTCGCTTTGTGTACGAGCCCTTCACGCTGCGTGTAGAGGTTGTCGCGCAACAGAAACCGAAAAATCTGCGGCTGCAAGATGGTTCGGATTACAAAGTGATTTCACTCTCCGACGGAACAGTACTCAGTTATACTTCTGAAAACACCACTACCTTTTTCATAGAAATCGTCGCATCTGTCTCCGGTGTGGTGACAATTGCTCCGGTGGAGGTACAGGTTGGTGACCGGATACTGCAAAGTTCACCTTTGCGTCTGAGCGTCGGTCAGCCTCATCGCAGCGAAAACAGCAAAATTGATATTGTGTTTTCTTGTACTAATCTGTATGTCGACCAGGCGGTTGAGATGAAGGTGTGTTGGAGTAGTCGCACGCCCTTTGTCCAATATCAGGAATTGATATTTGAGATTCCTTTGCTGCGCTCCGCCGCGCTGGCGGTTTATCCTGTAGAACCGGATGTGCCGGAAGAGCAACGCATCTGTCTGCCGGTCAATGGCCAGCGGATAATCGCCCAACGAAGCGGTGACGGACAGAAAGAGCGACTCTGTTTCAAATATATTTTGGTGCCGCTCAGGGCAGGCGAACTGGTGTCCGACGCACTGCATGTTACCGCCGCACTCATGCTCGACAAACAGAACAGTAATCAGTACCCCAGCTACTTCAACAACAACTTTTTTGCCGCCGCACAACCTAACAGCCGCTTCGTTAGGGTCTATTTTGATGCTCCAATATCAGCTCTGAGTGTCAGCGCACTGCCCGAGCAGGGACGTACATCGCTCTTCTGCGGAATTGCCGGATCGATGAAGATGCAGACCAGACTGTCGCCGGAGAAGGTCAAAGTGGGTAATCCCGTGATGCTCGAAATAGAGTTGAGCGAAATGTTGTTCGGCGGACAGCTGAAAGCGCTACCGACGGCTTTGTTCGATAATATCGGTGTTGATTTTAAAGTGACAAGAGAGCCGATTCAAAGCAGTGAGTCGCTCTCCGGTCGCCGCTTTGTCTACGCCCTGCGGCCATTGCGCACCGCAATAAACTGTTTCCCCGGCCTTGCATTGCAGATATTCGACACGCAGTCGCGACAATATCGGATGCTGCGGACTGAACCGCTCGAGCTGGAAGTCAATGCTCACAATGGGCGCAGGATATTTGTGCCGGCACAAACCGAACCCGAAAAAAAAATGGAACGTCTCAAAGGCATTCAAGGTAACATAAAAGAGAGGAATATGCTTATGTCTCTTTACAACGTGTTGGAGTTTATCGGAACTTACGCTTGGTTTTTTTGGCTCGGCGTGCCTTTGATCTGGCTGGCCTCCCGCAGGTGGCTTGATAAAACAGAGCGTTGTCGCACCGATCCCGCTTATGCGCGTGCTGTGCAAGCATGGCGCACCTTTCGCCGGAAAGTTGGTTCCGATGAGGAACTGGCCTTGCGCGGTTATCTGGCCGACCGTTTTGACTGGCGGGCGGAAGCCGTCACCGCAGAGAGCTGCGCGACTGAACTGCGGCGGATGGGGTTGAAAGCTGAACGGGTCGCAGAGGTCAGAAAATACCTGCAGCAAGCGGAAGCACGCAAATACTCGCCTTATCACCAAGATGCCGGGAATATGTGCGGTCAGGCGCGGCGGATTGTGCATGCGCTCGAGCGCGCTCTGCCACTGACTCTGATTGCTCTGCTGCTCTTCTCTGGCAGGTTATATGCGTTGGAGCCGGATGCGCTTTTCAGACAGGCACTCGAACTGCAGAATGTGAAACCCGATCAGGCGCAGCCGCTTTTCATTGAGGCCGCGCTGGGCTATGAAGCGCGCCGATCTCATTTTAATGCCGCTAATAGCTGGTATTTCGCCGGTGAAACGGGACATGCTCTCGCGGCTTATCTGGCCGCCGAAAGGCGCGCACCATTCAGGCGCGAGATTCGCGAGAGTATCAATTTTATCAGAATGCAGCGAAATAATAAATTAAACACCGAGAAGCATGGCGTGGCCGACATACTAAAGCTGTCCGAGAGACTATGCCGATTTGATATCAGATTGCTGCTTGGAGTGCTAACCTGTTTTTACCTGGGTGCATGGGGGTTTTATTTCGGCAAGCGCATCCGAGGGTCTTTGCCTCCGCCTTCCTTTTGCCGAGCTTACGGTGTGGTTACGGCAACTCTGCTTATACTGGTCTTATATTGTGTGTTTCAGCCACGTCGCGGTGTCATTATCAGAAGCACACAGGCTAGACTGGGGCCCGGTTACGCTTATGACAAAGCCTATGAAAATGCGCTGGCTGAAGCGACGGAATTTCAGTGGCGCGGTATTGATAGTGACTGGGTTCAGGCCCATCTGGCTGATGACAATACTGTCTGGCTGCACCGTTCGACCTGTGTGCGGGTCGTCCACTGAAGAATCTGATTGCGTACACGACGTAATTTATGTTCTTATTAAAACAGTGAATTGGAAAGTTGAGGCGGAGCACTAACACACAGAGGATGGGCAGAGGTCATCAATTGGATTAAAAAAATGGAGGTTTGTCATGGAGTGTACACGCAGAAATTTCTCCCGCTCGTCATTGGTCACCGCGATTGCAGCACAGAGTGCACCATTTGTCCTGAGGGCCCAGGATAGTGGTAAATTCCGGGTTGTTTTAATAGGTTGCGGTTGGTGGGGTATGAATATACTCACTACAGCTTTGCAAAGCGGACGATGCGAACTGGCGGGGCTGTGCGATGTTGACGAGCGCATGATCGATGCTGCTGTTGACGTACTGAGCGAATTTAATATCAAAAGCCCTCGACGTTACAGGGATTTTCGTGAGATTCTCGCTACAGAAAAAGCGGATATCGCTATTGTGGCTACTCCAGATCACTGGCACCCGCTGATTATGATCGAAGCTTGCCGACAAGGTGCCCATGTCTATGTCGAAAAACCGGTTGGTCATACTGTGCATGAGGGCAGGGCGATGGTCAGGGCCGCACGTAAATATGGGCGCAAGGTTCAGGTGGGAACACATCGGCGAGTTTCCCCTCATAATATCAGGGCGTATGAGTTTATTAAATCCGGTAAGCTGGGCAAGGTGGCTTCGGCCAAGTGTTTTATCTCTTATGGCGGCGGCTCCGAAAAGCCCAAACCGAATATCGACCCTCCCGCAGGATTGGATTGGAATTTCTGGTGCGGTCCTGCCCCCCTGCGCCATTTCTGCGGCGATATAGACAATGGCGGACGGGGCGGTATCCATCCGCGTGGCTTTCGCAACTATCTTGACTATGCTAACGGTACAATCGCCGATTGGGGTATCCACTGGGTCGATCAGGTTCTGTGGATCACTGGACGCACCGCGCCGGTGAGTTGCCACTCGGTAGGTGGGCGTCCGGTGCGTGGGCCTGTGATTTACAATGACCGTGAGCAGACCTCCGACGCTCCCGATCATCAGATCGCGGTCTGGAGTTTTGCGGATGGGTTTAATCTTACCTGGGAAAATCGGCGTTTTGCCGGCAACAACCATATGAAAGGTGAGAATGTAGGTGTTCTCTTTTACGGTGAACGTGGTGTTCTGCACCTGGGCTGGCGGCAAGGATGGAGTTTTTATCCCTCAAATACCAAAAATGATGTTATCAGTGTTGCACCGCAACTGCATGAGCCGGATAATCAGAACATCAAAGAGCTGTGGGCCGATTTTATCGCTGCAATCGAAAATGACCGCCTGCCGACCTGCGATATTCTCAAAGGACATCAGGCTACCGCTATGTGTCTGATGGCCAACCTTTCCATGAAGCTGGGACGTAGTATCCGCTGGGACGCGGCGACAGAGAGTACCGGTGATGTCGAGGCGGATAAACTGTTGAAACGGAAGTATCGCGGCGAATGGAGTTATCCGGTCTGAATTGTAGCTTTAAAGAGGTGAAATATGAAATTCAATAGAAGAACATTTGTTAAATCCGCCGCTTTGGCCAGCGGAGCCGCCGGGTTGTTAAACTCCGGTGGATGCGCCCACCTTACACACTCAGCCTGGACCTATCAAGATGCCACCATGATGGGGTTTCGCGCCCCGCCTGTGCCCGATTTGCGGATCGGCATTATCGGTCTGGGTAGGCGCGGTTCAAGCGCACTCAGACGTCTGCCGTGTATCGAACGTGTTACGATTACCGCGTTGAGCGATCTTTTTGAAGAAAGAGTTGCCCGTCAGTCCGACTCTCTCAAGGCACGCGGAAAACCGCCCGCCGAACGTTACTACGGCACCCCACAGCGCTGGCGCGCACTCTGTGAAAGCGATAATGTGGACCTGGTCTATATCGCCACCCCATGGTTGCTACACACGCCGATGGCGGTTTACGCCATGCAGTGCGGCAAACATGCGGCGGTTGAGGTGCCTGCCGCCATGACACTCGAACAGTGCTGGCAGCTGGTCGAGAGCTCCGAGGCTGCCGGACGACATTGCATGATGCTGGAAAACTGCTGCTATGGCGAGCATGAGATGATGATGCTCAATATGTGCCGACAGGGCGTACTCGGTCAACTGGTGCATGGCGAGGCGGCCTATATCCATGATCTTTGTAAAACAAAGCTGAGTAAAGATAAGCATGTCGACCGCTGGCGGCTGAGATGGTCGGTCGAGCACACCGGTAACCCTTATCCTACACATGGACTCGGCCCGGTCTGCCAGTATATGAATATCAACCGCGGCGATAAGATGGAGTATCTGAGCTCGATCAGCTCAGATGAATTCGGATTAACCCGAACCGCATGTGAGCTGTTCGGTGAAAAAAGTCCCGAAGTCAGAACAGGTTTCAAATTGGGGGATATGAATACATCAATCGTGAAAACATTGCGCGGTAGAACCATTATGATTCAGCACAACACTACCTCACCGCGCCCCTACAATCGGCTTAATATGATATCCGGAACCAAGGGCATCGTGGCTGACTATCCGCTGCGTGCCGCTCTCTCGCCCGATACCAATCAGTGGATGGATGAAAAAGAGCTGGAGAGTCTCAAAAAAAAATATCGGCATCCGCTCTGGGATGCCAGCGGCGAGGCCGCACGCAGGGCGGGAGGACATGGCGGTATGGATTATATGATGGATTTGCGGCTCTGCCACTGCCTGCAAAATGGATTTCCGCTGGATATGGATGTCTATGATGCCGCACTCTGGAGCAGTATAGTCGAACTCAGTGAAAAATCTGTCAAGCGCCGGGGTAACTCGGTCACAATTCCCGATTTCACCCGCGGCGGCTGGAAAACCGCCGAACCGGTTGAAGTGTAAAACGCCGCCTGAAAACTGCGAAAGAACGCGAACAACAAATTGTGCCTGCTATCACTCTGATGTAGCTGAATGCGGATAGGGATCATGATTTAATCGATAAAAAAATATCGAATAGCGCGTCGCTTGTCGGTTGACTGATCTGCCGCTATAGGATAATATACTGCCCAATTATTTCGCGGGACTGGCTTGTTTACCGGGTATTGTCGGGAATAGGCAGCGATTTTGTGGAACAGATCGCATAGCGTCTGTTTCAGTATAAACAGCAAAAGCTCAAGGAGAGTATAAAATGGCGATAAAAGTTGGTATAAACGGTTTTGGACGTATTGGCCGCATGGTTTTTCGTGCCGCTGCGGCGCGCGATGACATCGAGATTGTCGGTATTAACGATCTGCTAGATGTTGATTATCTGGCGTACATGCTCAAGTACGATTCGGTGCATGGCCGTTTTCAGGGCGAAGTTGCCGTTGATGGCAGTGCTCTGGTGGTGAACGGCAAAACAATCCGTGTGACCGCTGAGATGGATCCGGCCAATCTGGCTTGGGGTGATATTGGCGCCCAGATTGTGGTGGAGTCGACCGGTTTCTTTCTGACCGATGAGACCGCCCGTAAGCATATTACCGCCGGTGCCCAAAAGGTAGTGCTTTCCGCTCCGTCCAAGGATGCAACTCCGATGTTTGTCTGCGGCGTAAATACCGACAGCTATGCCGGCGAGGAGATCGTTTCCAACGCATCCTGCACAACCAACTGTCTGGCTCCGATTGCCAAGGTGCTGAACGACAGGTTCGGTATTGAGAAGGGTTTGATGACCACAATTCACGCGGCTACTGCTACGCAGAAGACGGTTGACGGACCTTCCAAAAAGGATTGGCGCGGCGGTCGCGGGATTCTGGAAAATCTCATTCCCTCCAGCACCGGCGCGGCCAAGGCTGTCGGCAAGGTTATTCCTGAACTGAACGGCAAGCTGACCGGTATGGCTTTCCGTGTTCCGACATCGGATGTCTCGGTGGTTGATCTGACTGCCAGCCTGAAAACCGAGACCACCTATGAAGCAGTCTGCGCTGCCATGAAGGAAGCCTCGGAAGGCGAGTTGAAAGGCATTCTCGGTTATACCGATGAACCTCTGGTGGCTACCGATTTCCGCAATGAGACCTGCACCTCGGTGTTTGATGCCAAGGCTGGCATACAGCTTGACAAAACTTTCCTCAAAGTCGTGGCCTGGTATGACAACGAATGGGGTTATTCTTGCAAGGTGCTTGACCTGATCAAGGTTATCAGCGCCTGATTATGAACGCCTCCGGCGTTTGGTGAAACAGAGGGCGGGTCGGTGCTTCTTGCCGCCTGCCCTTTACGGTTTAAAGGAGGAGCTATGAATAAGAAAACTTTGCGTGACGTTAATCTGACCGGCAAGCGTGTTGTAATGCGTGTTGATTTCAATGTGCCCATTAAAGAGGGTATCATCCGTGATGACACCCGTATCAAGGGGGCCCTAC
This sequence comes from uncultured Lentisphaeraceae bacterium, assembly GCA_964406095.1. GTDB lineage: Bacteria > Verrucomicrobiota > Kiritimatiellia > RFP12 > UBA1067 > M55B167. The sequence goes on from CAYOQJ010000113.1 coordinate 42,953, forward strand.
CCTCTATCAACTATGTGCTCGAGCAGGGTGGCAGTCTGATATTGATGAGCCACCTGGGGCGCCCGAAAGGCAATGGCTATGAAGCCGATTATTCGCTGAAGCCGGTGGCGGAATATCTGGCAAAAATTTTGGATAAGCCGGTGACCTTCGCTCCGGATTGTCTTAACGCCGATGATTTTGTGACCACAATGAAGGCCGGTGATATCGTGATGCTGGAAAATACCCGCTTCTATGTTGAGGAGCAGGGTAAGATCAAGCAGGCGGAAGGCCAGAGCGACGAGGACTTTGCGGTGGCCAAGACGAAGATCAGACAGAAGCAGCGCTCCATGGCGCAGAAGTTCGCTTCGTATGGTGATATCTATTGCAATGACGCCTTCGGTTCCGCCCATCGTGCTCACGCTTCAACCGCTATTGTGGACGAGTTCATGGAAACAAACGTGACCGGTTTTCTGTTGGAAAAAGAGATCGAGTATCTCGGTAATGCGGTCGAGAACCCGACACGGCCTTTTGTTGCGATTCTTGGTGGCGCCAAGGTCTCAGATAAACTGGCCGTGGTTAAAAATCTGCTCGACAAAGTTGACACTCTGATTATCGGTGGCGGGATGGCCTACACCTTCCTCAAAGCGTTAGGCCACGAAGTCGGCGCTTCACTCTGCGAAAATGATCAGGTCGAATATGCGGCGCAGATGATGGAGAAAGCCGAGGCCAACGGCAAGACCTTTCTGCTGCCGGTTGATAATGTCGCGGCGGATAAGTTTTCCGCCGATGCCGATACCCGGCTGGTTGGCAATGAGATCCCTGAGGGCTGGATGGCTTTGGATGTTGGTCCTAAGACAACCGAGCTCTACTGCGAAGCTATTAAAACAGCCAAAACGGTTGTCTGGAACGGTCCGATGGGCTGTTTCGAGATGGAAAAATTCTCGAAAGGCACCTTAGGCGTCTGTCAGGCGGTTGCGGAGTGCGGTGCAGTTACAATTATCGGCGGCGGTGACAGCGTCAGCGCGGTAAACAAAAGCGGGTTGGCTGATAAAATGACGCATATCTCAACCGGCGGCGGAGCCTCACTCGAGTTTCTCGAAGGTAAGGTGCTGCCGGGTGTGGCTGCGCTGGATGACAAATAGAAGACGATTTAGCTGTAATATGCAAAAAAATGCGTTTTTTTACCATCCGGTTGACACCTCGACCCAATTCAGGTATATTACCACAAATTTTTTGCGTTGGCGGGATAGCTCAGTTGGTAGAGCATCGGAATCATAATCCGCCGGTCGGGGGTTCGAGTCCCTCTCCCGCCACCATCGTTAAATGGGTTCAGCTGTTTTGTGCTTTGATGCGTTTTTTCTGCGGCTCAACTTTTCTGTAGTTTGTCAAATTTAATTACTCTTCCATGCTGAGGTTATCTGCATAGTATGCTACACTGTACCGCGTTATGGCGGCTATGATTGATAACAGCATAATCGAAGAGATTCGGGCACGGGTGGACATTGTTGATGTGATCCGCGAGCGGGTTGAAATCAAGAAAGCCGGTTCGGTTTTCAAGGGACGCTGCCCGTTTCACAATGAGAAGACCCCATCGTTCACCGTCAGCCCCACCCGGCAGAGCTACAAGTGCTTCGGTTGTGGAGTGGGGGGTGATGTTTTCCGCTTCATCATGGAGCAGGACGGATTGACCTTCGTCGAGGCAGTCCGTCGATTGGCCGACCGTGCCGGTGTCGAGATTGTTGAGAAACAGGATAAATTTGCCGGTAAACGCAGGATGCTCTATGCCCTGCACTCCAAGCTCTGCGATTTTTATGCGCGCTGTCTTAAACAGAGCAGTGCTGGAAAGGTGGCGCGCGAGTATCTGGCCGGACGCCAAATCGATGAGCAGACCATTGACGCTTTTTCAATCGGGTACGCTCCGGTCGAACCGCATGATGCACTGATGCGCTGGGCTCAGAAGAACGGCCTTTCGCCTGAAGAACTTCACTCCGCAGGTGTTGCGTTGCCACCGCGGCAGGAGCAAGGTGAGTGGTATGACCGTTTCAAAGGGCGGCTGATCTTTCCCATCCGTGATGAGCGTGGCCGCGTTGTGGCTTTCAGTGCCCGCCTGTGCGGCGGCGGGGATAAACATAAAGCGAAGTATGTTAATAGCCCCGAGACCGAAATATTTACTAAGGGCAGGGTGCTTTACGGGTTGGAACGTGCCTCATCGAAAATCGTCAAGCATCCGCGGCGCGAGGCGATCATCTGTGAGGGGCAGATTGATGTTATCCGTTGTCACGCTGCCGGGTTTGAAACCGCTGTTGCCTCGCAGGGCACCGCTTTTTCACAAGATCATGTCAAACTGCTCAAACGTTATGCCGATTGCGCGGTTCTGGTTTTCGACGGCGATGATGCCGGTCGCAAGGCGGCCATCCGTACCGGCACACTTCTGCTTGATGTTGCTCTGCCGGTGCGGGTAGTCAGCCTGCCCTGCGGTGAAGATCCCGATTCACTGATCCGTTCCCGGGGTTATGAAGGGTTCAAAGAGCTGCTTGACGGTGCGGTTTCTCTGATCGCATTTCAAATCGATGTGATGCGGGAAAGCGAAGAGAACCCGGAATCGATCGATGCGATCAATCGTATATCGCGAGGGGTGCTTGAAAGTGTTGCGGGTTGTTCCAGCTCTGTGCTGTCCAACGCTCTTCTGCGTGAGGCGGCCGATATGCTGCACCTGCCGTTCAATGCGCTTGAGGCTGATTTACAGACCCACAAAGATGAGTTCAAAAAACGCGCCTCCTATACGCAGACAGCGCGAAAGAAACGCAAGCACATTGCGCCCATACGTGCAGGTGCGCTGGCATCCTCTGATGATGAGGGCCATGCCGATGAGAGTGAGAGTCCACCGATACCCGACACTCCGCAGGGTCCGCCCGTTGAAGATGACTACATTCTGGCACCCGGCGTTGAGACGCCATCCGTCGCCCGGAGAAGTGCGCCACCTTGTCGGGTTGAAACGGCACTATGTGAACTGCTGATCGAGCACGAACATGAGATTCCGGTTATCAATCTGATTATCGAGCATCTGCCCCTGGATATCCTTCAGCACCGGTTCACGCGTGATTTTGTGCGGGCTGTGATTGAAAGTAATCGCGAGGATAGCGATAAACTTTCAGTGCTGTATAAAAATATCGAACCACAATGGAAACCCTTTTTTGAAGCTCTGCTCGAACATCAGCATAAGATGCTGGGTGCTGTTGAGGCTACCCCTGAGGAGGCTTTGCAGGATATCATCCGGCGCATATGGATCAAACACTACCGCACCGAGCAAGGCGGGCTGCCGGCTGAATCCAACCCGGAGAATGACATGAAACGCCTGCAGCTCTCCTGCCTGATCAAACAGATAGAAACAGGGTTGTGGCAGGAAATACGTCAGTATCTGACAACTACTCAGGAGCCAATCAGAGAAGAGCCGCAAGGTGTTCAGGAGAAGAGTTCAGAGCAAGCGCCTACATCGTCGGAGGTGCGTTGTGAGGCTGAAGCTTGCGAATATGAAGAGGATAACGCATACGCATACCGTTATCCAGATGGATTTCAACCCAGTGAGTACCCTCCTGATGAAATACCAGATTTATGAAGACCTCAACGGTCGTGGCAACCTGTTTTTCGTTTTGCAGTTTGATTGGTACACTTTTGCCCTGCCCCACAATTGTGATGCCGTCCGGGCCGATAATCTTTGAGTTTTGCTGAAACTCCCCTTTGCCTGCGCACCAGCGGTTCATCAGACAGATTTTAGGGCATATCGGTTTGTCGGCCGAGAGTGCCAGCCCATCAAAAATACCGATTAACATGAATTTGCCGTTGCGCTCCTGACGCACATCATCACACAGTAAACTTGATTGTAAATCTGGTATCATTTCTGGAATCTTTCACGGTTGAAGGGGTTGAAACTGCGTAGTATTATCTTTTAACTTTTTCAACACCTTCAACACTTTTAACCTTACTAAAACAGCGATGATTAAAACTCTACGGTTCTTTTGTTAACTAGCTTACGCTCTTAACATAGTTTCAGTTTGGTTACGGCTACGCTGTTTTAGAATCAATTCTCGCATGTTTCGCTTGAAAATACAAGCCGACGGGTATTATTTTATTTTAGCGCGAAAGCGCAGCTCTCTCTCCAGACAAGCATCCACACCTTTAATCATAGCGGCTACGGTATGCATATCATTTAACCGGCTGCGTAGAAAAGATGAACCTTTAAGTCCACTCAAATAGCGGAAGAGATGGCAACGAAAGGTTGCAACCAGCCGACGTTCGATGGAATCTACCCCGTTGTACCGCAGAAATGCAGCTTCCTCATCCAGATGCCTGAGAAGCACAGCACGGATTTCCGCCAGGTCACGTCTGGGACGGCCGCGGGTTGGATCATAAACTGGCGGCGGTTCAGCAGAGCTCAGGGCGTAACTGATATCATTGAATATCCACGGGTTGCCGATGGCGGCGCGGGCCACCATCAGTGCGTCGACATCGGTTTCCGCCAGTATGCGCCAGGCGTCAAATGGCGACCGTACCCCGCCGTTGCCGATCACCGGGATAGTGGCAACTGTTTTGAGTTGCGCCAGCGTAGCCAGGTCGGTGTCGCCGCCATGCCCCTGCGAGGTGTAGCGGGCGTGCACAATCAGGGCGTTGGCACCGGCATCTTCCGCCGCCCGCAGTATTTCGAAGATGGCCGGGTGGCCGGGGTGCGCACCAAGTCGCGTTTTCACCGTAAGCGGCAGTGTGGTCTTTCTGCGCATGGCCGCAAGTATCCGGTGGATTAAACCGCAATCTCTGATCAGTGCCGCCCCGGCGCCTGTACGGACGACCTTGCGTACCGGGCAACCAGCATTCAGATCGATACCGGCAAAACCGCCGTTTTCCGTCACTATGTGGGTGGCTTCCGCAAGGGCGGCAGGATCAGACCCGTAAAGATGAGCGACCACCGAATCCTCCCCGTCACAGCGCTTCAGCAGGCCCAGAGTTGCTGAGTCCTGATGGATTAACCCCATGGCACTGACCATCTCGGTAAAGGTTAAATCAGCCCCGTAGGTACGTGCGATCCGCCGTGTCGGAGCGTTGGTGAATCCTGCCATGGGAGCCAGAAAAAGCGGCGGAGAAACACTGTCCGGAAGATTGTAAAGCTGGCGTAGGTTTTTTGTCATGATGGTTTGCCGATGAAATCGTACCGCAGAGCGGAAGTGGTTCAGGAAAACAGTGGTTCGATCGTTTTGCAGGTTGGTTTGTTTTCCAGCGGAACGATGGCGGCACCAAGATCATCCGGCAGATGTACCACCCTGACCGGGCATCCGTATGCGCTATTCAGTATATCCTCTCTGAGTACCTCCCCGGGTGTGCCGTCGCTGATAACGCTTCCCTCTTTGAGCATGATCAGTCGATCGAAATAGCGACTTGCCAAGGTGAGGTCATGCACCGCCATGATTACGGTGATATTCTTTTCACGATTCATCTCTCTGAGTAGCCGCATAATGCCAGCCCGGTGGTGCAGGTCAAGATGAGCGGTGGCTTCGTCGAGCAGAATGATGCGCGGATGGGCGGCAAAAGCCATGGCCAGTGCCAGACGCTGACGCTCTCCGCCGCTCATTTCATGCAAAAAACGGTCGCCTAATTCCAGGGTTGAAGTGGATGCCATCGCTTCGCGCACCGCTTCATGATCCTCGCGCTGAGGTTGCGCGAAACGCCGCAGACGGTGGGTGCGGCCCAGCATCACAAAGTCATAACCGTCGAGCGGGATGTCAGAGGGTATGTTCTGCGGCACAATCGCCATAATGCCGGCCCGTTCATAACCGGACATCAAGTGTAACATAGAGCCGTTGATAAAAACATCCCCGTCACATCGCATAACCCCTGAGATGACTTTTAACAGAGTGGTTTTGCCGGCACCGTTCGCACCGGTCAGAGCTGTGATGTCACCCTGATTAATCCGCAAAGAAACGGATTTAAGCACCTGATTTTCGCTGTAGGCGGCGTTTATGTTACGAAGCTCAATCATGTTAAATAATTAGAGTGGCTATTTACGGCAGTGACGGCGTGGCTTTAACAGGTAGAGAAAAAAAGGTCCGCCGGTAAGTGCGGTTATCACACCGACAGGTATTTCATGCGGTGGAAACAGCGTCCGCCCAAGCGTGTCGCAGACCATCAGAAAGATGCCGCCGCCCAATGCCGACATGGGTAGTAGAGAATGGTGGTTGGCGCCTACTCTGTGTCTGAGGATGTGCGGTACAATCAGACCGGCGAAACCGATAATACCCGAAAGTGCCACCGCGCAGGCGGTGATCAGCGTGGCGGCGCAGATTAGCAGTGGAATGCCGGTACGAGTGTTTACCCCTAGGCCATGTGCGTTTTCCGCTCCGAGCAATAACGCATTCAGTGTTCTACTTTCTATGATAAGATAAATAATGCCCAGCACTATCGGGGTAGCGCAGAACATCAGCAACTGCCAGGAAACACACTGCAGATTTCCTAGAAGCCACCAGGTTAACGAACGAATGGTGTAGGTTCGCGAAAAGGTGATAACCAGCATAAGCAAGCTGGAGAGAATGCTGCCGGTTACTATACCCGTTAGAATCAGATTCTGCGGTATGTCAAGACCACCGGCACTGCGGGCGATGCCTAAAATCAGAAGTACCGCAAGCAGAGCGGTACCGAATGAACCGAGCGGCAGGAGAAAAGGGTGATTTATTGATAGACCGGCAGCCATGACAACAGCGGCGCCAATCGACGCACCGCTGCTTACTCCCAGTATGTAGGGTTCAGCCAACGGATTGCGCAGAATCGTCTGCAGTACGCAGCCGGCGACAGCCAGTGCGGCACCCACAAAAAAACCTGTTGCCGTACGCAGTATGCGCAACTCCAGCAGAGGTCCCCAGGTAAAAATATCCCTGCTGCATAACAGTATGCCCGTTGGGCCGCAAAGAGTTGATATTGCGGCGATCAGCAAGGCTGCGAGCGTCATTAGCACTATTAAATATCGTTCACGTTTTTTCATCACAGTTTGTCGCAATGTCGCCTGTTGCAGTTATTCCACCTAACTCTCTGCAGTTGTCTTTGCGATGCTACGGCGTAGCTCTTCGATCCCCTCGATAACACGCGGTCCGGGCCTGCAGATCAAATCGAGTTTCTCTGGTACCACGATATGTCTGTTAATTACGGCGGGAATATCCCGCCAGCCGACTCTACCGGCGAAATGCTCCACTGGTGAACCTTCAATTGCGTAAAAGCAGATTATCAGTTCAGGCTGTTGTTCGACAATCCACTCAAGTGAAACATTATCGTACTCTTTTTGCAGATTTGTTGCGAGATTATCCGCGCCTGCCAGAGCGGCCATCTCTGAAATGAATGTGTTGGTGCCGCAGGTTACCGGGGTGAGATGATCAAGCAGAATCAGAGTGCGGGGATTGTTCTCACCGCGCTGCCGGGTGAGCTGGGTCAACCCACGCTCTATCTCGTTTGCCAGGTGACCGGCTTGCCGCGCATGGCCGGTGAGTCTGCCGATTTTTCGGGCCGCCGCTGGAATGTCGGCAATGCGGGCACACTCAATATGTTCAATTCTAATGCCGATTTCTTCAAACATCTCAGCCTGCGCGGAGTTGAGTAGAAAACTTTCCAGCAGATGTGATGGACGCAGCGCGATGACCTGTTCGAGATTCGGTCTTGCGTAACGCCCGACAACCGGTACACTGCCGATTATATGTAGAGGAAAATCACAGGCATCGGTGCGCCCGACCAGCGAGTCGGCGGCACCAACGGCACACACCATTTCAGTCAGCGCCGGAGCGGTGGAGACGATGCGTACAGCTCCAGACGCATGTGTGCCCGCCGCTGCCGGCGGACGACACCCTGCACCTGTCAGCAGCAGATATAACACTGTGACTTTCAGGGCAGTTTTCATGGTTTCTCCGGCATTGGATCAAGGGATTTCAGAATGTGTAAGAAGCGGACAGCTTCCAGGTGCGGGCATCCGAGGGATAATAATAGTAGTTGTGTGTGTTGTCCCACTGAGTGTAGAAATAGCCGCCGTAGTTGGCGTACTCCTTGTCGAAAACATTGTCCACCCCAGCGAAGAGACGCAGACCTTCAACCCAAATCGGTGTGTAGCTCACACCCAGATCAAGCGTGGTGTACGGTTTGAGCAGACGTGGCGCATTGTTATCGAAATCACCTTCCAGCCGTTGCGAAGCAACATGACTGATAGTCGCCAGTAGCATTATTTCATCAGTCAAATTCAGTTCGCCGTTAAGTTGAATGGTTTGTCTGGGCACCATCGGAATGCGATTATCCGCATAGCGCCCTTCAGAGAAACGTGCCTGAACATAGCTGTAAATCAATCCGAGCGATCCGATCTGATCGTCATACAAGCTCATAGAGGCTTCGAAGCCGTCACGCTCGGTGTCGTCCGGGGCGTTGACATTTCTGTACGTCCGGGTGTCGTAATATATTTCATCTTCGGTTTCCATGTGAAAAACGGTTAGTGATGCGGTCAGGTGATCAAGCAGTTCGATTGATCCGCCTGTTTCCAGATTGTTGCCGGTTTCGGTCTCAAGAGTTGTGTCGGGGATGCCGGCGTAGGTGTCGATGACCTCATCAACAAAGGGGGCGTGATAATAACGCACCGCCCGGACGAAAAGCTTGGTTTTATCAAGCGGGCGATAGAGCAGAGCGCCCTCGTAACTGTATTCCTCAGCGGTTGTCGTGGTGGTCGCGGCAGTACCTTTGATCCGGTTGCGGAAGCTTTCACCGCGTACTCCGGCTAGCAACGAGAGTTTTTCTGTGATAAAGAATTCATCAGTCGCATAGCCGGCCAGTGTGGTGCGGTCATATTGCCAGTAACGGTCAATGGCCGGTGATAAACCGGAGAAGGCAGCGAAGTGATTGTAGCCCTCGCAGCGATCCAGGCGGGTGTCAACCCCGAGGGTAAGCTGGTTTTCAAAACCCAGCACTTCCCACGGAGTTGCATATTTGAGGGCCAGGGCATAGCTTTCGATATCGTACTCGGTTAACCCTCCGGTGGAACGCCAGTCGGTTTCGGAATCGCGTCCGCTGATCGAGAGAGTCAGATCGAGCGTGCCTTCATTGCCAATGGCACTCCGTCCGTACAGGCGTGCTCCGAACTGTTCAACGGTAGAGTTGTCGCCGGGAGTCGACGAGAGTTTAGGGTTTTTCTGAAATTGCGCGTAAGAAAGAGAGCCCGGCAGACCGAACCAGCTTTTATGGTAGAAAGAGGAGAGTGATAACTCCCTGTCCTTTTCCCAGCGTCGGGTCACGACGGCGTTGAGATTCCAGCTTTCATGCTCACCGTTGCGCCGATAACCGTCGGTTGTGCTCCATTCTGCTCCCGCGCTACCGCTGGTTTGATCATCTATTGCTGCAAAGTGGTGTACGCCGGCAGCGAAAGAGTTGTGCGAACCACCAGCTGCTTTGAGTGTGGTTTTTGTCTCGCCCGGGTTCAGTGTGACTATATTGACAACACCCGCCTCGGCGTAATCTCCGTACAACACACTTTGACTGCCGTGCAAGACCTCGATGCGGTCAATATTGTCGAGCGGTACGCGCAACAAATTGGGAGCTGACATGTCGGGGTTGTTGAGCCGTTCGCCATCAACCAATACCAGTACTCGGCCATGAGAGTTTGCTCCGAAGCCGCGCATGGATATCTGAGATTGCGCCGGATTGCTGTTGAGTGAACGGATAAAAATACCCGCATCCTTGCGCAGAACATCAACAATATCGCGGCGGTTGCGCTTGGCAATCTCATCGCCTTGGATCACCGTGACACCCGCGGCGATCTGGTCGGCACTCTTGAAAGAACGGCTGGCTTCGACAATAACCGGCGGTATGTTGGTGCAGAGCATTGAACTCGGTGCCGGTTTACGGAGGTTGATTTCAGCGGCCTGCAATGTCAATTGAAACGTGACGGTTGCGCATATCACTCTGATGGTCGGATGGATGTGCATGTTTATCCTTTCGCGGGATTAAGTTGCTTAAGCCGAACGCGAAAGAATATGACGGATGCAAGCCGACAGCCCTTACGCGAAGGCAGTTTACGGGTCAATCCCAGTCCGTCTTCTGACTTACAGCTTAATACCGCTCCGCCTTCTTGTTCCCGATTGTGAACAATGGCCTCAAGGAGTGGTCTGCAACTGATTACAGCGGCGCGACCGTATTCGAATCTCACGAATTTCCGATAACTGGAACCGCCCGGAAAGATATTAAAAAACGGGAGTAATGGCAAGGAGAAAACCAGTTTTTTGTCAAAAGCCAACATACTTACTTGCTCATACCCTGATATTATTTATATAATGTTGCGTTTAAGGAGTCAAAATGTTCAGGAATATCTCAATAAACTCAATGTTATTTTTCGTATTGGCACTTTTCTCATTGGGCCATACGGCAGCGCCGCCTGTTATAACAGTTCGGAAAAGCGGGGCAAACAAAGCCTCGGTCTCCCTCTCTGAACTCAAAAGCGGAGGAGTGTATGGACGACTTTTCGCACAAACGCTACAGAATGACCTCAAACTCTCCGGCTGGTTTGAAGTGCTGCCGCCCGGACGTGCCGGCTCCGTCACAATCAAAGGGATTGCGGCTGATAGCGGTGGAGGAATGCAGAGCAATCTGCGTGTAAGCTGGCCGGGCAAGGCTTTCAACTGGACTAAAGCGTCATCCGGTCGGCAGGAAGTACGCAATCAGGCCCACAAACTGGCCGATGAGATGGTGCGGCTGATCGCCGGTGAAAAAGGCATCGCCTCAACCAGAATTGTCTTTGTGAACCGTCGCGGTCGTAACAATGCCGATGTTTATATGTGTGATGCGGATGGCGGCAGCATGATGCAGTTGACCCGTGACAATATCGCCGCAGTGGGTCCGCGCTGGGCACCCAATGGAAAAGATATATTTTACACCAGTTTTGTGAAGGGTTATCCCGCCATCTACCGTCTCGTAAATTGTGGACGCAACCGGCGTATGCTGGCGCCATTCAAAGGTTTGAATACCGGTGCGGCGGTTTCACCGGACGGTAGCCGCATCGCGTTGATCCTCTCGTATCAGGGTAACCCCGAACTCTATGTTTTGCAGGTCGCTTCGGGCAGAATAAGCCGCATGACCAAGACCCTGCACGGAGTGGAGGCCAGTCCCTGTTGGTCGCCGGACGGACGAAGTATAGTCTATGTAAGCGATGTCTCCCGTAAACCCAATCTCTATGTTGTCAACGTCGCGACACGCCAGTCAAGACGCCTGACCTACCGCGGCACAGAAAATGTTAACCCCGACTGGAATTCGAAGGGCGGCATTGTGTATGCAAGCAAGAGCGGCGGTGGCTGGCAGATCGCAGTGCTCGACCCGGCCAGAGGCGAAAGCTCGCTGAGTTATATCACAAAAGATGGTGGCTATGAACATCCCTCATGGGCTGCGGATGGCAGACATATTGTCTGTAGTCGCTACTCAACACTCTATATCCTGGACACTTTGGGTGATCCTCCGGTGAGGTTGATCAAAATCGCTGGAAACTGGATGTCGCCTGATTGGTCTGAACGTTAAAAATACCCGAAACAAAAATAGGAGTACACAATGCAAAAAATGCGAGTTGCGTTTATCGTTAATATAGCCCTGGTAACTTCTCTGGTATGTATGGATACCGGTTGCCGTACCAAGACGGGGGGCTGGCGCTGGCCCTGGCAGAAAGACCGCTCAATGGAATTGGGCGCATCGGGCGAAGATTTTATTGATCCCGAGTTGCTGACCGGCAGCGATATTCCGGGAGTCTATGATGAGAGCGGTGCGCTGGTCAGCGGTGCTCGCTTTGAAGATACCCTGCAGCAGGTTCAGGGAGTTACCTTCTCCCCGATTTACTTTGCTTTCGATAGCTATGTGCTTCCTCCGCATGAGATCGCCAAGGTCGATGCCGTCGGACAGCATCTGATCGCTACTCCCGGTCATGTTCTGGTCATAGAAGGTCATTGCGACGAACGCGGTAGCAATGAGTATAACCTCGCACTTGGTGAAAACCGTGCATTGGCGGTTCGCTCATATCTGGTCAATATGGGTGTCCAGGCTGATCGGATTCAGACCTGCAGTTTTGGCGAAGAAAAACCTGCTGTAATGGGCACAGGCGAGAGCGTCTGGAGTCTCAACCGCCGGGGTGAGTTTGCTCTCTTCCAGAAGTGATTCGCGACAGCCAACCAATCTTGATGAATATTTCTGCCGCGTGCGGTTATCCTCACGCGGAACGTTTCAATAGAACTCAGAGGCGTTGCATTGAGTGCTAACTATCCGTATGTAATCGCATTCTTCGGCGGATCGGTCGGGGCAAGTGAATGGCTTATGCTGTTCATTGTCGTCCTTATTGTCGTTGGCCCCCGTAAATTGCCCGAACTGGCCAGGAAATTCGGGCGGACCATGGAGATGTTCCGCCGCGCAGCCGATGAATTCAAAGATCAGATCATGAATATGGATAGAGAGTTCAATGACAGCGTCAGCCATGTAACCGGCGATTCGAAGGACGACAGCAACGAGGATTACCAGGATTTGAATGAGGCTTACGGCGATGATGGCTACGCCTATGATGAAGGTGCCTATGACGACGCGGATTATCCGGGCAACGAGGATGTCGCCGCCGATTACGCGAGCGAAACGCAAAATGAAACAGCGGATTCTGAACAGCTGCAACCGGACGAATCCTCAGCCGAGCACCCGTATCTGAAAGATTTGCCGGATGATTCCCCCGAGAACCCCCGGCATGTCGACGGCGGCTCCAAGGAGGATGTGTAATGAAGTTGAGTCGGTTTAATTTTCACAAAACCGATAATTTACAGGAAGATGAATATAATGATCCTCCGCGTCCGTTTATCGAACATCTGATCGAATTGCGCACCTGCCTCGTGCGGTGTATGCTGGCTTGGGTTGTCTGCCTGCTGATCACCGGCGTCTGCGCCCCGTTTATCAAAACATGGCTGATGGAGCCAGCTGCACAAAGTTCCCACATGGTCCAGGGATTATCCTGGACAATCGGGGTCGATATTCTGTTGAAAATTATGTTGTGGGGCGGCACAGCTTTGAGTTTGCCTGCGCTGATCTTCTTTCTGATGAAATTTATTTTTCCCGGCCTTAAACGCAGTGAACGCTCCACTATAGTTTTTTGTCTGGGTGGTTCGACAATTCTGTTTCTGCTGGGTGTCTGGATGGCTTATGCCAAAACACTGGAGGTGGCTTTCAGAGTTTTCCAGGCGATTAACCGCTGGATGGGAATACCAGTGGAGGTTATCAGGATCGAAGACCATATCGCGATTGTCCTTAAAACCATTATCGCCTTCGGTTTAGCTTTTCAGGTGCCTCTGGTGATTTTGCTGCTTGGATGGATTGGATTGATTTCAGCCGCCAGTCTGCGCAGTAAACGACGCATCGCAATTGTGGTTATTTTTGCAATGGCAATGCTACTGACACCCCCTGATCCGATCTCCCAGATCATAATGGCGCTGCCGATGTGTGTGCTTTATGAGCTTTGTATCTGGATCATCACTCTGCGTGAAATGGCTAAGGGTAAAAATAAGATCGCGGATGAGAACCCGGAAGGAGATGACAGTGAAAAGAACAGCTGAAATCAAACGTAAAACACGCGAAACCGATATCGGTGTTGCTGTAAATCTGGATGGCACAGGAGTGTCAGATATAAAAACAGGTGTGGGCTTTCTGGATCATATGCTGGAGTTGCTTGCCAGACACTCGTTAATTGATCTGTCAATCCACGCCGAAGGTGATCTGCACGTTGATTATCATCACACGGTCGAGGATGTCGGATTGGTGCTGGGATCAGCTCTGAACAAGGCCCTCGGTGAACGCCGGGGTATCCGTCGCTACGGTTTCTTTCTGCTGCCGATGGATGAAGCTCTCGCGGAAGTGGCAGTTGATCTGGGAGGAAGACCCTATTTGATTATGCAAACTCCGATGAAACACATGATGATTCGCGATTTCGAAGTCAAGCTGATCGAAGAGTTTTTCCGTGCACTTTCGATTGAGGGACGTATGAACATCCATCTGCGTCAGATCAGCGGCGATGAGCCCCACCACCTCTGTGAAGCCTTTTTTAAAGGCTTCGCCCGTGCTCTGCGCGCCGCAGTGGAGTCTGATGCGCGTGAGAACGGTGTGCCCTCCAGCAAAGGGATGTTGATTTGACAAATTGCAGCTGAAATAACTCTCACTGGCTTTGTGCCTAAGTAGATTGGATGTCTCTAAGAGATTCTGCCCATAAGGGAATTTGCACATGATTATACTGCCTGCAATAGACTTAAAAAATGGACACTGTGTGCGCCTGCGCCAGGGACGCGCCGATGATACCACAATCTATTCCGATGATCCGCTCGGACAAGCGCGCCAATGGGTCGCCGAGGGAGCGCGCGAACTGCACGTTGTTGATTTGGACGGAGCTTTCAACGGCAAGCCGGTACATACCTCTGTAATTAAAAGTATTATTCAAAAGTCGAAAATTCCGGTTGAAGTCGGCGGAGGTCTGCGTGCGGATGAGCATATCGCAGAACTGGTCGCAGCCGGGGTAAAGCGTGCCGTTATTGGCACACGTGCGCTTGAAGATGGTGCGGTGCTTGGTAATCTGGTTGCCCGTTTCGGTGATATCATAACTGTTGGTATCGATGCACGCGATGGTCTTGTGCAGGTGCGTGGCTGGATCGAAACCACTACAACCCGCGCCGTTGATCTGGCCCGCCGTGTCGAAGATGCCGGTGTTAAAACCATCATCTATACCGATACCGCCACCGACGGTATGCTCGAAGGTCCCAACCTCAAGGCGGTGGATGAGATGTGTCGGACAGTCGCCTGCCGGGTGATCGCCTCAGGTGGGGTGAGGGCCCCCGAACATGTCACCGCACTCAAAGTGCTGAATCACACCAACCTTTACGGTGCTATTGTCGGCAAGGCACTCTACGACGGACGAACCACACTCAGTGCTTTGTGCTCGGCTGCGAATGTCTGAGCGGCCGTTAGCCTGAAAATAAAAACCACTGAAATAATTTTGCGCGCGCCGCCAGCGCAAATCCAATCATAAACCGGCAAATGGCTGTAGGGGAGTGCATCTATCCTGACCGAATATTTCCAGCGCCAGTACACACAACCCAAATTATCCTATTTACGGCATTTGAAATTCAGAAACTGAGTTAAATGATTGTTAATAAGGAATTTGTTAATTTTATAAGCTTCACCCAATGGGTGAAGAA
>CAYOQJ010000114.1:0-10077 GCA_964406095.1 uncultured Lentisphaeraceae bacterium
AAAAACGCCTCCTTTGTCCGGAAGTTATCAACAGCAACGCTTTGTTCAACAACCACTTGCGGGTCTGGGACAAGCTCTATATATAAGACACTTAAATTCGTGCCTTTCGTGATTTTCGTGGTTTAATTGATTTTTCTAGGTTTAGCGATTAGCGTTAAAAAATTCCCGGCGCAACAGAGATTGCCATTCGCTGCGCGGTGGCCCTGCTCCACTCCGTTCTGTTTCGCGAGGAAAAAATGGTTACGGCTATGCTGCGCTATGATCTCTGTGACTCTGTGAGAGGCCCTGTACGGCGGGTGGGGTCACCCGCCGTACAGCATGTATGTTACTAAGATTGAAAAGTTCCAGCCGCTTTAGAACGATGCGGCTAAATTGATTCCGCCCCAAAGCAAATCTTCTTTGCTGTGGTAGGCATTATCACGCAGATCACCGTCAAGCAGTGATGTCCAGACCACGGTGGCCCCGACTGAGAGGTATTCATTGATGGCATAGGTTACATTGGCCCCCAGATTGCCGTCGACAAATGCGTCATCGGTTGATCCGTAGTAGTATTCGTTGAAGTTATTTTCCGCGACACCCAGCGACGCAGTCAAACCGGCTGTTACACGTTCGTTAATTTCAAACTCTTTTGACAGACCGAAAAGCGCATAGGTGCCTCCGGCGTCGGCATAGTCATAGTAAACCGCGACCGAGGGCACAATCAGCTCATTGTTATACGCAACTGAGGCGTAAATTTCCCTTGTGCTCGGCAGATAGTCCGTTCCTCCCGCATTGGGGAAGGTGTACCAGATATGACCCAGTTCCAGCGAGAAGGCATCGACATCAACCGCATAGCCGAGGGTGTAGTCGATTTCGTTGAGTCCACCTGCTGAACGGGTACCATTAGCATCTGTCATATCAAAGTTGGCCCATGCACCGGCATAGAGAGAACCATACTCATTCAGGTTCAGCGTAAGTGCCCCACCCGGCTGATAGACCGGTTCATCTGTTATCACCATGCCGCGCCAGACATAGGCCGAGTAGATGTCGAGGGTAGCGTCAAAAGAAAGCGGCATATTCTCCGCTGCGTTTACGACTATATTCAGCATTGCTGTCAAAATCAGCAGAGCAACTGTTTTGGATGTAATCATTCTCACTTTTGTTCTCCTTTTTTTTCGGGTGGTTTCCCTGTTTTTATTTGTGATATCAGCCACCAAGCAACTGCCATGCCATGCGAAAAAAAAGCCGGATAACATTTAAACGAGGAGAAAAGAAGGGGGTAAAGGGATAAAACCCGCTAATTTACACTGAACAGCCTTGATATGAGCAGAGCAAAGCAAAGTTTAAATTCCACTAAATTGTAGGTATGAGCAGAGCATTCAGACAAATGTGCTACCTAATTTATTTTCGGTGGAATCAACTTAATCGGGTGCTTCGAAATTCAATCCGCACATTCGTGCACTTGAGCATTCGCGCACCACTCCTCCTCCATGATCTTTGTGAATCTGTGAGAGGCCCTGTACGGCGGGTGGGAAAATTTAAAAATCAGCTAGAATCACTCAAATTTCACCAGGTATTTATCCAGCAGTGAGCTCATTCTATGTTCCAGCCAGGGGTGGACCCTCCAATAATCGCGCAACTCGAGATATTCGCTAATCGCCTCGCTTTGCCCTGGTTTAACACAATACTCCGCTTTAAGCATGATATTACGGGCAGTCGCTTCGGGGGAGACAAATTCTATCACATTGACCCGGAAACCCAGAATGCGCAGAATCTGGGAACGCAGGGTATCGGTAAGCAGGTCGGCCAGACGTTCGCGCAGGATACCGTGCCGTAGCACCGCACGCATCTCATTAACTGACTTCAGGCTTTTGTGCAGTTCATGCTGGCAGCAGGGGGCGCAGAGCAGATAACGGCTTTTCCACTCGATTCCGCGTGCCAGAGCTTCATCGGTGGCGGTATCACAGGCATGTAGTGAAACGGTCATATCGGGTCGGAACCCAGGATCGCTGTCGGCAATGTCACCCTGGACAAAGATGACATCGTCGGCCACATCCAGGTCAACCGCCATTTTACGTGCACTGGCGATAACATCCTCACGGCGGTCGATACCGCATATTCTGACATTTAGCGCACGAACGCGTGAGAGATAAAACCAGGCGGCAAATGTCAGATAGGCTTTACCGCAACCGCAGTCCACAAGCTTGAACGCGCGCTCCGGATGATCGCCGATAACTGTTTCGATCACGCGCAGAAACTGATTGATCTGATCATATTTGGCGCGGCGTGAAGGTTTAATCAATCCATTCGTATCGGCAATACCCAGAACTTTTAGCAGTGCGGACGCATCGAAACTGGTCAGCGGCTGTTTTTTGACGCGATCATGCGCGGGTACGCTCCGCACAGCACGATTCGTGGTAACACTGCGAGACTCCAGAACCTTGCCTTTTTTAGTTACACGCAGATGCAGATCGCCGGAAGCCGTCACCAAATGCAGATCACGCGCTCCAGTCTGCGCCAGCATTTCGTTCAATCCATTCTCCGCGGCCTTCCGTGAAAAATTTTTGACCTGGGTCTGGCCATCTTCAGTCATCTCACCCTGGTAGCGGCGTTCACCGCGAATCTGAACCGGACGCAGGCTAACCTTGAAGATGCCGCCGCCGCGACGGATCACCTGGGTTATTTTTATAAAGTTCTGTTCATCGAAAACCCGCTGGCGAATTTCGGTGATCAGTTTTTCCGGTAATTCTGTACGTGACATATCTATAATTTTTCTTTATTTAACACAGCGGCGCGGAGGCACCGGGAGGGGTGTATTTGAGCAGAGTCCAAATCCTCCGTGTCTCTATGTTAAGCTGTTGAGTAAAACTAAAAGAATATCTTGGCAAAACGCAGGACACCCTGCTTCCAGGGAACACGGTGTGAAACCCCGGATGAGCCGGAAAACTTTTGCAAATTGGCCACATACCAGCGGTAATTACGCACCAAGGCCGCCTTATTTGAATACTTCGGCTTGAATCCGAGTCTCTGTTGTGCCTTTTCGATACTTACAAAGGAGTCCTCACAAGCGGTTTCATAAACCCATTTGTAAAGCGGCGAGAGTTGCAGTAGCTCCAGCAACCGCAGAGTCCAGATCATCGGGGTGGCAGGGAAGCCTCTGATTTTTTTCCCATGGCCGGCATCATCGAGAACCGCCTGGTAATCTTCGCGCATTGTGGTGAATTCCGCCGCCCCGATGTTAAAGGTGTCGTTGACGCAACTGGCATCCAGCGTGAGGGTGAGCCAGATAGCGTCGCACAGGTCTTCAACATCGAGCAACTGATAGCGGTTACGTCCGTTGCCAATCATGGGAAAGCCGTGTCCGGTATAGGCCCAATCGTAGAAAAGGGCAAAGACCCCCAGTCGTTCGGGTCCGACAAAGGATTTTGGACGGATTATCGGTACACACAGGCCTTCCCTGCGAGACTTGAGGCAGAGCTCCTCCGCTTTAATTTTGGCGCGTCCATAGGGCCCCACACCGATCATGGGATCATCCTCACACAGAGGGTGGTGATCGGGGATGCCGTAGACCGCGGTGGACGAGATCATGATGAAACGCTCAACACCCGCGTCGCGGGCGGCCTCCAGCAGATTGCGTGTTCCATCCACATCGGTGGTCATGATATCCTCTTCCGAGTAGAGCGGTAGTGCTGCAGCGGTGTGAATCACCCAATCCACTCCCTGCATACATCGCCGCACTGTTTCGACATCACGAATATCACCCTCAACCGCATCAATTCGGTTGCGTTCAGGGTAATCAAACTCAACCAAATCCAGTGAGCGAATCTTTGACACCCCCAGTTTCAGCAGATGGCGGATCTCATTTATTCCCAAAAATCCGGAACCGCCGGTAATCAGAACTCTCTTCTTCATGGTAATCCTCAGCTGGTTTTCCCGTTGCACGCAGCACAAGCAAATCATTTTGCAAAGCGCCCACAGTGTATCTTCATAAACCTTGTGATGGCAAACAGATTCGTAGGGGCGCATCTGCAATTATTCAACCATGAAAACTGCAGGGTCAAAGCTCTGAATGTCAGTAAGCCGCAACAGAGTTACAACGGTGTTAAAGTGGTTTGCGCTTAGCAGCCGGGCGGTTTTCTGAGTGCCTGCACACATTCGCGCACAACTCTTCGCATGGCATGTTCCTGCACCTCCATACTACGCACCATTGCGAACTGAACGCGACAGCGATCCAGATTCTGTCCGCTACGGTGTGTTCGGAAATACTGATCCCCTTCCAGATAGTCGGTCAGAAAACGTACACCAATAGTCATAGCGATCACTCTGCCGCAAAAAGCCAGTTCTTCGATCTCCGCTTTATTGAGAAACCGGGCTTCACTGAGATAACCGCAGAGCAGTGCCCGAAATATCTCAATCCTATCCCGTGTCCGTGCGTTTTCGATGAAGAGGTAGAGGCACCACCAGTTACCGTCATGATCATGGTAACATGGTTGTGAATCACGAGTGGAAATGACTCTCAGGCACTTGCGGCTGGCATCCGTATCGGTGTGCTCCAGTTTGGATTGTTGATGCTGTGTGACACGCACTATGTTTTCCATTAGCAGATCGGGCTTTTTAAAAATATCATGATTGATCCGCTGCAACAGGTAGTGAACCTGACGTCTGGCCAGATTGAGAGTTACGCGAAATGTATCGTTGATATGGCCCGAACCGTAGCGTTCGACAGCCAACGGATCACCCCACAGTTGAAACTGTCCGATGATCTCACGCAACTGATCAAAGGTGAACTCCATATTGCCCATCCATGTTAATGCCAAGCCGTCGCCAGCAACACTCCACTCATATCTGTGACAGCACCTCGGTTTTGAACGCATCAATCATAGAACCGGTGAAATCACTCAGTGATAGAGAATCATCCCTGATCAATGCGGTCATATCCATGGCAAAACTGAGCATCTGTGCCTGATCAACATTATGCGATTCGAAAAAGGTGGCATGGGCTTTGCGTCTGCCAGCCACCGCCTCATCGTAGCGTTTACCACCGGTAATCTGCGAATCGAATATCGCGGAAAGTGCTGAGGCAATGTTGGCCCGTTCGCTGATATCCAACACAACCTTCAGGTTATCCGGCAGCCAGTCGAGATCCCGCCAGATTTCGCAACCGAGAAGTCTGGCAGGACGTGCTTCAGGGGGCATCCGGCGTAAGGCCTGCAAAACTGCACGGCAGACACCGACATGGGTTGCATGTTTGTCAGCGGGATTATGCGTATAGATCACGTCAGGGCGGCATTGCATTAAAACATTGCAGATATCCTCAACAACCGCTTCAGGATCGTTTATCTTGACTGCCGCGCTCGGATAATCGAGTTGAAGCATAGCACCATACTGACCTAGCAGGGCAGCTTTGCGCTGTTCTTCTCTGCGCACACCGCGCATCTCTTCATCGCTGTAAGCAGCATAGATACCCGAGCGTGAGCTACCGGCACCGTTGGTGGTGATTACTCCGCAGAACCATTTATCCGTTTGACCGAAGCACTCGAGAATGCCGTGCATCGCCATAAACTCAAGGTCATCCTGGTGCGCACCCACACCGAGGTGGGTAGTGCGCGCAAGTGCGTCTGAGCATTCTATCTCATCCGGTATAAAAACATCGGCTGTCTGATTATTAAATGTCATTGTTCTCCTCCATTGGTGATTCAAAGCTAACATCGAAAGCAGGCTGTATCAGCAATCTAGCTTGCAGCCAGTATATTGTAGTTTGTCCTGCTGTATTTACTACCAGTTACCAGCTCAAATTGCTGTTTAACCCCTAACAAGATATCACTCTTTTCTAAGCAGAGGTAGCGTGGCCGCGGCAAAGGCCTGTCCGCTTTTCCGGATTTTTTCAACTTGTGTCAGGACATCCACCTGTTCGGCCAGCTCAGGGAAACGGTCATGCAGAATCAGACGGGCAGTCTCCTGCATCAACACACCGCCCAGCCCGGCTGTCACTCCACCCAGGATCATGAAGTGATTGCAATCATAAAACTCACGATACCAGGGTATGGTGTATCCCAAGTATAGTCCTATCTGCTGAAAAACGTTCAATGCGGCTGAATCGCCTTCGAGCATCTTCTCCTGAATACGCACAATACGTTGATCAAGCGGCATTTTAGCGGGGAAATGTATGCCTTTTTTCAGGGCAATGCGATTAACAGCCGGTTGCGAAAAATATTGTGAGCCGACCCCGATGTCACCTGACCATTCATCACGCGGAGCGGAGGGATGCAGATCAACCGGGGCGAAGGCCAGCTCGTTGAGTCGACCTGTCAGACAGCCGCGATTATCGATATAGCCACCGGCCTCACTGTTTCCGAAGCGAATACCGAGCACACCCTTTCTGCCCATATCGATCAAGCCCGACAATGCCGCGATATCGCCGTTGTTGGCAACCTCCACCGGCAACTGCCACTCATCTGCGAGGCGAATAAAAATATCACGTGCCGCATCAAAATTTGACTCCGGCACCGCCCTGAAGATTGTGGCAGCCTTAATCCGGTTATCCACCACAATTCCCGGGGTGCTGCCGCCTATGGCATCAACTCTGCGCAGATGCGAAGCAGCCATCTGCAGCACGGCATTGATACGGGAGTAGTGATATTCGGGATCACGCTGAGCGGAGGGTTCCCAGGAGAATTCAGCGCTGAAGATTTCGCGTCCATTTCTAACTGCGCAAACCTTGACATCATCGACGTTTAGTTCGAAGCCCAAGCGGTTGCCACCTATGTTGCGATCCATCATCAGGGCACGCTCATGACCTTGCGGTATCTCATTAAACGGCAGACGCTCGACAATCGTTTTACACCCGTAAACTCTGGACATAAAGCGACAATCAAACTTCCGTGCTCCATTGGGTGAGTAGGCACTTTTGATCGCCTGACAAACCTTCGGCGGGCCGGATAGCATCACGCGCCAGCCGCCACTGGACCAGAGCATGAATTTTACAATGCGCTCCGCTAGAAAAATTATTTCCGGAGCACTCTGGTTTCTGGTCGGCAGAGGCAGGTCATAGCGTGAAACATAGCCCCTATCCCGTTCCAGAGCAATGGTCAGCACCTCCGCCCCCGCCGGTGCGGCTTCTCTGATCTGATGCAGAATATCCACAGCTGGTTTAAAGGATCTCTTAGAAGGCATCTGTTCCGGAGTCAGCTTCAACATAATCTTCTCCTGAGCAAAAAATCAAACTCATTCCCAACTTTTCAAATGATACCTTAACACACCTGTTTTAGCAACCGGCAGATTTGGCGGTAAATTTTCTTGATCCTGAAGGTTGTAAAAACAATTGATGGTTGTAAGTTGCACTGTTATACCTTTTACGTTATGAGGAAGAATTTTACTACAGTTGTACTGAGCGTCGCGACTGCCATTATCAGTGTGGCCAACGCAAGCAGAAATAACCGTCGCGGCAGTTGTCAAAATCATCATCAGCTCACACGATACAATCAAACAGTATGAAAACACAGTGCTTGCCCCCCAACAGAAAATTTTTTATAGCTTGTCATTTGAATTGAAATTTGATATGTGACTATACGTATGTGAAATATGTACTGTACCGTGTATCCTGCGTGTCGCCAATTCATTGAGCGCGATATCGTCGGAGAAAATCAACGTTTGTTGTCAGCCGTGTTGCGACTGACTTCCTGATAAGGGGAGTAGAATCATGAAGCGGTTTCTTTTTTTCGGTTTTTTGCTGTATTCAACCGGTGATCTGGCCTCACAAACCCTGCTTTGCAGCCAGAGTTTTGAAGATACTTCGTCCGATACCTGGTTCTACAACGCCACACCTGCGGAGCACAATTCCGACGGCGACATCTGGGGTATCGTTACCATCACCGACGGCAACAAATATTTTAATCCCGCGCCGGACGGCGACCGATTCTGGGAATTTTATGACATTGATGAAATCCCCGGCATGCCTGCTGATCAGGTCGCGCATCTGACCTTTGAAACGGTCGATATATCAGAGCGCGGTTATTGCATGTTGAGCTTCAGCTACTGTAACCGCGGACTGGACACTGCGGATTTCACAGCCTACGCTGTCGCCCTTGATAACGGTACAGAGTGGGACGAAGTTGAACAGGTTATGCTCCCTAAACACTCTGAGTCTACATCAGAGTGGTTTCCCGTTGAAATTATGCTGCCCGCCGAAGCTCAATTCTGCCAGCTGCGGTTTTCAGTCAGTGCCGACTATTCAGCCGATTGCGGCGGCTTCGATGATATCAGATTAACGGAATTGCCAGCTGACTACCCCTTTCTCAACATAGCCGCGCCGCAAAGCGGATATGTGGCCGCTGCGGAACAAAGTACGCTGTGCGTCAGCGGAATCTGCACCAACTGCGTAGGGCGACTGAGCTGGAGCAACCTCACCAGTGGAGTGTGCGGAACAATTGCGGCAACCTCAGAGTGGTGCGTTGCAGCTCTGCCACTGACAACTAAGCGTAATTTCATAACTGTCAGCGGAACCAACAGCTCCGGGATCGTAACTGCAGATGAGGTAATGATCTACCGTGATCCCGGAGTGGTGATCGCCTTTACCGCCTTCAATGCACAACGTGACGCCTTCGCCTTCGCGGCACTGAGTGAAATCCCGCCCGCTATGCGTATCATTTTCAGCGATGAAGAGTGGAACGGCACAAACTTTGTTTCACAGTTATACGAAGGAGATATTGTCTGGAACAGCGAATCGGGCCTTGCGCCGGGCAACGTTGTTATAATTGATTTTTGTGACAACACCGAAAACTGGAGTGCCTCACACGGTCAAATTGAGAGTGTTGCTTCGAGACGCATGGACTTGGCGCAGAGCGGCGAAGATATCTACGCCTATCTCGGTGAATCGCGTGAGCCGCTGCTTTTTCTGAGTGCGCTCAGCACTGCCGACGGCGAGCTGGCTGGAACCGGACTATGCTACGGCGAAAGCGCAATCGCCATACCTGCATCTCAAAGCAGCGGAGCCGAGTATGACGGCCCGCGTTGCGGATACGAATGCTATGATCAGTATCGCCCGTTGCTCTGCGATCAAAACAACTGGACAACTCTGGCACTTGCGCCGAATGCGGCTGGCTTTGCGGCTGGGGACGATCCCGCCACAGCGTCCATCTCCATTTTAACGCCGGAAATCGGAAACTTTGTGGATTACACCGTGCCGACAATCGTTGTGAGCGGTACGGTAGCAAACGCGGTCGGACATATCGTCTGGAGCAATGCGGCCAACGGTGCCAACGGAGAGGTTGCGGTTGAAAACCCTTGGATCATTGATAACGTTCCACTCGAGCCGGGAGAAAACACTCTAACTGTTACCACCACCAACAGTGCTGACAACGCGACAGCCGCCAGCATTAAAGCGGTCCGCGGCCTTTTAATCGACAACATCCTGGTCGGCGCAATCGCCTTCACCGCTTTCAATTCGGCAACCGACTCATTCTCGTTCGTCGCAATTCGCGACCTGCCGCAGGACACCACCATTCGCTTCACCGACGAAGAGTGGGACAGAATCGCCTTTGGAACGGGTGAAGATGATCTTGTCTGGAGCAACCTCGCACCTGTAACAGCCGGGACGATCATCGCAATAACCAACTGCGATTCCAGCACGACCGTCGGCGCGATTGAGGGAGTAGTTATATCCGGTAATTTGTCGATTTCACAAAGCGGTGAGGATATTTATGCCTACCAGGGAATTGCCGCCAGAGAGCCGAACGCATTTCTGGCTGCTGTCAGTACTGGGAACGGTGATCTGCGCGGCACCGGACTGCACTATGGAGAAACGGCTGTCGCGTTGGAAAAGAATCCGACCGCCCAATGCTACTGCGGCGACCGCAGCGGTGTGCAAAGTTGGAACAACTATCTGTTGCTGGTAAACAACTCAGAGAACTGGAGCATACCCGCAGAAGATGAACCACCCTGGGGTTCAACCACCGCATTCAGCATCATCAAAGCGGCGACGGTACTGTTATTGCGATAAACCTAAAAACGGCAGTTGCCATTTTGTCGTAGATGCAAGGCGCACGGTTTTCAGCTATAGTGACTATGCTGGAAGCCATGCAACGCCGCAGATGCGGTAAA
>CAYOQJ010000115.1:0-5509 GCA_964406095.1 uncultured Lentisphaeraceae bacterium
TATGATCTTTATGTCCTCCTCCTGCGACTTGGCACGATAGAGGTCCTTGCCAACGTGGATGGAGCGGAAATCATACATGTACTGGTTAATGAATTCAGCAATTGCGATTTCAGCCAGATCACCATGCGTCTTATTTCCGATCAAGCGCATCGTGAAAATATTGCTCAGGGTCATCGTCACGAGATCAGGGTACTTGCTGGCAAGCAGCTTCAATCGGGTTGTGAAGTCGATGTACGGGTCTGGTGCTGTCATTCTGTTCCTTTCTTGCTGGCCCAACAACTTATTGTACGAACGTTCGTAATTTACGTACGTTCTCGGCTAATGGTTTCAGATACTCACAAAAATTGCGGGTTTTGTCAAAAATAATCTTGTCCTTTCGGAAAATTATTTTTATATTGCTGATTAAAAATGGTTCATAATATCTGGGATGTAAATATGAAAAATAAATTGAGTAGCAAATATTGCCTGTCACCTTTTTCAGAGGATTTTCTCGTTCCGGGTTTTGGGGTTCTGTTTTTGAGCGCATTGCAGAGAGCCGCCTGTCGGCGGCGTTCCATCGTGGGATGTGCCCGAAGAACAGGGAGAGTCGAGCGTCCCGGCGTGCGACACCGGATGCTCGAAACCACGGAAACCGTCAGGATGCCACATGCGGCGCGTTCCGGCCAACGTAGGCCGAAACGCGCCTCGGGATCACCTTGATCGGTGTCCCGGTTCCTCGTAGCTTACTCGGCGGATGGTACGGTATCGGTTCTAACAACGGACAGAAGACACCGCCATTTGAAGAAAAATCCGATTTTGTCAGAATTGACCAAGGATTTGCATCCTGTTTTTTTTGTCGCGTTTATGATTTAGTTCAACAAAATAAACGTTCCGCATAATCGAAGTGTCACCATGCGGTTGCATCATTGTATATTTGAGCAAAGAGCATACTTGCCCGTGTGATTGATATGATAATTAGTAACGTGCGTATGAAAGTGTATATTCGCTTTTGGCTGGTTCTCATCTTGGTTTCTTTTTGTTGGTGGTTTAGTTTTTTCTTTTTCGCATAATTCTCATAAAGTTGTGTGTTTGGTTTAATCTAATGGGTGAGAGAATAAATACGGGCATCTCTGAAATATAGCCGTAACCGCAGTGGTACGTCATTTATTTTGTCTGGCAAAATTTGTGTTCCCCACTTTAGAGGCAAACTTGTTTGTTCGCTGACTTCGAAAAGGCATTTTGAACTTTCGAAGCCTTCGATAACCTCGCCTCTCTGGTCAGTTAGCTCAGCCATAATATACCCTTGCTGCGAAGATGGGGCCACCTCCCTCAGCATAGCGCCGAAGTCAACTTCCAGCATCATCTGTTTGCCGGATGACCTAAAAGGGCGTGTGATTATTTCGGCGTTTGCCCGATTGTACACATAACATATACGTTTTCTGTTGAGAATAAATCTGGAACTGTTGATAATCCAAACCAGATTGTCGCCATCCGTCATAGGTTGGCAGAGGTAATAGGCGAAATTCCAGGGAGTCGCATCAAGCGAAGTGTCGTCACGATATGGACGATTCCAGTTCAGACCGTCGTGACTAACCCACCATTCATAACCAAAAAATGGACCATGCGGCCAAGAGCCGAATTTAGGTGCGGCGCGCGGTTGAGAAATATATTTCACCATTGCGCCCATCCAGAACTCCCCTAGATTCATTACGGAAAAACGATAAAATTCGGTGTCAGGTGGATCATGCTTATCCGGTATCACTAATTGTTCCGGTGGTAAATAAGGTCCTAACGAGCCAAAGCTTTCCGAAGGGGTCCACGTTTTTCCATCTGGACTGGTACGAATGTGCAGGACACGTCTCGCCTTGCGCATATTGTCCGCATACCTCTTGTCCCAAGGCTGGTAACTGGTCTGATAATTGACAAATTTTTTGAGCTGCTCATTCCAGACTATAGACCATGCGTCCTGACCATAGTAGACCGGATCCGGTAAAAGTTTTCGCCAGTTTTCCCCATTTGTCGTTCCACCAAAAACGTGAAAAAAGTGGCCGCTTACTTTAGGACTGCCAATTTGACATTGCATGAGCAGTATTTGATCTGGCGGCTTAACCGCAAGTTCGGCCCATAACCAGTGCGGGTCTTCATCAGGAACTTGAAATAATGTTTTGTTTTCAGTAAATACCCGGCTGTCACGTGTATTAGCACGCCAAACTTCAAACATTTTGTGTTTCTGGCGCTGATGAATGCCGAAAACCACGGTTTCTTCACCCTCTTGAAGAATGTCGCATATCCTGAAATGTTGACCTGTTATTACGCCATCCATAACTGGAGAGTTAACGCCGTAAGAGACATTTCCAAACTCCACGTTTTCAATGTTGCCTGGATAACCAAGCGTAAGAAGATTTTCAATGAAATTAGCCTGGCATGAATACGGAACCAAAAAGATGATTACAAAAATTTGTAGATTTTTGCGCAACCGTTGAATAGTTTTCATCACAATTTATCACTACCATCCCACAGAAGTTCTCAGAACACTCTTCTGAATCTGCGATTTGCATCCATTATGCTGAGGGGGGTGAAAATTGTCAACTCCGCAATCGCGCATAATTTTAGGAGCTTTTTGATGTTGTTGCCCCAGAAAGGCTCAGCCTTGATTTGAGGATAAATAACTGAATCGAGTTTGCGCCTCAAGAAGGTGGCGTCGCGTGACATCAGCTTTTTAAGGCGTTTCAGGAATTCTTCTGTTTCAAATATCTTGAACTCAGACAAAGCGTCCTCAGCGCATACATACGAGTATGGGTGCAACTCATGGTTGGTTGAATTCGACTCCCATCTCGGTTGCGATAGTTCGGAGCCCTTTGTCTTTTGTCCACAACCGGCATCTCTCCAAATGACACGATGCCAGCAGATGCATATCAATCAGGCCAATACCGCGTCCCATGAGAGTGTGGCGCTCTAAAAAAAGCAAAAGCTCGTCATCCTCGACCTTTCCAACAGGCGGAAGAGCGTGCAACAAGGCAATGATTTCCTTCTGGTTCGCCAAGTTACTGCAGGCCAGTTCCCCTAAGACAAACGGATGCATTTGTCAAGCAGCCAACAACTTATTATCCTGATTTGCTGTTGTGTCTCAACGAATCAGCAACAGCATGTTCAGGCAAATTAAAAATTTACTGCTCAATCTTGAGTTTCAGAAGATTTAGTGCGATAATCAGCATTATGAAAAAAATATATTTTTTTTGCGCGCTTGCATTGAACGCACTCTGCGCGGCAGTCGGTAAACCGCTCATTGAAAATGTGCTTTTTATAATTTCCGATGATCTCAAAGTGGATGTCATGGGTTGTTATGGCAGTGAAATCGGTATTACTCCCAATATAGACCGCCTGGCCGCCAGCGGTATGGTCTTTGACAGAGCTTATTGTCAGGGTGTCTGGTGCGCACCGTCGAGACAGTCTTTTATGTATTCACGTTATACCGGCAATCTAGGCGTTACAATGGGGGAGTTCTTTAAAAATAACGATTATTATACGGCGCGTGTCGGCAAAATATTTCATATGCGCGTGCCGGGTGATATTATCGACGGCACCGATGGCGCGGATGTAGTCACATCGTGGACTGAGCGTTTTAATTCAACAGGTCGTGAAGCGCACACACCTGGAGATTACGCCTGCCTGAATCTCAATGTCTTTACTGATAAGCTTGAGGGACGTCAGACAACAGCTATGCCGCATCGCATGTTTGTCACGGTGCAGGCGGATGGCGACGGTTCCGATCAACCCGATTATAAAACCGCTGTTAAAACGATTGAGCTGCTACGCCAGCGTAAAAACGAAAAATTCTTTATCGGGGTCGGCATGGTTCGTCCGCACTATCCAATGGTCGCCCCACGCAAATATTTTAAAGAGTATGACTGGCGGAAGATTAAACTGCCTCACGTTCCAGAAGGCGATACCGATGACATACCAAAGATTGCCTGGAAGATCAGCAGTTTGAAAAATCCGATCGGCAGATATCCGGATAATCAGAGACGAATGTGGCAGGGGTATTTTGCGGCACTGACTTTTGTCGATGATCAGGTGGGGCGCATTCTGGATGAGGTTGACCAGCTTGGTTTGCGTGATACAACCGCGATTGTTTTCACCAGTGATCATGGTTATCATCTGGGGGAACACACTTTTTGGGAGAAGTCGATGCTGCATGAGAATGTCGCGCGAGTTCCGCTTATCATCTGCGCTCCGGGTATGCGGGCTGGTCGCAGCGCGGCCTTTGTGGAGCTGTTGGATATTTATCCGACCATGGCTGACCTAGCTGGACTTGATGTTGATGCCGCTGTTCAGGGTCGGAGCCTGAAACCAATTCTGCTTGATTCACGGGCCGCAACTCGTGATGCCGCCTTGACGGTTGATGCGAAAGGAGCTGCGCTGCGCAGTGAAAAGTGGGCTTATATGCGTTATGTGAACGGCGAGGAGGAGTTGTACGACATGGAGCATGATCCACGGCAGTATATCAATCAGGCGGGCAACCCTGAATACAGTGTTGCGCTGAATGAGCGGCGCAGCGCTTTTGAAAAACGTTTGCAAGATGCCGGAGTTAAGTTGAAGAGAAATTTGAAGCCACAAGGGAAGACAAAGAGAGCTGGATGTGGAATGTAGGATGTAGGATGTGGGATGTGGAATGTAGGATGTACGATGTGGGATGTGGAATGTGGGACTTGACCTTTCTCATTATTCTTTTATCGGGTCACTTCTGTCTGCCGATTGCCGGTACGATAAGATTTTCCCTGCGTGGTCAGTATATGGGCATGGTGGACTAGCCTGTCGAGAAGTGCTGTCGTCAGCTTCTCGTCTCCGAACACTTGGACCCATTCGCCGAACGCCAGATTCGTTGTCACGAAAGTTGATCTGCGCTCATAACGGTCGGCCAGCAGATTGAAAAGCAGTTCGCCGCCGGGAGCTTGGGCTGGAGATGCTTGAGATAAGCTGCTGCTGGGCGCATGCCCGCCACTATTTTTATAAAGCGAAAGATGAATCCGCACTGGCTCGCAGCATACTCAAAGAGTTATCCAAACTTTATCACATTGAAACCATTCTGCGGGAGAGCGGCAGTTCAGCTTGTGAACGAAAAGCTTTAAGGATGAAAGAGAGCCGCCCTGTTTTAGACACCATCAAAGAAAAGATCGAAAGACAGAGATCAAAGCATCTACCGCAGAGCCTGACGGGAAAAGCGATTAGCTACACACTGAACCTCTGGGATGAACTGAATGTTTATGTGGAAAACGGCGAACTGGATATCGACAACAACTCGGTTGCAAATATAATCCGCGTCCCTGCGCTTGGCAAGAAAAATTGGCTCTTCTTTGGCTCCAAAGATGCGGGAGTTCAGAGTGCCATCATAATGACGGTGCTGCTTAACTGCAAAATGCACGGGGTCAATCCGGAAGAATACCTCGAAGACGTGCTCAGCCGCCTGCCGCATATCACCAATGTCGAGGCCAGGGAATTAACGCCGACCAAGTGGCTGGCAGCCAGGCAG
>CAYOQJ010000116.1:0-25076 GCA_964406095.1 uncultured Lentisphaeraceae bacterium
GCATCTGCGGCGTTGTACGGCTTCCAGCATAGTCACTATAGCTGAAAACCGTGCGCCTTGCATCTACGACAAAATGGCAACTGCCGTTTTTAGGTTTAAAAGTTAGTGTTGCGTAGCGGGGCACTTTATCTTACTATAAACTGAAATTAAAAGTTTAACAACCAGCGGGGAGTATATGAGTCGTTTTTTTGCACTGTTTATTCTGTTGTGTCCGCTGATTTTCAGCGGCTGTTTCAGGCATAGGGAGGCACCTCACAGGCCGGTGAGTGCCGACTCTGTCAGGACAGCCCTGGCCTTGAAAGATTCGGTTGAGCGTATTGTGCTGACCGACGTTGCAATCGATGATCTTCCCGCAGAGCTGGCTGGAATGCCTGAACTTACCACTCTGTTGTTGCGTGGGGCTGATGTCGGCGATATGGGTGTCCTGCCTTCCATCATCGGTTTGCGGACGTTGGATATATCCGCCACTTCGAACGCCATTCTGCCGTCGGCAGTTACAGCGTGTAGCGAATTGAAGCGGCTCTATTGTGCTGATAATGAAATGAAGCAGCTAGGTTCGGATATCGGACGACTCACACAGCTTGAATATCTCAATCTTGACCGCAATGAGCTCACTGTGTTGCCGGAAGAGATCGGCGCCTGCGTCGGAATGCGCTGGTTGCGTCTTAACAGCAACAAACTGGAGGCTCTGCCAGACGGCATCGCCTCTATGGGCCAGTTGCAGCGCATTTATCTCAAGAACAACCGTTTTAACGAGGTTCCCGAGGTGCTCAGGAATCTGAAGCTGCTTGAGGATATCGATCTGAGCGGCAATCCTTTGACCAAGCTGCCCGGCTGGCTTTTCGAGTTGCCTCGTTTGCGTCAGCTCAACCTAGACAACTGTGGAATCGCTGTTTTGCCCCCTGATCTCAAGTTCCCCAAAGGATTGCAGGTACTTTCGCTGACGCGTTGTACTCTTTCGTCAGAGGATAAGAAGCGTCTGCGCAAGCTGTTCAGGGGAGTACATATCGCCTTTTGAGTTGTAAAGCCTCTTTTTTTATAATAATCTCCGATTCCACTATTGCAACTAACTACGGCATTGCGAAAAGCGATGTCAGAGAAAGGAAATAACGATGGCTAGAAATGTTACTATATTTACCGGACAATGGGCTGACTTGCCATTTGCCAAGGTGTGTGAGATGATGAGTGAGTTTGGTTATGACGGACTTGAACTTTGTTGTTGGGGAGATCATATTGATTTGGACAAAGCATCCCGCAGCAAGAGTTACTGCGATGACAAACGTGAGGTTCTTGAGGAGAACGGTCTGGGGTGCTGGGCTATTTCAAATCATCTCTCCGGTCAGCTGGTTTGTGATCCGATTGATGAGCGGCACTATGCCTTTGCTCCGGCTGAGTGCCAAGGAGACCCTAAAAAAACCAGAAAATGGGCGATCAGCATGCAGAAAAAGGCTGCGAAAGCCGCTAAGAACATGGGCGTGAGTGTTGTCAACGGCTTCACCGGTTCGCCTGTCTGGCACCTGCTTTACTCATTTCCTCCCTGTTTGCCGGGACAGATTGATGCCGGATACAAGGAGTTTGCCAAAACATGGAAGCCGATCCTTGATTATTATGCCGAGCAGGGGATTCGTTTCGCGCTGGAGGTCCATCCGACTGAAATAGCATTTGATATCGCTTCCGCTCAGCGTGCGCTCGATGCGCTGGATGGTCATCCGGCGTTTGGTTTCAACTATGATCCTTCACATCTGGGTTATCAGGGTGTTGATTACGTTAAATTTATTCGTACTTTCCCTGAGCGTATCTTTCATGTTCACATGAAGGATGCCTGGTGGGGTCATGGTGATGGTAGTGTCGGTGTTTTTGGGGGCCATACCGAATTCGCCGATCCACGCCGCTACTGGGATTTCCGCTCACTCGGGCATGGCGATATCAATTTCGAAGAGGTGATCGTTGCATTGAATGACATTGGTTACAGCGGTCCGCTTTCGGTTGAGTGGGAAGATTCCCGCATGGATCGCTGTCATGGAGCTCAGGAGTCATGCGACTTTGTGCGTTGTGTGGACTTCGCACCAAGCAATATCGCCTTTGACGCTCAGTTTGATCGTTAGTTGTGATGCGCTTGGATGCGCTTTTGATGGGGCGCCTGAGCGGGCGCCTCTTTTTTTTAGATATCCCCGGGGTTGATTCCCTGTGTTCAGTGACAGGAGTTTGAGTATGATGAAAGCAGTCAAATCAGGTCTGGCGTTTGCCGGAGTCGCGGTTGTTTTATCCGGTTGCGGCAGAGAGGGGGCGGATGATGGTAAAATCAGGCTGAGTTACAGCGTCTTTTTTCCGCCGACCCATGTGCAGTGCAAACTCTCCGAAGCTTGGGCCGCTGAGATCGAACGACGCACTGCCGGAAGAGTTGAGATCACGGTCTTCTCCGGTGGTTCACTGACCAAAGCTCCGCAGTGCTATCAGGGAGTTGTGGATGGAGTCTCCGACCTCGGGCAGAGTGCCTTCGCTTACAGCCGCGGGCGTTTTCCTTTGATCGAGGGAGTTGATCTGCCACTGGGTTATCCCGATGGTATCGCCGCCACCAAAATCGTGAATGCCGCCATTAAAAAGTTTGCTCCGGCTGAGATTCAGGATACCCGGATCATGTATGTTCATGCTCACGGCCCGGGCGTGCTGGCCACTAAAAAGCCGGTTAAATCGCTTGATGACTTGAAGGGGCTCAAAATTCGTGCCACCGGATTTTCAACCAAGGTGGTCGAGGTTTTGGGCGGTTCTCCGGTGAGTATGTCGCAGGGCGAGGCTTATGAAGCTCTGCAGAAGGGCGTGGTGGAAGCCACCATGTGTCCAGTAGAAACATTAAAAGGTTGGAAGCAGGCCGAAGTCATTGACTACGTCACTGACTCCCAGTGCATCGGATACACCACCGCCTTTTTTGTGACTATGAACAAAGAGAGATGGGAGTCGCTGCCTGCGGATATCAAAGAGATAATCACTGCGGTCAACGAGGAGTGGGTCGGGAAACATGGCAAGGCCTGGATGGATGCTGACATCGAAGGACGCGCCTATACCCTTGCGCAGGGGCGTGAATTTATCACACTGCCAGAAAGCGAACGCAAGCGCTGGGTTGATTCAGTGGCACTGTTGATCGATGATTTTGTGGTTGGAGCCGCCGATAAAAATATTCCGGCACATGATTTTGTCAAAACGCTCAGGCAAGGAATTGAGAGATACAGAGCGCAATAACCAGATCTCCGCTGATGCAAGATGACTCACACCGTAACGATTCAGGATCACTCAACCTCTTCTGGCGCGCGGTTGTCGTGCTGATCAGGTTGATGACGGTTGTCTCATGCGCGGCGGTGGTCTGCATGATTTTTATTACCTGCTTCGACATAGTGTTGCGGCTCTGCCGGATTTCTGTTAACGGAGCTTACGATATCATTAAAATCTGCGGGGCTATCAGTGTGGCCTGTGCAATGCCGCTGACCACTGCGATGAAGGGGCATGTGGCCATTGAGTATTTTTTTCACAAACTCAATCGTCGGTATCGTATCATTGTAGATTCCATAATGCGTTTGGGCATGATGGTCGGTTTTAGTATCACGGCATGGGCCTGTTTCGATTATGGAGCTGCATTTTTAAAGAATCGTGAAGTAACCGATACAATTGAGATACCAGTTTTTTGGGTGCCTTGGCTGATGGCGTTCGCCTTTACGGTGACGGTGCTGGTTGTTCTCTTTCATCTGATCTTTCCGGGCAGGGAGCTGGTACGCCAATGAATTATCTGCAGTTAGGTGTGCTGGGTTGTATTTTGATGCTTCTATTGCTGTTTGGCAGCATGCCGGTGGCATTTGCCATGGGGATCATCGGTGTCTGTGGGTATGCGCTCGCGGTTTCCGGTCGGGCGGCCACAGCTGTGTTGACCGCCGACATGTATGAAACCTTCACCAGCTACACTCTGACGGTGATACCGCTTTTTGTGTTTATGGGACAGGTCTCTTTTCATGCTGGAATCAGCGGACGGCTTTTCGCCGCCGCCAACAGTTGGCTCTCTTCATTGCGCGGCGGGTTGGCCATGGCGACGGTCGGTGCTTGCGCCGCCTTTGGAGCGATTTGCGGTTCAGGTCCCGCGACGGCTGCAACCATGTCGGCAGTCGCACTACCGGAGATGAAAAAGTTTAAATACAGTGATGCTCTCGCCGGGGGAACGGTTGCAGCTGGCGGTGGTCTGGGTATGCTGATACCGCCGAGTGTGGTCTTTATCGTTTACGGTGTTCTGACGGAACAGTCGATCGGCAAACTGTTTATAGCCGGTATTCTGCCCGGCATTCTGACAGCACTGGCTTTCTGCCTGGTGATCGTACTGCAGTGCACCCTCAATCCCAAGCTGGCACCGCCGGTTGCACGAGTCTCTTTCAGAGATAAGCTCAAGGCTCTGTTCGGCGTTATCGAAACCCTTGTTCTCTTTGCCTTTGTAATGGGAGGTATTTTTTTCGGCTGGTTCACCCCTACCGAGGGTGCCGCGGTCGGGGCGGCCGGCTCGGTGATCATAGCTTTCTGCGGCGGTAACTGTTCGTGGAAAATGCTTTACAAGTCGGCGCAGGAGACTATTCGCACTTCATGTATGGTTATGGTGATAGTGGCCGGAGCAACCATGTTCGGCCATTTTCTTGCCATAACCAACATACCGACATCTTTTGCCGCCTGGTTGGCCGCTCTACCGGTTGCACCCTGGATTGTGATTGTGATGATTTTGTTTTTCTATCTGCTGGCCGGCTGTTTTGTGGATGCGCTTGCTCTAATTCTTCTAACTATCCCGATCTTCTATCCGGTGGTTATCGGGAAACTGGGGTATGATCCGATCTGGTTCGGTGTTATGATAGTTCTGGTAACACAGATGGGGGTTATTACTCCGCCGGTCGGTGTTAATGCCTATGTTGTCAGCGGTATCGATCGCGGCATCTCACTGCAGACAGTCTTCCGGGGGGCACTGCCTTTCCTAGGGGCGTTGCTGGGTGTAAGTGTGCTGCTGATGTGTTTTCCGGAGATCGCCACCTGGCTGCCTTCGATGGTCAAGTAGATGAAATTGTCGATCTGGATGATCGGTTTTACGGTTAAGTCAAGTGAGCGAGACAGGATCACCTGTTGGAGAATGATTATGAAAATTAGAGTTCTTGCCTTTCTGCTTTGTCTGAGTTCTGTTCTATCCGCCGCCGCCGCGGGAAATCTGCCTGCGGTTGCGCTTGATGCCGATAATCTGGTGGTTGAGTGGCGTGATTTTGTTGAGGGGCGTCGCAGTGCTGCAAAACTGGTGCGGAGCAACTCCGAAGCCGTCCCGTTTCCGATCCTGGAAAACAGAGCGGTGCTGCTGCCGGTTGATTTTAAAGAGACTGATCTTGAGAGAATGTGCTGGGATATACCGGTTAGGATTGACATGACTGCCGCCAGGGGCATATCTTTTGATTTCTACTGTGCCGACATCTCTTGTTTCTCGGGTTTCAGCTTCTATCTGCGTGCTGATGGACGCTGGTTGCATGGTAAATTTGCTCCGGAACAGTCCGGTCGCTGGTGTCGGATCAGAATGCTCAAACAAGCCTTCAAGGAGGATTCAACAACCTCCAGAGTGCGTGGCTGCCGGCAGGTTGATTGTATTCGCCTCTCCGGCTGGCATCTCAAGGATCAGAATACAAACTGTGCATTGGCAAATCTGGGTGTCATAACAGTGGAATCCGATCTGCTCATCGTTCGTGGAGTTTCATCTTCACAGAGTGACGGCAAGCAAGGGGAGTTTACCCGTTATGCCCGGAATCTGGAAAAAACACTCGGCACCTTGCATCTCGACTGTGTGAGTGTTGACGATTATGAACTCAATGTGCAGCATCTGCAGAAGGCTAGGATTGTGATCTTTGCATACAGCGCTCTGCTGCCACCCAATGTGATGCCGCTGCTTGAGAATTTTGTGAAGCAGGGGGGCAGAATCATCAGCTTCTACAATGCGCCGAACGGCCTGAACTCTTTGCTGGGAGTGCGGCAGGGTGCGTGGATCAAGGACGAAAACGGCAATTTCTCAGGCTTTGCCAGGGTAGGGGATGGTTTACCGCACCAACCCGCTTTCACACCGCAGGCATCCTGGAATGCTCATGAATTCACCCCCGACACGGAGGGTGGCAAAACTGGTAGAGTTGTGGCAGTCTGGCGTGACAGTCGTGGTGAGGATACCGACCATCCCGCGATTACAGTCACCGATACCGGAGCTATGTTCGGCCACGTCTGGTTGGCTGAAGATCAGCGGAGCGGCGGCGAACTGCTGCTGAGTGTAATCGGGGCGTTGGCACCGGCGGTGCTCGAGAAGCAGGCGCGGCAATCATTTGCAGCGATCGGAAGGTTTGATGATTGCCCCGACTTCGAGGCTTTTAAAGCAATTTTTGAAAGACAGCAGCCGAGGCCGGACAGCCGCGATCTGTTTCGGCAGACCGAGCGCAGCCGTGCACAAGCAGGTGAGGCACTGGAGCAGGGCCGCTGGTTTGAAAGCACACAGGCCGCCCGTGCCGCGGCGGAACTGGCGGTCAGGAGTCGGTGCAGTCTCTTTGATTCGATTGCCGGTGAACATCGCGCATTCTGGTGTCACAGTGCCTTCGGTCTGAGAAACCGCGACTGGGATGAGTCGATCAGGTTTCTGAAACAACATGGTTTTAATGTCATTATCCCGAATATGTCATGGGGTGCCACCGCCTATTATCCCTCAGAAGTATTACCGGTGCATTCGGATGTCGCTAAGCGTGGCGATCAGATCAAGGCTTGTCTGGCGGCCTGTCGTAAGTATGGTGTCGAGTGTCACATCTGGAAGGTCTGTTGGAAAACCGGGCATCACGCCACCGCAGATGTGATCGACAGGCTGCATGCTCAGGGACGTCTGCAAGCCGATAAGAACGGCGGACAGGAACAGCTGTGGCTCTGCCCTTCGCACCCTGAAAATCAGCGGATGGAGATTGATGCGCAGCTTGAGGTTGTGCGCAACTATGCAGTGGACGGCATTCACTTTGACTATATCCGCTATCCCGGAAGCACTCATTGCTTTTGTTCCGGCTGCCGCGAACGTTTTGAAAAGCAGATTGGAGAGCGAATTGAAGCCTGGCCTGCAGAGGTGCTGCGCGGCGGCAGGTTTTATGCGCGGTATCTTGAGTTCCGGCGCGGCAATATCACGCAGGTAGTGCGTGCAGTAGCCGAGAGAGCGCACGAAATCCGGTCGGGGATCAGTATATCCGCCGCAGTTTTCAGAAATGCACCTTCGGATCGTGATGTGATCGGGCAGGATTGGCAGCTGTGGTGTGAAAAGGGATGGCTCGATTTTGTCTGTCCAATGAATTATCTTGACTCAACTCAGATTTTTGAAAATGTTGTGCAGCAACAGAAACAGTTTGTTGGCAATGTGCCGCTCTATCCCGGTATCGGTCTTTCCTGCTGGAAGGATGAGAGCAGTTATCCGCTTAAACTCAGTCGGCAGATAGAGAGTGTGCGTAAGCTCGGTC
This sequence comes from uncultured Lentisphaeraceae bacterium, assembly GCA_964406095.1. Classification (GTDB taxonomy): domain Bacteria; phylum Verrucomicrobiota; class Kiritimatiellia; order RFP12; family UBA1067; genus M55B167. The sequence continues at coordinate 7,524 of CAYOQJ010000116.1, forward strand.
TGAAGGGATTCACAATCTTCAATTTTGATGAAAATGCAGAATTCGCACTGCCCTTTGTGAGGCTGGGGGTCACAAAGCCCCGTGATTAAGCTCTTTGCGCAAATGTTTCGGAATCGTGTGCCCCGGCAGATCGTCGTGCCCCGATTAACAAATGTTGTTCCGATGATCCGTAAATGTCGAAACTTGCTTAGCTTTGCTCTGTTGAGTTACAATGGAAGCGTTCAACCTTTTTAAATCCGGCTTCGCCGAAAGGTGGCGGAGGGTAGGTAGAAAAGCGGGTGGAAGCGGGAGTGATCAGCAAATTTATGAATAAAAAAAATGAGATGACTGCCTTTGTGGTGGCACGCGGTGAGGATGGAGCCAGTGTTCAGGATTTTCTGAGTGCAAAGCTCTCAATCTCACGCAGGGCCGCCAAGAATCTGTTGGATGAGCGGGTGGTCTGGGTTAATCGTCGCTGTATCTGGATGGCGCATCATCGATTGCGTAATGGCGACACGATTGAGATTCCATCCCGTCGACAGACCACCGTCACAATTGGCAACAGGATCAGGGTGCTTGTGGAGAGTGGCGACTATCTGGTGGTTGATAAGCCCTCGGGGCTGGTGGTGACCGGCAGCAGGAGTGTTGAGACTATGCTACGTGAACAGTTGAGCTCGCCGAAGCTGGTTGTTGTGCATCGGCTGGACAAAGATACAACCGGCTGCCTGCTGTGTGCCCGCAGTTCCGCAGCTTTTGAGGCAGCGGTGAAGCTCTTCAAATCCCGCCGGGTCATTAAACTCTATCAGGCACTGGTGTACGGTAAATTTGAGAGCAAAGCGAGCTTGCTCAATCAGAAACTGGATGGCGAACGCGCCATCAGCCAGGTTAAGCGTCTGACCTGTGTCAAAGAGGCAAGTTTTCTGAAGATTCGTATTGAAACCGGGCGTACTCACCAGATTCGCCGACATTTGGCGGCAGTCAGGCATCCCGTACTGGGCGACATCCGTTATGGGATCAAGACGGTGCGTGATCCGCGCTATCAGACAATTCCACGTCCTATGCTACACGCTTGCGGTCTTGAGCTGGTCAATCCGTTGGAGCCCACTTTGAAGATCAAGGCTCATAGCCCGTTGCCAGCTGATTTCAGACGTTCTCTGAAACTCTTTGGTATGGGGCGCTAGAGACAAAATCCCTGATTATCACCGTATTTATTTCTTCGTATCGGACCATTTGAAGATGTCACAAATCAAAACAGTCTGGGTTGAACATGACCGTGAGGGTGGCAAACCCTCTTTTTCCATCCAGCCCTCCGGGGAGGATCGCGCAGATCAAGACATTCTTTTTGTGACGAATGATCCGGCGGCGTTTGACGGGTTCTTCACTCGCGGCGGAGAAGCTGCCGTGGACATTTTTGAGTTGTGCCAACTGTTGGGGCTGGCGCGTGTTGATCAGAAATTCGATCAACTTCTGCCGGAATATCTGACGGCAGAACAGGGTTTTCGGCAGCTGTGGGTACGGATTGAATCTCAGCTTGCCGTTTTACCGCTCTGGGTTTTCGAGCTGGTGCAGAGTATATATGCCGGTCTGGGCGAGATTGCGCTCTCACGCTTCTTCAGATACTGCGCCGAGCGTGCACGTGGTGATGGCACTGTCAATACAGAGAGATGGAGCGATAGCTTTAAAATTCGTAACGGTTATCAGCAGAAGGTTCACCCGCCACATCACGATGAATGTGAGGCGTTGGAGATTGATCAGCTGGCGGCCTACCTTGAAACAGGGGGCATCTATCAGCGTCGAGTAACCGGTTATGAAGAACGTCCGGGTCAGGTGAGTATGCTACGGCAGGTGGCCGAAGCATTCAACCGACGTTCGCATCTGGTAATTGAGGCCGGCACCGGCGTGGGTAAAAGCATCGCTTATCTTCTGCCTGCGGCTGCGTGGGCGCGACTTAACGGGTCTCCGGTTATTATCAGCACCAACACCCGCAACCTGCAATCGCAGCTGATCGACAAGGAGTTGCCGCTAATCAAGGAGATTGTCGACAATATCTCTGCTGGCGAGCGCAGACCGTTGCGTGCAACGCTGCTCAAGGGGCGCAGCAACTATCTCTGTTTGCGTCAGCTCGGCACGCTGATCGATTTCAGTATGTTTGAACTGGAACGACCGGAATTGCGGCATCTCATAACTGCTCTTTTCTGGGCACTGCGCACAGATGACGGCGACCTGGACAACTTTGCCGGCAGCGGCCATGCCGACAGTGCCTTTCTGAGTCATCTATATTCTAGCGGCGAGGAGTGCGGCGGCAGAGGCTGCCGTTATTATAAGCGTTGCTTCATGCAGCAGGCACGTCAACGGGCGATGAGTTCCGATATAATCGTTGTCAACCACGCGCTGGTCTTTGCCGAAGCCTCCAGCGGGGGAAACATTCTGCCGTCTTGCGGACAGATTATTTTTGATGAGGCCCACAATCTTGAAGAGTCCGCCACCCGGCATCTCTGTGTGGAGCTTTCACTGTTCCGCCTGATGGCCGCGCTGAAGCGTGTTACCAGAGGACGTGCGAGACATCGCGGCGGGGTTATTGAAGTTCTTGGACGTCACCTTGAGAAGGGAGCTTTGACCAGGAATGAGGAGGTTCGGCAGTATCTGACTGAGAAGATTGCCGTGGTGCGGATGCTGGTTGAACAAATCCGCCGCAGTGCGCTCAGGTTTTTTGAGATCGGGGCCATCCTGCTCGAAAACCGCGACGGTGCGACGCGAATGCGCAGTATTGTCGATTTCGATAATGAGGTGCACAGCACTAATGCTTGCGGCGCCAACACACCGTTGCACCGTTTCAAACGTCAGATATTCAAAAACGGTGCTTTTGTCAGTTGCCCTGCTTCGCATGATGAAGAACTTTTGCGTTACAGCAAAGATGCGCTCAAGCAGCAGCTCGCCGAGACCGCCACCCATCTTCAGGAAATGGCGATAAAAGTGCGTCAGGCAATGGAAGGCGAGCTGGCGATGTATGGCGATCAGGCACAGGGAGTGGAGTCATGCGCCGTGCGTCTGCGAGAGTTTGCAGCTGATCTGGATTTTGTGACCGCCGCCACCGAAACAGAGTATGTCTTCTGGGTTGAATCGGCAGGAGGTGATCGTCGGCGAGTGAGTATGTTCGGAGCACCGCTGAGTATAGCCGAAACCCTGAATGAGACTCTTTACAAAACGCGAGACTCCTGCGTTTTCTGTTCCGCCACACTGAGAGTCAGCGGCTCCTTCGCCTATATCAACCGCCGACTCGGGTTCGACCTGATTGAGCCGGAACGCTTTATGGAAAAGGTGGCGCCGAGTCCCTTTGACTACATGCGCCAATGCGTGGTTTATGCGCCTCAGTTTATGCCGGAACCGGTCGGTACGGGGAGCTTGAGTTGTTATATTGATACTCTCAGTTCGATGATGCTCGATCTTTTTGTGGCAACCGATGGACGGTCTTTGGCACTTTTTACCAGCTATGACATGATGAACCGTGTGGCCGGTTTGATTGAAGAACCGCTGCGGGAGCAAGGCATTACACTTTTGGTGCATGGTACAAGCGGTACCCGCGATCAGTTGACGCAGATATTCCGTGCTGGAGAGCGTTGCGCGCTGCTGGGCACACACTCCTTCTGGGAGGGGGTTGATGTGATAGGGGAGGCACTCAGTTGTGTTGTGGTGGCACGGCTGCCCTTTGCCGCTGTAGGAGATCCGATTTTTGAAGCGCGTTGTGAGCAGATTCAAATTGCCGGCGGTAACGCATTCCGTGAATTTTCGCTGCCGCAGGCGGTTATCCGTTTTCGTCAGGGTTTCGGGCGTTTGATCAGAACCGGTAATGACCGAGGGGTGGTTGTTGTGGCCGATCCGCGCATCATAACCAGGCGTTACGGCAGCTCGTTTGTAAAAAGCCTGCCATGTCCTGTTCTGAAGGTGCGTAGTCCTGAAGAGCTTATGTGTAAAGCCGGCGATTTTTTTGCCGGGTCAACCTTAACAATGTGGAAAAAAGCTGAATCATAAAAACAGCGCTGTTCGATAAGCTTACAAAATTGTTATCATCAGGGTGTCGCCAGAGTTAGAAAATCACTACAAAATTGTTGTTTTAGGATTGATGGTTTGCCGGAGAGGTGGCCTTAAAGAGGTCTTTCAGATATAATAACATAACAGTATGTTGATTATCAGGTGATTATGATGTCGTAGTGATCTATGGCATGGCGCTTGCGTGCCAAAGATGTGAGTTCAATGGTTATGGAACCTTTGATTCAAAAAATAATCAGGAAAAGTGGAGAAAAAAGATGAGCATTACGCGTCAGAAAGCTATTGAGAGTGCGGTGCAATACCTTACCGGCACCGAGGCGGAGTTTGTTCGCGGAAAGATTGACGAATACTTTGGTATGAATGTTTTCGGCGAGGAAGAGATGAAGGCGCGACTGCCAAAAAACATTTACAGGGCGGTACGCAAGACGATGGAAGAGGGTGAACCGCTCGATTTCAGCGTGGCCGATGTGGTGGCTACCGCTATGAGCGGCTGGGCTGTTGAGCGCGGCGCCACCCACTATGCGCATATCTTTTACCCTCTGACCGGTAGCACCGCGGAGAAACACGACAGCTTCTACAGCCCGGATGGCAAAGGTGGACTGATCACTGAGTTTTCCGGCAAACAACTCATTCAGGGTGAGCCTGACGCATCCAGTTTCCCGCATGGCGGTTTGCGTGCCACCTTTGAAGCACGCGGCTATACAGCCTGGGATGTCACCAGCCCAGCTTATATTATGGAGGGACGTAACGGTACAACGCTCTGCATCCCAACAGCTTTTTGTTCCTGGAATGGAGAAGCTCTCGACAAAAAAGTTCCGCTGTTGCGCTCCATGCAGGCATTGAACCGGCAGGCCCGCCGGGTTCTCAAGCTCTTTGGTCATGATGATCCCGGCATGATCACATCTAACGCCGGACCGGAACAGGAGTATTTTCTGATTGACCGATCGCTCTATTTTGCGCGGCCCGATCTGGTTAGCGCAGGTCGTACGCTTTTCGGCGCCAAGCCGCCGAAGGGACAGCAGCTGGAAGACCAATACTTCGGCACAATCCCGGAACGCGTACTGGCTTTCATGATGGAAGTCGATACGATTCTCTATAAACTAGGGGTGCCGGTAAAGACCCGTCACAACGAAGTTGCGCCGGCTCAATATGAAATTGCGCCGGTTTTTGAAAGTTCGAATCTTTCGACCGATCATCAGCAGCTGATCATGCAGACCCTGCAACGAGTCGCTCCGCGCTACGGTCTGGCTTGCCTGCTGCATGAAAAGCCCTTCGCCGGAATCAACGGTTCCGGTAAACATCTCAACTGGTCGCTCGGCGGGCCCAAAGTGGGCAATCTGCTGACACCTGGTGATACGCCGCATGAAAATATGCAATTTTTGGTTTTCTGCGCGGCGGTCATTCAGGCGGTCAATAGACATGCGGTCATGCTGCGCGGCTCGGTGGCCGGTGCTGGCAATGATCATCGTCTGGGAGCTAATGAGGCACCGCCAGCGATCATCTCCATTTTTCTCGGTGAGCAACTTGATGATGTTTTCCGGCAGATCGCTGCCGGTTCGGTTCAAGATTCGCGACGAAGCGACATGCTCTCTGTGGGGGTGGATACGCTTCCGCCACTTCCCAAAGATGCAACCGACCGCAATCGCACGAGCCCCTTCGCCTTCACCGGCAATCGGTTCGAATTCCGCGCCGTGGGATCTAGTCAGTCAATCGCCGGTCCGCAGGTGGTACTTAACACCATTCTGGCCGAGGCACTGGACTATGTGGCCACCGAGCTTGAAAAGGCATCTGCCAAGGATGCGGTCGAGTTCAACGAGGCTGTTCAGGTGCTGCTCAAAAAGATGATCAACGCTAACTCACAAGTTATCTTCAACGGCGACAATTATGCCGAAAGCTGGGTGAGCAAAGCTGAAAAACGCGGGTTACCCAACAATCGCAACACAGTTGAAGCGTTGGATGGGATGGATATCGAAAGTTGTTACTCGGTATTTGAAAAATACAATGTTCTCAGCCGCGGTGAGGTGCATAGCCGCTTTGAAATCTACCGTGAAAAATATGTTAAAGATGTGCTGATAGAGGCCGATCTGACTCTCAATATCGCGCGCACCATGATATTTCCCGCGGTTGTGCGTCATCAGAAGCTGCTGGCTGAAGCTGCGACGGCGGTCAAGGCGGCTGGCGTACAAGCCTGCACCGCGGCTCTTGAAAATGTTACTGCGCTGAATGTTGAATTACAGCAGGCTATCAAAGAGTTGGAGTCTGAAATTGAGATTCCGGACGGCACTCCCAAGCAGCAGAGTCACTATGCATTGGAAACACTGATCCCCGTTGTGAACAGGGTGCGAGAAATTGCCGACAAGCTGGAATTGATAGTTGCGGATGATCTGTGGCCGCTACCCAACTATCAGGAGATGCTCTTCACCCGCTGAATAAGGTAAAAGGGTGCTGGGGGCGGAAAGGCTCAGCACCAGGGCTCATCGGAGCAGTCGCTGGGCATTCTCCAGTCGCCACGCGGCGACAGGTTGATGGTTCCAACTTTGGGCCCATCGGGCATGCATGAGCGTTTGAATTGCTGTGCAAAGAAGCGTTTTATGAAAAGAGTGTGCCACTTGTCGACTGTCGCGGCGGGATAGATTCCTTTGAAGGCGATCTTTGCGAGAAATCTGGTTTTTGCGGTTGAGTGTCCGCAGCGCACCAGCGCATGCAGGAAGAAGTCGTGCAGTTCGTATGGTCCGATAACCTCTTCCGTCTTCTGCGAGATTGCTCCCTCCCGGTCGGCGGGTAGCAATTCGGGGGAAACCGGAGTTTCGAGAATATCGGAGAGTGCGGCGGCGGCCTTTTGATTGACGCGGCACTCCGCTGCCCAGCTGATCAGATAGCGCACGAGTGTTTTGGGAACGCCGCTGTTCACACCGTACATGCTCATGTGGTCGCCGTTGTATGTGCACCATCCCAGCGCCAGTTCGGAGAGATCGCCAGTGCCGATCACCAGGGCTTTGAGCATGTTGGCACGGTTCATAAGAATCTGTGTGCGTTCACGTGCTTGGGTGTTTTCAAAAGCGACATCATGCCTGATTCCATCGTGTCCGATATCGACGAGATGCTGGCGGCAGGCCGCTGTTATCTCGATCTCTTCGAGGTTTACTCCCAGTGCTGCCGCCAGGTCACGGGTGTTGCGCAGAGTTCGTTCTGAGGTGCCCGGCCCCGGCATGGTTACGGCGTGAATGCCATTTTTGTTTTTGCCCAGCCGTTCAAAAGCTTCCACTGCCACCAGCAGAGCCAGAGCGGAGTCAAGACCGCCGGAAAGGCCGATGACAACCTGATCGCAATCCGTGTGTTCGAGCCGTGTAGCCAGCCCGCTACTTTGAATTGCGAAGATTTCCTCACAATGTTCGCTGCGCACCCGTCTATCTGACGGTACAAATGGATAAGGGTCGACCGAGCGTGCAAGCGAGACGAACTCCCGGTTTTCAATCGTGTTTGATGCGAGCTTGCCAACATCGACAAAACGAGCGGCAGGTGAAGCCGCCCTGCCCTGCTGAAAAACCGGATTGCAGCGCCGTTCAAATGCCAGCAGTTTTAAATCTACATCTTTAACCAGCATCGTCTCGCTGCGGAAAAAACGGGCTCCGCGACCGAGCTCCCGTCCGTTTTCTGCTATCAGCATGTCGCCGCCGAAGACCAGATCGGTGGTTGATTCGCCTACACCTGCGCCACAATACAGGTAGGCACTGATGCACCGTGCACTCTGTTGCCTGACCAGCTCGTGGCGGTAAGCAAGTTTACCGACCAGTTCATTGCTGGCGGAGAGATTGCAAATCACTATGGCACCCTGGGTTGCCAGTGCACAGCTGGGCGGCGTCACACTCCATAAATCTTCACAGAGTTCGACCCCGATTCCAGCTTCCAGCAGTGAGCTGTAATGAAAAATCAGATCACCCCCGACCGGCACCTCCGTGCTGAAAATACTGACCTGAGCGTTGTGCAGTGCGGCACCCGAGGAGAACCAGCGTCGTTCATAGAACTCGCCGCTGTTCGGCAGATTACTCTTGGGCACAACCCCCTTGATCTGACCTTTGCGGCAGACCACCGCGCAGTTCATCAGAAGTCCGTTTACTCGCAGAGGCATGCCGACTATCAGCAGAATTGTTGATCGGCATGATTCGCGTAGGATGCGTTCCAGCCCTTTGAGAGCGGAGTCGAGTAGAGCCTCCTGGTAAAACAAATCCCCGCAGGTGTAGCCGGTTATGCACAGCTCAGGGAAAACCAGCAAATCAGCACCCGTAGCTTCAACCTGCGCCAAAGATCGCAGAATAGAGTTTACATTGTCTTCGACTGCCCCCGGACGCACAACCGGCACAGCTGTCGCCACCCTGCAATATCCGTGTCTGTGATTCATATCCAACCCTCGCCGATTAACAGTTGTTGCGGTCAGTGCAGTGAAGCAAACATCACGCCTAACAAAAGCACCCTGATGATATCACAAAATGGGTCGCATTATCCAGTCTGTGTTTTACACATTGCAAGACTCCTGCTACAATGAATCCCATGAGAACAATGCTGTTGATTTTTCTGGCTTTGTGCGGTGCGCAACCGGTGGAAGGAGATGGTTCAATGAATAAAAATTGGCGTACGCTGAGTGCCAAAGAGGCGCGTGTGATTGTTCACAAAGGAACCGAACGCGCCTATAGCAACAAGTATGACAAGTTTTTTGAACAAGGGGTTTATATCTGCCGCCGCTGCGGTGCGGCTCTTTATCGCTCGAATGACAAGTTCGATTCGGGCTGTGGCTGGCCGGCCTTTGATGCCGCGGTGCCTGGAGCGGTCAAAGCGATTCCCGATGCCGATGGACGACGCACTGAAATTCTATGCAGCAATTGCGGAGGACATCTCGGGCATGTGTTTTTCGGAGAGAGACTGACAGCCGCGAATACCCGTCATTGCGTTAATTCAATATCGATGGAATTTGTGCCGGATCAGGATATGCGCAGTCGCTTCAAAAGCGCGATTTTTGCCGGAGGTTGCTTTTGGGGGGTCGAATACTACCTGCAGCAGCTACGGGGAGTGATTACGGCGGTCAGCGGTTACACCGGTGGGGAAAGTGCGAATCCCACCTACGAGTCGGTCTGCGCCGGTGGAACCGGTCATATCGAGGCGGTCGAAGTTCTCTTTGATCCGTGTCTGACGAATTATGAACGGCTGGCCAGAACCTTCTTTGAGATACATGATCCCACACAGGTCGGCGGTCAGGGTCCGGATATCGGAGAACAGTATAAGTCGGTTGTTTTCTATGTGGACAACGAACAGAAAATGATCGCGGCTGAACTGATCGGCCTGCTGGAGAAGCAGGGTTACAAGGTGGTCACCGAGCTACGTCCGGCAAAACCATTTTTCGCGGCAGAGAACCACCATCAGGATTACTACTTCCGCAAAGAGCGTAAACCCTATTGCCACACGCCGGTCAAACGCTTTGATTGAAGGATTAAAAGTGAATTGTGATTTTCAAATTCAGAAAAAAGTGTATCATTGAATCAATTCAAACCAAGGAGGATTAAATGAGAAGTCAAACAATCTGGCAGAGTGATAATTTCCCCAGAATTGGAATTCGTCCTGTAATCGACGGTCGATGCAACGGTGTTCGTGAGTCGCTGGAGGATCAGGTTATGGGCATGGCGCGCCGCGCCGCCGAACTGATCAGCGCGGAGCTTAAGTATCCTGATGGTACTCCGGTGCAATGCGTGATCGCCGATACGACCATCGGCGGCTGTGTTGAGGCTGCGGCCTGTGCGGAAAAATTCGCACGAGAGAATGTGGGCGTTTCGCTGAGCGTCACACCCTGCTGGTGCTACGGTTCTGAAACGATGGATCTCACCCCTGCCATACCCAAGGCGGTCTGGGGCTTTAACGGCACCGAAAGGCCGGGAGCGGTTTATCTGGCCGCAGTTTTGGCGGCCCATGCGCAGCAGGGATTGCCGGCGTTCGGAATTTACGGGCGTGATGTCCAGGATCGCGACGACACCTCGATTCCCGCCGATGTGCGCGAAAAAATAATTCGTTTTGTCAAAGGCGGCCTGGCTGTGGCTATGATGCGCGACAAGTCCTATCTTTCAATCGGCAGTTCTTCAATGGGTATTGCAGGCTCGTTTGTTGATAGCAACTTCTTCCGTTCCACGCTTGGAATTCGCACCGAAAATATGGATATGTGCGAGATTGACCGCCGTGTCGAAAAAGGAATTTATGATGCACAGGAGTTTGAACGGGCCCTCAAGTGGACACGTAATTATTGCAAAGAGGGAAAAGATGTCAATAAAAAGTCGATTCAGCATAACCGCGCTCAAAAGGATGCCAACTGGGAGTATGTCGTTAAAATGACAATCATCATGCGTGATATGATGATCGGCAACCCCAAGCTGGCCGAGCTGGGCTATCCCGAGGAGGCATTGGGCCGCTGCGCGATTGCCGCCGGGTTCCAGGGCCAGCGGCAGTGGACCGATTATAAGCCCAACGGCGATTTTTCCGAAGCGATCCTGTGCAGCTCGTTCGATTGGAATGGTATCCGGGCTCCTTACATTGTAGCCACCGAGAATGACTCGCTCAACGGTGTCTGCATGCTGCTGATGTATCTGCTGACCAACCGTGCTCAGATATTCGCTGATGTGCGCACTTACTGGAGTCCCGATGCGGTCAAGCGGGTTACCGGTAAAAAACCGACCGGCATCAATAAAAACGGTTTTATCCATCTGTTGAATTCAGGTGCGGCCACCCTGGATGCCTGTGGTAAACAGCGCGTTAAGGGCAAACCGGCGATGAAACCCTATTGGGAGATTACCGAGCGGGAGGCGGGAGCCTGCCTGAATGCCACGCGCTGGTGTCCGGCCAATCTTGAGTATTTTCGCGGTGGCGGTTTTTCATCCAGTCTGCTCTCTGAGGGTGGCATGCCATTGACTATGACCCGTATCAGTATTGTCAGTGGCGTCGGTCCGGTTTTGCAGATTGCCGAAGGCTGGTCAACCAAACTGCCGACCGACGTGAATAAAATTCTGATGCAGCGCACCGACAGCACCTGGCCTTGCACTTGGTTTGTGCCGCGTGTTACCGGCAAAGGAGCCTTCCGCGATGTTTACAGCGTTATGGCCAACTGGAGTGCCAATCACGGAGCTATCAGCTACGGCCATATCGGAGCAGATATAACCACCCTGGCGGCGATGCTGCGTATTCCGGTGGCTATGAGTAATGTGGATGAGAGCGACATATTTCGTCCACACTCCTGGAGCCTCTTCGGCAGTGCGTCGCCGGAGAGCGCGGATTTCCGTGCCTGCGCGGCTTATGGTCCGCTATATCGGAACTGATGTATCATGCCGGTGAAAATTTGGCCGGACTGAAGTCCAACGTGTCCGGGGTCACGTATCCCGGACGCGGTTCTGGTCAGGGTTGATGCGCTCCGGCTGCGGAACTTATATATTCTGGTAATCAGGCCTGCATAACTGTTATTATCTGCGTGCTTAAAAGTGGATTGTTTGGTAACTGATAAACGAGGGAGTCTTAAAAATGAAGAAAAATGAGATAATTCAGGGAGCTTTCGAACAGGGTAAGGGAATTGTGCGGCTCGCACCGAACTGGGTGCCGCGTTCATTCTGTGTGCCGGGACGCCGCATCAAACTCCACCCGGATGACTACTATGCGTTGGGTGGCGTCCGCGGCGGTATTGATGAACGCTGGTTTTCCTCAACTACGCCGGCTGATAACGGACCGTTAACCGGCGAGCACGAGGGCCTCAGTCAGATTGTCTTCGAAGATGGTGCCACGACTGAAACAGCACTGCTGGCCGAGGCTGTGCAGGAGCTGAAAGGAGCATTGATCGGTGAGCGTATATGGAATGAGCACCAGTGCTGGCCGATGTATTCCAAGTTCTTCGATAACAAAGGTGCCCTGCCGCATCATGTGCATCATCGTGATGAACACGCCGCACTGACCGGTCAGAAGGGCAAGCCCGAGGCCTACTATTTCCCGCCGCAGGTCAATAACTACGGCGCCGATTTTCCCTACACCTTCTTCGGGTTCGCTCCGGGTACAACCAAAGAGGAGGTGCGCGAATGCCTGATGAATTTTGACAAGGGCGACAACAAAATCACAAATATATCACAGGCCTACCGACTTGAGCCCGGCACCGGTTGGGATGTTCCGCCGGGAGTGCTGCACGCCCCCGGTTCGCTCTGCACCTATGAGCCGCAGAAGGCATCGGATGTTTTCGCAATGTATCAGTCGCTGACCGGTGACTCTATCGTTCCGGCAGAGTTGCTCTGGAAAGACACCCCTGAAGAACGTATCGGCAACATCGACCATCTGATGGAGGTTATCGACTGGGAACTGAATGTCGATCCACTGTTCCGTAAGAACCGCTTTATGGCCCCGGTGCCCGCCGGTAATCAGGAAGAGATGCTCGCGCAGGGCTACATGGATCAGTGGATATGCTATAAATCGGATGAGTTCAGCGCCAAAGAGCTGACCGTGCTACCGGGCGCAACTGTCACCATCAGAGATGCCGGTGCCTACGGTATGATTATGATGCAAGGACACGGCAGGATGGGGGTATGGGATATCGAGACTCCCACCCTTATCCGTTTTGGACAGCTGACACATGATGAGTATTTTGTTTCGGAGCAGGCGGCCAAAGAGGGCGTGACTATCACCAATCTCTCCAAGAGTGATCCTATTGTCATGCTCAAACATTTTGGTCCGAATAATCCCGAACTGAAACTTGACTGAACAGGAGAGAACCATGAGTGAACTCAAAGAACGTAGCGGTATTCTCTGCGCAGGTAACTGGATTATCGACCATGTTAAAATAATCGATCAGTTTCCGGCACAGGATACGCTTGTCAATATTCTGAGCCAGAGCCGCGGAACCGGCGGAGCACCCTACAATGCTCTGGTTGACCTGGCCAGGCTGGGTGCTGATTTTCCACTTGAGGGAATCGGTCTGGTCGGCAATGATGAGGACGGTCGCTCGATTCTGGAGGACTGCGGGCGTTACGGCATCGATGCCTCCCGGATTCGTCTGTCGGATCAGGCTCCGACATCATATACCGATGTCATGACCGTGCAGTCAACCGGACGTCGCACCTTCTTTCATGCACGCGGAGCTAACGCGCTGCTGGCTGAAGAGCACTTCGATCTGGAAAGCTCCACCGCCAGAATCTTCAATCTCGGTTACCTGCTGCTGCTCGACGCGCTCGATGTTGTGGCGGACGACGGAATGACCGGTGCCGCGCGTGTTTTGAAGCATGCCGGTGAACTGGGCTTCAAGACGGCGGTGGATGTGGTCAGTGAGGACAGCGAACGTTTTGTCGAGGTGGTAACACCGGTGTTGCCCTTTGTCGATTATTTCATCATTAACGAATTTGAGGCCTCGAAGATCACCGGAATAGATGTCAAATGTGACGGCTCGGTGGATTTCACCGCAGTTTCAAAGGCCGCCGCCAGAATAATAGAAAAGGGAGTTCGTGAGCTGGTTGTCATCCACTGTCCTTCGGGGGCATTGGCTCACGGGGCCGACGGCAGTGATGTTTTCAAAGGCAGTGTCGCGTTGCCGCGCGATATGATTGTCGGCACAGCCGGTGCCGGTGACGCCTTCGCCGCAGGCACGCTGATAGGGCTGCATGACGGCAGGCCGGTTGAACAGTGCCTTGAAATGGGGGGCTGCGCTGCAGCGGTTTCGCTCTCCGATTCCACTTGTACCGGTGGAATTAAACCGATGGATGAGTGTCTGCAACTGGGTCAGAAGTACGGTTATTCGGCAGAGCCCTGAGGACTCCGACGCTACCGACAAATCAATCAACAAACACAGAATTTAAAAGGAATTAGAATTATGAAAAAAACATTGAACATCGGTATGATCGGGTATGGTTTTATGGCGCGTACCCACTCGAACGCCTGGCGGAGAGTCAGCAACTTCTTTGATCTGGATTATACCCCGGTTCTGAAAACGGTCTGCGGGCTCGATGCCGCCGAAGCCGAGGCTTTCGCACAGCGCTGGGGTTATGAAAAATCGACAACCGACTGGCATGCGGTTGTTGCGGACAAAGAGATCGATCTGATTGAGATATGCGTTCCTAACAATATCCATGCCGAGATCGCCATTGCGGCGGCGCAGGTCGGCAAGATGATTATCTGTGAAAAACCGCTGGCACTCGATGCCGCTCAGGCTCTGCAGATGACTGAGGCGGTGGAAGCCGCCGAGGTACCGAATCTGGCCTCTTTCAACTATCGCCGTATTCCCGCCGTGACTCTTGCCAAGCAGTTGATTGACGAAGGACGTCTTGGTAAAATCTTCCACTACCGTGCCAATTTCCTGCAGGATTGGACCATTTCGAGCGATGTCCCGCAGGGCGGCATGGCCACCTGGCGGCTGGATGCCAAAGCGGCCGGTTCCGGTGTAACCGGTGATCTGCTGGCCCACTGTATCGATCTTGCTCTCTGGCAGAACGGTGCTATCAACTCTGTCAACGCCATGACCGAGACCTTCGTCAAGGAGCGTAAAAATGTCGAAACCGGTAAGATGGAACCGGTTGGAATTGATGATGCCTGCACCTTTTTCTGCCGTTTTGACAACGGTTCGCTCGGTAATTTCGAGTCAACCCGCTATGCACGTGGCCACAAAGCTCTGTTCACCTTTGAGGTCAACGGCGAGAAAGCCTCGCTGGCCTGGGATTTACACGATCTGCACCGCTTGGCTTTCTTCGATCACGCCGACGGCGGATTGACACGCGGCTGGCGCACGATTCATGTGACCGATGGGGAACATCCCTATATGAGTCATTGGTGGGTGCCGGGACTGGCGATCGGCTATGAGCACAGCTTTGTGCATCAGGCTGCCGATTTTGTAATGAGCCTCTCTTCCGGCAAGACGGTTGGAGCCACCTTCCGCGATGCCTATGAAACCCAGAGAGTTTGCGATGCGGTATTGCAATCCGCCGGCAATGGGCAGTGGGTCAATCTGTAAATACGTTTCAATCTAAGCGCGGAAGATGCTGTTCAGCGGTTTACGCACCTCGGTGTGGCAATGTGTTGAAGTGGCAGCAACCTGAAAATGGTCAGAATAAAGGATAAACTATGAGTACAAACAATTTTCCGAAAGTTCATAACGCGATGTGGCCGGGTCTGGTCGGTAAAGGCCCCGATTCCGAGCCGGTTATCGAATTGGATAAAATGCTGGAGATGACGGTGAATGCCGAGGTGGATGGTCGGCACTTTGATGGTGTGGATCTCTTTCTGTGTGCGCCGCATGTTGATATCGACAGCGCCGCTGACGATATCAAGGCACTGGCGGATAAGGTCGGTGGCATGGGACTGACGATCGGCTCACTGGTGGCGCCGGTCTGGGGAGCGGCCGGCGGCGGCTCCGCCATGGGTGATGAATCTGAGGTATCCAGATATTTGGCACAGGTGCGCAAAGCCTGTCAGATCGGTGCTTGGCTGCGCGAGTGCGGTGTGCGCAACTACGGCGTGATCAGAATCGATTCGGCCGCTTCACCCGAGGAGTGGGCCAAAGATCCGGAGACCAATCAGCAGAAGATAGCCACCACCTTCAAACAGGCCTGCCGCATTGCCGCTGAATACGGCGAAAAGCTGGCAGCTGAAGGTGAGGTCTGCTGGGCCGGTATGCACGGCTGGCAGTCAATGGTGCAGTTACTCGAAATGGTCGGTGAATCCAATATCGGCTTCCAGGCCGATATGGCCCATACCCTGCTCTACACACTCGGGGTTAATGCTCCTGAACAGCGTATTCTGCCGGAAGATTTCGACTGGTCCGACACCGAGGCACTGCAGGAGGCTCTCAGAAAACTGACTGCGGCACTGCGTCCCTGGACCATTGATTTTCATGTGGCCCAGAATGACGGTACGGTGTTCGGTGCCGGTTCTCATGACAAAACCGGACGGCATTGCCTGGCAACCGATTCGAATGGCAAGCTTGATATCGCGCGTGACGCCGGACACTGGCTGCGTGATGAGAACGGTGAGCTGACACGTCGTTTCAAACATATCTGCTGGGATGGATGTATGTTCCCGAACGAGGTGATGCTCCAACAGCAGACCTGGAACGACATTCTTGCCGCTTTGCTGAGTGTGCGCGACGCACACGGTTGGCTCGAGTTTTTGGAAGAGCAGAACGAAGAGGAATGAGTTGGCGTCGTTAGTGTGTTTAAAAGCTGACTGCCCCGATTCCGGGCCTGACCGTTGTTCGAGAATTTGTGTTTTTGTGAACAACTGTTGAACCGTATCCCGTGGGATGCCGGTGTAAGGAGGACACTGTGAGAGCAGATCAATTATCAGGTGTGATCCGGCTGACGGCGAGAGCTCTCTGTTTCGTGGCAGCTCTGCGGCTTTACGCCACATCGGTTGGTTTAGCGGAGGAGGCGACGCCCTCCAGTCCGAATGTCATTTTTATCCTCTGTGATGATCTGGGTTACGGCGACATCGGCTGTTACGGACAGAAAAAGAACAGAACTCCGAATATTGACCGGTTGGCGCGGGAGGGTATGCTCTTTACCGACCACTACTCCGGTTCAACGGTCTGCGCACCGTCACGCGGAGTTCTGATGACCGGTCAGCATACCGGACACACACCGGTGCGCGGTAACGGGGCGGTCGGCCGACGTTTCGACGGCTCAGACCCGCGCGCCCTGCCAGCGGATATTCTGACGGTGCCGAAAATTTTTAAAAAGGCCGGTTATCAGACCGGGATGTTCGGCAAATGGGGGCTGGGCAGCCATGAAGACTCCGGCAACGTCGCCACTCAGGGATTTGACGACTTTTTTGGGTACTACAATCAGAGTCACGCTCATACCTATTATCCCCGCTATCTCTGGGATTGCGACAAAAAGGTGGAACTGGATGGCAACACCTACGCGCATGATCTGATCTGGAATCAGGGACTGGATTTTATCCGCAGAAATGCCCGTTCCCGAACACCCTTTTTCTGCTATTATGCGATCATCGTTCCGCATGCTTCAATGAGTGCGCCGCCGGAGCTGCATGCGAAGTGGCGGAAGGTCTATCCACAGTTCGACTCTGTTATCGGCAAATACAACGGTCGCGATATGGGCAAGGATCGTGAGGTGATCAATCCGATCGCCGGTTTTGCCGCTATGATTGAAAATCTCGACAACCAGGTCGGTGCTCTGCTCGCCGAGCTGAAAGAGCTCGGTATCGACCGCAATACCATGATTGTCTTCACCAGTGATAACGGTGCCCACCATGAGGGCGGGCATGATCCTGAGTTCTGGGATAGCAACGGTCCTCTGCAGGGCTACAAACGAACTCTGACCGACGGCGGCATACGGGCACCCATGCTGATACGCTGGCCCGCAGTGGTCAGGGCCGGACAACGTACCGCGCATGTTTCCGCATTCTGGGATTTTCTGCCGACCTTCGCCAACCCTGAAAAGGTTGCCGAGCTGCTTAAACTGATGGATGCAGAGCATCGCGAATCCACCTTTTATCCGATCGAAAAAGCTCTGCCGCCTA
>CAYOQJ010000117.1:0-34531 GCA_964406095.1 uncultured Lentisphaeraceae bacterium
AGTCTCATATTTACCTCCAAAAAACAATCCCCTTATACACCAAAACTCCCCACATGTCCATGAAATAATGCCTGTCACTTATTATTAACTTATTATTACTTATTATTATTGATATGCGCGGCAATAATGCCGCGCCACAGTGAAGTGTTCAATCCACCGTTCGACGCTGCGGCCATAATGACAAGGCATCATTGATGATGCGCTGCGCGTAGTCAAAGCCGAATTTCGCTTCCGGATCGTTGCTATTCCGTCCTATTTTCTTGAAACTCAGCCAATCCTCTTTGGTCAGGCGATTATCCGTATGGCTGTACTGAAAGGCGTTGATTGCCGCATGAAAAACAAAACCGCGTCCGCCAATGGCGGCGGAGTACGCCTCTTTCTTTAGTGTGGTAAATGCGGCCTCCGGCGTGCCGCAGAATCCGAGAGCCTGCGCCGCCATCACGCGATTACCAGCCATCGAATCATTCTCAGCCATTTTTTTTAGAGCTGACACAACCTCGGCATTGTTGCTGCGCAGCAAAAAGAGCGCATATGCACCGTAATAACGCACAGCGCAATTTTTATCAGTCAGCATCTCAAGATATTGCTTCAGTTTGGCGGCATCAGCCGCTGCCGCCATCCCTGCCACAGTGCAAATCCGTTCGACATCATAATCGGAGCTTACGGCAAAATCGTAGATGGTTTGATATTTTTTCCCCTCCCCGACCAGATCATAGAGCAGCGACTCCGGAATGACACCCACATCGCGCACGGCAATCTGAAAACGCCGCAGTTCAGCATCCAGCTCATCGACAACACCTTTGAAGCTCTCTTCCCTTGCCAGATTCTTTACATGCCACGGATCGTTCAGTGTGTCAAAGAGTTCGATCACCGGTTTCGGTTTAAAAAACTGCGAACGGATCGGACCGGCGGCCTCGGGATTACCGTCATACCACTCACGCCAGGCACTCCAATTGGCCTGCACATTGTAACCATAGAGCGAGTCGCGTCCGCGAGGACGATGCGGCACAAAATTTCTGATGAAGTAGTATCGTCCGTCGGTGACCGCTCGGCTGCAATCATGACGCTCGGCCATGCGGTCGCGATAAAGATGCGCATACTGTGCCGACGGCTCTTTGCGCGGTCCGAAAAGCACACGCCCCTGCATCAAATCCGGCACCTCAAGCCCCGCCAGAGTCAAAGCGGTTTTCGGAAAATCAACAAACTGAGCGATCTCATCGCAGGTTGTGCCCGCTTCTCCCGGAGCAAGATGCTTCCAACGTTCGGGAAAGCTGACAATGAAAGGCACCTGGGTGCCGACATTGTAAATATAGCGCTTTGAGCGCGACAACTGTCCGCCATGGTCGGCATAAAAGAAGACGATTGTATCGTCCGCCAATCCGGCATCCTCCAACTCCTGCAACTGCTGACCAACCCATTCATCCATCAAAGTTATCAGATCATGCAACCGCGCCCAGTCGTTGCGAATTTCCGGCAGATCAGGGTGATACGGCGGCAGAACAATTTTTGCCGGATCAACCCGCGGCTTGGCGGGAATCTGTCTTTTCTTGACATAACCATCAATTCTTTTCTGATGCAACTGAGACTCATGAGTGATCATCGTGTTGAAAACGGCAAAAAACGGTTTGCCCTCCGGACGATTTTTCCAGGTAGCTTTCGCGCTGGACTCATCCCAGAGTGTCTTATCATGGCTGAGGTTCGAGTTATAATCTTTTTTACGGTTGTTAGTGCAGTAGTAACCAGCTTCTCGGAACAGCTTGGGATAAGCCGGAATGCGCTCCGGCAACTGCGTGCAGGCACGCATGCCATGCGTTCCGATGCTGATGGAGTACATTCCCGTGAGCAGAGTGGAGCGTGCGACAGCGCAAACCGGCGCGTTGGAGTATGCCCGCGTAAAACGCACACCTTGAGCGGCAAGTTTATCCAGATGCGGCGTATGCGCCTCAGCACAGCCGTAACAGCCAAGATACGGACTGATGTCTTCGCAGGTCAGCCACAGGATGTTCGGCCGTTCCTGTCCGGCACCTGCAATGCCTGCAGTCAAAAACAGCAAAAATATAAACACCTGCATTTTAGTAGTCTCCTCTGTGTCTCCGTGTATCCGTGTTAAGTTTCTCTTCGGTTCGCAATCATGAAACCTTCAACATTCCACTTTCCACAGCCCCCCTGGTCACTATCGTACAAGAAAAATCGTGCCCGGCGGCGGTAAGACAATCTCGCCATACAGCGTCAGTGTATCAATGTTAATCGCCTTACCGTTAACACCCGATTGATCAGTAAAATAGAGCCTCAGCGTGACCGGCGAATCAACTATGTCCAACTCTGCCACGTCAAAGATAAGATCCCTGTAAATCGGATTCTGCTTAATATATGAAACAGTATGCGAGCTGCGGCTGTCCAGCAGAGCTAGATTACCGGCATCATTGTGATACAGATACATAGTGCTCTGAAACACACCTCCCGCCCAGTTACCAAGCCCAACACGCACTCTCAGTTCGCCATTTTGCATATTCACCTTATAGCCCGGTCTGGGCGCACAGGTGAACTCCAGGAACATTGTATCATTAGTGCTGTGCGAATACGGCGTAAGACTGCTTCGCACCCACCAAGTGCTGCCATCGCGTGAGTTGCGCGCCAGATTGCGATTGGCTGGCGGCACATCAACTCCAAAATTGGTAACCGAACCAATTGTAGAGGCGCTTATATGATCGGAGATGAAATCAGCACTCTCCGTGCCGCTTTGCGAACCTGATTCAGAAGTGACATCGGATGAGGCATCGTTCATGTCGTAGCGCAGCAGAGCCGGCGCTTTCGGACGGTCATCAAGAGCGCGCAGATGCACCGCGTTCAGATAAGAGGCGTGCTCGTCGGTGAGGGTGCGTGTGAACATATCGACCGCCGAATAACCGTCGCTTTGAAAAAGATGGCTGAAGGCCGGCCCTGTTGCCGATGCAGGCACATCACTGCCCACAATAATATCACCGCTTCTATTCCAGCGCAAGCCCACATCCAAGAAAACCGGCACACTGGCGTTGACATCCCAGAAGTAGAGGTCGGCCTGCCATGCAGCGTAGGGCAGATCATTGGTGCTGCCGAAGAAAAGACCCACAGCCGCATTTGTTGCGCCATCATCAAAGACAAAATCTCCCAGCAGCGCATCGGGATTCGGCGACTGCGCCGTGCCGCGCAATCGGGCTCCGTCGGCACTGAAAGTTTTAAACCGCACACCGTCGATATCAACGAAATCACCGCTGCCCGTTGGACGGGCGTCAAGACCATGCCAACCGGCATTTGTCACCGAATTGTCAGCGTTGTTAATATCAATTTTGTATTCCAATAAACGCAGCTCGATGCCGCACAGGCGGCAGTGATAAAACTCATTGTTCCCCCGCACGCCGATATCATAGGCGGAAATGCCGTCGCTGTAAAAGGTGAACGTGTATGCAGGACTTGGTATACTTATATTGTCCTGCACGGCACAACTGCTGAGAATTTGCTCTTGTTCGTTGATTCGGTAAAGGATCTCCTGATCTCCCAGCCTTGATGCGTCGTAGCTACGGTCGTAGATGTAAACCTTAGCCTCCCACAGACCCTGTTGCAGAGCCCCGGCACCGCCGAGTTCCACCCCGATCAGGCGGTCATCCAAATTATTGGCATAGATGAAATCAACACGCAGGGCGTCCGGGTCTGTATCCTCAGAGTCGCCCCTGTTGAGGGAGCTCTGTGCGCCGAAGAGGGTGAAGGTCACACCGTCAACCGTAACCGAGCCGCTGCCGTCGCTCGCGGCATCCAGCGCTGTCCAGGTGCCGTTGGTACAGGTCACAGGATTGGCTGCCTCATTGATATCAATCCGGTAGCGGGTGGCCGCCGTCAGATTCAAACAACAAAACAACACTGCGAACAAAACCGATTGAACACTGAGTATTTTCTTCATAAAACGCACTCCTTTATGGGATGAATATACAAACTCAAACAAGAAATGGGAAATCTGCTCCCAAAATTGTTGTCAGCATAAGGGATAACAGTCAAACTTTCAAGTGCAATATATGGTAATTAAGGTGTAAGATTTATTCAAAACAGAGAGCATGCAAAGAAACGCCCCGCCGAAAAAAGGCGGGGCTGGGTAATATATAAACCTTCGATGCAAGCTGGAATTTTTTATTTCCGTTTTTTTATATTAATTGCTTCGCGGCTGCGATGATGTCGTAGTCGTGAGGCAGAAAAGCCTCTTCGAGGGTATAAGCCTGCGGGGCGATACCGTCTTTGGCACCGACACGCAGGACTGGAGCATCCAGGGCGTCAAAGGCCTCGGCCATGATACGGGAGGCGATTTCGCCGGTGAAGCTGCCGATGCCGACGCTGTGGCTGGTTACGATGCAGCGTCCGGTTTTGCGCACGGAGGCGACGATCGTCTCCATATCCAGAGGAACCAGCGAGCGAATGTCGATCACCTCTGCTGAAATTCCTTCAGCGGAGAGTTTCTCGGCAGCACTGAGGGCCTCATAGATCATTGGGCCCCAGGTCACAATTGACAGCTGGTCACCAACGCGTTTGACATCGGCTTTACCGAGCGGAATCAGATACTGATCCTGCGGCACAACACCTTTTTTGTTGTAGAGAATCTGCGACTCCACAAACATGATTGGGTTATTGTCGCGAATCGCGGTTTTCAGCATGCCCTTGGCATCGTAGGGTGTAGCCGGATAGACAACGTAGAGCCCCGGGATATGTGCAAACATTGACTCGAGAGTTTGTGAATGCTGACCGCCGTAGCCTTTGCCGCCACCGACCGAGGCGCGATAGACCAGCGGCACCTCGATTGATGCGCCGGACATATAGTGCCATTTTGCGGCCTGGTTGGAAATCTGATCCGATGCCATCAAACCGAAATCCATATACATCAGCTCGATGACCGGACGCAATCCGGTCATCGCTGCACCCACGGCGGTGCCGCAGATACAGGCCTCGGAAATCGGCGTGTTAAAGCAGCGGTTGCGACCGAAGCTGTTGGTCAGGCCCTTGGTAACCTTGAAGGCACCGCCATACTCGGCGATATCCTCGCCCCACTGCACGACGCGTTTATCGCGCAGCATCTCTTCGATCATCGCCTCTTTGATGGCGTCTTTGTAGGTCAGCTCACCGGAATCGGAGCGTTTGATTTCGGGCAGCTCCTCGATCAACTCGACTTTACTGAACTGCTCGGGCACCTCGTCAACGCGGGTATCGGTATACATATATCTGATAACGTCGACCGGATCGGGGTCGGCAGACCAGGCGGCTTTAGCGGCCATGCGGGCATTGCGGTCGGCGACCTTCTCTTTGAGTTTACGCAATCTGGCGGCGGTGATGCACTTGTTATCCAGCAATTCCTGCTCCAAGCTGGCGATCGGATCAAGTTCCTTCCAGAGTGCCTCTTCCTCTTTGGTGCGATATTCATTGCGCGGATCACCCAGTGAGTGGCCATAGTTGCGATAGGTGTCGAACTCCAACAGAACCGGACCTTCACCTCGGCGGCATATCTCGGAAGCGCGACGCATGGCATCCATACAGGCCAGCACACTCATACCGTTCACCACTTCGGCGTGCATATTGTTATCGGTGAATCCAGCCGCACGGCGGGCCACATATTTTGTACCGGAGACTTCGCCATCGGTTTTACCGGTAAAGCCGTAGTGATTGTTGATGACTGAATAGACAATCGGCAGACCGAATGGTTTATCGGTAAACTCTTTATTGGTAAACTGACCCATACCGGCCCAATTGAGTGACTCAAGCACAACACCGTTGGCATAGGCACCATCGCCGGCGAAACAGCAGGTAACCTTGCCATTGCGATAGTAGCGAGAGCTCAGTGCCGACCCGGTAGCTATCGGGACACCGCCGCCGACAATGGCGTTAGCGCCAAGATGACCAGCCTTGAAATCAGCGATGTGCATGCCGCCGCCGCGTCCCTTGCAATAGCCGTCCTCTTTTCCGAAAAGCTCTGCGATCGCACGGTAGATATGATCCTCCAGTGCCTCATCCATCAACTCCTTTTTGCTGGCGGCCTTGCTTTCGGGAATGCGTGCTTTAAGCTCATCGGCAGACATACCGCGAATGGCGACGCAGCCTTTAGCCAGCGAGTCACCGTGTCCGCGATGCGTCGAGGTGATATAATCGTCATAATTCATAGCGGCGCAGCAACCGACTGAGGTGGCCTCCTGGCCGATGGACACATGGGTCGGTCCGCGATAGGAGTAGCCCTTGCAGGCATCGTAGGCACCGGTACGCAGCTTAACGATCATCTCTTCAAACTCGCGAATAATCAGCATATCCTCGAGCACATCAACCGCTTGCTTCCTGGTGATGTTACCTTCCTCCAGCTCCTTTTTCAGAGAGTTTTTATACTGATACGCCGGTATTTCCCCCAGCTTATATTTCTCCGGCTTAAAAACCGGTGTCAATTTGCTCAGATGATTCTGCACAGCCATAACTTGTTTCCTTCCTTATTTTTCAAGACGTAAAGACGCTGATCTTCCGCCGCACTGATTAAACCCACTATGCGAGAATCAACTCGCAGCCCTTTTTCTTAAAAGCATTCTGCGCCTCAAGCGGCATATTCAGGTCGGAGATGGTGACTGCCAGTTGGTTGACACTGCCGAATCTGACAAAACTTGTTTTGCCGAATTTGGAACTGTCAGCCAGCAAAACAGATCTTGTAGCCGCTTTCATCACCTGCTCTTTGGTGAAAGCTTCGGCTGGGTCGGTGGTTGTCAGCCCTTTCTCTGCCGAAACTCCGATGGTGCCCATGAAGGCCAGATCGAAATTCATCTGTTCGAGCACGCCCCTGGTAAGCGGGCCGACAAAGGTCTGGCTGAGCAGTCGGCATTCACCACCCGTAATGATCATGCGCGGGCCGCTGCTTTTGAAAATCTCCACCACACGCAGCGAGTTGGTCACAACCGTCAGTCTGCTGAAAGAGACCAGATGGCGTGCCAGCTCCAGCACCGTACTGCCGCCGTCCAGATATATGACACCCTTGGGATGAATCAGTTTCACTGCTGCCTCCGCTATGCGGCGCTTTTGTTCGACCGCAAAAGCGGTTTTGTCATCAAAAAGCGGCTCCTCATCGTAGGCATCGGCCACTGTGGCACCGCCGTGTATACGACGAAGCTCACCGCAATCTTCAAGTACCGCCAGATCACGGCGTACCGTCGCCGCCGAAACCCCAAGCTCATCAACCAACTCATCAACGCGCATAATACGACTCTTTTTCAACAGAGCCATAATGCGTCTCCGCCGCGGTTCAGCCAAATCTTTGGTGTTGATATCGTTCATTTTTGATTGGTTTTGCTCGTAAATGCACGTACTTAATCATAATCTGATCATTTTGGCAAGTCAAAATACAGTTTCAGCATTGACAGCTTGGAAGCGCTTATTTAGACTTCATACATGAACGTAAAAAACGCATTGGTGCTTTATACTCTCAGTGCTGTTTTTGTGGGCGATCTTCGTGCGCAAGGCAGAATTGTGGAATTGTTTGATCCGGCTGCGCTGGAGAACGTAGCCGCCTATCATCTGCATGATTGCACCGCCAGTGTGATTAAAGAGGGTGAAGGAGGCGGGAACGGTAACGTTTTGCAGATAGAGTACGGGCACAAGGTTGACTGGCCCAGTATAAAGTTTAACGCCGAGGCGTTGAATTTTTCTCCGGACTGGTCGAGCAAGCGTTATCTTGCGGTAACCTTGAGTAACCCCGGCAGGCAACCGGTTACGGTCGGTTTACGAATCGA
Source organism: uncultured Lentisphaeraceae bacterium (assembly GCA_964406095.1). Taxonomy (GTDB): domain Bacteria; phylum Verrucomicrobiota; class Kiritimatiellia; order RFP12; family UBA1067; genus M55B167. Next base: position 7,773 of record CAYOQJ010000117.1, read on the forward strand.
TTCAGCATTAGACCGTCGTCGGGGGCGGCAGGACACTGTAAGCATTGACCCAACCTCAACGATTCGTTGGCTGATATCGATTGACGCTGATGCCGGTATCATCGGTATGCGCGGACAGCCGCCGGTTGCGTCCGACAGTGGGCGTGAAATCATTTCCACCGTCAACTACCCGCTACTTGACAATCGGGCCATCACACACTTTCAGCTTTTCATGCCGAAACCTGCGAGCAGTCACACCATTCTGCTGCACAAGCTTGATTTGATTGATTATAAGCATGAGGGGAAGCAGGCCTTTGTCGACCGCTACGGACAATACACCGGCGCACAGTGGCCCGGGAAGATTTCGTCGGACGATGAACTAAAAAGCAATGCCGACACTGAAGCTGAGTTTCTAAAGAAGCATCCCATGCTGTCGCACTACAGCAGGTTCGGCGGCTGGAAGGATGCTCCGCGGCAGAAAGCCAGCGGTCGTTTCCGTGTAAAAAAAATTGAGGGAAAATGGTGGCTGATAGATCCGGATGGTTATCTGTTCTGGTCGAGCGGCACCACCGGAGTTCGTGCGGGTGGCAACGCTACACGTGTCGGCAGACGACGTTTCTGCTTCAGCTGGCTGCCGGAGGGGGATGATCCGCTGGTGTCGTTTTATTCCGGAGGCAAAAACAGTTCAATAGATTTCTTCCAGGCCAATCTGCGGCGCAAATACGGGCCGGATTACCTAAACACCTTTTATGATGTAAGCATCCGTAGATTACAGTCATGGGGCATGAACACCATCGCCAACTGGAGCGACGAACAGGTCTGCCGGATGCGCAGGGTACCATATGTTAGGCCGATCCATATCCGGGCAAAACGCTTCGTAGCGGATTCACACAGAGTGGCAGGTCTGACTAAAATCAAAGACTTTCCTGATCCTTTTGATCCCGAGTATGAAGAGCGCGTCGCTGAGCATCTGCGCGGCATACGGGGCTGCATTGGTGATCCCTGGTTGCTAGGCGTATTTGTAGACAATGAGCTACCATGGACATCCGCTCATCCGGAGAGGGATGGGCCATGGGTCAGAATTCCGGTTCCCGCACTTTGTGTCAACGGAGCCGAAACCCACATCAAGCGTGTATTGATCGCAGAGTTGCGCGGCAGATACAAAACAGTTGATGCCCTCAATAAAGTATGGCTGACCCGTTTTGTTTCGTGGGATGAAATGCTGGAACCGCTAACTTTAAGCGGTGCTCAGGTCAAAGCTGCGGAAAAGGATATACTGGTGCTCGAAGCGATGATCGCCGAGTGTTATTTCCGCAAGACACGTGATGCTCTGAAAAGATGTGATCCTGAAATCCTCTATCTGGGACCCAGATTCAGCGGACGTTTTACGCCTGAGGTGGTGGCAATCGCAGCCGAATACTGTGATGTCGTTTCGTTCAACATCTATGAATATCTGCCGGATATGCGTCAGGTCGATGAACTCGCTTTAGCGCATGATTTCCCGGTAATTATCGGTGAATTTCATTTTGGCGCGCTGGATCGTGGCATGTTTCACACCGGGCTGCGCAAGGCCGCCAATCAGGCGGAGCGGGCCCGCAAATATACTGAATACGTTGAATGTGCCGCCAGAGCCTCCTGGTGTGTCGGTACTCACTGGTTCCAATACAAGGATCAGCCACTGACCGGACGTAGTGACGGGGAGAACTACAATATCGGGTTCATAACCGAAACCGACTCGGTTTATCCGGAGCTGAGCAGCGCGTCACGCGAGCTTCATCTGAGGCTGTATGAGACACGCGCCACTCATCCGAACAGCGACAAGCACGGCGATAATGCCGTGCCACAGTAACAGGTAACGGACGGGCAAGCACGGCAATAATGCCGTGCCACAGTAACAGGTAACGGACGGGCAAGCACGGCGATAATGCCGTGCCACAGTAACAGGTAACGGACGGGCAAGCACGGCGATAATGCCACGCCACAGTAACAGGTAACGGAGGGGCAAGCACGGCGATAATGCCGCGCCACCCCGACGATTAAGCGATTCAAGATCAAGCGGATTGGCGACAAACAACAGTTCAACACATTCGTACAGCACACAGTACCGTCTGCGCCATCAGCTTCTCACTGAAGCGTGAGCGCGCGGTTGCGGCGGCACACTCGGAGAGACGCTTTAATTTGCCGGGTGTATCGAGCAGCTCCGTAAGGGCGGAGGCGAATCCGACGGGAGTCATATCCTGAACCAGAACACCGCCGGAATTCTCATCAATAAATTCCGGGAAGGCTCCCTGTGCCGGCAGCACCACCGGAACGCCGGCGGCCATGGCTTCCAGCGCATAGTAGCCAAACGCAGCTGGCCGGTCTCCGCCGGGAACACAGAGAATGTTTAGTTCGGACAGAAAACCTCGGCTGTCGTGCACAAAGCGGGTTGGTGAAATTTCAACCGAATCTTCCAGTCCGACACTTCGCAGCTTACGCATCTGACGCTTCAGATAGTTTCGGTCGGCTGAAGGTCCGCCTGTGGCGCAGAGCATCACATCGCTGAACCGTTCTGATCTGCGAAGCAGGATGAAAGCATCCACCAGTGTTCCGAACCCATCATCGTCGGAAATTCTTGAGAGGTAGCCGATACGACGGACACCGCTGCCGAAATCAGGCGCAGGATATTGTGCGGTGTTGATTGAAGGATAGACGACCTCTATATGCCCGCTCGGCACCCTCAGCAGCTCGGCCATATATACACGGTAATATTCGCTGACCGCGATAAAGCGGTCGATCATTGCGGCATCGGCGCGCATTGCAGCTATCACGGCACCCCGTAGCGACGCATGCATGGCATCGGTCCAGACATGTTCATCCTGCAGCCAGCAAAGTACCGGGGCATTCGCAGCCTTTTTCAGACGTCCAGCCAATCCAGCCAGCAGCGCATTGGAAAGTATGATTACATCCGGACGTCCGGCGGCAGGTAGCGCGGCGATCCACTCTGCGAGGGCGACAAGCTCTTCGGCCTGTTGTCCTTCCATACCTTTGAGCATGGAGAGTGTCAAATCTTCAAGACCGGCAGCAGAGGTCGAACCGGAGAGGCGCGCGGCCAGTCGCAGCACCGGCCAGGAGTCCAGCAGACGGAACCATCTACGCGGGATGCGACGCATCCATAGATATTTATGACGCAGGTAGAGTGTTACAGCACTGTAGAAAATCGGCGTGTCGTCAGGAGCCGGCGCGGTTGCGGTAGCTGGCAAGTAGAGCGGCAGGACAGTGACCTCACAACCAGCCGCACGCAAAGCGGCACAGGCTGAAAAATCCCGCAGACAATTCTGACAGTAGAAACTGCCGCCGGAACCCGGCTGTATGTAGAGAATATGCATAATTGAATCCTCTAGGGAGCGATTGGATTGCAGGTGTTTATGTTATGCTCACCGGCAATCACACGGTTAGTGTTCTACAACTCTGAAGCAGTCAGAGTTCTCCGATCCAGATGTAATCGATACGGCTGGTTCCGGTGACAGCTTCTTTATCGGTGCTGAACTCCAGACGTATCCGCTTGATCTCACCCTGCCACCCCGGCACATCACTCATATCCGCTGTGTAAAGAGCGGGACGATTGTCGAGGGGTTGAACCGCAAAGATTTTACCGCGCATATCCCACTGCGGTTTTTCGGATGTAGTGAAACGCACCCGCATATGCGTGCAAGTGGTATGATTCTGACAGCGGATAACCACACTACGGGAATCTTCGGCATTCAACTTCAAATTATCCGGTGAAATCAGTGCAGGAGAAGCGGCATTTTCCATTGCGAGCACATAAAACCCCCCGGCGGGTTCTCTGACGGGATATGAGTGAGTATGTTTAAATTCTTTAAATTGCGTACCGAGATTCTCTTTGCTCCAGCCCTGTTTATCCAGCGGCCGTGCAAAATCCCAGGCACGCCGGACCTTGCCGCCGGAGGGAAGAATATGAACAGCGGTGTGCGCGGCCCGCCAGAGCTCGCCGTCGTCGGCGACAAGACGCAAGTGATAGTCGCCGGGTTCACTGAAGAGTGCTTCTGTCCGAGCACGCCCGTGAACCTTGAAATCAACCGTGCCGGGGGCCTCGATGAGTTCCCAGCGAATTTCAAGCGGCAGGTCGGTACGATTGTCATCCGTGACATTGCCATCCAGCATAACCGTACGGGAGTCGCTCCATATCTCACTGTCGGCAGAGGGTTGTGGCGGGTTGTTGTGGGGCATGGCGGCATCCAGAGCTTTGATGGAGTCATATTCCCGGTTATTGCTGAGCGACCAGCTCATCAGTGACGGGGCCTGATTCGTGAAAAATGTCACTCCGGGATGCAGAACATATCCGTTGTCACGAATAACTCCGGTACTGCAGCAGACCTCCGGGTTTTTGGATTTACCCCAGAGGAATATCTCGGACGGCCCAAGTTTCAGTGCCACGTTGTTACGGAAAAAGCGGGAATTAGCGATTTCGATATTGCGTCCCTGAGGTTTTGAAAGTCCAAGCATCTCGATCGCAGCCCCGGCATTGTTACGGAAGGTACAGCCTTCGACCAGCGCACCGTAGCCGTCACCCTCGAAATCGATACCTCCCTGATCGTGGCAGCCGGAATCGGGCTGATTGAGAAAATGACAATCACGGATCAGCAGCGAGTGCATTTTAACGAGCATTATTCCCATAGTGCCGGCCGACGCATGGTAGCCGGATGCGTCGAAGATGCTGCGTAGCAAACGGGCGCGGCTGACATTCACCATACCGGGATGGGGTGATGTATTGAGAACAAAATTATCATGACAGAAGACGCGGTCGATCATCACATTGTCGCCGGTTACATAAAAGCCCCAGGAACATTGAAACATCTCGCAGTCGCGTATGATCATGTTTTCACCGCAGGCACCGCTGAGGCCTATTCCGGCGGAACCATGCAGTTGATCCCGATAGGGTGCTTCGAGATATGACCAGCCGGGAATACCGTGAGCGTCATTGCGGTAGAGGCCCTCAATATGATGCGCAATACAATCCTCGATCAGCAGTCCGCGATGACCTTTCTCGCTGTAATAGACGATCAACCCCTTGGCGGCATCGCAGAAAATCAGATTGCTGAGATGCAGATACTCGGGGTTGATAAACAGCGCGCAGCGATCACGGATATCGCGATTGCGCCTGATCGTCGGACGCGCTCCAACGCCATAGGCGGCAATGCGGGCCCAGTTATTGGAAGAGCCTCTGACATCAAGGGTCAGTTCCTGATTGATCACACTGCCGCGACGGATCAGCAGTTGCTCACCCGCACCCAGCACCCTGCCGTTGACGGGGGTGAAATCGCGCCAGGCACGCTGAGGTGAAAGTCCGTCATTAGCATTGTCGCCGGTTAGTGAATCAACATAGAAACAACTCTTGATATTCTCGAAGGGTGGAGTCCATTCATAACTGCCGAATTCATTGTCGGACTTTGGAAAGACAGCGAAAAGATGTGTAACTGCGGCCTGACGTCCCTGATCGCAGGTGATTTCAAATCGCAGATCATCGGTCAGGCTCCTTTCGGCTAGCAGATTCCAGCTGAGATCACGCGAGCTGTCGGTGGGCAGATCGCCGAGATCGACGATGGTTGAATCGGCACAGCTCACGCCATCCGGAAGAATCAGGTGTATTTTGCAGCTGGTGGCCTCACTGCCGAAGTTATGGAGTTTTGCGCTGATGCGTTCACGATGTCCGACCTGCGGCAGAAATGAAGAACCTCTGATATCGCGCAGGGTAACTGCCGGAGTTCGGTGATTTTCAATCGCAAGATTATCAATATAACCTTTGAAATTACCAATTTCCAAGGGTACTTTTCGTCCGGTGATCTGACCGGAGCGCACCAGTTCGGAACGTCTGCCGTTGACATCGAGGGTCATTTGCAAGCCATCCCAACGGGCGACCAGATCATACCAGCGGTTGGTTTCGATCACGACATCACTGCCAAGGTGGGGTGACCAGCGCTGATCAGCGAAAACAAAGAAATTCAGCTGGACGCCATCTTCACTGTTATCGGCACGCAGCATATATTCACCATCTTTTCTGAGCAGGGTGGTGAATCTGCCTGGCAGTTCTTCGAGTAGCAGTGAACACTCGATACGCAGGCCCGGTGCCAATGCAAGCTCAGGTTTATGCTCGACCGTGACTGCTCCAGGATAAGCTCGCAGGGCCTTTCCTCTGGGGTCGGCATCGGCAAAAAGACGTTTTTTAGCGGTAGCATCAAAACCATTACCGGAGCTGTCTTTCAAGTCACCGTCGAAGTTCCAGCGAGCTGTTTCATTCTGTCGGGCATTGGGATTACTGATTGCCAAGTGATCAAGCGCACCGTCAAAGGTGCCGATCATCAAGAGGTCACGATTTGTTTTAACTTTACCGCGGCGTTCAACCGAGCTACGCCTACCGTTAACCTCCATCCAGAGATTGGTTCCGTCCCAACCTGCTGAAAGGTCATACCAACGACCGGATTTAACCGGCTCGGGCGATTGAACGCGCGGTTCCCATTTGCCGGTATTGATGAAAAACCCGAAATTACCCCCCTCTTCACTACCATTGAGGCGCAGAACATACTCGCCATTGGTGTAGTCGCCCTTCATAGCAATGGTACTCCAGCTCCGTCCGGTTTTGAGCTTATTAAACCGCACGCGGCAATCAATTCTGAAGCCTGGAGCAATCCGCAGTCGGGGGGAGTCATGCGCCACAATACTACTTAAAGGGTGCAGTGCGCGCGAATCCTCAAAACCATCGGTAAAACGCGCCTTTCGGGCAAACATCCGGCAACTGTTATTTCCTGAATCTTCAAGATTGTTTTCAAAACGCCACAAACTGAAAGCACTGTCATCAGTCGCGCCACATAGCGGATCACACAAAAAAAGCAGTGTCGCTAACCCCGCAATGGATTTCATACAGGTCATTCATCTATCCTTTTTTAATTCGATAATTTCGCAGACCGTTTTCGAACCGTTTTTCGCTTGAATGCATAACCTCGAAAAACCCAAAACCGGCGCATGCGGTTGACGCGTTCCAGCAACTTGCGCCGTTCGGGATCAAGTGGCTCATTACATACTTTTTCCCAAAGCTTATAGAGGCCGGAGTAGTCGATTTCACACAATTTCTTTCGTAGCAGAGCAGGCATGTGGCTGATATCCACAGCACTCTGAAAATCAATGATCACAGGTTTGCCGGCCTGATTTATCATCCAGTTGTTTGCTTTGCGCAGGTCAAGATGAACAACACCGCGCTCATGTATCTCAGCCAGCAACCGCTCAGCCTCCAGGAAATAGCTCAGCGGTAACCGTTTTTCTTTGATATGCCTGTCTCCCAAAGTAATGCCCTGAACATATTGTGAACAGAGCGCGTAAGGAGGTCCGCAGGATTGAACATCGCCGGGCACACCATCCAATTCAGACAAACGCTGCAGATTGCGAACTTCATGTTGCGTCAGTAGAGTACCGATTGTCCAGCGCACCAGAAAGGAACGATTGTCAAAACCTTTATAGATCATGGTTTTGCCACTGCGATTTACGCGATATATATCAGCATTAGCCCACTTACCTTTGTGCAGCAGCTGTTTATGTTTTGAAAAGTTTTTCATACACCCCCGTTGCTGTCCTTAATCCCCTGCCTTTTATCAGTGGGCATGCAGTTTATTTGACATGAGATTCAATTTGTCGTGGTACGGCTGCACTCACGGATGGAAATCAGCTCTTTCATAACATCGTATTGATTCTCGGCATACTCACGTGTTCCGAAAAGATCATGCAGGCGGCGGTACAATTGAAACAGGCGGTTATAGACCGCGACATTTTCCCTCACCGGCGTGTATTCAAGTGCATCCAGTGAGGTCATAGCAGCGGTTGCCAGTTCAAAATTATGATGAGCTCCACCGACGACCGCGCCGGCCATTGCTGATCCGAGTGCACAGGCCTGTTCGCTGCCAGCCACCAGCATTGGACAATCCAGCACGTCGGCATATATCTGCATGACAAGCGCGCTTTTTTTCGCGATTCCGCCACAGTTGATCACACGCTCAATCGGAACACCGTATTCCGTCATGCGGTCACGGATCATACGGGCTCCGAAGGCCGTAGCTTCAACCAGAGCACGGAAAATTTCAGCAGGGGTGGAGTGCAACGTCAAACCCAGAATTATTCCGGTAAGCTGCTGATCAACCAGGATAGTACGGTTGCCATTATTCCAATCAAGTGCCAGCAGACCACAAGCACCCGGTTTCAAACGCAAGGCAGCCTGATCCAGCTCAGCATGCCCCATGCCGCCGCCCGGCTGAAGTTTGTGTACAAACCAGTTGAAGATGTCGCCAACCGCCGACTGCCCCGCTTCGATCCCATATGTGCCCGGCAGAATCGACTCCGGAGCCACACCGCAGACACCCGGTATATCATGCAATTCACTGTTGAGCGACGCAACGGCCAGGTCACAACTCGAGGTACCGATAACCTTGATCATCGTGCCAGGCCGAATACCACTGCCGACACCGCCGAGATGCGCATCCAGAGCACCGCCAGCCACAGGCAAACCCTTCGGCAACCCGGTTTTCGCGGCCCACTCGGGTGTTAGGCGCCCGACGGTGTCGGCGATATTGACGGTTGTGTCGGGCAATGCTTCACGCAGTGCGGCCATAGCAGCGTTGTCAAAAGAGGCAATAAAATCTTGCGCCGGATAACCACCCCAATCGGGGTGGAACATCGCTTTGTGCGCGGCGGAACAGATGCAGCGTCGGATTTCAGATGGGGCGGTTGTGCCGGTCAGCACGGCGGGAATCCAGTCGGCCAGCTCGACCCAATCGGCGGCAGCGTCGAAGACTCGCCGATCGCTACGAGCGCATTTCAGGATTTTGGCCCAAAACCACTCTGATGAATAAGTGCCGCCACACTTGGCCAGATATTCCGGATGTGAGGTCTGCGCGGCAGCGGTGATTTCAGCGGCTTCGCAATGGGCGGTATGATCCTTCCAGAGCCAAGCCATGGCATTGAGATTATTTTTAAACTCATCATGGAGTGCGAGTGCTCTGCCAGCGGCATCAATCGGTATGGGAGTGCTGCCGGTGGTGTCGACACCAATTCCGACAATCTTGTCGGCGCACTTCGGATCGGCAGCCTGTGCTTCGGTCAGCGCGGTTTTCAAGGTGAATTCAATGCCGGCCAGATAATCGGCGGGATGCTGGCGAGCCACATTGGGATCAGCGGGATCGATCAACACACCCATTTCGCCGCTTGGATAATTAAAAACCGCTGAACCGGTTATCTCTCCGTTATCGGTGCGTGCGATAACCGCACGCACTGAATTTGTACCGAAATCCAATCCTGCTGCATAAGTTCTCATACTTCAATCTCTCCAATAACCGTTATTGTATCAATTTTCTCTGTCACAATCTACTCCGTAAAAAAATTAAAGCATTTATCAATATTATTGTTGTAACTTACAGAAAACTATTTCAGCAGATATATTCCACGACACATACAATATCAAGCATCGGGCCTTACGATGAAGAATATGCTCTAGGGTTGATATTGTTTTGGGTTGCTGAATGATGAGCAATGACAATCGGAGCGACCCCTCTGCTTTTTCTGGACAGCGGCGAGGATAAGCCCGACGGGTGTGAAGAGTACAGTGGACTGGTTGAGTTTCAGCCGTATCTGGATGAGCAAATCAGGTGGTTGGAGCGTGAAATTGCAGCTGCAGCCGCCTGGTGCCATGCGCGCACACAGACAGACGAATTAACCTAAACCATCACATCAGCGTATGATTATAACCATCCCCTGAGGAAAGGTTATGGTTGCTGTTTTATTGTTGCGATCATATCTCACATACCAGTTTTCCGGCAAATTGGAGTAGCTGAATGTTCCGTTCAATTCTCCGTCACAGTTGACAATAGTATAGCTTTGACCCACATCCAGCAACTCGGTATCGGTTACCGAAAGCTCGACTGTGCTGATATCAAGGTCATCACCGATACTCAGCAGATCACATTCGCCATACTGAGCCAGATCGATCAGTAGAGTTACCCCGGCACTCAGATCGGGTGACGAGGACATGGTCAAAGTACCGATTGTGTTGATTCCGCCGGGCGCGATGGTGCTGGTCAGCACCAGCGTTCCATTGCTGACGGTACCTTCACCAGTAACAGATTCCAGCATTTGGGTGTTGCCGTTTAAATCCAGCACACTGCCGGATGCGAGAGTGGGTTCAGCACAATCAGGGAGAGCTCCGCCGATTGATCGCACCGCCACCCGGTCAAACCATGTGGCCTGGTCGCCAGCCATGTCCTGGCCTGAAAAAGCGAGGGTATTCTCTCCTTCACGCATCACCGCCAGACCGTTTAAGAGTGCGCCGTTATCGGTGAACTCATCTGCGGCGATACTGAACATCGTAATTCCATCTATTTTAATATTCAAAGGTGAGCCGCTGAAATTCGGTCGTTTGCCAGCCAGAAATTCGATCACATACCAACCGGAGTGGGGCGCAGTCAGTGTAGTTGTGACCGTGCCGCAGGAACCCCCTTTCGATTGGAGATAGGCAGTATGTGCGGAGTCGATCTGCGCACCGGATGCAACCCAGGGTGAACCGGGCTTAGCGATCCCGCTGCGTGGATCAACATCGCTGCTGCTAAAAATCCAGCCTGTCCCAGAGGGTTCATAGCCCCAATTACCACGTTCCAGCACGTCATAAGTTTCAAAAGAGTGATTACCCACCATTACTGCGACATCAGGCGGAGCTAGCTGCAGCACTCCCGCCTCAACACTGACAGCACTGCTGGAGGTGTTGGAGCCACCCAGAACAAATGTTCCTGCACCCTGTTTTATCAGTGTGATATTGTCACCAATCGTGCCGGCGAAGGTCGAGCTTGCGCCACTGCCGCCAATCATCAGCACAGCATTGGTTGCTGAGCTGTTACGCAACTCACCCGCACCGCTCAGCGCTGAAGCTGCCACAGTAGTGCCGTCTAACTCCAATGCTGCGCCATAAGAGATATTCAAATCTACACCGCTGGGCAGAGGAGCGCACTTGCGTCCATCCGCGCGCATCAAACGCACATCATCGATGGCGGTGGCGCGATCAAGATCATCAGGACGTGTACCGGCAATATCCAGCAAATACACCCCCGGTGTCAGATAACCCAGCGATGTTGAATAATTTTTAAAAACACTTCCGTTTTCAAACTCCGAATAACTCCACGATGCTTTAATAATCCCCCCAAAATGCACATCCAGCCCAACCGGTTTTGCTGACTTGCGGTTTGCGGCCATGAATTCAAGACGATACTCTCCCGAAATCGGTATATAAACACTCTGGGTCATATGCGCCTCACGCTGAATAAAAGCTGCCTGCAATCCCTCTGGAATTGCGCCTGCCGCCACCCAAGGGGTGTCGGCACAGGTAAATCCACCCCGATGCAGAGTATCCGCTGACCAGCTTATTGACCAGCCACCGGGCAGGCCATCATCACGGAGATAACTCCAACCGGTTTGAATCGGTTTTTCAAAGCCGGCATTCACCAGCAAAGCAGGCGCGCTCATTTTCAAGGTTCCTGCTTCAACCAGTGTAGCACCGGTGTAGGTACTGAAAGCCCCGAGCGTCAGGGTTGCGACACCGCGTTTTGTCAGACCACCAGCCGATCCAAAATCCGGAATGAAGGGCTGATTGATGGCAGCATGCCCGGCATCGGTTTCGATAATCGCGCCTTCATCCGCAATTACGATTGAAGTGCCTGTTTTTATCCAGTCGTCAACCGCACGCGGAGCATCCTTGGAGCTGACACCAAGGATGCCGCCGTCGAAGAGCAGGGTGCTGTCGGCTCCGCCATTTCGAATTTCATCACAAAGCAAAGTACCACCGTCGGTCAGATTCATGCACACCGTGCCTCCGAAGCTCTCAAGGGTACGCCAGTCGGCGACATGCCCGTCTGTGATATTGACAATCGATTCGATGTTGCCGTACAAACTCAGACTAACACTCCCGTTACAATATGAACGGCCTCCACTGAGATTTAACAGAGTATCCCTGAGGCCGAATCCCGTTGCATGATACATTGTACCGCCGCTCTGATTGACAAAGGCTCCCTCGTATTTTTCACCACCTCCAGCATAGACGGAACCTCCTGATATATCCAGTGTGGAATTACGGACTGTCAGCGCACTGCAATTTACCGGAACAAGTCCCTGATTCACTTCGCCGCTGCCGATTCTGCCGCCGCTGACCACCCTCAAAGTTCCCTGATCGACGGTAGTTGCACCGGAATAAAGATTTTCGGAGGCAACAGTTAAAGTTCCGGCACCGGTTTTAGACAACGCGAGAGGTACGTCATGGTTATCAATCACAGCGGTAATTATCAGATTATTGGTACTATGCGTCTCAACCACAAGATTTGATATCGGGGATGTTAGAACCCCGCCGGAAACCGCAAGAGCGCCGGAGTCGTCTGACATTATCAGATTATTGAGTGCCAGTGTTTTGCCGTCAAGATCAAGCGTAGTTGCTCCATCTGTAGCGGTGTATGTCAGCGAATTTATCGCAGTGTAACCGGAAGCCGGCATCAGATCGGCCACTGCACCCGTGCCTTCGAGAACCTGGTAATCTGCCAGCGGATCACTCTCGATCGACTGTGATCCGGAGTCACGACGGGTCAACTCCAGATAACCGCTGAGCGGTTCGACGCTCAATGTGAAACCGTAAAGATGATAACTGCTTTGAGACTGTCGTCTGAAGGTGAGTGTTTCTCTGCTTTGCGAAGCGACAAAGGTATATTTGAGCCAGCTGAAGGTATCTATATCTCCGCCGTCAGGATTGATTGTGATCACTCCCCCGCTGGTTGTTGTTATAATCTGGGTACGGTTGCCATTATCGTTCCATACTCGATGATAGAGATTCAACGTGTAGCTCTGCCCGGCAATCAGATTGTTAAGATAGAGATGCTGATCCCCGGCGGGTCCGCCGTAGTTAAAACTGCTGACCAGTGTTCCGAGACCGCCGGTAACAACTGTCTGAACGCGATTTTCGCGATTGCCGAAATTATCCGTGGCGAAGTTTGCTCCGGCGGGATTGGGAATACCGCTGTAGCCGTTAAACTCAACTCCGTTGATGGTCAAGGGGTTTCCGTTAACATTAACAGCACAGATGTAATTGAGCTGAGAATCCAATCCGACTGCGGCATCGAAATTGCCGCCACCGAGATTACCGGAAAAATCAAAAGTACCGGTTTCTCTGCCTCCACGCACCAACAGCAGACCGGAACCGCTCAGGCGGTCGGTTGTATGCAACGCTCCGCTGCCGGAAGCACCCCAGAGTCCGGGCGACTGCAACTCGCCGTCGAAATACAGAAAATCGACACGCTACGTGCTGCTGTGCAGCAGTTCCAGTTGCCCGTCAGAGGCGATATCCATAACAGTCGCACTCTCCAGCGCATTGGATTCGGCAAGTGCGATCGTACCGCGTTCAACAAACCATTTTGCTGAACCGGCCACCAACCCGCAAAAGGTGATTTTACCGTCGCCATGCTTGACCACATCGTCAGCGACTGCAAAGTTGTTTGAAATGGTGTGACTGCCGGAGGTCGCGCTCAAAACCGAAACTCCGCCCGGATCACCTTGCAGAGTGATCAGCCCGACGCCATTAATTGTCCAGGGATTTGAGCCTGCCAGGGCGAGGTGTCCGAGAGTAATATCAGCGTTGACTTCAATCGAAGTCGGCAAAGATTGTTCCGGCAGGAGGGCATTTGCGCCCGGCGCATCGGGCACTGTCTGACTCTGCCAGGTGGCAGTGTTCCATATCGATCCTTCCATCCAGGCATTATTAAACAGACGCTCATTTGAAAATCCATAGAGATGCATCGGGCCATCGGAAAAGGGATCAAACTGAACCCACTCCTCGCTGCCGGTGGCGCTGAAGGTGTAGCGCAGCAGACTGGCATTGGGTTGTCCTCCCCGATTTACATCAAAGATCGAGCTGGCACCGATTGAAGAAGTAAGCCATTGAAAGCGGTTGCCGCTGAATCCCCAGGCCTTGTTATAAAAGGTCAACACATAGCTCTCACCCGGAATAAGATTCTGGAGGGTAATTCTTCCGGGAAGCCCGCGATGTAGAAATCCGTTCAGAAGCGTATTTAAACCGGAGCCCTCACCGATCACACTGCCACCGGAAGTGAACGAATCGAAGCCTTCCAGTGCGAAAGAACCGACCACACCGGTCATATTGGTGCCATCGGTTCCTACAAAATCAACCCCGTTGATTGTAACATTCTCACCATTGAGAGTGTAAGTATGGGTATAGTCCTTAGCTGCCGACAAGCCGACCGCGTCATCCAGATCACCACTGCCCAGAGGCAGTGATGAGGAAAAAACACCCGCCCGGCAGATTAGAACACTCTGCAACGCGAGATATGAAAAAACGACAATCCACAATCCGAATTTTTTCGTGACACCACTCATGACAAACTCCTGTATAGCGATTTACAATGTCTTACCGCGACGGAAAGGGAGAGAAAATTGATTTTTATGATAACCCAGACTATGTTCAGCCTTAAAACCCGTTATACTGCGGTTGACTAATGTCAACACTAAAACCCAAAAACCGGTCAGATTTTAACAACTTTCGGATTCCATGTAAAGTCCAGGATTTTTGTTTTCTTGACAGTGGGTGCGATTCAATTTAGTTCAGAGGAGAGTGAGTGGGCTCATTCGGAAGCTTCTTTCATCAAACCTGTTTCGATCTACCACCTACTGCCGCACTCGCTCATGGATATGGAAAGACGACGTACCATGCCCGACTTTGTTGTAGATGTCGGCTACAGCATGATGTAGACAAAACGTATGCTACTGGAGCAACATATGCCAGCCAGAAAGAGTGGCTGGATGTCACGCAGAGAATGAGTTCCTACATCGAAATCATGATTGACAGCTAAAGCTGCTCAGACAACTCAACCGCCCGCCGCCGTTCGAAATCAGCTGGCAGATAACTCTCGACATTTGCGCTGCCGCAGGCCAGTCCGAAACGGGCGGAATCTGTCAGGGAAAAGCCGTCAATCAGTTTTGAAGCCAAGCCGGCGGTTGTGCAGTCACCGCTGCCGATCGGGTTTTTATGAACCGCAATCGCAGGCGGTTTCAGCTTCTCGACCCTTTGCGGTGTAACAATCCAGGCATTTTTGCCACCTTGCGTCATAAAAACATTCTGCGCACCAAGCTCAATCAGTTTAAAAAGGCAGCTTCTGATGGAATCATCATTCTCAATTTTCAGATTGAATGTTTTTTCAAGTTCACGCAAGTTGAGTTTAGTCACAAGCGGCCGGTCTGCGAGCACACCCAACAGTGCTTCGCGGTGGGAGTCAATTACAACCGGCACATCGCAGCGGGCAGCGGCAGTTGTAAACTGCCGATAAAAATCATGCCCGGCATAGGGTGGCAGAGTTCCGCTGATTACCAGCATTTCACACTTGCGGATCAGCTCCAGATTGGTGTCGACAAAATCTCTGATCTCGGCTGCTGAAGGTTGCGGTGCCTCTTCAACCAATTCAGTGACATCTCCGTTTTGCAGGTTGATCAGAGTGGTGCAGATACGTGTTTCCGCCAGCGTGGCGGTCATAACAGATTCAACCCCGTACTGCTGAAGGAGGCGAGTGATTGTTTCCCCGTTATGACCTCCGTTAAAACCGGAGAGCGCGCTGCGGCCACCGAGGATTGCCAACGCATGCGCGACATTCAAAGATTTTCCAGCTGCGCTTTCCATTACCTCTGCGGCGCGGTTGACCTCGTTAAATTCGATACTCTGAAAAAGCAGAGTTCGTTGCAGAGCGGGTGTCATTCCAAGAGAAAGTATCATTATACAAATCCATTTTCCCGCAGCATCTCCTGCGTAATGCCACTGTTATTCGAACGGTTCATCAGACGCGCGATATACTTGCCGATGATGTCGCCCTCCAGATTGACGTTATCTCCGACCCGGTGCTCACACAGCGTTGTCGCATGCCAGGTATGCGGAATTATATTTACCTCAATCCAGTCATCTCCAAGTCCGCTGATGGTCAGACTGACACCGTCAATCGTGATTGATCCCTTAGACACACTCTGCCCCGCCAGATATGCTGAACATCCGATCCTCAACAAATAGTCGCGATTACGGCTTGTAATATCCCGTACAGTTCCGGTTTCATCTACATGTCCGGTAACAAGGTGTCCGCCCAGCCGATCCCCGATAGCCAGTGCCCTTTCCAGATTAACACGGCTGCCGGTCTGTACACGGCGCAGAACTGTTTTTTCCCGGGTTTCATCCAGCAGATCGGTGGTAAATGAATCGGCATTGTAAGAGGTGACTGTGAGGCAGACACCGTGCACTGCGATGCTTTCACCTGTTTCGAGTTGCGATCTCCATGGTATACAGCCGATCTGTAATGACCAACCATCATTGACTCTGCCAACACTTCGGACAACTCCGGTTTTCTGAATAATTCCTGTGAACATAGCTGCTCTTCTCCTAAAATTACCGACATGGTACGTTTGGCTATGATGTCGCAACGGTCAACTCACGGGCCGAAGCCGCACCATAATATCCTGACCGCACATTTCTATCGCAACAGTTTCAAGCCGCTTCATATCATTCAACAGGCATACTTTTTCCGATGCGAAGCCGCGGCGGGCCGCCAGATCAGCGCATATCAGCGGCGCGTAGAAGAGGATATACTCATCAACCATGCCGGCGTTATGAAGCGTGGCGGCCAAGCCGCCACCGCCCTCACAAAGCACATGCATGAGATTGAGCGAGCCAAGATGATGCAGCACCTCACCGATAGCTGCAAAACCATCAGTTCCGGTTTGCATCAGTTCGACACCGGCGCCATGACGTCGCCAGGCATCGATAACCGCTGTGGGGGTTTCGACCGAGGTGAAAACAAGGGTGCGTTCAGCGGCCGTGTCGGTGAGTATTTTAGCTGATGCCGGTAGCGCACCACTGGAATCGATCACCACTCTTAACAAATTCTCACCCCCATCGATACGACACAGCAGTGACGGATCATCCGCAACAACAGTGCGTGAACCAACCATGACCGCATCTGCGCGACGACGCAGTTTTTGCACCTCGGCACGAGCATCCGGAGCGGTGATCCATTTTGAAATACCTTCACGGTCAGCGATGCAACCATCCATGGTCATAGCCAGTTTCAGAGTGACCCAGGGAAGGTTTTCAGCCTGATGTTTGAAAAAAGGTTCCGTCAATGCGCGAGCCTGTGCCTGGCAGATACCGATATCAACTTCGATCCCGTGCACTTTCAAAATATCAACAGCACGTCCGTTGTGACGCTCATTGCGATCCAGGCAGCCGATGACCACACGGCTGACTCCCTCACTGATGATGCGCTCCGTGCAGGGCGGGGTGCGTCCATGAGTGCTACAAGGTTCAAGTGTAACATAAAGCGTGGCGCCCTGCACCGACTCGCAACAGGCTTTAAATGCGGCGACCTCCGCATGATCGCCACCGGCAAATTTATGACGACCCTCACCGATCACTCTACCGTTTTTAATCAGCACGGCACCGACCGGAGGGTTTGGCCTAGTGTATCCCTCACTTAGATGTGCAAGGTCAATCGCCCGTTGCATCCAGACAATATCTTCCTTTTTATGATCACCTTCGCTCATTGTTTCACTTGCAGCCTTCTAGCCGACATCGCGGTGCTGTTATTTTCTGCTACCATGCAAATCTTTATTCAGCTGATCTAAAATGCCGTTTACAAAACGTCCCGAATCCGCATTGCTGAAATACTTTGCCAGGTCGATAGCCTCATTTAGCACAACAGGAGCCGGGACATCCGGAGAGTGCAGCAACTCATAGAAAGCCATGCGCAAAACATTACGTTCCACCGAACCGATACGGTGGATCGACCAGTTACGGGTGTAACTCTCGATTTTATTGTCGATCTCATCAATCCGTTCCATCACACCCCGTACGATATTTTCAGCGAAAAGCCTGATTTTCAAGGGTGCCACCTGATCGGCCGGAGATGCGTTGTTTTCCACAATCTTCTCACCGCGTTCACGCTTGTCCTCCATGCGACAGGTGTATTGCTGCTGCCAGAACTTGGGAATTGTGATATCCAGATTCATACCGGGATTTAAATCAGCCTGCACGAGCATCTGCAAAGCCCATTCTCGTCCGTGTCTGCGTGTTGCCATAACTATTTGTCCTTTCAGAGACCTCTCAACACGTCCACCGTCTCAATTGCGGTCATGACGGCATCCCAGCCCTTATTACCCTGTTTAGTGCCAGAGCGTTCAATTGCCTGCTCGAGGTTCTGTGTACAGACGATCCCGTTGATCACGGGAACCTCTGTTTTGAGTGCTATATTGGCTAGAGCCCGAGCCACCGTTCCATTGATCAGGTCGGCATGCGGAGTGGCTCCCTGGATCACGGCACCGAGCACCACAATCGCATTATAAGAACCGTCGTCCGCCAATTTGCCTGCAACCACCGGGGTTTCATTAGCACCCGGAACACGCACGACGGTCAAATCATCGGAACAACCATCATGTCGCAAAAAACAATCCACCGCACCTTTAAGCAGTTGTTCGGTAAAAAAACTGTTGAAACGGCTTACCACCACGGCAAATTTCATGCCTTTTGCGTTTATCTGCCCATTGATCTCTTTCATTTTCATCTCGCTTTCTTTTTGTATTGCAGCAGTATTTTCAGAATATATGACCCATTTTATTCTTTTTTGTCTCGAGGTAACGGCGGTTGTGATCGCCGGGTTCGAATACAATTGGCACCCGTTCAACAATCTCAAGTCCGTAACCTTGCAGTCCGATAAGTTTACGCGGATTGTTGGTCAGCAGCCTGAGACGCGTTAATCCTATGTCAACAAGAATCTGAGCTCCCACCCCATAGTCGCGCATATCCGGGGGGAACCCGAGTTTTATATTGGCCTCAACTGTGTCCAACCCCTCCTCCTGAAGTTTATAGGCGTGCATCTTATTTATCAGCCCGATACCGCGTCCCTCCTGGCGCATATAAAGCACAACACCGCAGCCCTCCTCTTCAACCATCCGCAGGGCACATTGCAACTGACTGCCACAGTCGCAGCGGCATGAAGCGAAAACATCACCTGTCAGACACTCACTATGCACTCTGACCAGTGGCGCATCAACCCGGCTGAGATCTCCTTTGATCAGAGCCAGATGCTCAATGCCGTCAGGAATTGATTTATAAAGACGCAGTTTGAATTCGCCGAAGGCTGTCGGCAGATTTACCTCCTGCACAAATTCAATCAACTTCTCACGACGGCGTCGATACTGAATCAAATCAGCAATCGACATCATTTTAAACTTATGCTCTGCGGCAAACCGCTGTAAATCCGGCAGGCGCGCCATGGTACCGTCTGCCAGCATAATTTCACAGATGACTCCGGCGGGAGTCAAGTCGGCCAGTCGGGCCAGATCGACGGCCGCTTCGGTGTGGCCAGCACGCACCAGCACCCCGCCCTCGCGCGCCTCCAGCGGAAAGATATGTCCCGGACTCACCAGTGCATCGGCCTCTGCGCTTGCGTCGGCAAGCACCTGAATGGTACGGGCACGGTCTGCCGCGCTGATTCCAGTTGTTATCCCTGATGCCGCATCAACAGAGTTGGTGAATGCGGTATCGAACTTATCACCGCGATTCCGGCTGGGAGCTCTTTCAATATTCAACTTTTTCAGCCGCTCACCAGTCATCGGCACACAAACCAGACCACGCCCATTCGTTACCATAAAGTTAATCGCTTCTGACGTGATTTTCTCTGCGGCAATAATTAAATCGCCCTCATTCTCACGGTTTTCATCATCACAGACGACCACCATCTGACCCTGCCGAAACGCTTCGATACACTCATCAACCGGATCAAACATATTTTCATTCGTATTCATAAAAGCATCTCTTTCTAAACAAAAAAACCCCGTATGCACAACGCAACGGGGCTGAAAATATAGTATACAAGCATCTTCTATCATCCAGACTGTACTGTCGGCTATGGAATTGCACCATATCAATGACAGATCGCTCTGTCAGTCGCGGGCTCTACCGCCGGTCAGGAATTTTACCGCAATACTCACGATAATCACCTTGCCCCGAAAATGCGCCCACAATATACCTGAAATGATTATCATTTGCAAGCGCGTTTAAGTTTGTTGAAATAGTTCGCAACCAGACGGACACAACCTCTCCATCCTGCCGGCCAGAGACGGGTCGGCACTTCAGATTCAATTCGGTTTTCAATATTATCCGGCAAAGTGTGTAGAAAATCGAGTCCGGTCATCTCTTCCAATCTGTCAATCGAAACAATTTTAGTACGAGGAAAGGCACCATATCCAGTGGACTGTTTCATGTAAACCGCAAGTGCGTAAAGTTTTCCCTGTCGCCGGGCCACCAGAATTTTGTAAAAACCTTCCGGTATATGGATATTTGATTTCAGCCGCTCGCCGTTCTCACCGATGTGCGCTCCGGTAATCACATAAATCTGGCCGAAAAGTTCCGGCCAAATATCGGCTGCCAAATGTTCCATCCTGCGCCACGCTCCCCGGTTGAGGCCGGGACGTTGCGGACAGATGTTTGAAAGCAGAAAACTCTCGCGTTGTGCCTCCGACCCGTAACAGGCAGCGATCGCATGATTGGGAGCCATGTGTCCGCGATCATAACCGCTACCTCTATAGTCATCCGGTACCGGACAGTTCCGTGCGGCGGGATCGTGTTTGAAACCGGGGCGCGACCTTTCAGTTTTACGTTCACCGTTCGGTATTTTGAAAGCCACCCAGAGCGGATGACGCAACTCAGGCACGTAGCAAACTGTAAAACCGGTATAGCGAAGATACTGGGTGCCGGCAGGATATTTACGGCTGCGCATATCACACGGCAACCCACCACAGACTACCCCCTCCACCGGCAACTTGTCAGTGTAGTCTACCGCACAGTCACTGCCTGTCAGAGCAGCAAAGTCAGTCATTGACGCGGTAAGATTGCTGAAATGATAGAGTTTGTAGATAACAGATTGCGGCAACCTGCTATAAAAACGTTGCTGAAACTGATAGGGCTGACGCGCAAACCAGTTTAATGCACAAAAAAGTGCCAATAAAAATATTGCCAATCGTCCTAAAAAACGCCTTACTCTAAACAAACCCAAGAACATAATCTGAATATAACATTATCCGGCAAAACCACGCATTAAAAAACACAGCTCAGTTTTATAACCGTTCCGGTGTTCCTGGCTTTTTCTTTGATTAAAAGATTGCAGGTGTGCGACTGGTCACTTTCATGCGTAACGATGACGATATAGCGTCCGCTGACCGGCGCCGTGAAAGAAACCTCCGCGCGATCCGCCCCGACGGACGGGCACGCGCTCCAATCGCAGTCGGTGCGACTGCCGCAGGTGCGGTCAGGCCGCAGAATGAACAGGGACATGTCAAGATCGCCCAGAAACCCTGCGACATCAATCGCAGCGAGGTAAGTCGTCCCGGCTGTCAACTCGATACCGAACATCTCCATAACGTCAAAATCGGACATCGTGATCTGGCGGGAAACGTCCGGAACGAGTTCGCTCCAATCGGAGTCGATTTCCATGGCACTGTCGCCAGCATCCCCATTTAGTTTGATGTAATGCGAAGAAGCCCCTTCAGGCAAGTTCCGGGCAATGAACTCAGTCACGTTTCCAGGCAGATCGGAGGTGGCATATTCCTCCGTCCAGGTTGTGTTTGAGCTGGCACTCAGCCGCAAATCTAATGGCGAAACCAGCCATTTAGCGCCCACGGCGATCCATCCCTCCCCGTTGAAATTCGCATATTCGGGAACTCCGGTGAACGCCTTGGGCTCATCAAGTGTAAGCTGATGGGCCGCGAATCCCCGGACGGCAAACGTATAGGGGTTTTTATCGCCATCGTTGTTCGCGATGTTCACGGTGGCAGTGCGCATCCCGCTGTCATGTGGAGAAAACCTCAGGCGGAATTCCGTGTAATCTTCCGGTTCGATGATTATTTCGGACGGTGCCTGGAACACGTTGAAAGCCGCAGCATCCGCTCCGGTGAATCGCACCGCCGGAGTGTTGGTCAGCATCAGGTTGGCAACACCGGTGTTCTCAATCACAAAGGTGCTCAACGGTGAAACATTGTTTACAGGCGTGACACCGAAATCGGTGCCATCCTCAACGCACGGCGAATCATCACCGTTGGCGATCTGGCACCCCCCGGGAGCAAGCCCTTGGGAGATGTTGATTTCCGGACCGGTCCTGACGCTGATATCATACCCGCCGCCCATTCCTTCCTGATCTACAACAAGGATGCCGTAAAAACCTGCATCCATCGCATTGAATTCGATCTGCTCATAGACACCGACTCCTCCCCGATCAGAAAAAGCATGACAGTCCAAAGATGTGGCGCTTTTTTTTCTCGGACTGAACAGATACAGGACAGTATCCGTACTCTGCGACTCGACCCGAATGCGATAGCACGTCCCGCCTTGCAGATTGACTTCGTACATATCGGCGCGATCATTCGCTTCAAACGCATACTGCGAGTAGGTTGTACCGACTGTCAAATCCGGGACGTATGTTTCGCACTCCACCAGATAGCTGCCTGCGGCCGGACCGTAAATTTTGGCGGCATGCGCTCCCGACCCCAGCAGATGACCATTCAGGACGACAAAATCGGTTGTCTGCAGAGTGTGTGTCGACATACCGAGTGCTCCATTATAAAACTGTTCTCCTTTATAGACATTTAGGTCGAAGAAACCGCTCAATGGAGTCAGCGTCATGCAGGCCCAATCCCAGGAGACGATGTCAAAGACATAGGCATTGGTGGCTGTTATTCCCGAAACCGGTTCCTGATCCAAAATGTCCTGCAGTCCCCATCCGGCAACAGCATAAGTGTAGGGGTTCGAGCCGGGATCATTGGACGGTATTTCGACCGTAGCGGTCATTCGTCCGCCGGACGAAGGCGCGAAACGCAGATCGAAATCCGTGCTTACCCCATTGGTGGCCACGCTTAGCGCGGGAGTCCGCGGCACCTGGAACTGGGCCGCAGCCGGGCCGCTGGTTTGAACCGGAGGATTTCCGGTCAGTGTCAGCAACTCGGTTCCGGTGTTTTTGATCGCAAAGGTATGGATGAGAGGTGCGGAGACGCGGACACAACCAAATTCGGTAAGATCATCGTATGCGGTGAAAGTATTTCCGTTGAAAATCCAATTGTCGTTCCCGGTTACTCGCATCTCTGGGGTAACGCAGGTTCCCCGAATCGTGAAGGTGTAGGGATTCTCATCGCTGTCGTCGTTGCGAATGGAAACGATCTGATCGTGGACACCGGCGGAGCAAGGCGCGTAGGTGATTGTAAAACTGGTGCTCCCGCCGGGCTGGACAGGGGAGGTCGGCAGGCCGGTTACATCGAACCACGGGGATGACGGCAATTCAATATAGATCGGCACGTAGGTCAGGTGGAGATCCGCGGTACCGGTATTGTGGATCATGAAAGTGCGCTGACATGTCTCGACATACGCGGAGAGCTCGCCGAAATCAGTACCATCGGCGGACCTCGGCGAAGAGTCGTTATCGGTAATTTCATAGCCGTTACCCCACACCGCGATTTCAGGCAGGATGCCCGTGCCTTGAATAGCGAAAACATAGGGGTTTTCATCCGGATCGTTGTTGGGAATTATGAGCGTGGCCTCGCGCAACCCCACACCACCGGGTGTGAAGTGGATCGTGAAGGAGTCGTACGAGCCGACTTCAATACTCGCGTCCGGAATAGAGGAAACCGCAAAATCGGCCGCGTGCGTGCCGCCAATCTGTATCAGAGGGTTGCCGGTCAAAGCCAGAGTATCGTGCCCGCGATTCCAAATCGAGAAGAATTGCTGCGCGACAGTACCGTCGGCACGTACCTCTCCGAAATCGGTTCCGTCTGCAGTTCGCGGTGAGAGATCGCCACATGGAATCTCGATTGTATTACCATTCACCTCCATTTCCTGAACGCCCCCCCGTGCCCTGTACAATGAAGGTGTACGGAGATTCGTTGGCATCGTTGTTCGCGATGCTGATTGTGGCGCTACGGACTCCACCCGCGGAGGGATCGAATCTGATCGAGAAGGTTGATTCCCCACCCGGAGCGACGGGAGAGGATGGAACGGAGATGACGGAAAAATCGGCGGCGTGCGTTCCACTGACCGCCACTCTGGGATCACCGGTCAGATCAAGTTCGTACAGGCCCTGATTTTCGACTGTAAAGGAGACCGTTTTTGCTCCCGATGAGACGGGAACGATTCCGAAATTGTACGTACCGCCAGTCAAGACTTGCGGAATGTTGATTTCCGGCGCCTGACCCACACCGGTCACGGAAAAGATGTAGGTGTCATTGTCAAAATACGAAGGCTTCCACCCGTCATTGTAATTGAATGATATCTCGGCATTGCGGACTCCCCCCACGGTCGGGTCGAAAAGAACCATAAAAAACGAGGTTCCTCCCGGCGGAATGGAAGTGATGGTCGGTTGAAGGATGACGCTGAAATCATCCTGATCACCGGTTACGTGCACAGGATCGCCCCCGGTGCCATTGTAGATCGAAATCGAGGAAGGCCCGGTGTTGGTTATCACAAAAACCGTTGAGAGCTGATAGTTAGGTTTTCCGTCTTCAACCGGAATCGCACCGAAATCCGTGCAGTTGTCGAAACACGGGGGTGCCACGTTTTCCTGATACGCGGAAACCAGTTGATTGGGTACCTCGATGCCGCCATATTGATAGACTCGGATACGCGGCAGAATTTCGTCCGTCTCGCCTGCCACAGCGAACCGGTACTGATAATTGTTGAGTTTGTAGGAATATGAGATCACAATCGACGCCTTGCCGGCTTCGTAAAACAGGGGACCAAAGCTGACGCTGAACGTACAACTCTCGCCGGGCGCGAGCTCCCCGGGTGTGATGTCGTAAATAAAGAAACTATGCTTATAGACGGTATAGGGCGGCGGCAGCGGAAAATCATCTTCTTTGATGATATTCAAGATCGTGATCGACGCACTGCCGTTATTCACAATCGTGAAGGTGTTGCGTTTGTAAAATCCGATGGCTTCCAAACCAAAATCGGTGCCGTCCTTGACCTGCGGCGTGGTATCCCCGTTGTTGATCGTAAAGCCGTTACCGGTGACCATCAGGGCATCAAGCTGAAGCGGAACACAGCACGCCAGCACTGCGAAAAAAGTGCTCAACACACACGCGGGGCTAAAAAATTTGTTTCCCACACACATGACAACCTCCCTTTGTGAATACACAAAAACACTACACCTAACCTGAAGTAACTGTTCGTTCTATCAAGATATGAGTGTAAATCAAGTTTTGTCCATTGTAATTAACTCATACGTTTAAGTCAATGTTAAAATGATCCGAACTTTTTGTGCGTTGATATCTGGGCGGTATAACGACTTGGAGGAACACCATAAAACCGGCGAAATTGAGCGGAGAATTGGAAGGGCGAAGCAAATCCAAGCAGATCGGCCACTTCACCGACACGCAGCCCCTCGGCACTCAACAGTCGACAGGCGTACTCCATGCGGACACGAACAAGATACTGCTTCGGACTGACACCCAGTTCAGCATGAAAAATCCGGCGCAACTGCGCCTCTGAAATCCCGGCCAGAGAGACCAGCGTGCCAATCTTGACTGGCTGATCGGGATGTTTTTCAATGAAATTAATAACACGACGCAGCCGCAGATCGGAACCAGTATTTATCGCCGAATCATGCAGGACCAAACCAATCGCGGCACTTAGCAACTGGCGTCGCAAGGCACCGGACTCTTGCGCCGTACAGCGAATTAAATGAATTAGCGCATCGCGAAACGGTTCTTGAATTCCGCATATCAGAAAGGGTTCATCAATCAATTTCCGCGGCGAATCAAACTCAATATAATCATAGACTACCGGCGTTTTGCCGGAATACCTGGCCTCACGGATGCCGGGCGCCAGCAAATAAACATTGCCCGCAATGATTGATAAAGGTATTTTGTTGACAGTAAATTCACCATGTCCGGATTCCATAAATAAAATCCTATGATACTTAATGGCTCTTTTTTTCATGATCTGCCGCTTTTGAAAGCGAATTCGTCCACCGCCAATATAAACACATGATTCATACATAATTTTACCAATGAGCGATTTTGATATATTTTTACGCAGTTCTGATATGGAAGTCAAATCTCTTTTCTGCAATAATTGCAAAACAATAAGTCAACAACATTTGTTAAGGAGCAACGGAAAAATGATATCTAGGAGCAATCACCACAAATTTCTACGTCGGTCTTGTTTTATAAGCTATGCGTGTTTTTTACTATTCTCATTGCAGGCTGAGGATTTACCGCATCCAGTGAAAAACCCGGGGTCGCGAAAGATGCTGAGCGGCAGTTGGCTACCGGACGATCACCACCGGATTGATTTCGACGCTCTGCCCAAGTTGCCTGTTACACATGCTGTTGTCAGCGACGTGCGTGCTCGCAAGGGTGTCAACCAACATAACTATCTTGCGTATCATGATGACAAGTTCTGGGCAATGTGGAGCGACGGACCCGGCATTGAAGACCGCGTCGGACAGCGCGTCAAATATGCCACCAGTCCCGACGGATTAAACTGGAGTGAGCCGCAGTTCATGACGCCGATCCCCCCCGGCTCAGCACCGGACTCACCGCATTACGGCACGCGCACAGACAAAGGAATGCGCTGGATTTCGCGCGGTTTTTGGCTGCGCGACGGAGAGATGCTGGCTTTGGCTTCA
>CAYOQJ010000118.1:0-13403 GCA_964406095.1 uncultured Lentisphaeraceae bacterium
TGTGTCGAGGCGCATGACTGACAAGGCGCGGAAACATCGGAATATTGACATATTTCGAGTTTCCGCAACGCTGTCAGGCGTGATGCATTCGCCACAAAATGTGAAGTTATTTTTGCGTGGGCCCTTAGATCACGCGGTTAATGATTTTCGCTATATCGGGTTGCAGGCAAATCCCGCATCAACCCCCATGCGTTGTTTCCCAGTATCCCGGTCGCTCATAATGCTTATAAAGACAATCCTCGAATTCACGGGTAAGTGTTGACCAATCCGTGTACTCCGGCGCAAGCTTGATCATTTCTCGAGACAGATTGATGCTAACTTCAGAAGTACTCCAATTTACTCTTTTAATCCAGTGAGGCGAAACCAGAACTTTTTTCCCCATCCACCAGTTATTGGTATCAATGACCATATAACGGATTGCCCACGCATCGTCATCAATAATAAAATCATCTACATGGCCAATTTCGCCGTCTTTCGCATGGATATGATAGCCGTTCAGTTCACGAGTACTTCTCAAATTGTGATCCCAATTCTCTTCGGTAATCCGAACGCCGGGTTTGCGTTTATATTCGGTGCGCATCATGCCGCGGTCTGCTCCCCACATGTACAGGCCGCTCCAATAATTCGGCCATTGATTACTTTTGCTGAACCTTTCATGTCCATACCTTTCTTGTGTTTCTCACTGTAGAAAGCATAGTTCATAAACCGGAATTATGCGATGGGGTAAAACCCTACCTTGAGATCGCTGGTCTCTGTCAGCGCTGAAGAGGTCGTTGCAAAAGTTTGTAAGTTTGTGTAGAGATGAAAACGGGGCATTTCTGATTTGGAAGGTTAAATCCACTGGTTTAGTCCATCGGCTGCATACATCTGATCAACTCATTGAGATTGACCGTAGCGATGCCGGAGTGAAAATCGGACATGGCATAGGGAATGACGAGCTCGTTGTTATGTATGATGGCTCCGCAGGTATAGACAACGTTGGGAACATAGCCCTCTCGCTCCTGTTCGTGCGGTGTAATCAACGGTTCTTCGAGCCGGGCAATGACTCGGGTCGGATTTTCGAGGTCGAGCAGCATGGCGCCAATGGAATATTGTCGCATAGGGCCGACACCGTGTGTGAGTACCAGCCAACCCTCTTCGGTTTCCAGCGGAGAGCCGCAATTGCCCACCTGAATGAATTCCCAGGGTCGTTGTGGCTCCTGAATAATTTCGGATTCCTGCCAGAAAT
The DNA here is from genome assembly GCA_964406095.1 of uncultured Lentisphaeraceae bacterium. Lineage (GTDB taxonomy): Bacteria > Verrucomicrobiota > Kiritimatiellia > RFP12 > UBA1067 > M55B167. Next base: position 1,229 of record CAYOQJ010000118.1, read on the forward strand.
GCAGGTGGTCAGAAAACATGATATGGTTGTTTTCGCCATCCTGGCGCGAGAGCATCGCATAGCGTCCGCCTATTTTATGCGGGAACAGAGCCATCCCTTTGTTATGCACCGCCCGGCCGTTGAGTGTGATGATGTTGAATGTAACAAAATCCTTCGTTTCAATCAACTGTGGCAGAATGCTGGAGCCATTATAGGCTGTGTAGGTGGCATAATAGGTAACCTCCCCGTCATCGGCTTTGAAGCGCACAAAACGGGCATCCTCAATTCCGCTGCTCTCATTTTTTGACACGGGAAAGATAACGCGTTCGGAGAGGGGGTATTCTGCGCGGAAGGTGATTTCATAGTTGCAGTTCGCCAGCCAGTCAATCAACTCCAGCGCTTCGGCCTGTTGCGGGTTCAGACAAGGATGTTCCGACCTGAATTCATTCAGTTTACCCTTCAACGCATGATAGGTGAAATGGTCCGGCAATCCGTTGAGCACCCAGGCTGTTGTCTCGTTGCATGCGGATATTTCATTCAGTTTGAGCTCAAAGATATGGCAGTCGTAGTTGATATCCCGCTGTTGTGCCGGTGTTTCGACATAGTCACTGATAGGGTCGAAAGCCATCAGGTTGGCCGCATTTATGATGCCGCTGCGGAACACGATGGAAGAGATGTGTCCTTCACCGGTGGCGCGTAGGCTGAGAATAAAACGGATTGCTCCGGACGGTAGATCGCTCTGATCCGGATGGGGAACGATCGAGGGGTTGAAAAGCGCAGCGGATTCGATGGAATATTCCATTGTGAAATAAGCGCCTAGCAGCTTTTTTCTGGTATTGCAGAGTCGCGTGTTCGGCGGCAGGTACTCCTGGATTGCTTTCAGGTGCTGATTAAAAATATGATTGATGTCGCGGTGACGTCCGGCGAAGTCCAGCATCACCTGCTCGAGCAAATGGGTTGCGTCATCTTTGGATAGTGTCATAACGCGTTGGATGATCCGTTTGATGCGGGCCGAATTGCTCGGCAGATGTAGGCGGGCGATGACCCGTCGGGGATCGCCCTGCAGCTTTTTGCTTTTCCGTTTTACTTTAGGATTCATGGTTTTCCGTATTTAATAGGTGTTTTAGGTGATTATGGCATCTTCCGAAAGCCGGAGTTCGAGCAGGCTTTGAATAAAGGAAAGAGTGGACTCTGCCCCCTGGTTTTCGTTGGGGCGGTCGGGGTGGAGACCGTCGCGGCATCCGCCCGTGGTGGGGTCGTATAGCGGAAGACCAAGGTCGTTGCGGCCGAGAAACCACTCGAATGCACAGTGTGACTCATTCATCCAGAACTTATCGCCGGTAAAGCGATAAGCTTCAAGACCGGCGGAGACCATAGCATGCGCCTCTACGGGTTGCTGATCAAAGCGGGCACACTCACCATCCTGCGGATAGAATCCATTCGACCCGACCGAAGAAAAATGGTTGTCAGATCGCTGCAGATCAGCCAGCCACTGGAGCGATTCGAGTCCGACATTGGTCAGATCGGAACTGGGAATTGACTGGCCGCATAGCAATATGGCATGAGGGATCACTGCGTTGCAATAAGCCAGACTGTTTTCGAACCAGCGCCATGTGTCAGTGCGGCAGGTGTGATACAAACCCAACAGACGCTCCGCCAATTGATCGCGAATGCCGGTCACCAGTCGGTCACCCTCGAAGCGCTTCAGATATTCATGAATACCGAGTAGGCCGAAGGCCCAGGCGCGAGGACTGGATGTGTCAGGAAGGGCGGGCAGGGCCTGTTCGAAGAGACCGCTCGCGATGCCGCGCAAAGCCGAGGTTGAGGAACTTCCTATTACGGTTCCCAATGCCCATAGGGTACGGCCCAGGCAGTCGTCCGAGCCACTCTCCTCAAGCCAGTTTCGTTGGTAATCCATAAAATTACGAAAGCGACCGGTTTCCGGATTATAGGCATAGGCGATAAAGGCCAGATAGCGTGTAGCCAGCTTCAGCGACTGTCCGTTGCCCAGTTCCAGTTCGGCTAATTTCATGCTGACAATCAGTGCACGGGCATTGTCGTCAATGCTGTAGCCCTCAGCATAGTTGGGCACAATGTGGATGGCGTGCTGGATCATGCCGGTGTCATCCGTCAGACGGAATAAATGATTCAGTTTGAGCATAGGAAGGTCGGCGGGCCGCTGACTCAATGGTTTGACCGCATACCCGGGGGAACCACCATGAAGCTGTTGCGTGCGGGCATGGTCAAAACTTTTCATATAGCGTCGGGCGATTTTGGACCAGATCATTTCCCGTCCGAACAGATAAGCCTTCTTGCGCATGGCATGGCGTTTGGCTTCGTGGTCAAGCAGATCCAGTACCTCTGCTGCCAATGCGGTAGAATCGCCGAATGGGAACAGAGCACCACGCCCGTCAGCGAGCAACTCCTCCGCATGCCAGTATGGGGTTGATATCACCGCCTTTCCAGCGCCGAGCGTGTAGGCCAGAGTGCCGGATGTGATCTGTGCCGGATTGAGGTAGGGCGTAATATAGAGGTCAGCCGCGCTGATAAATTCAATCAATTGTTCGAGCGTTACAAAGCTGTTGTGAAAAATGACATTCCCGGCCACTCCCAGCGTCTGGGCAAGCCGATGCAGCGACAGCCGGTACAGTTCGCCCTCGTGTTGCAGGACATGCGGGTGGGTCGCGCCGACAATCATATACACCACCTCCGGATGATGCTCAACGATTGCGGGCAGGGCCGAAATTACTGTTTCAATGCCTTTATTGGAAGAGAGCAACCCAAAGCTCAACAGCACCATTTTCCCTTCTACCCCGAATAGATCTTTGTGGAAACTGGGGTCGGCGAAGGGGACATCAGGCACTCCGTGATGGATCATGTCGATCTTGTCTTCGGGAACATCATAGATATCCTTCAGGAAGTTAACTCCACGGTGGCTCATAACCACTATCCGGTCAGATAAAGATGCCACCTCTTTAAGTACGCGCAGCTGTGCGGGCAAAGGTTCTTTCAGAATGGTATGCAGTGTTGTGACTACCGGCATGCGCAGCTCCCGCAGCAGTGTGAGTATATGGCTTCCTGCGGAGCCGCCATAGATTCCATACTCATGCTGAAGGCAGACCACATCCACATTATTGATGTTCAGAAATTCGGCGGCCCGGCGATAGGACTCAATATCTTTTTCCAACAATTCGAACCGTACGCGGGGCGGATAGGTATAGCCGGCCTCGGTGTCGTTGACCGGCAGGGCTAGACAGGTGATCGTGTCGGTGTATGCCTCCGCAACGGCCTCGCACAAATCGGTGGTAAAGGTGGCAATACCGCACTGCCGAGGCATATAATTGCCAACAAAAGCTACACGGTTGATTATAGAAATTTCAGTATTATCCATTTATTCATCTCCAGTACGATTCGTTTTGCGGATCTGATCAAAAAATGCAGTCCGGCACCTCAATAGAGCAGAACGGAGTGGCGGGAAACACCTGTGAGATTAGCTGCAGCATCCAGATTATACAGAATGTCCGGTTTCGGCGGAAAAGCTGCTCGTATAAATCACAGAAGCCTGTTTCCTCGATATGGTATTCAGCATCCTCTCTGGAGTCGCGACAGGATTCTCTGTATGCATCTCGCTGACGACGGCGGTGGCTAGGCCGGCAGTACGCCGACCAGCATCAGCACCATTATGATCAGTAAGATTGTTCCTGTCGTCATGTTGAAATCCTTTCAATCAGCCGACGGACGCGGTTGGCTGACGCTTTGATAATTCATATCAGATGAGTGAACGTTTCATGAATTCACGTTAATGGCGCACCAATTTCTGAAATCGGTCACTTTTAGTTGGCAGCGTCTTTGATGGAGTCCCCAACGCTTTCGATGTCCTGACCGGCCCCTCTGAGCATATTGCATGATGCAACTAGAAGAACCATGCCCAGCAAAACCAGCGCCATTAATAAATTTTTCATAATAATACCTCCCTTTTGTCTGTCACTAAAGAAAGCATAGTTCATAAACCGGAATTATACGATGGGGTAAAACCCTACCATCCAAAGCTGCTTTAAGTTGCAACCAGATTAAGTTCTTTGTGATGAACCTAGCACTTATCTTGAATTGTCCAAGTGTATTTTAACCGTCGCAGTTTTAGTAAAAAACGCTGCGCGTTTTAGGAATATAAACAGAAGGTAATTTTTAAATAAATGTTGAGAAAGCTACTTACGCCTTCGATGCTTACCCGGAATGCTATTTTATGCTTGCGACGGAATCACCGCCTCACCTTCAACAATTTGAACTATTTCGACCCCTTCAACCTTATCCTACATGCAGTTCACAGATTTTACGAAAGTGATAACCGTAGATTGCAAGCATAATTGCATCAGGGAGGAGCCTGGGATGATTTGACAACGTCCAGTACATCAGTTTCCAGTACTGCACACGCTCCCTTCCCTCAATCCCGAGTCTGAAAACAGAGCGTATGATTGCGAGAATATGGATGAATTTGAGCTTGCTGTGGAACTGCGGCGGCTGGTATTCCTGCAGAAAGGTCTGGATGCGGCGGTAGTATGGCTCAGGAGCGTAGATCGTATCCAGGATGCGGCGGTATCCGTCCTTCAATGTCGCGAGCGTCATCGCCGGAATGATATTGGTCGTGCCGTCCACATTGTCTCCCGAAGGTTCCGTGGTGAGGCGCCCCTCTTTTTTCATGCGTGCGTACAGGCGTGTTCCCTGCGGCGCTTGCAGCATCCCGACCATGGCTGTAACAATACCGCTTCTCTGGATAAAATCGATCTGTCGCTGAAAGATGGAGGGGTGATCGTGATCAAAACCCACTATGAACCCTCCCTGGACCTGAAGCCCCGCCCTTTGTATACTCTTCACATCTTCTACCAGATTGCGGTTCCGGTTCTGGCTCTTGCTGCACTCGTTGAGACAGGTATTATCCGGAGTTTCGATGCCGATGAAAACGGTGTCGAAACCGGCTGCAGCCATCATATCCATCAGGGTCTGGTCGTCAGACAGATTGATAGAGGCTTCGGTGACAAACTTAGTTCCGTTTTTACCCTTCTGCCAGGCGATCAGCGCAGGCAGGAGATCGGCAATTAAAAACGCTTTGTTCCCAATGAAGTTGTCGTCTACAAAAAATATGGCTCCGCGCCAGCCCTGGGCATACAGGATATCGAGTTCGGTGATGATCTGGACTGAACTCTTGATGCGGAATTTGTGGCCGAGCATGGCGGTTACATTGCAGAAGTCACAGTTGAAAGGGCATCCGCGCGAAAACTGCAGACTCATGGTTGCGTAGTGTTTAAGATTCACGAGCCGCCACAGAGGCGCGGGTGTCTGTCGCATATCCGCAAATTCGGTGGTTTCGTAGAGGCGTTTTGGCTCTCCTTGAGCCCAGTCTTCGAGAAACGGCGGCAGCGTCAACTCAGCCTCGTTCAGGATGAAATGATCCACCTTTTCGAACTGTTCATGCTCGGTTGTGAACAACGGACCGCCTGCGACAATCCGCAATCCGGCATCTTTACACCGGGCGATCAGCCGACGGGCGGATTCACGCTGGATGACCATGGCACTGATGAAAACGCACTCTGCCCACGCCAGATCTTTGTCTGTGAGTTTGCGGACGTTTGTATCAACAAGGCGCAGCGACCAATCCTTCGGCAGCATGGCCGCAACAGTCAGCAGGCCCAGCGGTGGCAGAGCCGAACGCTTGCCGATGAATTTGAGGGCATGTTTGAAGCTCCAGAACGTATCCGGAAACTCAGGGTAAATCAGAAGAATGTTCACTGGTCACCTCCATCTGCCATCCGGCCCGCTCTCTGCACGGACTCTGTGATGACAATGTAATCATACATAAGCCGACGCTCTGATGCCATGGGGTGTAACCCTACCACAACAGGAGGCCCGCCTACTTCTGCATCTCATCGCCGCTCTTCTCAACGGCGGCTCCGGCTTTCTTCTCTTATTACAACAATATGATACGCAATCAGTGAATTGCTTGCCATGGGGTGTAACCCTACCACAGCGCATATGAATCAGTTTGGAGCCGCTGTTAAAATAGCTGGCCGCAGAATAGATCAGTACACAGTAAAAAAGTAGGGTTAGACCTTATATAAAAATTTCGATTTCTGGACTAAAGTGATTTCAATTAAAGGAGATTATTCATTATGAAAAAACAATTCATGACATTACGGAACGCGAGGTTGATAGCGGCAATCATTTCTTTCAGCGCGATCGGAGTTGAAGCAGCAAGTGTAGATTGGGGTGTGGCGGAGAACTTCGCAGTGCTCGGCGGTTCGACGGTGACCAGCACTGGTGCAACTGTTATCACTGGCGATCTTGGCGTGAGCCCGGAAAGTGCCATTACGGGTTTTCCTCCAGGTATAGTGAACGGAACGATTCACAGCGGCAACGCGGTTGCCGCACAGGCGCATTCAGCCGCATTGATAGCCTATAATACGCTCGTGGCAATTACGGGCGCAACGGACCTGACCGGACAGGATTTGGGAGGACTCAGACTGACGCCGGGCACCTATAACTTTAATTCATCGGCCCAACTGACAGGAACCCTTATCCTTGACGGACAAGGTCTGGCCAATCCGAGTTTCGTTATTCAGGTCGGAAGTACATTAACGACCGCCTCGGCCTCGTCGATCTCATTGATAAACGGTGCTATCTACGACAACATTTTCTTTCAAGTCGGCAGCTCAGCCACCCTCGGTGTGGGAACGGATTTCTCGGGAAACATTATTGCTCTCACCTCCGACACCCTTAATGCCGGTGCCACTGTGAACGGAAGGGTCTTTGCCATCAACGGTGCCGTTACGCTCGACGGCAACACAATTATAACAGTTCCAGAGCCCGCCTCTGCCGTCCTTTTCTTTTCAGGCCTGTTGTTGTTGGCCACCAGAAGACGTACCCAATCCTGGGATCCAAAATAATCCTGAACCGAACCCTGTTTTGCAATAAATACGTTGATTCCGTCGGAGGCTGGAGATAAGAACATCCCTTAATATCTTCCGGTTTTAACCACCGTTGCAACAAAAAAGGTAGGGTTAAACCCTATAGAGAAATATACATTCAGAGACTATAGTGTTCACGTTAAGAAGATCTCAATAGAACGAGTAAACGGAAAGGACTACATCAATGAAACCAAAGAATGTGTTGACTCTTATGTGGATCGTGGCAGCGATGCTGGCCTCGATCGTCAGAGCAGGAAATCCCGAACTGCCTGTGAACCTCGGATCGGCAGGCGATTTCGTGATTCTGGCCAAATCGGGCATCAGCACGGTGCCGCCATCTGACATCACCGGCGACATGGGTGTCAGCCCGATTACCTCGACCGCCATCACCGGATTCGCTTTGAGCATGGACATTTCCGGCGAATTTTCTACATCCGCCCAAGTTACCGGCAATATCTATGCCCCCGACTACGCAATGCCGACTCCCACGAAGATGACCACGGCAATCTCCGATATGGAAACCGCGTACACGGATGCAGCGGGATGATCCCTTCCCGACACCATAAATTATGGAGCGACCGCCGGAGGGGATAAAGACCTCGGCGGACTCACCATGAGCCCTGGACTCCATAAGTGGACCGATGGGGGCGTATTGATCAGCGCTGACCTGACACTGGATGGCGGCGGCAGTGCTGACGCCATCTTCATCTTTCAGATCGAAGGCGATTTAACCATTGCGAGCGCCAAAAAAGTGATTCTCATCAACGGCGCTCAGGCCAGAAATATCTTCTGGCAGGTCAAGGGCGGTGCCGGTGTAGTGGTTGGCACCACAGCCCATATTGAAGGTATCGTCCTTGCAAAGACGGAGATCAACGTTCTGACAGGGGCCTCGTTCAACGGCAAACTGCTGGCCCAGACCGCTGTCAATCTTGACCAGAACGTCATCGTGGATTCGGATGACATACCCCCGCCCGAGGTGCAGTTGGAGATCATCTCCGCGCACGGCACCGGCACGCCCTCGACCGGACTTTACTTCAATGTCATCGGCACTCTGCTCACCAACAGCATCACCGCCGTCGAGATGGAGGGTGTCAGCACCCAGTATGTCAACACCGGCTGGAGCATGACCGGCAACGACCCGCTCGCGGGCATCGCCAGCAGCATGAGCATGACCCAGACCAACGACGCGGTCCTGACCTGGCTGTGGAGCACCAACTACTATCTCTCGCTGACTGCGGTGAATGGAGCGATTATCAGTGAACCGCCGGGATGGAAGCCCGCCGGTCAGAACTTTGATCTCTACCCGGAGCCGGACTTCGGTTACGCTTTCGATCATTGGGAGCTGAACGGTGTCAATCAGGGTGTCGGTATGCCGCTGAATGTAACCATGGATGAAGCCAAAGAAGTTATCGCATACTTCAGTCCGATCTTTGTTGACGTTTCATCGGATGTGGATTGGAATGTGGTTTGGTATTTTGACCCGCGCAAGGGTTATTTCCTCGGAACCCTGACCATAACCAACACCAATTCGCGGAAGGTCCTGTTGGCTCCATTCTGGTTTGAGGTCGAAAGTACCGATTATCACTGGTTGCGCTCTCCGGACGGTCTGGACGCCAGCACAGGCTGGCACTACATTGACATCAGCACGCCCGTCAATAACCAGTTGTCCAGCACCGGCAATAAAGATCAGGCTCTGGATGTCGGCGAGTCCGTCACCATTACGGGCATCGAACTGATGGGCCGCCGCACACCGACCGGATTGCTCATGGCTGTGTGGGCCGATCCTCCCGGAACTCTTGCGATCGCAATCGACACCGATGGCGACGGTGTCTCTGACGCGGATGAGGCCATTGCCGGAACCAGCAGCACCGATCCGAACTCGTTTTTCCAGATACGGCTGGGTGCGGACCGACGCAGTGTGCAGTGGGAGACGCGTCCCAATCGCATCTACACGGTGCTGATATCCACCAATCTGATGCAAGGATTTACAGCCGTGCCCGGCACGATTGAAGGCACCGGTGCGACGGCACTCTATAACGTCCAGCCGCAGAATGCGGATGACGCTCCGAACGATGCGGTTTTCTACAAGGTCGAAGTGCAGATTAAGTAAGTGAAAGTGAGGAATTTACAATGAAATTAACACAAGGTAATATTACGGCGATTCTGGCACTGACGGTTGCTTTAGCCGGATATAGAGGTGAAGCACAGGTTCCTACCGAACAGGATATGGGGCTGCGTATGCAAAAGACGAGTAAGTGGCAGATTCAGGTCGGCGCGGTTCACCAGTGGAGCTGCGGAATGTCTGTTAGCGGACCTGCGCCCACTCCATCATCCGGTGGCCGGCCGAATCTGTCAGGCGTGGCCGGGTTGACCTACCCCGACAACAGCGCCCTCATTCCGCGCAATTTTGATGACGGCTATGTCCGTCCCGATATGTGGACCGGCGACAGCGGTGTACCCTCTGAACGGCAAGGCATGACCTGGAACTGGGGTGCCCAGAACGCCGGCCAATACGACTACGACGGGGGAGTCCACCCGACCCTCACATACCATCTCGACCGGGGTGAGGCTGTTGGTCCGGCTTATGACATTAACAGCGGAGGATCGGAGGATGAGTTTGATGCCTACGGTGTTGAAATCAAGGCGAAGCACCTGCTGCGTACATGGATGTGGGGTGACGATGCGCTCGAAGCTCCTGATTCCGGCCCCGCGCTGGAAATGAGCCTGCTGGTGGGTATGGCCTGGTTTCCCTCTAACACGCAGAATCATCGGCGCTCGATGGGCCGAAGCATCTACGGCATCTCGGAAACCTATACCTATCTAGATTACTACGGAACGGAAGCGGGCGGTTCATGGCCGGCGCTGGATGTGCCTTACTCCGGGGGGTACGGAGAGGTCGGAGGCTCGGCCGCCGGGCCACTGATTCCCGGCTCACCTGAGTCGGCTGCGTTGAACTCTGTTTATCTGGGTTCGCGTCGCAACACCGTGGATATTGAAAGCAAGATATGGCATCTGCGTGGCGAGGCGGGACTGGAATTCGCGACACCGGTCACAGATCGACTAAGCCTCTATGTGGCACCCCAGTTCGTGCTTGAGTTTGTCGACTGAGCGTGGACAGGCAGAAAACTAGCAGTGGGATGGGGGCAAGCTCCTCAAGTTCGGAGAGTAACCACAAAATGGCCGTCTACCCGGGTGTCCTGTTGACCGCTGGCGCGGATTACAGAGTCACCGAGAACTGGTATGCCGGAGCCAGTGTCGGTTATGAATGGCTCTTCCAGGATCCGTACGTGCACGTGGGACCTGACAAGGTGACTTACGATCTGAACGGTGGAGAGGTCAGCCTGTATATTGGCCGGTATTTCTGATCCTTTCGTAAGCCACAACTGAAAATGAGCAAGAGAGCAAGCGCAGTGTTTCTGCCCTTGCTCTCTTTTTTGTTATGTCCAGTGTGATGGTAAAAACTGTTCCTGTGAATGGGTTTACGGGTAATATCTGTGGCTATGATTCCATAGCCACAGACAACGCCCCGCCCCTTTACAGGCTCTTGGTCTCTTCAATTGCCGTCGGATTAAAAGCCCCAGTTAAGAAAGACCATTCCCGGCGCCAACTGGTCGGGCAGTTCGCTGAACCACGCATTAGAAGGAATCAGGTTCACCACGCCGATCTGGACTCCGGTTTCAGCCGATTCCGCATAGTTGACAAAACCGAATTGCAGTCCGGTCAGTTTACCTGCATAGTTCACCCAGCCGGATTGCAGACCTTTCATAGTTCCGCCCGTATAGTTTACGAAGCCGGCTTGCCAACCGAGGAAGTCATTCTCCGTGTAGTTTACCGCCGCCCACTGGACGCCTTTATAATCATCCGCATAGTTGAGAATGAACGAAAGACTCACGCCGGCACTCTCGCCGGTCGATCCGTTGACAAACCCGAGGGCCAATGCTGTCTGTGGGTTTTCGCCCCAGATGCTGAGTGCCAATCCTTCGATTCGCTCATTGCGGTCAAAGAGGGCAATCTCGGGAGTCAGGCTGAGCTGGATCGGCTGACTTGCCATCACGCAGCTCATGCTTGCCACTCCCATCAAGAACAATAGTAACCTTTTCATAAGTGTTTCTTGTTTCTCCTTTGTTTGTGTTGTTCAAGGTGCTTTGTGTATTGTTAACATACATGAAACGGCCATATATAACCATGGGGTGAAACCCTACCGCAGAGTATTTTTCTGTAGATTTCCAGAAGGAATGAGGGCGCAGTTGAAGTGCGTAAAGTAGATGCCCAATCTTATACCTTACCTCCGCTTAACCGGTGCCGTTCGTCCATTCTTCTTGCATTTCTCAAGCAGCTCTTTCAACTCTTTGACGATCTCCGGATTTCCATTGTAGAGGTTGTTTCTTTCCGCAGGATCCTGATGCTTGTATATAGCCGCCTCTCCTCCTGTCACACCCATATCGGTCGCCAGACCTTCATGTGGGCGGTGCAGGTAATCCAGTTCAAAACCGGGACGCTTATCACGGATCATCCTGATCGGATCGTTTTTATCCAGTCCCAGGACATGGTGGTTCTCGATTATGAAATGCGGATGCTGTCCAACATGAGGTACTCCCCAGAAATAGTCGAATCCCATCTCCAGCGGATCGGGCTTGATCTCAAGGTTGTAGTCCGGCCCCAGGATATCATCCCAGCCAGGTGTGCCCGGTTGTCCGAGCCCCAGGTGCCACTTGCCGATGCAGGCTGTGGAATATTCCTGTTTTTTGAATAGGTCGGCTATTGTGAATCTTTCCGGTTCAATCAGCAGTGGATCGTTGGACCATACGGTTCCGCTTCCCACCCACGTCTGCCAGGCATAACGCCCGGTTATGAGATTGTAGAGGGAAGGTGTGCAGACAGAACAGAGGGAGTGTACATCGGTAAAGCGGCACCCTTCTGCAGCCAGACTGTCGATGTTCGGAGTTTTGACTTTGGTGGCTCCGTAACAGTCAAAGCTGCTTTCAGCCGCAACCAAACTGAGATTATGTGATATGCGTAGTCGGTATACATTATCGTCAGTATATGTTTTAGCGGTCGCATCTTTGGTAAAAAACGCTTCGCGTTTTTGGTTATCAATTTATCAGAAATACTTAAAATGACAATAAAGTACTGCCGGTGTCCTGTTTGCAGTCATATATTCATTGCTTTTGAAAAAAGCTATTAGTCGATTTCAATCAACGACTTGCAAAAATATGTGTTTATATTTCTTGTTTTTT
>CAYOQJ010000119.1:0-6511 GCA_964406095.1 uncultured Lentisphaeraceae bacterium
TCCCAGCCTGGATTTACGCGCTTTCTCATATGATCCTAATAGCACAAGTTGGCATGATGTCGGAAGTGTGCATCAAAACGCCATCAATAATTTTCCGCCACATAAAATGCCCTCCGGTGAATGGGCGATGTCCCGCCGTAAATTTGATTACAAAAAAAGTGGTGTCGAGTTTCTGGTGGGCGGCATCAAGGCCTTGAATGACTGGCAATCATTTCCAGTCACCGTTAAAAAAAGTACCCTGAAAGCGGAAGAACCGCTGTGGTGGACTTTGCCGGATGGTAAATCGCTGGTTGCTCTGTTTCGCGACAACAATCGCGGCGGCTATCTTTACCGCGCCTTCTCCACAGACAATGGACGTACCTGGTCCACTCCGGTGCAAACCGACTTTCCCGATGCCACATCCAAGATATTCGGTATGCGCATCAGCAACGGCAAATATGTGCTGGTATCCAATCCCAACCCATACAAGCGCGACCCGATGACGATTGCGATCAGTGATGACGGCATGGTTTTCGATCGAATGTTTTATCTGGTAGGCGGATGTCACATTGATTATCCGCACATGATTGAACATGGTGGATATTTATATGTGGCCCACTCCGGAGGAAAACAATCAGTTGAGATTGAGCGTGTGCTAATCGCTGATTTAGACAAACTGGAGATGAAACCCGCACGATTACCACCGCTGGAACCGGAGATTCTGGAGCTAAATGGCATAAAAATCAGCGTGACGCAACAAGGGCCGTGGCAGAAAAGCGGCAAATCACCGCAAAAACGGCAGGATAAATATTATTTCATGGTGCCACGCTCAAAAGGAAATCTCAGTTACAGCGCGGCAATTCCAACCTCCGGAAAATACGAGGCCTTTGCCTGGTGGAACACACGAGGCGGCAACCGCTATAACGCAGTTCCTTATCGGATCAAACACGCGGCGGGCGAAACTGAGCTTTTGATCGACCAGAGCAAAAACGGCGGTCAATGGATGAGCCTGGGAACTTACGACTTCACAGAACCGAACGCTGTCGTCACGGTTGTCGCTAACCGCTTCCCGGGTTATGTTGTGAGCGACGGCGTTAAATTTGTAAAAGTTGGAGATAACTAACATGCAGTGGGCGGATTTAATCGTGATGCTGGCTTATCTCGCGCTTACTGCGGGCTTAGCTCTGTGGTTCACGAAACGCAACAGCGACACCGAGGCTTATTTTGTCGGCAACCGCGGTTTTGCCGGCTGGGCGCTTGGTCTATCCATGCTGGGAACAATTGTCTCGTCCGCCACCTTTCTGGCTCTGCCAGCAGCGGCTTTTGTGCTGGACTGGCGACAACTGGCGGTTAACCTGCCACTGCCTTTTATTGCTGTTCTCGCTGTTCTCGTATTTGTTCCGATGTTCCGCCGTGGCAGGATGACAACCGCCTTCGAATATCTGGGTTTGCGCTACGGTAAACTGCCGCGGCTTTATGGAACACTCAGTTTTATCGTAATGCAGCTCATTCGCAGTGCGCAAGTCCTATTTTTAATGGCCTTACCGATTCAATTCATGACCGGTCTGCCAATACGCACAGTAATAATTGGCACCGGATTGTTTGTCGCTTTCTATACAGTTGTCGGCGGCATAACAGCGGTTATCTGGACGACCGTCGTACAGACAATCATCATGTTGATTGGCGGTATTATTTGTGTGGCGTATATTGTAACAACTTTGCCGGGCGGTATGCGTGAAATTGTTGAGGTCGGCATGCAACACAGTAAATTCTCACTCGGCTGCATGGATTGGGATATAACGCAGCGCACCTTCTGGACAGTCACGCTACTGGGAGTTGTGAACTGGCTGGCTATTTTCGGCGGCGATCAGAATATGGTTCAACGCTATGTTTCAGCTCGCTCCACCAGAGAAGCTAAGAAAGCGGTATTGGTCTATACAGTGCTGGCACTGCCGATCTGGACGCTTTTCTTTTTTGTCGGAACAAGTCTTTTCGTTTTTTACAAAACTTTTCCTGACGAAAAAATCTCAGGCTTGGCAGCGGACGAAATTCTGCCCTACTTTATTCTGAATCGTATCCCTGACGGCTTATCCGGTCTAATTATCGCCGCTATTGTAGCGGCTGCCATGTCAACCCTGGGCGCATGTATCAACGCGGTTTCCACGGTAACAGTGGTTGACATTCTCAAACCCAATTTCACTAAAAAACAAAGTGATCGGTTTCATCTGGTCGCGGCCCTGCTGATCTCCGCATTTGCTTCGACCTTCATTATTGGCGGCGCGCTCTTTTTCACAGCCATTCCAAAAGAGAGCATGAATGATATTTCATTGATTGTCACATCGGTTTTCGGCGGCTGTTTAATGGGGTTGTTTATCTTGGGATTTTTCACCCGACGCATCGATGGCTTTGCCGCTAACTGCGCTTTAGTTACAGCTATGTTGCTCAACATATATCTTGGTTTAGGCGCGATAGGTCTGATCCCAGCGTCATTGCGGCTTGCTGTTCACAGTTACTGGGTGGGTGCTCTGGTTAACTTATGTTTTATGAGTGTTGCCTACATTGTGGCGTTAGTGCGTAACAAACCACCGGTGGCGTTAACCGGTTTAACAATCTGGACTAGCGCCTCCGCTGATAAACCCTAAATATCCGGAAGATGATTGTGGAACAAATAATTAAAAAATATGAGATAGCGGTTTTAGGAGCGACACCCGGCGGGATTGCCGCGGCGCTCGCGGCCGCCAGAATGGGTCGACACGTAACATTAATCGAAACTAATTTGCACGTTGGCGGAATGGCAGCCAGCGGTCTTGGCAAAAGCGACATTGAAAACCGCGCGATGATCGGCGGCATATTTCAGGAGTTCGTCGCCGCAATCAAAAATCATTATACCGAAAAATACGGCACGACAAGCCCGAATGTTAAGTTGTGCCGCGAAGGATACTGTTATGAACCATCGGTTGCTGAGGCCGTTTTCAACAAAATGCTGGCCGAACAAAAAAACATCACTGTCATGCGCGGCTGGCGTTTAAATTCTGCCGAAACAGCCGATAATCGCTTAACCGCGATTAAAATTGTGTCTGCTGAGAGCAGGAAAAGTTACTGCGTCAAGGCGCAAGTTTTTATAGATGCCACCTATGAGGGTGATCTGTATGCAGCCGCAGGTGCCGAATATCGGCTTGGTCGCGAGGCGCGTCACGAATTTAATGAACCACATGCCGGGGTGGTCTATTATGATTATCAGAGCCACTGCTTTCTTAAAGGCACCACCGGTGAAGCTGACCAATGCGTGCCAGCTTACACCTACCGGCTCTGTCTGACAACCGATCCTGAAAATTCCTATAAATTAATTTTGCCGCCGCCTGATTATAATCGCAACATTTTCAGCGGCTATTTTGATGACCTTGCCGCCGGACGCCTAGCTGGACCAAAAAAAATCAAGCCGGGACGCGGTTACCATCCCCCTCACTTCAATACTATGATGCGCGCCTTATCGATCGCCCGTATGCCCAATAACAAAGTGGATGCCAACATCAATCCGCGTCCGTTAGCTTTTCCCTTTCCCGAGGAAAACACAACTTATGTCGAGGGTGATTACACCGCGCGTCAAAGAGTCTGCGAAAAACACCGGCACCTCACCTTAGGATTGCTCTGGTTTCTTCAAAACGATCCGGCAATTCCATTAAAACACCGTCAGGAAGCCAATCGTTTTCATCTGCCACTGGATGAATTCAAAGACAACAACCACTTCCCCTTTCAACTCTATGTGCGTGAAGCGCGTCGTCTACTGGGTGAATATACCCTGACCGAACACGACATCACCGGATCAGAGAGTGACCGCGAGGTCAGGCATCACAACGACGCAATCGCAATCGGCGAATTTCCTATCGACAGTTTTCCCTGCCGCAAGCGTCAGCCCGGCGACACCGTAGTGCTGGAAGGTTACCTCGGTATGCTCGATGCGTTCACACGTCCTTACGAGATACCGTATCGCATAATGATTCCAAAACGCATTGACGGCGTGATTGTGCCGGTCGCGGCCAGCACAACGCATGTGGCGTACTCTTCAATTCGCATGGAACCAACTTGGATGGCGCTGGGACAGGCCGCCGGAGTTGCGGCGCATACCGCTATCGAGCACAAAGTTAATCCGCGCCAGGCGCCTATTAACATAATTCGCAAGCGCTTGCGCGCTCAAGGTCAAGTACTTGAACATCTACTTGAAAAAACAAAAAATGATGATCATTATATCTGTAACACAAACTAAAAGGAGCTACTCATGAATACAACAAAAATATGCGGACTGGCAGTCGCATTCGCAGCAATTATGCTGACTGGTCTCCTGCAGGCGCAGGAGGTCGTGGCACTGTTCACATTCAGAGACCTATACAGCAGAAACGACGGCACAACTTTGCCGGACAAACATCTCTCGGTCGGCATGCAGCCGACTTTGACCATGGTCGAAGCAGGTGCATCACTGGTGGAATCCCACGGTCAAGGCGGTCTGAATCAAACATTCATCGATACTCAAGGTATATGTTATTCTAATAACGTCAGTGCCTCCTGGACATCAGGCTTAATTGGCACTGAAAATGCTGGCCAAAACTACTTTGTCTTAGAGTGTTCTACCTTAGGCATCTGTGATCTTATGCTGCGTTTTGACAGCTATGCCACAACCGCAACCGGACCATCAGAACTGACTCTTGAATGCGCGTTGGACGAGGGAGAATTTCAACCTTTGGACACCCTGACAATCACACGCGATAGTGACTGGCACGCTTATACAAACAACCTAGCAGTGCCAGGTGCGGAACATGCAGAAAGATTGCGTATTCGCGGCACTTGGTCGGCTGACACCACCTACGGCAGCGGTCGTATTGATAACTTGATGCTGACTGGCAATTTCACAAACTCCTTGGGCCGCGTGGCGTATTATCCGTTCACCGTAAACCGGAACGACACTGCAATAGTTTCTGATTTTGAAGCTAATGCAATTACCGCTGTGAGCACTGGAGTTGTAATTTACAGCAAATCCAATTATTTTAACGACCGAACAAATACAGTCAGTCAAGCCCCCTGTTTTGGAATAATCCCGCAAAGCCCGGAGCTTAATGATAATTATTATTGTTTTACAGTTCAGCCGCTAAACCGAGCAACATTCAAACCCACCCATTTGCGCGGATATTTTTGTGCCGGTAAAGGAACTGGCTATATAGAGGCGGCAATGGTGATTGGCGAAGATGAGATATCACTGGGAACCGAAACAGTAACCGACACTGAAAGGCCCTATACTTTTGTGATTCCGACCAATCAGACATATGCAACCACTCTGCCGATGGAAGTTAAAATTTATTTTTCGACTGAAGGCGAGAATTCAATGCGTATAGACGATATTGAACTGCTTGGCTTTACCGGTATCTATCCGGTCAACACGGTTGTTGCTGATTTCCCATTTACAGGCAGCGTCGCCACCGATGCCGCAAATCATCCGCGCATCAACGTGTCAGAGATCACATCACACGGCGCGGGAACAATCGGATACAGCACTTCGTCCCATTTTGGGCAGAGCGGTGTACCTGCACTGACAGTCGACGGCTTTGACGGCGATGCGCGGAATCGCTACATTGCTTTTGACGCTAACCACAACTCAACCACGAGTTTGAGCCCCAAGCTGCTCTCGTTCTATGCGCGCACCGGCTCAGGTAGTGGTTTTATCCAGGCTGAGATCATAGCGGGAAATCAAACGTTTCCTCTGGGGGCGTTCTGGTTTAACGCCACACCAAAAATGTTCTGCTACTCCGTTAAAGAAAATCTGATTCCTCTGAACACACAAGCTATGCAGATCAGATTTTATGCCTGGGGATTTGCTTCGCCGATAACAACTCTGCGGATTGATGATATAAAAATGGAAGCTGTGATCGGTGATCTGCCGTCTCAAGGCACTATCATCTTAATGCAATAATTGGACACAATCTCCGATTCAACACAAAAATCAACAACTGCCATTTTCAGGAGAGACGACAACATGAAATCAGACAGCGCGTATCACAACGTTTTATGTCATTTATTTATTATCGGTTGCGCATCTCTTTTACAATCGGCGGCAATAGCTGAGGATTTACCGCATCCGGTTAAAAATCCGGGTGCGCGCACAATGCTGACCGGCAGTTGGCTTCCGGAAGATCACCACCGGATTGATTTCGACGCTCTGCCCAGGTTGCCTGTAACGCATGCTGTTGTCAGCGATGTGCGCGCTGTCAATGGTGTCAACCAACATAACTATCTTGCGTATTATAACAATCAATTCTGGGCGATGTGGAGTGATGGTCCCGGCGTTGAGGATCGTGTCGGCCAGCGCGTCAAATATGCCACCAGTCCCGACGGATTAAACTGGAGTGAGCCGCAGTTCATGACGCCGATCCCCCCCGGCTCAGCGCCGGACTCACCGCATTACGGCACGCGCACAGACAAAGGAATGCGCTGGATTTCGCGCGGTTTTTGGCTGCGCGACGGAGAGATGCTGGCTTTGGCTTCA
>CAYOQJ010000120.1:0-75643 GCA_964406095.1 uncultured Lentisphaeraceae bacterium
GGTGGAATGTGGAATGTGGAAGGTGGGAGGTAGAAGGTGGAATGTGGAATGTGGAAGGTGGGAGGTGGGAGGTGGAATGTGGAAGGTGGGAGGTGGAATGTAGAAGGTGGAAGGTGGGAGGTGGAATGTGGAAGGTGGAAGGTGGAATGTGGAATGTGGAAGGTGGAATGTGGAAGGTGGAAGGTGGAATGTGGAATGTGGAAGGTGGGAGGTAGAAGGTGGAATGTGGGAGGTGGATTTTAAACCGCAAGGAACAAAGAGAAGATTAAAGGAAGAGCTTCGGGTACTCTGCGCTATGCCCTATGCACTCTGCTCTACGCCGAAGTACGGCGGAGACAGAGGGGCAACTGTAGTAGTCGCTTTACCGTGTCACGGCGTAGCCAGCGTCAGCGGCGAAGACGGATAAGCGACATGCGGAGGTTCGCGGGTTTAGTCATCACGGCGGGTGGGGGCCCGTCTTCGCACGCTATGCCGAGGCAAGCACACCGCCCTACAGATGATGCCCCGCCGGCTATTCACGGTGGGTGTTGTCCACCATATCCATTGCGTCCATTATGTTCTTCTTTTCCTTTAAACCTTTAACCAGCCCGCTCCGCGGGCGATTGAACCAGCACTGCAGGTGCGTCTTGAATCAATCCGCCCCACGGGCGTTACAAGACGAGGATTTTTTATGAATAAACGCATATATCTTTCGCCGCCGTGTATGTTCGGTAATGAGCGTGAGCTGGTTGATGAGGCTTTCGCTTCAAATTATATTGCTCCCTGTGGTCCGATGGTTGAGCGTTTTGAGCAGGCGCTTGCAGAGCGTACGCAAGTGCCACATGTGTGCGCGCTTTCAAGTTGTACTGCGGGGTTGGATCTATTGTTTTATGAGTTGGATATTGGCAAAGGTGATCGGGTGTTCTGTTCGAATCTGACTTTTGTGGCATCAATCGCGCCTGCGGCACATCGTGGAGCGATGCCGGTTTTTATTGGGTCGGATGAGGGCACTTGGACAATGTCGCCGGAACTGCTGTCGGAGGCGCTGCGGGATGCGGAGCGTGATGGCGTGCTACCAAAGGCTGTTGTGGCGGTCGACTTGTATGGGCAGTGCTGCGATTATGATGCTATCGAGGGCTTGTGTGCACAGTATGGTGTGCCGTTGATAGTTGACGCGGCCGAGGCATTGGGGGCGGTTTATTACGGTAGTTATTGCGACCACTCAGTGATCGCAATGGAGAGTGTAGAAGGGAAAAAAGAGCGTAATGCGGGGGATGCCGGCTGGGCCGGCGTATTCTCCTTCAACGGCAATAAGATCATAACCTCCTCGGGTGGTGGGGCGCTGGTTTCACATGATGCCGAGGTGGTGCGTCGGGCACTGAAGAGTTCGCAGCAGAGTCGGGAGAGTGCGATGTGGTATGAACATTGTGAGCTTGGCTATAATTATCGGATGAGCAACATTGTGGCGGCGATCGGATTGGGTCAGTTATATAATCTTGAAAAAATTATTGAGAAAAAACGCACGATTTTTACAAGATATCATGAGCTGTTGAGTGATTGTGTCGATTTTATGCCTGAAGCTGAATACGGAATTGCCAATCGTTGGCTGACTGTGGCGCTGTTGCCCAAGGATGATGGTCAGCAGGGTGAACCGTCAAATCAGGTGATGCGGGTGATTCGCGCATTGGAAGAGCGAAATATTGAGTCGCGACCGGTTTGGAAACCGATGCATATGCAGCCGGTTTTCAGTGGCTGCAAGGTTTATGGCGAGCGGGTGGATCAGGAAATATTTGAACGCGGGATCTGTCTGCCCTCTGGAATCGCTCTGGAAGATTATGATATTGAGCGTGTGGCACGGATTGTGAGTTTAGGTGTTAGGAGGCAGAGCGCATAGGGCATAGCGCAGAGGGCATGAAGAGAGTAACGAGCTGGAGAAGCACGGTAAGCACGGTAAGCACGGTAAGCGAGTTAAGCATGGGGCAGAGGGCAGAGGAGAGAAATTCACACCTCTGCACACTGTCTACTTTGTCCACACCGTCCACCATCAGCTCGTTTTGCCTTGCGAAATATTAGTGTCTTTCGCGCAAAAATTTTCAACCACTTCAACCCTTTTCCCCATGCCCTCTGCTTCCTTCGTGCTGTAAAGTCGCGTTGTTTGCATATCAACTATGCACGACGCGGCTTTTTTGGTTTAATATGACAACTGATGGAAAAATTGTTGAGCAACGCATTCATTATTTGGAAGGAGCGCCTGAGCGGAATGTTTATTGACACTCTGGTGATGGGCTTTGCTTACCTTTTGGCCATAATGCTGCGGTTTGAGTTCAATGCGCCGCACTGGGGCTGGTGGGGTGTTATTTACACCTTTGGGGTTGTGGTTGTGGTACAGTGGTTTTTTCTACTGATGTTCAAGTGCCATCGTACAATCTGGAGATATGTGACAGTCGGGGATGTACCGCGGTTTTTTGTTTCGGTGCTCTGTTCAACCTGTGTTCTGATTGTTCTGCGCCTGTTATTGCCGGGCAGGTTTTCACTGCGTCCGCCTCTGAGTGTGTCTCTTCTGAACGGGATGCTGTTATTCGGAGGTCTGCTGCTTGTACGTGTTTTCAGCCGACTGCTTTACGCCGGCGGCGGTCTGCAGGGTGCGGTGGCTGAACCCAGGCGAGTAATTCTGGTTGGGGCTGGAGATGCAGGTAATACTGTTGTGCGTGAACTCAGAAACAACAATCCGCGCAACTACAGACTGGTGGGTTTTTTGGATGATGATCCATCAAAACGGGGTGCTACCATCCAGGGTTATGCGGTGCTGGGAAAAATTGATGATCTGCCTGAGATGGTACATCGATATCACGTTGATGAAGTTATCGTGACAATGGTTTGTGTGCCGAAAGAGGTTATCCGCAGAGTTTTTGCGCTTTGCAACGCGCTGGATGTGGAGGTCAGGATTCTGCCGGCTTTTCATGAGCTGATAGACGGTTCGGTCAGAACCGACCGGCTGCGAAATGTCGAAATAGGTGACTTGCTGGGACGTGAGGAATCAAAATTTGATGATGCGCCGATTATCGAGATGCTTACGAATAAGAGTGTGTTGATCACCGGAGCGGGAGGATCGATTGGCAGCGAGCTTGCGCGTCAGACCGCGCGACTTGGTTCAGACTGCATAGTTTTGTTTGAACGTTATGAGAACGCGCTTTACAACATTGAACGTGAATTGCGTCGTGATATGCCTGGCAATGTTCTGATACCGGTTGTCGGTGATGTGTGCGATACCGAACGCATTGAGATGGTTTTTGAGCGCTTTAAGCCGGAGATTGTTCTGCATGCCGCCGCACACAAGCATGTTCCTATGATGGAACTTAATCCGGGTGAGTCATTTAAAAACAATGTTCTCGGGACAAAGGTTGTCGGAGAGGCGGCGGTCAGATTCGGTTCCGAACGATTTGTGCTGGTATCGACTGACAAAGCGGTTAATCCGGTTTGTGTGATGGGAGCCACCAAGCGCATGGCCGAGATGGTTGTGCAGTCGTTGAATCGGCGTGGATCAACGCTGTTTTCAGCGGTACGTTTCGGCAATGTGCTTGGTTCTTCGGGCTCGGTGGTTCCGCTTTTCAAAGAGCAGATTGAGCGTGGCGGGCCGGTTACAGTCACACATCCGGAGATGCAACGCTACTTTATGACAATCGAGGAGGCAGTGCATCTGATTCTCCTTTCGGGCACACAAAGTAGTGGAGGCGAAATTTTTGTGCTTGATATGGGTCGCCCAGTGCGGATTCTTGAGATGGCGGAAGAGATGATCAGATTATCGGGGCTGATTCCCTACGAGGATATACCTATCAGGTTTATCGGCATTCGACCCGGAGAAAAACTGGCTGAAGAACTGGACGTTAGTGATGCTTCGGTGGTGCGGACTGAGCTGGCGCGTGTTTTTGTCAGCCGGATTAAACCGGCGGATGATGTGCAGGTCGATGATTTGTTGGAAAGTTGCCATCGTATTTGTCTCGGTGATGCCGACGAGAAAAGGGTCAGGCAGGAACTGATGCGACTTATGTATGAGAGTTAACGGCGTTTGTTCGGTTGACACAGTGGTGTTCGGGTGCAATGGAGCAGGTGTTTTTTTATGAAGGTGATTGTTATAGGAGCCGGGCCGGCCGGATTAACCGCGGCGTATCAGCTTGTAAAAAGAGGCGTTGAAGTGGAACTCTTTGAAGCGGATGTGCAGGTGGGAGGTATGGCGCGCAGTTTTGAGCTGTGGAATCAGCAGGTCGACTGTGGTCCGCACCGCTTCTTCAGCAGTGACCCGCGGGTTAATGAAATCTGGCTCGAGGCGGTTAAAGGTCGGTATGCCATGGTCTCACGACTGACACGTATATTTTACAGAGGGCATTTCTTCTATTATCCGCTGCGTGCTTTCAATGCCTTATTCAATCTCGGTCCGTTGGAATCATTAAGATGCCTGGGTAGCTATCTGGTGGAAAAAACCGGTTTGACCGGCAAAAGAGATCAGAGCGCTTTTGAAGGCTGGGTTATTTCGCGTTTTGGCCGCCGACTTTACGAGATTTTTTTCAAGACCTACAGTGAGAAGCTTTGGGGTATTCCCTGCTCTGAGCTGGATGCTGATTTTGCGGCGCAGCGCATCAAAAATTTTTCGCTAGGTGAGGCATTAAAGTCGATTCTGCTGCCGCGGAGTCGAAAGAAGCACAAGACGCTGGTAGATGAATTCGCTTATCCGCACTCCGGTTCCGGATATGTTTATGAGCAAATGGCGGCGTTTGTTAAGCAGAATGGAGGCGTGGTACATTTTGGCACTCAGATCAAAAGAGTTCTGTTTCATGACGGTCGGGCGGTCGGGGTGCAGAGTGTCGCAGGTGACGAATACCATGGCGACCACGTTATTTCCTCGATGCCGCTGACCCAACTGGTGGCTGCAATGGATGGGGTGTCGCAGAGTGTTGCAAATGCCTGTGCGCACTTGAATTACAGAAACACGATTTTGATTTATCTCAAAGTGGGAAATGATGCAATATTCCCCGACAATTGGCTGTATGTCCATGACAGCACTCTGCTGACTGGTAGGATTACCAATTTCAGGAACTGGGTGCCGGAGCTTTACGGTTCAGCAACAAGTACGGTAATAGCGATGGAGTATTGGTGTTACAGCAATGATGAACTTTGGCACAGGTCGGATGCGCAATTGATCAAGCTGGCAAAGGATGAAATTGAACACACGAGACTGGTGAATATTGATGAGGTGCAAGATGGCTTTGTAAAAAGGGTAGAACGCTGTTATCCGGTGTATGCGAAAGGTTATGGTGAGCAATTGAAGGTGGTCAAAAGTTACCTGGATGGATTTGATCGGCTTGCGGTGATCGGACGTTACGGTGCTTTTAAATATAACAATCAGGATCACAGTATTTTGATGGGGTTGCTTGCAGCAGAGAATATCTGCGATAATGCCGGGCATGATTTATGGTCTATTAATACCGATTATGTGTATCAGGAAGCGGCTGTAATAACACAGACAGGTCTGGTACTTACGAAAAGTTGAAGTTGAATAATGAAGAATCGGGATACGATTACTAAAATCATAAAACAAATTGCGCTTTCGTGGCGTCTGATTCTTTTTTTGCTGCTTTTTCCGATTTTCTGGCAGATGTACAAGACCATGATTGTGCATGTTACCAGCATGTTCAATGAGCCGCTGGAATCGATGTCACATGGCTGGCTGGTGCCATTGGTGTCCATTTACGCGGTCTGGATCCAGCGTGGTAAATTACGCAAAGCAGCAACGTATCCGTCATGGACGGGTTTGATCTTCACTTTCCTTTCTCTGATTGTATACTGGTTTGGTTGCCGAGGCGGACAGTCCCGGATTGAGCAGTTTTCACTGATCGGACTGCTCTGGTCTGTGCCCTTCGCCTTTTGGGGGTGGGAAGTGGCGCGATTACTAATATTCCCCGTGGGATATATGCTGTTTTCCGTTCCCTTGTCATCATTTCTCGACTTTTTTACAGTTACATTACGCCTGCTGTCCACCACCATAGTCTGTGGTTTTATGAACGGAGTCGGGTATGATGTGCAGCGTGTGGGCAATGCGCTTTTCTCTCGTATGCCGGATGCGCCCTTTGCACTCGATGTCGCCGATGGGTGCAGCGGAATAGAGTCGTTTTTCGCTGTGATGGCCTTGACCGCTGCATACGCATGGTTGAAGCAAAAAACACTGTTGCAGAAGATAATTCTGTTTTTTTTCGCTATTCCGGTTGCGGTGATCGGGAATTCGGTGCGTCTTATTTCGGATTGTCTGGTGGCGGTGAATTTCGGACAGGATGCGGTCGGTGGCTATTATCATGATTACTCCGGTTTCGCTATAGCGTTCCTCAATGTATTTCTTGTGGTGCAACTCAGCAATCTGGTTGCGAAATTGGATGATTGGGTGATCAATCACAAAAAAATACCGCAGATTTTGAAAGAGTCTCCGCCGGTTTCTTCCAGAACTGAAAAAGGTTGCCATCTGCTCCGATGTGCTCTGCCGGTTGTTACGGTTATAATGATAATATGGTTTGCGGTTTCCAGTCGCTTTACAGCTGAACCGTTTTATGACAGTGCTGATTTTGTCGCCCAATCGTTGCCTGAGCAGGTGCTTGATTTCACTGGCGAGGTGCCACTGTTTTGTCATAACGAAAAATGCCTGATGGTTACGACGGAAGAGCAACTTCTGAATGCCGGTCAAGTCGCAGGTAATTTTCAATGTCCGGCCTGCGGTGGACCAATGAATATCAAATCGCTGGGAGAGATGACCGACACCCCTACGGATACTGCTGTTTTAAAGCGCAACTATCGCTCTCCCGATGGGATGGTTTATAATCTGAATGTGGTTATCGGCGGGCGTAATCGTTACAGCATTCATCGAGCTGAGCAGTGTCTGCCAGCTCAGGGTTTTCTGATGGAACAGACGAGGGTCAAAGCCCTCAAAATTGCCGATGATACTTACTTGAAGGTACGCAAAATTGACGCCAGCCGTCAGGGGGTGCATGGTGCAACTCTGGTGTACTGGTTTGCCAGCAGGCATCATGTCTGCTGTTCGCATGCGGAAAGAATTTTACTTGATGTCTGGGATCGTTCCATTCACAATAAGATCAACCGTTGGGTGATGTTTGCGGCTTTTATTCCTTCCGGGCTCGATTCGCCTGAGAGTGTGGCACGTTTTGAAGAGTTTATTTCTGAGCTCTACCCGCAAATTTATCTAGAAAGCAGGAGATAGTTGACACATGACAAGTTCATGGAGTGAAAGTTTGTGTGATGCCTTTTCAGGGTTGTTGATCAGATTGGCGGGAGACAGTTTAAGATATCTGTTCGCTTTTTTTGGTGCCTTGGTTGTGACATTGCTGCTGACACCCGCCGTGCGCGAATATGCGCGGCGCAATGGAATGCTGGATGAACCTAATGAAAGGAGGATCAACCGCAAACCGATTCCCCGAGGCGGGGGTATCGCGATTTTTCTGGCTTTCCATCTGACACTGCTGATCATGGCATTTTATAACGGCATCGGCGATATCAGCACAAAATTCACACTTGACTGGCAACTGCACTTCATGCTGGCATCCTCGTTGCTGTTGGTGATCGGTTTTGTGGATGATAAATATGGCATGCGCCCTCTGTTGAAGCTGACTGGACAGGTGGTTGTGGCTACGCTACTGTTTTTCAGCGATGTCAAAATCGAGGGTGTGATAGTATCTTTTCCCGGTTGGCTGGCCTATGCGGTGACGGTTTTTTGGATTGTAGGCGCAATCAACGCCTTTAATCTGATAGATGGTATGGATGGACTCTCCGCCGGTCTCTCGCTGATTGCGTCGGTCGGTCTGGCCGGTTCCCTGATTTTCAAGGGACAGACCGCTGATACGATTCCATTTCTTGTGCTGGCTGGCGCTTGTCTCGGTTTTCTGCGTTACAATTTTCATCCGGCTTCGGTTTTTTTGGGTGACTCCGGCAGTATGTTCCTGGGATTGTGCATCGCAACGTTGCCGTTGATAACCGGTTCGCGCAAAGAGTTGGTGACATCAATCGGTGTGCCGATTCTGGCAATGGGCATTCCTATATTTGACACGATACTGGCCATCTGGCGCAGAACCGCACGCGCTCTGTTGCCACCCAATATGGGTTCGGCGGCTCAGCAGACCCGAATTATGCAGCCGGACAACGATCACTTGCATCATCGCGTTCTGCGTCAGACGCTCAATCAGCGCCGGGCGGCTTTGTGGCTGTATCTTTTTGCTACAGTTCTGGTATTGGTTGGATTAGCGGGAGTTCTTCTTCACAGCTACGCCAATGGGTTTTATA
Source organism: uncultured Lentisphaeraceae bacterium (assembly GCA_964406095.1). Lineage (GTDB taxonomy): Bacteria > Verrucomicrobiota > Kiritimatiellia > RFP12 > UBA1067 > M55B167. The sequence continues at coordinate 8,314 of CAYOQJ010000120.1, forward strand.
TGCTGGCTTTTCTGGTGGCGTCAACGGTGGCCGTGCGCCATATGATCAGGGTTGAAATCTGGGACACCGGACGTTTGCTGTCACGCAAAAGAGCTCCATTGCGACAGGCGGTACTGCTGCCACTGTATATCGGGGTGGATGTGATTGTGCTGATAGTAGCTTGGATGACGGCACGGTTTTTCACGGGACTGACAGTCGGGCGGCAGGCTTTTGTGTACAATCTGCCGATTGTAGTGAGTACGGTTTTTTTGGTTTTGGTTCTGTTTAAAATCTATCAGCGCGTCTGGTCGCGGGCATCCATCCGTGACTATGTTATTCTCACTTTGGCTCTGCTGGTCGGAACCGTGGCGGCCTGCGCTGTGATGCTGATGATCAATCAGAACTTCGGAGGTTGTTTGAGGTTCGCCGTTGTGATGTTTGTGTGCTCATTCTTTCCTGTGCTTGGAATTCGTGTTCTACGGGAGTCAATCAAAGAGATAGTGCATACTGTCGAACGTATTGTGCTGGATGACAGATCGGGAACCGATCGTTTGATTGTGATTGGCGGTGGGGTCAGATTCAGCCTTTTCCTGCAAGAACTGGTGTCGCGTGCCGGTCAAAACAACACGGTGATTGTCGGTTTGCTGGATGATGATGTCAACTTGCATGGACGCATTATCGCTGGTTACAAGGTTCAGGGTGGGCTTGAAAAACTTGTTGATTTGATTGAGTCGACGGGTGCGCACAGAGTTTTGATTGCCTGCGATATGACAGAGACCGGTAAAGAGATGGTCAGAGATGCAATCAGAAATCACCCGATTGAAGTGAGTGTGTGGCAGATATGTGAAGAGCGAATTGAGATTCACAAGGAGGAAAACAGATGAAGAGTTATCGCAAGGAACTGTGGTTTAACGCCAGTCGGCGCAGGGAGATTATCCATATCACACCTCAGGTGGAGGAGTGCCTACGAGTATCCTGCATTCGTGAAGGGCTTTGTCTGGTCAATGCGATGCACATCACCGCGAGTGTGTTTATCAATGACAACGAATCAGGATTGCACTCCGACTTTGAGCATTGGCTGGAAAAGCTGGCACCGGAAAAACCCTATGGTCAATATGCGCATAACGGATATGAGGACAATGCCGATGCGCATCTCAAGCGCACAGTCATGGGTCGCGAAGTTGTGGTGGCGGTCACCGAGGGCAAACTCGATTTCGGTCCATGGGAGAGTATCTTTTACTATGAACTGGACGGCAAGCGCGACAAACGTGTGTTGGTGAAAATTATTGGCGAGTAGTTTCGTTTAGCAGAGTGTTGACCAGATCACGTCTGGCGGATGCGTTGTTCAAAATGGATTTGCTTCGGGTATCGGCTGTCAACAGCTGTCTTCCGGTCTGATGAATCAGGCGGATGGTTCTCATCAGCCAGGCCAAAGGAAGCAACAGTGATGATTGTGCATACGGATAATGTACCACCATGTAGCTTTTTGGCATGAAAATACGTTTAAATATGTGTTTCAATCTGCCAACCGTTGTTGCTTCGCTGTATTTCAGAAGGTTCATTTCTCTGATTCTTGATTTTGCAGGTGGCAGATTAAAAACCACTGACCAGGCCTGTTGAATCAAAGCGGTATTGTCAGTAAGACCAGGTTCAACTACGGCAGATGGCATGGGGGTGTCGAAGATTCGATTGAGCATCGCGAAAACAAAACCGACCGACCGCCCGGTTTTCCAGTCGGCAGCGGCAATTTTGAGTGCCCGTGCATTTAAACTTGGTGTTTTGTCAAGAGCCAGTAGAGCCAAGTCTATATAGTTTTTTAACGGTACGGCGAACTGATGGTGTAGAATGTGTTGAACCAGATGGGTGATTAAATCCTCGTTGGAAAGTTTGCTCGCCGGTTGTTCCAGTAAGGTTGCCGCAGTGGCGCGCTCCCATATTCTGCTGATTTCAGGAATGGGGATGCGACCGCTCATCTGCGACTCGACATTCCAGTGCAGTTCCAGCGGCAGATCGGAATCCTGTCGGATAAATTTGGCTTCATAACAGAATTCACTTTGCAGATTGATTTTGTTGGAAGAGTAGCCCAGCGTGTTTAAGATGCGCAGGGCTTCTTTTATATCATTACTTTGTACGAGCAGGTCTATGTCCACCATATGCCGTTGTGACGGTTCAGCGTAGAGTGCTTCACTCAGCCAAGTGCCTTTGAGAGGAATTACCGCTATGTTGTTTTGTGCAAAATGTTGCAGAATCAGAGTTGCCTGTCGGCGACGTTTTGTTGTGGTTTGCAGATGCTCCAAAGCCAGTGTGCGCCAGGCAGCACCAACTGAATTATTTGCGACCTTGGCGTGTAGCGCAAACTTTTCGGGCAGTGAGCAACTTAGCCAGGGATAGAGAAAGTGTTCGATCCGATGCGCGCGCGCCTGTCGCAAAAGGTTGCTCCAATCTGCCTGATTCAAGTTCTCAGCTGGCGGAAGATTGTGGATGGCACACCGTAGCAGATCAACGAGTGTACGCCACTCATCAGGAATTAGGAGTGTTTGGTTCATCACGTATTCGGGCCCATATTTCCTGTAGCCGCATGATTGCATCGTATGGGTGCTTTGCTTGGCAGACATATCTGACCACAGAGAAGTTAATTGCTCCGTTCTGAAGCACCTCGGCGAGATTGTCAGCATTGATGCCACCGATTGCAACGGTGGTGAAGGGGGCTCTCTGAATAATTTTTCCGGCGCGTTGTACACCCAGTTCCGGGTCGGGCACTTCCTTGGTGGGCGTTGCGAATATCGGTCCCACACCACAGTAATTAGGAGCGAGAGATTCAGCTGCGGCGGCTTGTTTTTCCGAGTGTGTAGAGAGGCCTAAGATACTGAGTTTCGGAAATTTCTGCCTGGCCAGCGGCAGGGGCATGTCGGATTGACCCAGATGAACACCGTCAGCTTCGGATTCCACGGCCAGTTGCGGATCATCATTCACAATAAAGCGTGTGTTTGAATTACGTGTGATGGCACGCAGATTCACCGCTTTTTCAAGGATTTCTCCGCGGGTGCGGTGTTTCATACGCAATTGAATATAGCGCAGTCCGGCCCTTACAGCATCCTCTGCACATCTTTCATACGAGGTGGCCGGATTGGTAATAACCAGATATAGTCCGAATGTTTCAATGCTCATATTTTTGAAGGAAAAAAATTACCGCTGGGTTAACAAGCTTTCACACATTTTACTTGGCGAAAAAGCTGTCGATCGTCTTTTTAATCTGGGCATTGCCCTCGCCTGAGCTGATTTTATTCCACTCCTCTTTCCATTTGGCTTTATCGACCCCTTTGACACCGAGCATCTTGACAATGCCGCGCTGTGCGAGCACGCGATGTTTGTTGTCATCAGAGGTGTATGCAACCTTCATCAGAATTGGCAGAACATCCAGAGAATTCCAGGTGGATAGTGCCCGGATGGCTTCGGAGGACATTTCGGTATCCTCTGATCTGAGAGCTTCTTCGGTGTAATCAAGAAACTTCTTTTCTCCGATCCGGCTGAATGCACCCAGTAGCGAAATTCTCTTTTCGGGTTTAGCTTTATTCCAGGCATCGTCCAGCAGTTTCAGATAGGTTCCGGTTGTGTCGCGTCTTGTGGCTCCGGCGACCGCTTCCTGCACATGTCGGGCACGGGTGTGTTTTTCGCGAACCAGCCTGTTAATAAGAATCTCCGCCTGAGCAGGTCCGGCGCAGTCACGTAGCAGGCGATATCCTTGTGCCACTTGATCAGTGGCTGTACTTTTTATAGCCTCCAGAGCCAGGGCAACACCTTTCTCCGACCTTCTTTTTCCCAATATTGCGAACATGATCTTTTTGCCGTTCATGGAGTATGAATTAAAGTCGTCGATCAGATGCTGCTCCAGCAATTTCGTCGGCAGACCCATTATGAGTTTTTCAAAAAGATCAGATTGAGAGTCAGAAAGGCTACGCAGTACAGCGGGTAGAGCTTTTGCATAGGTCTGCTTGTCGATTTTGAGCATGGCCCGGTGAGCCGCAAGTGCAACTGTGTTGTCAGCATATCCTAGAAATCCGGAGAGAGCTTCAAGAGCTTCCGGGTTACCGCGAGTTCCCAACATGTCGATCAGCATGGTTACGCGCACTGGATCATCGGTTGCGGCGAGTTTTTCACACCAGATTTTGGTTTCCTGTTTGCCACTGGCATGGAGTCGTTTCATGGCGGAGGCTGCCTGACGTGTACTCATAGTGCTTATTTTTTCCTGAATGTCGATTTGAGAGGCTTCCCGCATCGCGATACCGGCAATTTTGGGATCGGCATTTTCAAAGCCGCTGATCAAAGCTTTGAGCTTCTGTGGTCCGCTCACTCGGGCAATCTGCGTGCTGTATTCAGCGTAGACATTGGCTTGCGCATCCTTCTGTTGTGAGGCGATGTTGCCTTCGGATGCCAGAGCGGTGATGGCCGCCAGCGCAGCAACGCCCTTTTTCTCCGACTTGGTCAGTTTCTGTATGCCAACGGTCTGTTGCGGTGTTGTGCACCAGCGCAATTGATCGAGAAAGAAGCAGGCCACATCAGCCGCCGACGCTTCGCTGGCGGCTGCGAGCAGGGCGTCGGCATAGGCACTGCGAGTCTCAGGTTTAGCAGCAGTGGCGATAATTTGCGTCAATGCTGCGATACGCGTCAGTTCGACAGGATCGGATTTGTAATCCGGTTTGACCTCCGCGAACAGTTTTTGATATGAATCCGGCGCTCCCTTAGCAATGGCTACAAGCGTTTTTGCATTTATGCCGTTAAGCTTTTCTTTTTCTTTTTCAGACCAATCAGCCGCTTTCAGAGGGTCTGCAGCAAGAATAGATAGTCGGCAGAGAGCAATAACAGCAACAATCATAGTATTTCTGAGTTTCATCATAGTATCCTTATTAAAAATTAGCCAAAAACACGAAGTGTTTTATAATAAGTTCGCGTAGCAAAATTATGATCAGACCTCCCAGGGCGAACGCATCTGCTGGTATATAAAGGCATTGGCCGCCGGGTCTCTGATGGCCTGCATCTTGACGGGGTCGAATTTGAAACCGCGTCCCAGCCGCATCGCTGTAATTCCCAGATTAACTATTGTGCAGGAGCGGAAACCGTTACGCTCATTCAGAGCAAATGGGCGACGTAGTTTGACAGATTCGATGAAATCGACCTGTTGCGGTGCCGGATCCGGCTGCTGCTGAATGACATCTTCAATGTTGGCAATGTCAGATTTCATTTTGGGCCATAGTTTGCCTTTGGGGCCCTGCAGGAAAGGAGCATCTTTGAGTGAGTTGTTGCCGTCCAGAATAATTCGACAGCCATCCGCGTATTTGTAGCTGATCCGATTGAACGAGCCTACTGCGTCGGGGTGCTGTTTGGGGCAGTCAATGTCTATTTCAATCGGGCTGGTGTTATCCTTGTTCATCAGATATTGCACCGGATCCAGATAGTGCTGGCCTATATCACCAAGACCGCCGCCATCGTAATCCCAGTAGCCGCGGAAGGTACTGTGAGTGCGGTGTTTGTGATATGGTTTATAAGGTGCCGGACCCAGCCAGAGGTCATAATCGAAACCATCCGGGATCGACTGTGGTTCAAGGTTGACAAGTCCGCTCCACATGAATTTGAGATCGAACCCGGTGTGACCGCCGACAATAGCCGTCAGCGGCCAACCCAGTACGCCGCTCTCCACAACCTTTTTGATCTGTTTCACTTCGGTGCCGAATTTGTAGAAGGTGCCCTGGAAACGGAACCAGGTATTGAGGCGGAAAATTGTTCCGTTGGCCTTGACCGCCTCTTGCACACGCAACCCTTCTCCGATTGTGCGAGTCATCGGTTTTTCACACCAGATATCCTTGCCAGCCTGCGCGGCACGTACCGAAATGGGGCCATGCCAGTGGGGCGGTGTGCAGATATGCACGATATCAACATCCTTCATCTCCAGGATTTCACGAAAATCCTTGCAGCCGTGAATCTTGCCGTAACCCTTTTTCTCAGCCATCTGCAGACCGTTTTTGACGCGGGTGGCGTCGGGGTCACAAACGGCGATCAGACGGGAATCGGTGTAACCCAGATGATTGCTTGATTTGGCGATACCGCCAAATCCGATAAGAGCACGGGTGAGCTGGTTGCTGGGCGCGTTCTGTCCCCGCAGAATGTGTGCGGGCACGATGGAAAAAGAGGCTGCCGCCATGCCGCCTTTGAGAAAATGGCGCCGATTGAAATTCAAAGACATTACTACACTCCTCTGACTTGCGATTAGTTAACAATTCGCATAACTCTAGCACACATCAGATGAGAGGTAAATTCTAAACTTTTTTAAAGTCGCGCTTGATTTCCAGCCGTTTTTTGGTAATCTTACTCGCGTCTGATTCAATGGCGATAGTAGCTCAGTGGTAGAGCCCCAGATTGTGGTTCTGGTTGTCGCGGGTTCAAACCCCGTCTATCGCCCCAATTTTTGTGCCAGCGGTTTGATGGTGCGTCATTCACCTTCCAGGAAAACACGTCTGACCGCTTCCAGATATCCATATCCATACAGATCGCACGGCTGCAGATAACTGGTTTCAGTCCACTCGTTCCAACTGTTGACCGTTATCAGCGGTGCGTTTCCAGGTTGCGCGTCCACAAATGCCTTGGCTTCACGCAGGGCCTTTTCAAAATTGGCCGGAGTGTTGTTTTTTATAACTGCACCGAGTCGATTCGGCGTGCGTGGACTGCTATCCCATCCAACCGAAACATGCGGATAGTATGTTGCCGCATAGTCGGTTTTGACAACCGTCCACTCTTTTCTGACATCTTTCATGACCTCGTTGTAATCGCGGTTCACATCGGCGAAATGACAGAACTGATAGTGCGTGAGTGAGTCGAAGCCGAGTTTCTCGACAAGCTCTTTCTGTGTACCGAGGTTGTCTCCCGCAATTCCCGAGAGACTGCGGTCACTGTGCCTACGCAGTGAGAGTTGCAGCTCCAGCCCGGGATGTTCTGCTTTTTTAACCTCCGCGCGTAACCACTCCAGCGCGGCGCGGGTCTCGTCCACTCCTCCCAGACCTTCAATCAGTTTGTTGAGGTCATAGATCATCAGAACGGGTTTGCCATCGATCTTGTAGTATGAGGGGTGTGAAAAATAACGTTCAATCCAGCGGTGTGCTATCTTATCAAACTCTGCCCGGTTAACACTGCCGCGCCAGATCGTGGCTTTGTTGCGACGGGTCGCCGCATCATCGGAGTTGCGTCGATCCCACATCAGATTCACATCATGATTGGCCCACATCAGATAAAATTTTACGCGGTTGTTGTTCCGTGCCTTGAGATACCCTTCGTTCAGGCAGGCCTCTAAATAGGAGATACCGTCATACCAGTACCAGTCGTAGATGAAAACATTCACGCCGTGATCTGCCGCCGCTGAAATCTGCATCTCCATCACATAACGATCGGCCTCATTGACATAACCCCAGACCGGCTTGCGCGGTTGCTGATGACCCTTAAAGTGTGCTTCATTCTTCATGACAGTTTCCCACTCGCCAATTCCCATGGGCCAGAAGATTTTGGCGCGGTCGTCCGGATGGTAGGATGGCCAGACAAATGCCGCGATGTCATAGACTCGATCCTTTGGTTTGGCATCCTGCGCATGCGCTGTTGAAAATCCGCTTAATAATCCGATCACGGTGATTCCAAGAATTATTGAAAATTTTAATCTGCTCATGGTCTTATTTTCTCCTTTGTTTTAATCTGATTTTTCTCATCGCGGCTATGGCTTCCAGACGACTCGCATCCGGCACGCCACCCCGCCCGATTGTCGGACAGAGCCAGCCGCCTTCGTCGTGCTCGTTCCAGGCATATACAATTACGGTTTGCGCCGGGCAATTTTCAGGTCGTTCTTCAGCCCATGTCATTGCCTCGTCGAGATGTCCCGCCAGCTCTTGCGGTGTTGGCAGCACATAAAATTTATCCAGCCCGACTCCCGGTTTCTGCCACGGCTCCCAGGGAACCGGGTGTTCTACTCGGGGACGACGATCCCAGCCCGCCATTGCCAGCGGCACCACTTCGGCGCCGGTCGCAGCACACTCGCTCCAGAAAGCACGAGCCCGGCTGGTAAGTTCCGTATAGGGCGCGTTGCATCCTCCGCCTGAACGGGCATAGTCTGAGATCGCCTGAGCCCCGACAGCTTCCATTGCTTTTTTGCCGGCACTCGCCGCGCCCTGATGCATTACAACCATATAAGGATCACCCGCTCCCGCAGCCACCGCGGCACTGCGTAAACCATCGAACAGCTTGCGTGCGCCTTCAGCACCGCCCCACATTTGAATCCATTTTTCGTCAGGCCGAAACAGATATAGCAGTGGACGGTCGCCGCAAACGCACTGGTAGCCGGGTTCACGCATGTAGCGCACAATGCGCTCAATCCCCGCTTGCCATGTTGCACGGCCTCCGAAGGTGGCGGGCGAAGCCACGGCGCAGAAGTTGACATCGCTTTTGCGCCGGCTGCTTAAATAGAGCGATAAGCACTGGCTCATGCTATTGTCTTCGTCATAGAGCAGAAACGCCCAATAGTCAATTCCGCCTGTTTTGGCGTAGGCGATCTCGCGGTCGATTACATCCTGTGTGTAGCCGTCGATGCGCAGTGTGTCATTGGTGTCCACCCGCGCGAAAAAGGGGGCGCGCCAGCGATAGCGGTGCGGATTGAGCGACCTCGCCATCGCGCGCACCGGACCGCCCTTCGCTCCATGCTCCTCCGCTGCGGCGGGTGTATGCCAGGCATCCCAGCGGATTGCGCCGATCGTCACAGAGTCATTATTCCGACTGTGCAAAGTTGTGCAGCCGATGGCTGCCACTAGGATAGATGATGCTATTATGGTGGTGATTTTTTTCATCGTACAATCATAAGCGTTGCCGGTGGATGTCCAATCACATAGCCGGATGCTGTCAGATAAACGCGGTTGCCATTGTAGGTGATGCTGCTCAATTGAGCGGCGGTAAGACCGTCCGTGAAATGCAGACTCCGCGATTTGAGCGTGCCGCTGATTCCCAGGGTGCCGCTCCAGTCTTTGTCGCGGCTGCTGCCAAATGAGAGCTGCGCACCGTCATCGAGCGCCAGATTGCCGTTGCCACGTACTCTGAGTGATGCGCCGGTGTTGGAGAATACGCTGGCATCCAGAGTGGCGTTCCACAGAATCACATCGCTCTCGGCAGGCAGGGTGTTGTCAGCGCCGAGACGCAGCGTTCCCGACCCCAGCACTGTTTGATTGGTGTAGGTGTTAGCACCGGATATCGTCAGTGTGTTAGTTCCCTGTTTGTAAAAGCGGCCGGAACCGCTGATGATGCCGGAAAGTGTGATGTCTCCGCTGCCTTGCACGGAGCCATGCTTGTTCAGCGCGACTGCGCCGGAGCACTCGGCGGGTGCAAGCGGATTGTTGTTCTCCAGATAACCGCCGTAACCCAGGGTTGAGCCGGAGTTGCCGCCATCTTCGAAGGAGAGCGGTTCGGAAATGGTCTGCCCATTCAAATCCAGTTTGCCGCGGTTGCCGTCGTCAAAGCGTCTGATCTGTGTGGCGCCCGCATTCGTACCCAACGCGTTGCTGTGACCCAGTTTGACTGTCCCGGAATAAAGGCGGGCTGAGCCGCTGAAGGGGTTGTCGCCATTTAGAATCAATGTGCTTTCCCCCCACCATTTCTGAAGCTGTCCGGTGCCTGATATCGTTCCATTCAGAGTTTGGTTTGTTCGCGTATTGAACATTAAAGTACTGCTCAACAGGATGTCGCCTGCATAGTCGCCGTCGCTCAGCAGCCCTCCTCGGCGCAGCTGAACTGTTCCTCCCAAAACTGACAAGTTGCCGGTGAAGGTCGTGTTTGTTTCAATGTTCACCGTGCTCGAACCATCTTTGATGAAGTTGCCCGGGCCGCTGACAATGCCTCTCAGTATCATATCTCCGGAGCCTCTGAAGGTGCCGTGTTTATTGAGTGTAACCGCACCTCGCAGTACTGCGGTTGTCAGGGTGTTGTAGTTCTCGATGAATCCGCCGTAACCGATATAAGTGCCTGAATTATTTGAATCCTCAAAGCTGAAAGTTTCGTCAGTGGAAAATCCGTTTAATCTAACACTGCCGCGGGTGGCATCGTTAAACCGGCGGAGTTGCGAGACACCGTTGGGCATGCCGAGAGCGTTTGAATGCCCTAATTTTATTATACCGGCGTTGATCGATGAAACGCCCTCAAAGGTATTTGATCCGGTAAGAGTCAATGTGCCGCCGTTCCATTTCGAAATCTGCCCCGGCCCTGCGATCACACCGCTGAATGTCTGTGAATTGTCGCTGTTATATTGAATCTGAGCATTACTGTTGAGATATACGTCGCCCGGTATAGTCGCGCCGTTTACCGTAGGGGCAAGTTGCAGTATGCCATCTCCGACAGCGATCGGGCCGGTGAAGGTGTAATCGCACTGCAGCCGAAGCTGACCCGGACCGCCTTTGATCAGGCCGGATGCGCCAGCGGCGTTGTTGCTGATTGCGCCGGAGATTGTGACCTGCTTGTTAGCTGGCAACAGAAGAGTCAGCTCGCGGCCGTTGCCTATGGTGATTGAGCTGTTGAGTGTCAGCGTTCCGGATCCGCAATGCATGATGCCATCTGTTTTGAGGGCTCCGCTGATGGTTGCCGCTCCGCCGGTGTAACGCAGTGTGTGGATGCTTGCTTCCGCGCCGAGTGTGCCGCCGGCGCCGGTTTCATAGTTGACTGTGCCGGTTGTGTCGGTGATACCGGCTGCATTCGCCACCGCAGTGCCGGAGTAGTTTATAACTGAACCGTTGTTTACAGTGATGTAACGCGTGTTGGCACCGGAACCCAAATGCGCCCAGGGGCCGACAATACCGGTGGGATTGTTGACGACATTATGCGCTTTGACACTTCCCGTTCCCTGAACCAGCAGCAGTGCGCCCTGTTCACGTTCGAAGACACCGGTGTCAAGAGTCAGTGTTCGTCCAGTGGCCACATTCCATAACTGAGAGCGCCCTGCGAGCAGTTGCACTTCGCAGAGGATTGTGAGATCAACGGTTGCCGAACTCATACTGATGCCCGCGGCACCCAGCCTAAGGGTGTTGCCGGCGTCGATTGTTACCGCGCCTCCGGGATTGATGATTTTGATGCCTGCCCATTCCAGATCCTCTCCGAGCGCCACGGTGCTGGCGCTGCTGACCGTTGCATCCCACTGCGCGACGTCCGCCGCGCCGGGCGCGACATTGCCGATCCAGCTCGACGCCAGGTTGAGATTGTCAAGGTTATTGGTTTTAGCGATGGTTGCGGCATTGGCCGAGGATATCAAACAACACAGTATGGCGGCAGAGAATGCCGTCTTAAACATACCCTTTTTCATTTAGCACTCCTTGTTTTTCATTGCGTTCTGACCAGTAGAACCCAGTCGTTGGCATCCGGTTTTTCAGGCACCTTGAATTCGCCTTTCTCTGTAACGGGTTCCGTTATTGTTGCTGTCCACCTTCCGGTGCGCGGATCAAACCAGCGTGCCTCATAGGATGCGTTCTTCTTCATGTTGAAGAGCGTCCCGCACGCTGTCGCACCGTAGCAGTAAGCAACATAAAGCTGATTGTCGAGCGTGGCCAGGACACACCGCTCGTTATCTTCCCAGCGTGCCCAGGCAGCATTGTTGAAACGCGGTGTGAGTTTGGTCCATGGCAGCGCCACAAAAAATTCTTTCATGACACGCATCTGAGCAACACCCGGCAGTTTCATCCCCGCATGCCAGCTCGAAATTGCTTGGTTATAACTCTTCCAACGTGTGTCGGCGTCATTCCACTTCAACGCCCATACGCCAGCGGCACCGTATGTGTAGCCCGCACAGCCGCAGAGCATCGCCTTCCATGCCGAGCGCCGCGTCTCTCCGGTTGTAACAACCCCGCCGCAATGGATGCCCTCATACATTGCTTCAGTTTCAAGAACCGGCTTCACCGGTCTGAAATTGTAGTATCCTGCATAACGCGACTGCGGTGTGAGTCCGCTGTTGCGATGACCTCCCTGCAGCGCGAACCAGGTGTGCCAAGATTTATTGCCGAGCGGGCGCACATCGACGTCAACCACCCACTGATGACCTGAATGAGGCTGACGATAACTGTTGCAGAGCGCGATCTCTTTCGCGACCGCATTCCATACTTCACACCGGTTGCGTCCGCGCTCTTCGGGGGCGTTGATCTCCTGCCCCGTGATCCAGACCACCGGATGGGTGCCGTAGCGTGCAACCAGATAGCGCGCCCAGCGACGCAAATCTGCCGCAGGAATGCGCGTGGAGCTGGCAAAGTGTCCCAATCCCAAAGCAATGACATAACCCTCTGCGGCCAGATAGTTCATTTGAATATCAAAAACCGCTTCAAAACGCGCGGGATCAATTTGCGAGAAACGCTTGATCCACCAGTGTGGATTTTCAACATGAGGATAGGTTTGATAGACAGTGAAACCGAGTATTTTGCGGTTGTGCGCCAGGTGCTGAAACTGCCCTCCGAACGGGCAACTCCCGTCCGGGTGCTCAGGGTGGTTGCAGAGATCGACACGCTCCGTATCCGGCATCTGCCAGTGGGTGTCGGCCAGCCAGAAAAAAGGCGTGCCGTCCGCGTGACAAAAATATCTGCTGTTGTCGCTTACCCGTAGAAATCCGTGACGGTAAAGCGGTAATGTGCCGTTGTATGATACGCATTGTAGCGAGCCGGCACGCGCATGCAGACCGCCGTCGCTTTCAGATGAACAGATTGTGCGCCAGTGCCATTCGCCTGCCGCGGTAGGGGCGAAGCGCACCGTCCAACGACTGCCGCCGCGCCAAAACGCTTCACGTTCGATACGCTCTCCCTGCGGTCCGATGAAGGTTGCCGCGACAGTTACATCAGCATAGGGGTTGGTATATCTTTGATGAGCGGTAAAATCAATTTCAGTTATGTGCCATTGCGGCACCTCGACACTGAAGCAACGGCAGACTGCTGTAGTAAGAAGCAGAATAGATATTTTTTTGATCACCATGTTGGAAATGCTACCACAAAGTCGATTATCCTGTTAGGACGGAATTGACTTTCTGATTAGGCTGAAATTTAACAGTTTGGCGATACCTCTGTATGCGTTGAGAAAAAGAATAACTTAGACATGATTACATGATTAACAAGATGCAATTACTGTCATGTTAATCACCGATGACCGAAAGAAAGCGTTGTCGGTAGTGCGTGGGGGAGACACCGAATTTATGTCGGAAACGTCGGCTGAAATGGTTGGGATCCGGCCAGCCTACTATGGCACCAATCTCACTGACCGGTGCAGTGGTTCTGCGCAGCAGAGCGGCGGCCAACTCGGCCCGGCGTCCCGCGATGTAGGCGATCGGCGGCACACCGACTGTTTTATGAAAAAGACGCACGAAATAGGTTGGTTCCACATGCACACGCGCCGCAAGTTTGCTAAGTGTCCACTGTTCAGCGGGGTGGGCCTCGATCAGTTGAATGGCTTGGGCAACGGCCGGATGCCTGCCGGAGGTGGCCGACCTGATATGTTCTTTCGGCAGATGCCGCCCCAGTACTCCGAGAAACTGGATCAGCAGACCAAGTTCATCCGCGAATGCTTCAACAGGATTTCTGTTGGCCAGGCGATGCAGATTATCAAGCAGTTGACGGCAGCGCCTGAGCTCATATGACGGCAGGTGCAGGGTCACCAGGCTGTGCTGTTCCGGCGAGAGCGGGATAAACCACAGCAGCGAACCGAGCAGAGGATGGTTTACCGTCCAGGCCAGCTCTTGCGCCAGCAGAGAGCTGTCGAAACAGCAGTTGTACAGGTTCAGGTTGTCGACATCTTTCAATGAGTGCCAGGCACCCGGACGAAAAAGGAAAACATCTCCGGCCACCGTTCGGATTGCTCCGTGTGAAGTGTGTTGCAAACAGGTGCCTCCCACTACCAGTTGAATCTCGATAAAGGTGTGATCGTGTGCGGGATAGTCGGGATGAGAAGCAACGTAATTAGCCTCGATGCGGTTGCGGGAAGAAAAAAAATGATCCCAATGCGCCTGATCAATCTGTTTGTTGCTTACTCTCATCGCAGCTCCTGTTGTATAGATGACTGTCCGTCAGATACCTCGCCTGTTGGATTTTCTTAATCGACAATCCGCACCGAATGGGTTTGATTGTAACCGGATTGGCGCAATTTCTCCAACAGATTCGGCGGACAAATCGACCGGCAGGCATCTTCTTTCGTAAAAAGTTCCTTTCGGTTGCGGGTTGCGGCGAATCTGGGTTACAATGCAGTGCAAATCAGGAGCGGGCATGGCAGTTATCTTAAAAGTGGAACGCAGGAGCGTGAAGGCTAGAATTTTTCTGGCTCTGGTTTACACAGCCCTGTTGTCAGGTGGAATAACCATGTTGTGGCCCTTTATGGTTATGGTTTCAGCCTCGTTCACCTCCGCCTATGACTACCATCGTCATGCGCCGGCGGTGCGGGCTTTTTGGAGTCGCAGCGACCGTTTCATGCGTTATTTAGCGAGTTGTTTCGACCGTTTTCCGGTTGAATTTTATCCGCAGGTGCCCGCTCAATGGGGCAGCTGGGTGGCGGTTTCGCGGGATGAAGATGGTTGTCGGGAATTCGCCCGGGCGGAGCTGGCAGCGATTGATGATCCTGAACGATATGCACGTCATGAATGTGCAGCAGCCGACTACTCCCGGTTCAATCTGGAGTATGACCCTTTCAACTCCGTCTGCAACTATGACGCACGTCATATTGCCCATTTCACGCGCGGTTATTTTGAACGGCGGTTGCAGCAGCAGGATCGGGCGGCCTATGATGCCATGAATACCGCTGAAAAACACGCGGCGGCCCTGGCACTGCTGAACGAAGAGTGGACAATCCGCTATCAGAGCTTCTTCGGTATCAGGATGGTAGCGGAACAGCGTGCTCCGCTACACCATGCCGGATGGGACTATCCGCCGGATAATTCCAAGTTTGAATTGTTTCAAAGTTTCAAACAGGCGTACCGGGAGTTAGAGTTTGAAAGCGGCTGCATGGGTTGGCGGAGTTTTGCTGCGAAAAATGGAGGCAAAACTCATCGTAACCGTGAACGCTTCCGGGAGTATGCCGCACGTCACTGTCCGATGACGCCGGTTGTGCCCTATGCGTCACGTACTCTGTGGCTGCGGTTTCTGCAGCGACCCGATTCTCAGGTTAAACTCGGTTTCACGGAGCAGAATCTTTTTACGCCTGATAATTACTCCGCTGTAGCCGGACATTGCTGCAAAAATTTCACGATGTTACCTTTTCCTCTGCCCGCGGAATCATCGGAAGCGATCAGAACGCTTTGGAATAATTTTGTGCACCACTCCTATCCGCGGCGTCTGCTGCGTGTCAGATCAGATGCCGCGCTGGAGGCTGATTACCAGAGATATATCCGTGATCTGTGTAAAAGTATCGATGTATATAACCAGCTGAGTGAACAGACGGTCGCCTCTTTCGAGGATATCCGTCTTAACGCTTATGAGAACAGCACACTCTGGCGTAATTTTATCCCACAAGTGCCGTTGAGCAAACTTGAGGTATTAAGTGCCGAAAAGGAATGGCAGAGTTTTATCCTGACAAAATACGGATCGTTGGATCAAATAAATAACGCTTACGGGTGGAAACTGAATATGATCGAGGAGGTTCGTTTTCCCATCCCTGAAGCGGTGGCTGTAACCTTCAAAAAACATGGCTGGCGTAAATTTATTTCGGGGATCAGCACCAATTACCGTATGGTGGGGGAGTATCTGTTTTTACGTGGCCGTGCTTTCGGCAACACCCTGTTGCTGGTGGTGCTTTCGGTTCTCGCTACCCTGACCGTCAATCCGTTGGCGGCCTACGCGCTCTCCCGTTTCGGTTTGCGATCCACAGAAAAGATTCTGCTCTTTCTGCTGGCGACCATGGCATTTCCTGCTGCGGTGACGGCCATTCCAGGATTCCTTCTGATCCGCGACCTCGGGCTCTTGAACACCTTTGCCGCCTTGGTTCTGCCTACCCTCGCCAGCGGCATGTCGATATTCATACTTAAAGGATTCTTTGACGGACTTCCGCGTGAATTGTACGAGGCCGCCACAGTTGACGGGGCTAAAGAGTGGCAGATATTTTTAAGAATCACCCTGCCGATGACCACGCCGATTCTGGCTGTCAATGCTCTGCACTCTTTTGTGGCAGCGTACAACAGCTGGGAGTGGGCTTTGCTTGTATGTCAGAAACAGAGCCACTGGACGCTGGCGGTCTGGATGTATCAGATGAGTCAGCAGTTCGGCGGCGAACCATGGGCGGTAATGGCCGGCTTCGTGATGGTTTCAATTCCAACCGCAGTCGTGTTCATTGCCTGTCAGAAAATCATTCTGCGCGGTATTGTGCTGCCGAGTATGAAGTAGACAACGCTGAGTACGCCTGTTTCATGGATCATCGGCAGTTTCGCGTAAAGTTACATACATCAGAGTGACGGTAGCACTTCATCGGCACCCCTGCGCAGATCATACTTGGTATATGATTTGAAAAAATTCGCCCTTGAACTTTAGCGGTGCGCAGGGTATCCTAACACCCACGGGAGTTTTTATTCCTGCATCCCGGTAGGGTGCTGTTGAGGGAGAATGTTATTTATTATGCGTAAAACTCTAGCTTTAATTTTAGCACTGACCGTTCAGAATCTTCATGCGGATAGCCGATTAAGGGCATTGATCATCGATGGACAGAACAATCATAACGCCTGGCCTAAAACCACAATCATGATGCGCGACTACCTTGAAAAGTCAGGCCGCTTCAAAGTGGATGTGGCACGCACAAAATACACTTGGAAGGGTGACCGCTACCGTGAGTACCTCGCTTTGGCAAATACTGCAAAGAGCAAGGAGCTGAAAGCACCCAGACATGATCCGGATTTCAAACCCGATTTCGCCGCATATGATGTGGTCATCAACAATTTCGGCTGTAACGCGGCTGAGTGGCCCAAGACCACAAAAAAGGCATTTGAAGAATATATGCGCGGCGGCGGAGGCATGGTGGTGGTGCATGCGGCTAACAACTGCTTCCCGAAATGGCATGAGTATAACCGGATGATCGGATTAGGCGGATGGGGAGGACGCAATGCTGCTCATGGGCCCTATGTTTATTACAACAATGCCGGTGCGGTAGTTCGTGATCCTGCGCCAGGCAGATGCGGGGCACATGGTAAACGCTCGGAATTTCTGATAACAATGCGGAACTTAAGTCATCCCGTGACACGCGGTCTGCCGCGTGAATGGCGCACTTCACTCGATGAGTGCTACTCGTTTCTGCGCGGCCCGGCTGAGAATATGACCATTCTTGCAACAGCCTGCGACAGAGATGAACTGCGGCAGGCGGGACGTCACGAACCGATGCTGATGACGATTGAATACGGCAAGGGAAGGATTTTTCATACCTGTCTTGGCCATGATGATCGCAGTTGTGAGGGCATCGGCTTTATCGTTACATTGCTGCGCGGCACCGAGTGGGCTGCCTGCGGACAGGTCACAATTCCGGTTCCGTCAGATTTTCCTGACAGTGAACAAACTGCCTACCGAAACTGGCAAGATCCCTTGCGAAATACAAAATAAACATATTGCTCTCCGCCAACCCGATGCACAGCAGATTTTGGCCACCCCGTCCAGAAAACGCCGGTTCTTAAGATGTGGTATCTGTGCGACGAAACCAGCGGTCTTCATGAGTCATCATCGGCCAGCAACTCACGCCGCCAGCCGCTGGCTAATCCGGGAGTGCCGCCCCGGTTGAAGTTGCGGTAAAGAATATAGGCTTCCGCGTCGGCACGGCTGGCGACCAATGCCGGGTCAATCCCGCGCTTTTCAGCTTTTTCGCGGATGCGGCGCAGCAGAGCGTTTGTGCGGGCTTTCAAATCTTTGAAACGTGCTGCCGGATTTTCCGCCGACGGGCACTCCGCCTCAGGACAGACTGATCCGGTGTATATCGCCTGCGCGATCTGCCGGGCGTAGAGTGTAGGCAGATTGCGCGGCAGTAAACCCGTTTTGCTTATATCATCTCCGCTGCGTGGTTGTGAATGTGCCAGTTCGATGAGGGCACTGTCGCTCATAACACGTCTGCGGGGCAGATTACGTCGGCGCGCAGTATTCTCGCGCCAAGCTGCCGTTTCACGCAGTACGGCTAGCTCGCGACATGTAAGATGTCTTGCACCCTTAACTCGGAGATACATTTCGCGTGGATCGCGCTCAAGATATGTTGCGGCCTTGTCAAGTAGCGAGTTTTCCTCCTGTATCCAGGCGAGAATCTGTCTGTCACCACACCGATTGATGAGCGCCATATGCAAATCAGCAAGGTAAACCACATCCTCGGCGGCATACTCAAGCTGACCGGTACTCAATGGACGTCGTATCCAGTTTGACCGGGTCTCGGTTTTGGCGATTTCGACCTTGAGTACCTGCGCTAGAAGATTCTGTAGAGAGGTCGTAGCACTGAATCCGCAGAATCCGGCTGATAATCGGGTGTCAAATATATTGCATGGTTTGGCGGCGGCGGTGCGTGCCAGTATGCCGAGATCCTGCGGGGCGTCGTGTAGAATCTTAACGGTTGTTTCACTTTCCAGCAACGGCCTGAGAATATGCAGGTTTTTAAGCATCACTGCGTCAATCAAATGACACCGACCATCAGCATCGGCTATTTGGACCAATCCTAGAATCGGATAATAGGTACTCTCCCAAAAGAACTCCGTGTCAATCGCAACAACTTCCTGCTTTAACAGCTCAGCACACAAACCTTTTAACTCTTTTTGCGATGTGACTAATTCAATATGCGGCACTTTGGTACCTTTCCTTGGTTGTGAAAGCTCAGTTTCCGCCGGGTCAGTTCAGAAGACTGTGAATCGGTGCGGGAATGTGTCCACCACGTCGTATGAATGTTTCCGCTCCAGATGGGCAGACCGGCGTGGTGACCGTACCCGAGCCGAAGAGTCCGCCGAAATCAATCCGATCGCCCCGAGTTGCTCCGGGAACCGGAATGGCACGTACACCGGTCGTCTTGCGGTTGGTGATGCCGATCGCGGCTTCATCTAAAATCAGTCCTGCAATTGTTTCTGCGGAGGTGTCGCCCGGAAGTAGAATCATGTCAAGGCCTACCGAACAGACCGCCGTCATGGCTTCCAGTTTCTCCAGAGTCAAAGTGCCCTCTGTTACAGCTTTTGAAAGCGCATGATCCTCCATAACCGGGATGAATGCCCCGGAGAGTCCGCCCACCGCACTGGAGGCGAAAGCACCCCCTTTCTTGACTGCGTCATTCAAAAGCATCACCGCCGTTGTGGTGCCCGGTGCGCCAATTGATTCAATGCCCATTGCCTGGTAAATTTCACCGACACTGTCACCAACCCTCGGAGTGGGTGCCAGCGATAAATCAACAATCCCGAAAGGGATTTCCAGCATCCTGGCGACCTCTCTGCCGATCAGCTCACCGGTGCGCGTAACACGGTAAGCGGTGTGCTTAATCTCCTCGGCAATTTCATCCAGTGTCGAGTCAGGATTTTTTTTCAACAAACGTTCAACCCCCCTTTTAACTACACCCGGACCGCTGACACCCACGTTGATAACACACTCCGGCTGGCCAGCTCCGAGCATGGCACCAGCCATAAAAGGGTTGTCTTCCGGCATGTTGGCGAACACAACGATCTTCGCACAGCCGAATCCGCCTGATTCAGCGGTGGCTTTGGATGTTTCAATAATTCTGTTGGCTATCATTACGACTGCGTCGACGTTGATTCCGGAACGGGTCGTGCCGACGTTGAAGGATGAGCAGATACGCGTGGTTGATGCCAGTGCTTCGGGTAGCGCCTCGATTAGCGTGTGCTCACCATGCGTCATTCCTTTGTGAACCAGAGCTGAAAATCCTCCGAGCAGATCAATGCCGACGGCGTTCGCCGCAGCATCCAGTGCCCGGCATACCTTGACGGCAGTTTCTGCGCAGTGCCCTTCAAGCAACGCGCTTACCGGCGAGACTGCAATACGTTTGTTTACAATGGGCAGTCCATACTTCGCGCTGATCTCATCACAAAAACGTACCTGATCAGCTGCCCTCTCCGTGATAAGCTTGTACACCGCTTCTGTCAGCCGCACGGGATCAGAGTCTGCGCATGCTGTCAGATTTATGCCCAAGGTTACAGTGCGTACGTCCAGGTTCTCTTCGCGCACCATTCTGATGGTAGAAATAACATCTTGTCTGGCGAACATATCAATTTCCCGTCAGCGGTTTTACCGCACCGATTTCGTTGGTTGCTCTGAAAATATTCTCGTGCCATATCATGCCCATAAGTCCGATGGCGGCCATGCTGTTTTTGAACCTTTCTTGAATTCGGCGGAAATCTCTTGTGGCTGGAATTACAACCTGAGCGATGTAAATGATATCGCCTTCCTCTTCATCCACAATCCAATCTTCAATATTGATGTTATGCTCAACCAGAAACCCGCTGATGGCACAGATGGTTCCCGGCTTATCACGTCCGCGTGTCGTCACAACGTAACGGGAGCCACCGACTTTTGGATCAAAGTAAACACACTGATCTTTCTCAAGCACGGTGATAACCGCACTCTCTTCAAGTGCGCTCGCCATAATCGCTTTGAAGGCCTCCAGTGAAACTTCGTCCGGATGTACGGAGGTGAAAACAAGAGAGAAAAATCCGTCGACCAGCGTCTGCCGAATCTCGCCGATATTGCCCTCTAGCGCGAATACAGCCTGAGTTACATCGCGCAGCAAACCTACTCTGTCCGGTACGATGATAGAGGTTATAAATCGGTTTTCAGCTTGTGATTTCATTGTGCGTGAATGTGCGGTAAAAACGAACAGCCTGGAGTGGAGCCAGCGGTGGGAGTCGAACCCGCGACCTGATCATTACGAATGACCTGCTCTACCAACTGAGCTACGCTGGCCTTAATAAAACAGCGACACTTTACTGTTTTGCATTTTAAAAATCAAGTGTGGAAAACAGTAAAACAAGGTCGGGAAAAGGACTTTTATCTGCCAAGTAACAGTCGCAAACATACTGTTTTTTCTTTAACACGCTTGTAATCAATGGCTTAGGTTAGAAAATATTATGCTGTTTTTTTACGCTTCGTAGTTGACTTTAAAGGCGATTCAGGACTAAAATGACGGTGACAAGTCAGGAATAGTCTTATAATGTCTGAAATAGTCAAAAAAGAGGAGGCCCGCGACAGTAGCGTTGGGGTGCTGGTCGGCAGCAAGATGCGTAATCTTGACCGGCAGCAACGCCTTACCATCAACGCCAACTGGCGACATGCGTTTGGCCTCGACGCTGACGGACAGACACGCGTGTACCTTGCTCCTGGAACAACTGCTGACGGTCAGAGCTGTCTTGATATGATACCGGGTTCCGTAATAAGAAAAAGATACGCGTTTTTAAAGGACATTGCCGAAGATGATCCGGTACGCGCACAGATTGCCCTGTTATTCAGGAATATGGAGCACAAAGCACTGGATGTGCAGGGACGTCTGGGAATACCTGAGACTTTGCGTCAATACGCTGGCATCAAAAATACTGTGCTGATGATTGGTGCGGGTGACTGCATTAAGATCATGGCGGCATCCGACGAAGAGAAGAGCGTTGAAAAAATTGATTTCGATGAGTTTAAAAATGCCCGCATCGTGTTGGCGAAGCTACGGAGCGAGCTGCATAAAAGCTAACCGGTTATTTTGTGCGGCAGCGAATTAAATTTGTATCGCCTGGCTGTGCATCATTGCGGCATTCCGGACGCGGAGAGTCTGTAGGGTGTTACAGCCGGCGATATTTTAAAGCACTGGGAGAGCAGATGCATCTTTCCGTACTTTTGAAGGAGATCGTTGATCTCCTGAATGTCAGACCGGGCGGAGTTTACATCGACGGTACTGTCGGCTTTGCCGGACATGCGTGCGCTATACTGGAACGTGCCGGTGCCAGCGGAAGAGTGTTGGGAATTGATAAAGATGCTCAAGCACTCGCGGCTGCGGAACTCAATCTGCGGACACTGGCCGGTGAGAAACAGCTCGTGCACGGGAGCCACGGCGCGATTGCTCGTCTGGCGGCAGAGAACGGTTTTAAAGATGTGGATGGCATTCTGCTGGATCTCGGGGTGTCGTCCTGGCAGCTCGATAACGCGGAACGCGGATTCAGTTTTATGCGTGACGGCAAACTTTCCATGCTTATGGATGCCGATTCCGGTGAAATGGATGCGGCCCGGATGTTGGCAAGTTTCAATGATGATGAGTTGGCGGAGATTTTCCGCCGCTACGGCGAAGAGCCGCACGCGCGCAGGATTGCCCGGGCAATCGTGGCCGCACGGGAGAAAAAACCGATTATATCGACACTGCAACTCGCTGATATAGTGAGCGGTGTTGTCGGCAGACGTGGCTCCAGACATCCTGCGACGCGTGTTTTTCAGGCCATCAGAATGTACTTGAACTCTGAGATAGAAGAGTTGAATCAGGCACTTGAGAGTGGATTGGAGCTTCTCCGACCCGGAGGGCGTATGGCGGTGATAACCTTCGAAAGCCTAACCGACAGAGAGGTCAAACACCGCTTTGCGAGCCATGCGGGTAAATG
Source organism: uncultured Lentisphaeraceae bacterium (assembly GCA_964406095.1). GTDB lineage: Bacteria > Verrucomicrobiota > Kiritimatiellia > RFP12 > UBA1067 > M55B167. The sequence continues at coordinate 30,884 of CAYOQJ010000120.1, forward strand.
GATTTCATTGCAACAGGGCGGCGAGCGATGGGAGGGAAAACTTCCTCCGGTGTACAGAATAACCCGCAAACCGGTCGAGGTCGGCGCAGAGGAACTGGCATTCAATCCGCGAGCCCGTTCCGCACGTCTGCGGGTGGTTGAACGTCTGGAGCGGCCGACAAAAAAGAGACGTGACAGTTAACGATTTAAAATTTAACGGATAAACGAAAGAGGTTGTATTATGTCAGTAAAAAGAAATGTTAAACGCAATCGTAAAAGAAGAAGCCGCGTGTTGTGGCAACCTTTTACGGGAGCCATTGGAATGATTGTCCTGGCTTATCTGTGCTACTTCTTTTTGTCAGATAAAAATCAGGCTCTGGTGGATGAAATCCGACTGCAGCAACAGGAACTTGATCGGCTCGATAAGCAGTGTGTTCGGGAAGAGGCCCGTTGGAATGCAATGAAGTCATCTGAGCGGCTGGAACTATCAATGCGTTCACATGGCATCGCAATGAATCTGCCAGCCGCGCGACAGGTGGTGCGCATGGATTCCGACGGAGTGCCCCGCGAAGGCCAGGTGTCGGTGGCCTATCTGCGTGCTCTGGTCGCGGGAAATGTGGCTAAAGCCGAGCTCGACAGATAAAACGGCTCCTTTTGCTCAACAGTGCAGCAGCTCTGGCATGGTGAACCAATGGATGACCGATACTTCAGGAATTGGGCACTGCTCATTACCGGCGGATTTCTGTTTTGCTTCGGAGCGATCGGCGTAAAACTCTGTGTTGAACACACAAAAATACCCGACATCAAAGTAGATGAAAAACGCGAGTTTGATTATAACCTCGAGGCCCTGCGCGGTAAAATTTACGATCGGAATGGGCAGCAAAATCCAATGGCAATGAGCCTTTTCACTCGCCTCTATTTTGTTGATCCGCATGTAAATTCAACCAGAATCTGTCATCGTACCAATCTTGTGCCCATGGTTAGTCTGCTTGCCGATACTTTCCAAGTGAAGCGCGATGAACTTTGGCATAAATATCAGACCATCTCACCGGAAAGTTACCAAGCTCTGCTTTACAACAACCCCGATGATCAGTTGTGGAGAAAATATCGATCTCATAATCGACGCAATGTCATCGCGCTCTCCGACAGTGAAGAAGTGTACAGCGTCATTACCAATAAAACGCTGATTTCCGGGGTTGGTATTAAGAACAAGGTCGTGCGTACCTATCCCGGACGCCGGAGAATGTCGCATGTGCTCGGCTTCGTCAATAATATGGGCGTCGGCAGTGCCGGTGTCGAACAATGCTACGATTCATACCTAAGAGGGGTGCAGGGGCGAATCGAAGGACAGAAAGATGCCAGGGGTCGAATAATCTCTTATCGCCGCAGTATCCTGGTTGACCCGATCAACGGTTCCGATCTCTACCTTACTCTCGATTCAAATATCCAGTATATAGTGGAAAAATCTCTGAGCGGTGTTGTACAGAAATTCAATGCCGCAGGCGGTTGGGCAATCGTGGAAAAGGTCAAAACCGGTGAGATTATGGCAATGGCCTCCTTTCCCGATTTCGAACCGGAATTCTATAATAATGTCAATTCAAACATCTGGGTTAATAAAGCGGTCAGCGTAAATTACGAGCCTGGTTCTGCGATGAAACCGATTATTGCCTGCGCCGCGCTCAATCACGGTGTTATCGCAGAGCATCAGAAACTGGATGTGGGGCTTTCTAAAATCTGGTTCTACGCCGGTAGGCCTCTGCGCGATCATGTAACCGGTATGGTTGATCTGCGTAAAGCATTGGTGAAATCCAGTAATATCTATTTCGCCAAGCTCGGTCTGATGATGGGTAACGAGTGTATCTACCGCTATCTGCGTGCATTTAATTTCGGTTCTAAACTAGGAATCGATCTGCCCGGTGAACAATTCGGCATAGTGCGCCAACCGCAGAAATGGGATAGCCTGACACCGACACGCGTGCCGATCGGCCAGGGTGTGGCTGTGACGGCACTGCAGCTGATCAACGCTTTCGCTTGCATCGCCAACGACGGAGTCCTTATGAAACCCTATGTGGTCGATAAGATCGTATCTCCCAAAGGTGAGGTGGTGTTCAAAAACAAACCGACCATAATCGGAAGGCCCGTGCGCCGCGATGTAGCAGCACTTGTGCGCGAAATGATGATCGGGATCACAAAATCCGGGGGTACAGGAAAAAGTGCCGCAGTGAGGGGTTATACCGTTGCCGGCAAAACCGGTACCGCGCAAAAACCGGTGGATGGAATTTATTCACAAACCGATTACTATGCCACATTTGTAGGTTTTATCCCCGCCGTAAATCCCGAAGTGGCCATTCTGATCAGCGTGGATACCCCCAAACCCCAGCATACCGGCGGATATGTGGCAGGGCCCGCCTTTGCGGAAATCGCTTCGGCACTGGTGCGTTATCTTGAAATTCCACCAGATGATTTTGTGGAGGAAAAATTGTGAAACTGAATAGCATCAAGGAGCTGAAATCAATAATTGTGGACGGTGATGCGGATATTGAGTTCAGCGGAGTCAACTGCGATTCACGCCTCGTACGCCGTGGTGATCTGTTCGTGGCGATCGACGGCTGTCGTGAGGATGGCTCCCGATATATTAGCAACGCTTTTGAACGCGGCGCCAGCGGTGCGGTCAGCAGTAAAGCACCGCAATGTGTCGGTGCTAGATGCGTTCAGGTAACCGATCCGCGGCGGGCGGCCGCTTTGATTGCCGCTGCGGTGCATGACTGGCCCGCCAGACGGATGGACATCTTCGCGGTGACCGGCACAAATGGCAAAACAACAAGTGCCTGGCTGCTGAGCGAAATGCTAAAATCAGCCGGCCGTAAAGCTGGTTTGTTTTCCACTGTCAGTATAACCTACCCCGACCGCGAAATTCCTGCACTTCGTACCACTCCGGATGCCTGCACATTGCAAACTCTGCTTGCCGATATGCAACGTGCACAGTGTGACGCAGTCGTCATGGAGTGCTCGTCACACGCGCTACATCAGCAACGCGTCGCTGGAATACCATTTAAAGCTGGCATCTTTACCAACCTTTCACAAGACCACCTTGATTATCACCACAATATGCAGGCTTACTTTGATGCCAAACTTCTTTTGTTCAGACAGATGGCGGAGTTGAATCCCGCGGCTCCCGCATTCTGCTGTATAGATGGTGAATACGGTCTGCGTATGGCGGCAGCCGTACGATCACTCAAGCTGCCCTGCGTGACCATTGGCTTTTCAGAACAGGCTGATCTGCGTATCAATGCCTTGCGTTCCAGCGCTGCAGGCAGCAGCTTTGTCCTGAATGGCTGCGGTGCGTGTAATCTTGAATTTAACACCAGTTTGGCTGGACGTTACAACGTGCAGAATATCGCCTGTGCCGCTGCAACGGCACAGGCTTTCGGCACCGGCTGGCCGGAGATAATCCGCACCGTCGCGGCTCAGCAAGCGAAATGGGGCCGTTTGGAACGTGTGCCACTTAATGATTGCCCTTATGATGCCTTTGTTGATTATGCGCATACCGATGACGCGCTTCGTAATGTGCTCACAACTCTGCGCGAAATCACTAAAAAACGATTGATAGTTGTTTTCGGCTGCGGCGGCGACCGCGATAAAACAAAGCGCCCTCTGATGGGACGCGTCTGTACTGAACTGGCCGATGTTGTGATCGTTACCTCCGATAACCCGCGCAGCGAGAATCCCAATCATATCATCGCGGACATCATGCGCGGCATCCCGCAACATCGCCACCTGCATGTATGTCCCGATCGACGGGAGGCTATTCGCACCGCTGTTCGTCTGGCCGCCGCCGATGATGTTTTGCTGATCGCCGGCAAAGGACATGAGTGTTTTCAGGAGTGCGCCGGACGTTCATTGCCCTTTGATGACCGCCAGGTGTTGATGGAAGAGCGTGACTGCCTGGATGATGACCGCTGAGAAAAATCTGAAAATCTGAGTAATTTAGATCAATCTGGATGGATTATGGATAAGCTGAATAATGATGACACGGTGATCTTTAATTCCGAAAACTTTGCGGAATGGGTCAACGGCACACCACAACTGATGCCGCCTGCTTTCAGAGGTGTCACACAGAATACACGAATACTCAAGCCCGGTATGCTTTACGTCGCTCTGCGCGGCGAAAAATTCGACGGCCACGATTTTGTCGAAAGCGCTTTACAGAATGGCGCAGTTGCGGCTATGGTCGAACACGACCACCCCTTCACCCTCGCCAATCCAGATAAACCTCTACTATTGGTTGATAGCCCGCGGCGTGCTCTGCTTGATGCTGCCGGTGCCTGGCGTTTGCAGAGTCGCGCCAAAATTATCGGTATCACAGGCAGCTGCGGAAAAACTACCGCCAAAGAGATGGCTGCCGCGCTATGCTCCCTCTCCGGTAGGGTTTGCGCTACCCAGAAAAACCTCAACAATGATATCGGTTTGCCGCTCAGTTTGCTCTCCATGCCCCCCAACTGCGATTTCGGTATCTTTGAAATAGGTACAAGCCACCCTGGAGAAATTAAAAACTTGAGCCGGGTGCTTAACCCGGATATCGGAATTATAACCTCTGTCGGAACAGCCCATATTGAGAACTTTGGATCGTCAGAGGCCATCGTCCGTGAGAAAGCTTCCCTGACTACCGGTATAAAATCAGGAGGCTGCCTCGTGCTCAGTATGGATGATGAGTACTATGAAGTCTTGAAAAACTCATCCGATGTGCCTGTGTTTACCGTTTCATTGCGTGACAATTCAGCCGATTACTTCGGTGAACTTACCGATCTGCTTGCCGGCCGGATTACAATCACGGAACGATGCAGCCGCTTGCGCGTTGATCTGCATAGCAACATGCCCGGCGAGTATAACGCCATCAACCTTCTGCTGGCTTATGCCGCTGTGAGATTGGCCGGTGTCGACGGAGAATCAGCTACGCCAGCCTTGCATGCGCTGGCTATGCCGGATATGCGCTGGCAGCGGGTAGTACGGCGCGGCGCCGTGATCATCAACGATGCCTATAATGCGAATCCGCAGAGTGTCAGTGCGGCACTCGGAGTCTTCCGGCAGCTAAGCTGCGGCGGACGTAAAATACTGGTTCTCGGTGATATGCTCGAACTCGGAAAGTTCGCGGCGGAACTGCACCGCGCCGTAGGTGCCGCCGCTGCCGAAATTGCGCCGCATTCCATCTGCTTGATCGGTAAAATCTCCGCTGAACACACTCTGCGTGGTGCCCTTGAAAATGGATTTCCTCAACATAATATAATGCTTTTTAATAACGCCTCCGAGGCAGGTGATATACTGAAAAAGTTTGTCGTTAAAGGCGACCTGCTGCTCCTGAAGGCTTCGCGCGGGATGCACCTGGAAGACGTTCTGGAAAAAATCTGATTTCCCCGGAGAAATAATGAACAGCTTCAGAAATTTGAATGTCATCGTGTTGGGTGCCGGCGTAAGTGGATGCTCGGCAGCCAGACTGTTGCTGCGTAACGGTTGCCGTGTTGTGCTGGCGGATGAGGCCAGGCAACAGCTTGTAAAAGATCAACTCACCACCCTGACCGTCGCGGGGTGTGAGATTGTGTCAGGCCACCACTCCCTCCCATCCGTGCATTTTGAACTTTGTGTGGCCAGTCCTGCTTTTGCAGCTTCACATCCTTGGCTGAGTGAATGCCGTGCGCGTGGCATAAAAATTATCTCGGAGATGGAGCTGGGTTTTCATTACTGGAACGGCCGCATACTGGCCGTAACCGGCAGCAAGGGGAAAAGTTCCATCGTTAAACTCTGCTCAGATATCCTTGATAGTAGCGGGATCAAAGCCGCCCCCGCCGGTAATTACGGCACTCCGCTGTGCGATCTTGTCCCAGGACCGGGAGATGAAAGCTGGGCTGTCACGGAAGTTAGCTCGTTTCAGATGGAGAACACCAGCAACTTCTCGCCACAAATAGCGATCCTTCTTAATGTGCAGCCCGATCATCTCGATCGTCATGAGTCAATGCGTGAATACCAGAACCTTAAACTGAAGATGTTTGCACAGATGCGCCCGGGTTCGCTGGCTCTGATCCATGATGCTGTCAAACTAGATCGTTCGCTGCCTGAAGGAGTCAGGGTCGCTCGTTTCGGAAATAGCCCCGACAGTCAGTGGCATTGGTGCAATGGTTCTGTCAAGGGATGCACCGAAACTGGCGAAATCACTCTCGATGCCTCGGGAACATGGTTCGATAATCCGGTCTTCGGAGTTTCACTTGCGGCAGCCGTAGCGGCATTGCTGGAAGCAGGCGTGAACATCCGGCAGATCAAGAACGGATTACGTAATTTTCAACCGTTACCACACCGGATGGAACTTTTCTACACCAGTAAAACGGGTGTTGACTTCATTGATGACTCAAAGGCTACCTCTATCGCAGCAATGTCGGCGGCTCTCAGAATGGTAAGCACTCCAGTTCGTCTGATAGCTGGAGGCCTGCTTAAAGAAAATTTATCTGAAAAAACTCAAGAATTGCTGGCAAGCAATGTGAAAAAAGTATATCTTATAGGTGATTGTTGTGAACAGATGTTTGCAACCTGGTACAAAGATGTGCCATGCGAAAGGTGCGGCACTCTCGAGGAAGCCGTCAGGAATATCTTGAGTGATGCGCAGAACGGTGATACGGTTCTGCTCTCACCCGGAACAGCCAGTTTTGACCAGTTTGACAATTACCGCGCTAGAGGAGAGCGGTTTAAACGGCTCGTCCTTGAAGGTTGTGAATAACATTGTGACGGCATCAGTAGTTTGGAATGAGCAGTATTTTTTACCGGAGTTAATAAGAGAAGGAGATACAATGGATTATCAGACATTACGTGTGGCACTGGGTGTGAACCTCCTCGCAGGTTGCCTTCTGTTTCAGGGCTGTGGCCTCTTGAATAGACAATCATCAGATGCGAATATCGCATCGGATATCCCCGATGATGATCTTGGGCCTGTAACAGTTATCAGCGACGATTCAGCAGTTGTGCGGCCGACTGAAACCGTTACACCAGTTGAAACCGTAGCACCGGTTCCACGTTCTGCACCGGTTATTCCGCCTAAACCGAGGACAACTCCCTACACCATCAAGAAAGGCGATACAATCTCGGGTGTTGCCTATCGCTATCGTCTGCGCTGGCAGGATGTCCTAGCAATCAATCCGGGGCTTGAACCGCGGCGACTGCGCATCGGACAGATCATCCAATTGCCAGGAGTGGTCGATCTGAGCAAAGCTCGTGCGGTTAAGTCCGCCGCTTCCTCTAAATCCTCAGCTAAAGTAAAACCGCCCAAGGTAACGGCTCCTAATGTCTCAACCCCTGACCTCAATGCTCCCGGTAAGACCTATATCGTCAAAAAAGGCGATGTTCTTTCGATTATCGCTCAGAAAAACGGGATCAAAACTTCAGCTTTGATGGCAGCCAACAACCTTAAGTCCGATCGCATTATTGTCGGCCAGAAACTTAAAATTCCCGGTTCCTCTAAGAACGTAAGTTCCTCGGAATCAAAATCTGCCGCACCTAAACTTCCGCCTCCGCCTGTCAACACCGGCGAAACAACGAAAAAAGTCGTCGAAAGCGCTCCCGTTACCCTTGATTCCGCTGGCGAATCGCCAGACCAACAGCCAGCTAAAGAGCTCACCGAAAGCGTTCCGGAAACAGTTGTCGAAGAAGCGGCTGTAGAACCTGCACCGGAAAATCTGCAAACCTATACCGTGAAAGAGGGCGAGGATGTCTACGCTGTGGCAATCCGATGGGGAGTCTCTCCTAAAGAGATTACCTCTCTCAATAATCTTAGTTCTATTGAGCTTGAACCAGGTACAGTACTTAAAATTCCAAGTGTGAAATAACAGTGCTGCCGTTTCCGGAGTGCGGGGGAAACCATGCGCAAGGGGTTGATATCAGGATTGCTGATTTCCGTGTTTGCGCTTCTCGGACTCGGGGTAACTGTGCTCGCTTCCGCGAGCACAGCCCAGTCTGTACGGCTCCATAACGATCCTCATGTTCTGCTCCATAAACAACTGATCTGGATCGTGGTGGGTTTGGTCATGATGTTTCTGGCACGAAAGTTCGACTATCACCACTTTAAATTCGTTAATACCAGCTTCCGTGTCGGCAAATATCGCTTCATTAAATTCCCTGCCCTAACCACCTTTCTGTATCTGTTGACCATCTTCGCTCTGATTCTTGTCTTTGTTCCGCCGTTCGGTAAAAAGGTTAATGGAAGCTGGCGTTGGCTAAATCTGTACATTTGTAATGTCCAACCCAGTGAGTTTGCAAAAATAGTCATGATTGTCGCTATGTCAGTCTGGCTGGATAGACTCGGCACCAAGGCTGGAACCTTCAAACGAGGTACCCTTCTTTCATTTGCGATCTTAGCACCGGTGGCCGGTTTGGTGATTATGGAAACCGATATCGGCGCCACTATCGTGATCAGTATGCTGACTGTCGTTCTGATGGTCGTGGCCGGTGTGAGTCTGCGTCACCTGCTGCCGCTGGCCACCGCAGGTATAGCCGCACTGGCCGGGTATATAATCGTTGCAGGCGGCAACCGTCTGCAACGCCTGCTGGCTTGGGCAACCTCCTTCTCATGGGTGCAGTCGCTTTTCAATGTGCAAAACTCTTCCGGTATTGAACAGGGCGAACACCTTAGAGCTTCACTGCATGCTATTCAAAGCGGCGGGCTGTACGGTGTCGGTTATACCTACTCGCTTGAGAAGTTGCGCTACCTGCCTGAATCACATACAGATTTTGTCTTCCCCATTGGGGCCGAAGAGTTCGGTCTGAAGTTCTCTCTGGTTGTGGTGCTGCTCTTCGCCGTATTGCTCGTTTGCGGTATGGCAGTCAGCTTCAGTGCACCCGATAAACTGGGACGCTATCTCGCTTTTGGATTAACATTTATGATCATCTTCCAGGCGATGTTTAACCTGTCGGTTGTTACCGGATTGGCTCCGACCAAGGGTATCGCTCTGCCCTTTTTCAGCTATGGCGGGACATCAATTTTGTCGGTGCTGATAGCCATCGGCATGCTGCTTAATGTCGCCAGCCACATCGAAGCACGGGATCAAGATGTGCATACCCGAAATGAAAGAAACGCACTCCATGAAATTTAAAAGGAATTAAATGCTTTATGATGAACGAATCCAGCCTTGATGTATTGACATCCCTCTGCAAAAGACGTGGCTTTATCTATCACAGCTCGGAAATCTACGGCGGAATACCCGGTTTTTGGGACTACGGGCCGCTGGGTTGCGAGATGAAACGGAATATCAAAGAGGATTGGTGGAAAACAACCGTGCGCAACCGCGAGGATGTCGAAGGTCTCGATGCCACTATCATAATGCATCCCGCTGTCTGGAAGGCATCCGGTCACCTGGATACCTTCTCAGACCCTATGACCATGTGTAAATCATGTAAAAAATTGATGCGTGCCGATCAGATCTGGGATATTTTCGATGAGAATGAGGTCGGCGTCACCCTTCAACAGCTACTCGATCAAAGTTGCGGTGACCCAGGTAAAATCGTGGCATGGTGTAAGGGGAAGGCCAGAGGGCAGAGCCCCAATCTGCCCGCCGTCCAGAATGCCTCCGTTCTGACTGCAGCTTATCAACAACTCTGCAAGAACAACCTGACCAATATGGATGCGCGTAAGCTCTATTCACTCTTTGCCAATGCCGGCTCAGATATTACAATCACACCCTGCCCGCATTGCGGTGGTGAATTGACTGAACCACGCCCTTTCAATCTGATGTTTAAAACCGTCGTCGGCCCAGTCGATGACGGAAAAAACACCGCCTATCTGCGCCCTGAAACAGCCCAGGCTATCTTCGTTCAGTTCCAGAATGTGCTGGCAACCAGCCGACAGAGCGTGCCCTTCGGTATCGCCCAGATCGGCAAATCGTTCCGCAATGAGGTCACCCCGCGCAACTATACCTTCCGCTCGCGCGAGTTCGAGCAGATGGAACTTGAATACTTTATCCGCCCGGATGAGGCCGTCGAGATTATTTGCGGGAAAGTAACAAAATTGGCGGATAATCCCGACCTCTCCACCCCAAATGAATCCTGGGGCTGGGAGGTCTGGCATAAGTATTGGGTCGAACAACGTAAACAGTGGGTTGTTCAGTGCGGCCTGCCGACCGAATCCTTTGTCGAAAGTGTGCACGCTGCTGAAGAACTGGCGCATTACGCCCGCGCCTGCGTAGATCTGGAATACAGATTCCCCTTCGGCTTGCAGGAATTGGAGGGTATCGCCGCCCGTTCAGATTTTGACCTCTCTCAACACCAGAAACATAGCGGTAAAAATATGGAGGTCTTCGATGAAAATCTTAAACTCGCCGCCAGAAAAATGGATGACAAAGCACGCGCGGAATTTGCCGACAAGGTGGTCGAAAAGTGGCACGCACTCGGTAAAGAGGATTCACAGGCCCGTAATTTTGTCGCCCGACTGTTTGAAGGCCGCTATGTACCACATGTCATCGAACCGTCCGCCGGTGTCGACCGTATGATGCTTGCGCTGCTTTGCAATGCCTACGAAGAGCAGAAGTTGGTCGATGAGAAGGGTAAAGAGGATTCACGGGTGGTTATGCACCTTGAACCACGCATTGCCCCGGTTAAGGTCGCTGTTTTTCCTCTGGTCAAGAATAAACCCGAACTCTATGGCAAGGCACGTGAAATTTTCGAGCACCTGCGTCGACGTTATGCCGCCTTCTGGGATCATAGCGGCGCCATTGGACGCCGCTACCGCCGTCAGGATGAGATTGGCACCCCCTGGTGTGTGACCATCGATTTCCAAACCCTCGATGATGGAACCATGACCGTGCGCAATCGCGACTCAATGGAACAACTTCGTATGACACTCAGTGAATTGAAAAACATGATGGATGAAGCTCTGCTGGTTTGAGGCTCATAATGAATATTGAAGACTATGCCGTACCTGATTATGAACGCGTCAATCGGCGCGGTATGCCCGAGGTGATCTTCGGCGCAGGTAAAAGCGCCGAGCAGATCGTCGGTATCATGCGTGCACTTAATCAGGCCGGACAGAATGCCATGGCAACCCGAGTCTCTGAAAAACAGAGTGCCGCCATCTTGAAAATTCAGCCCGACGCTGTCTCCCATCCGCTCGCCCGAATTGTGACTTGCGATGTTAACCCACTACCCGAAAAACACGGTTCTATCGCGGTGATCTGTGCTGGCACCTCCGATATCAGCGTAGCCGAAGAGGCTGCCGTTACCGCCGAACGACTTGGTATTAATGTCAGCAGAGTCTATGATGTGGGTGTTGCCGGATTGCACCGGTTGCTCGAGCGCCTCAATCGCTTCCGCTCAGCCGATGTGCTGATTGTCGTTGCAGGTATGGAGGGGGCTTTGCCCTCAGTAGTGGGCGGATTAACCGATAAACCGCTTATCGCCGTTCCCACTAGTATCGGCTACGGCGCATCTTTCGGAGGATTGGCTGCTCTCCTGGGTATGCTCAACTCCTGCTCCGCCGGTGTCACCGTCGTGAATATCGATAATGGCTTCGGTGCCGCTGTAGCTGCATCGTTGATTGAACACCGGATTGTAAGTGTGCAGAAATGACTCATTTTATGCGCCGATGTCAATATGACATATGCGACATAATGTTACTATATTAACTTTTGTCTTGTTGCTCTATGCCCGTCAATTAGTTGAAAATTAAGATATTACCTCCTTATACGATAAGTTTAGCATAAATGGCATTTGCTATGCTTTACACTCAAGCGGATGTTTAAAAAGCGTTTAAGGAATGGAGGTGTTAATATGGCTATCAATAATATATTGACAAAATTACGCGGACGCGATGAAGTTCCTGTGCGCAGAGCGGACTGGGAACCGTTACGTGGCTTTCAAAGTGAGATAAACAGGCTGTTTGATGACTTCTTCGGCGACTTCGCTTTGGCTCCACGTTGGAACATGACAACCCCGCAAACAGCGATATTCACTCCCGGCATTGAGCTCTCCGAGACCGATGACGATGTTGTCTTGACGGCAGAGCTTCCAGGTATGGACAAAAATGATGTCAATGTGGAGATGGATGAGGACTTGTTGGTGATCAGCGGTGAAAAGAAAGAGGAACATGAGGAAAACAAACGTAACTGGCACATCAGAGAGCAGAGTTTCGGCAGTTTTCGACGTGAAATTCCTCTGCCGGCAGCTGTGCAAGCAGGTAAAGCCGCCGCCTCTTTTAAAAAAGGTGTCCTGAAGGTGACAATTCCGAAAAAAGAAGAGGCTAAAAAACAACGCAAAATTATCGATATAGCAACAGAATAAACCGAAAAGAGAAAAGAGAGCGGCGGAATACCGCCGCTCTCTTTTTTTAATAAAATTAGAATTAGGGACAGGCACTAAAAAAAAATAGGTTGAGAGCTGAAATTGTGGCAGGTATTTGAATAGCTGTTGAGCAATTGCAGATATTGCAAATGCAAGAATGCAAGTATATTTGCAATTGCAATTGCATTTTTGTGTTGTAACGAAGTCATTTTTTTAAAGCGTAACAATATAGAAATCAACAATATACGTTATATATTATCAAATGGCACGTAATATGATTATAGAGTTGGCATTACTTTCAGGTACGGGTAGAAACCGGTAAAAGAGTTTTAAAAACTTGTGCGCAGCGATAGGATAAAAGCGGTGCGTGATCGAAGAAAGAACGAGAAGAAAGAAAGGTGGATAAAGGTGAGTGATGCAGTCAAACAGATAAGCGGGGCTGAATTCGAAGGTGTGACAGGCAGTGGTGTAGTGCTAGTTGATTTCTGGGCACCCTGGTGTCGTCCGTGCCTTATGCAGATTCCGATCCTAGAGCAGGTGGCGGCGCAGGTGGGGGGTCGCGCAACGATCGGCAAGGTCAATGTTGAGGAAGAGCCAATGCTGGCGTCGCGCTACGGGATACAGAGCATTCCGAATTTGATAATTTTCAAGGACGGAGTGCCTCAGCGGCAGTATGTCGGAGTGCAGCGTGCCGAGCAGTTGATATCCGGCATTGAGGGTCTTTTAGGTTAAGAAAGCAAGGGGTATTCATGTGGTAGCAACTGTACATCACATTTGAGGGGTAAAGCGGTATGAAGAAAATAGTTTTAACAGTTATGTCTCTGACGGAAAAGCGGAGACATGAAAATCTGTCTGGCGGATTTTTATATTTCTCTGCGTTGGTGCTACCGGTTTTTATAATAAGTCTGGTGTCTGGATGCGGCACATTATCGCTACAGTCGGAGCAGACAATTTACGAAAGTCGTTATAGTGATGTAGATCTCACCTGTACTGCATTAAAAGAGGCTATTGAGGGTCACGGATTGGTGTGTCAAAAAATAAAAAATGTCAATAGTTCGATGAAGAAACACGGGATACAGCATGATCGGCAGGTCAGAATAGTTGAGTTCTGCCAGGCTGAGTATGCACATAAAATGCTACAGGAAGATCCTGAGCTATGCACGCTCATGCCCTGTACATTCGGGGTATTTGAAGATCGGAGCGGCAGAGTGCTGATCAGTGTACGCAATCAGAGAGGTATGAATAATTATTTTAATCGGGGGTTAAAGCGAGCGGTTGGCGAGACTATAACGAAGCATCAGCAGATCATACTCAAAGAGGTGTGCTGTAAGCCTGTTGGTGCATCCGCAGGGTGAATGTGCAACAGATTATCTTTGGCAGGTTTGCGGGTACTGATGAAACAGATTATAGGAGGAGTTAAAGGATGAGTGGAGCGCGACACTATATCAATCTTGGTTTTTGTGCCGTTTTGGCACTTTTCATATCTGGATGTGTGCTGATTTCCGCGACAGACCCGTATGGTGATACAAGAGGGGTGGTTGTTTTGGGAGAAAACACTCTGGCGGGTCAGGGCGGCAGTGCGTTTAAAAGTGGTTTGGATGATGAGTTGCGGTTGGAGCGTGCGATAGAGATAGCACTTACCAACAATCCCGCTATTGCCTCCCGTAAATATGCATCCGACGCATCGAAAGCACTCTATGAAAAGGCCTGGGGAGCATTGCTACCCAAGGTGGATGCACGCGCTAATCTGACTCAATATCGGGAAAACCGGATTCTCAATCCGCGGCGTCCCGGCACGGTGGACACGATTATTTTCGCAGACCGCCAGCTCAGCGGCGACCTTGTTATGAGCATGCCGCTTTTTGCGGGTGGGCGTTATATCAACCAGGTGCGGGCCGCTAAGCTTCTTCACGCTGCCAGTCTGCGGCAGCTTGCCCACACGCGAGATGAGCTGGTTTTCAATGTTTCCAGTATCTACTACAGCATTTTGGCGCAGGAGCGGGTTATCAGTTCACTTGAATTTTCTCAGAGTGTTCTGACCGCGCATCTTAGGAAGGTGCGCGAAATGATTCGTGCCAGCAAAGCCGCCAGGGTTGATGAGTTGCGTACCGAGGTGCGTCTGGCTGATCTGCAGCAGAAGCAAGTGGCGGAGGACAACATTCTTTCCATTCAGAAACGCGCACTTGTTAATCTGCTTGGGATTGATGGCGGATTTGAAACCGCTCCTGAGATAGAGGGTGAGTTCGGTTCGCAGTTCACGGCTGAGATCGATGAAAATGAGGCTGTCGTCCAGGCATTGGTCAATCGTGATGATTATCGTGCAGCTCGGCTGGAACTCGAAGCCCAGGCTCGGCGGGTTGATATAGCGCGTGCCGGGCATCTGCCGAGCGTAATGTTGGAGGCTACCGCGGGCAGTCGATGGGATGCGCATGACACATCGCGCGACCAGGATGTGGCCAGTGTGGGTGTAGGTGTTTCACTGCCGATATTTGAGGGGGGGATGATATCGGCAGAAATCCGCCGCGAACGCGCCAATCTATCGGCAATGCGTGAGAAGTTGCGTGAGAAGGAGTTACGCATCCGGTTGGAGGTAGAGACTTCAGTCCTGAACATCACCTCATCACTTGAGCGTGTTAAGGCCACCGAAAAGAGCATTGAGCAAGCTACGGAAAGTCTACGGGTAGAGCAGGAGAAATACCGATATTCCAAGGGATCGATCACCGATGTCCTGGATGCGCAGTACGATTTACTAAATGTTCAGGTGAGTCACTGTCGCGCATTGGCGGATCATAGTACGGCGATTGTGCAGTACAATCTGGCGGTAGGCGAAGATTTGATCAATGGAAAAAAATAATGTAGTCACTGTGTCATAAGTAAAGGTAATTTTCAGGAGAAATAATATGAAAGAGAGAAGATCAGTTTTAATGGTAACCGTGATTGGCTGTATGTCATTGATACTGGCGGGAGGGTGCGCCAAGACAGAGCAGAGCGGCAGAAAATCGAAATCGGCGGCATTGGTAAAAACTGCGTTGGCGGGCAAGACCAATCTGGTTGAGCTGATTGAAACAACTGGTGATATAGTTGCAGTAAACACTGTGACGCTGGAGGCTACTGTCGAAGGGCCGATATCGTTTTGTCCCTGGCGTGAGGGTGATATTGTTGAGAGTGCTGGCATGCAGCTGATTGAGATTCATCGTCCGCTTTACAGGCAGGAATTGGCGGCGGCTGAGGCGGACAGAGATTTGGCGCAGGCGAAGCTGGATGATCTCAAAGCCGGGGCGAGGCCTGAAGAGATCAGTCAGGCGAGAGAATCGCTGCGACATTTTCAGGATTGTACTGCGTTTGCTGAGGCTGATCTGAAACGTATTCGTTCGTTGGTTGCCAGTGGTACATTGCCGGCGGAAATGGAGGAGAAGGCGCGAGTAGAATTTGTTAAGTGCCAGACACAGCTCGGTTCCGCCAGGGAGCAACTCGCCATGTTGGAAGCTGGCCCGACCGTTACCGAGATTGCGGTTGCGCAAGCTGCTGTGGATGAGGCGGAAAGCAGAGTGGGGATGGCACAGGCCCGGTTGGATGAGTGTTCGCTGGTTGCCCCGTTCCCGGGTATCATCACCGAGGTATATGTTCGTGTGGGAGATCTTGCAACGCCGCGCGCGAAATTGCTTAAAATGATTGATCCGGCATCGCTTGTTGTCAGAACAGGGTTGCCCGAAAGCAGTTCGGCTCACATCAGAACCGGTACTGCTGCCACGGTCACACTGGACGCATTTCCCGATCAAAAATTTAAGGCACGGATTTCCAGGGTATATCCCCGGATCGAGTTTGATTCCCGAACGCGCATCGTTGAAGTCGAGTTGATTGACTCGGTTGAGTTGTTGCCGCAGATGTTTGCCAGAATCAAAACACAGGGGCGCGTTTTTGATGATGCGGTTATGGTGCCGACTAAAAGCATCACGACGACACCGCGCGGACACACGGTTCTGTTTGTAGCCCAAGACGGCAAGGTTGTTCAGCGTAAGGTTACCACCGGAATTGAGCAGACCGGAATGATTCAGATTACGGATGGAGTCCAAGCTGGAGAAATTGTGGTCACCGCTGGCAATCTAAATCTGCGTGATGGTACTGTGGTACGGATTGACAATGCTGCTGAGAGCGGTGATAAGAGCGCAGCGCGGCAGAGTGCGGGAACTGAAAAATCGGAGGGGAAAGAAACATGAAACTTACCGAACTGGCTTTGAAGCGACCTGTTGCTGTGACGGTGTTAACGCTGGCAATGGTGATCACCGGCTATTTCAGTCTGACTCAGCTGGATGTCAACTATTTGCCGGACATCTCCTATCCGATGGTTAAGATTCACGTTTGGTGGCGTGGAGCGACTGCTGATGATATTGAAAACAACGTTGCTGATCCATTGGAAGAGGTTATCGCGACGGTGGATGATCTGGACTACATAGAGTCTTCAAGCATGGAAGGTATGTACACTCTGCTGGCCAATTTCAAATATGGGGTGGATGTTGAAGTGGCGTTTCAGGATGTCGTGGCGGCCATGGGGAGAGTCACCAAACGGTTGCCGCGTGATATGGATCCGCCGGTGATCATCAAGGCTGATCCATCGCAGTTGCCGGTTATCGAGGTTCTGTTGACCTCAGAGGAACATGATCTCGTTTGGTTGCGTCAATGGGCGGAAGAGTGGTTGGTTGACCGGCTGGTAAGTGTGGATGGAACTGCAGGTGCTGAGGTTGTGGGTGGTATGGAGCGGGAGATTCGCGTCCATTTGGATCCTGACCGTTTGCAGGCTTACGGTCTTACACCTGCCTGTATTTCCCGGGTACTTGGTGAAGAGAATATTGAAACTTTCGCGGGACGTGTTACGGTTGAAACGCGTGAGTTTATCGCCCGGACGATGGGCGAATTTGAGAGTCTTGATGAAATTGCGGATGTTGTGGTATCGGTTACTCCAAATGGAGAAGAAATTTATCTCAGGGACATAGCTCGTATTGAGGATGCACATGCAGAGATGCGTATTCACACCCATTTCAACGGCAAGCCCTGCGTTGAATTCAAGGTACTCAAGCAGTACTCGGCAAATGCACTGACTGTGGCCGAGGGGGTTAAAGCTAAGTTAGAGGAGTTGCGTCGGCAGGGTGAGATACCGGCAAGTGTTGATTTCGGTTATGTAGAGGATGACGGTGTTTATGTGCGGAATTCTGTGGCAAGTGTACGTGATTCGGCATTGGTTTCAGCCTTACTGGTGGTGTTAGTGGTCTATCTGTTTCTAGGGCGCTGGCGTCAGGTTGTTGTAATGCTGATAGCACTGCCGGTCACTTTAACCGTCAACTTTCTTTTGATGAAGGCTGGAGACTTTTCGGTCAATGTTTTCTCGCTGGGTGGTCTGGTGGTAGCTTTAGGTGTGATACTGGACAATTCGATTGTGGTATTGGAGAATATTACACGTTTGAAAGCTGAAGGACGAGCCAGTTATTCGCTAGTAGGCACGCGAGAAGTTGGCTCGGCGATCGTTGCGGCCACGTTGACATTTCTAGCGCTCTTTCTGCCGTTCGTCTTTATTCCGGGTATGGTGGCGGTACTGTTGAAAGAGATGGTTTTTGTGGTGGGCGGTGTTGTATTGGTTTCGTTGCTGGTGGCGTTGACCTTCACGCCGTTGATGACCGATCGGCTACTACGTGGTGAAAGGGGTGGTACCCCTTCCCGTATTGTACGTGGTTTCGATACCGTCATTCAAAGCGTTATAACTGGATATACCCGTGTGCTGGCTTTCTGTTTGCGTATCAAGTGGCTGATTGTGATATTGGCTTTGGTATTTTTTGGTAGTGGAGTCTGGATGATGTTACGTTCAGGGACAGAGTTTCTGCCCAAGCTTGATGACGGGCGTGTGATGGTGAAGCTGATGATGCCGAGCGGCACTTCGGTTGAAGAGTGTGACCGTATTCTCAATCGCGTTGAAGAGAGATTGCGGGACATACCGGAGATTCAGACCATGTTCCGCATGGCTGGTGGGCGGGTATTTGGACTCTACACTCTTGAGGTGGGTAACGAGGGTAACTTGGACATACAGCTTGTTCCGCGCAGTCAGCGTGACATTACAACAACCGAATTCGTCAATAAAATCAGACCTCTGGTGGCGAAGATTCAGGCTCAGGAGCCGGGAGCCAAACTTCCGGTCAAGCCCCGCCCGATCAAAGGGTTACGTAAGGTCGGGGAGCAGGATGTCGAGGTGAATGTCAAAGGCAGCGATATCATGGAGCTTTTTGATTTCGCTGAGCGTTTGGCGGCGAAACTGAATACAACGCCTGGTATTTCTGGTGTGAATATATCAATGGATATGACCAAACCGGAGTACCGTATTTTTGTGGATCGCGCTCGTGCTTCGGCGATGGGCATATCGGTCAAAAAGGTTGCTGAGGTCATGCGGGCTCAGGTTCATGGTCTGGTATCATCACAGTATGAAGAGGCCAACGAGTACTATCCTATCAGGGTGATTGTGCCTGAAATAAAATTGACCGGCAAAAGTGACCTGGAAAATCTGTTAATTGATTCCAGCAAGGGAGCTCCGGTTTATCTTCGCGATGTGGCTGATGTGCGTCGTGCGGTCGGGCCGGTTGAGATATCGCGTGAGGATCAGGTTGCCAGGGTAATTGTGCGGGCGGACCCCAATAAAATCAGTGTTGGAGAGGCGTTGGCGCGTGCGGAACAGGTGGCTCGCGATTTAAATCCTCCCAAGGGGGTGGAGATTTCGATGGGCAGTGAGGCGCGTTTTATGGAGGAGAGTCGGCGTGTTATCGGGCTGATCATCGGGTTTGCGGTTCTTTTTGCCTATGTGATTCTAGCGATTCAGTATGAATCATTCATACTTCCTTTTCTAATTATTTTCAATGTTCCGCTGGCGACGACCGGCAGTTTGTTGGCACTGGCGATTTTCGGTCTTTCAGTCAGTGTCACGGTTCAGATTGGATTGTTGGTGATGATGGGTGGTATAACTTCGCAGGGGGTTGTTTTACTGGATATGGCGGAGCAGTATCGACGTAGCGGGTTAACGCCTTTGGAGGCGATCCGCGAGGCGGCTCCCAATCGTGTGCGTCCAATTCTGATGACGCAGTTGACCACAGTGTTGGGACTCATCCCGCTGGCCCTTAACATGGGTGAAGAGGGTGGAATGCTGGTTTCAATGGCGGTGGCTGTTATTGGTGGATTGCTTTACTCGCTGCTGTTGACACTGCTGTTTTTGCCTTCAGCTTATGCGATGATTGTAAGAAAAACGATAAAGGAGGGTTAATCATGCCTTGGATAGATGAGAGGAAGTGCGTTGGTTGCGGAATTTGCCTTGATGTTTGTTCTCCTGGCGCAATCCAGATGTGTGAAAAGTTGGCCGTTATCGATGACAGCTTGTGTATCCGGTGCGGCAAATGTCATGACGTATGTCCCGCTGAAGCAGTACGTCATGATGGGGAACGGTTGCCCATGATGTTACGTGATAACCGTGACTACGTTTTTCGGCTATTGAGATATTGTGATGGTGAGGTGGAACGCGAACAGCTTTTGGAAAGACTTATCCGGCATTTCAGATTGCAGCAGAAAACAGCTCAAATTACCATTGACTGGATTATGGCGGAGCGCAAAGTGTTGGCTGAAGCGGTGCAATGAAATGGTGATTGTCGCAGGTACTCGCTCACAACATGTTGTGCTTCTTCATTTTTCGCCACAGTGTTGCAGGGTTAACGCCGAGTTGTGATGCGGTGTTTTTGCGATTACCAGCGCATTTTTGTAACGTCTCCAGAATGAGTTGCCGTTCGCTTTGCGGATCAAGTCTGCGTAAATTGATGAACTGCCCGGTCGGTGTTTCTGCTGCGGCGGGTTCCTTGTGCGGCTCAACGTTCAGCACATGCGGGGGCAGGCACTGTTCTCTGATTTCCCTGCCGTTGCACAGGACATAAGCTCTCTCGATAATGTTACGCAGTTCCCGGATGTTTCCGGGGAAATTGTAACGAATCAGATGTTCGATTGCATTGTGCTCAACGCCTTGAATATCACGTCCGGTCTCAGCGTTGAGAACTTCGATGAAATGTTCCACCAGCAGTGGTATGTCCTCGGCACGCTCAGCCAGGGAAGGCAGCTCAAAATTAATGACATTGATGCGATAGAATAAATCTGCGCGGAAAGTGCCGTTCTCGACGCAGGCTCTCAGGTCGCGGTTGGTGGCGGTGATCAGGCGGATATTTGTTTTGATTGAGTGCGTGGCTCCCAATGGCTCAAACTCCCGTTCCTGCAGAACCCTTAGTAGTTTGATTTGCATAGCGGGTGTGGTGTCGCCGATTTCATCCAGAAATATGGTACCACCTTCAGCCAGCTCGAAGCGTCCGGCTTTATCGCTGCGGGCATCGGTGAAGGCCCCTTTCTTGTAACCGAAGAGCTCCGACTCCAGCAGATTGTCGGGTAAAGCGCCGCAGTTGAGGGCGATAAAGGGTTTTTGCGATCTGCGGCTGGCTTGGTGAATGGCGCGCGCCAGTAGCTCTTTGCCGGTTCCGCTTTCACCTAGGATCACGACCGAGCTGTCGCTCTGCGCTACCGTGGGAAGAATGTTGAATATCCGCTGCATCCTGGAATTGCGGCTGATCATATCCTGAAAGTTGTAGCTGTGGCGCAGTTCACGGCGCAGAGTCTCCAACGGACGTATATCCCGAAACGAGACCACCATGCCTTCAATGTTGTGGTTGCCGTTGAGAAAAGGGGCCGCATTCAGCAACACCGGAATCTGCTGTCCCTCCGGGGTAATAATACGGGTGGCGACATCTCTGACCGCTTTGCCCTGGGTCATGACTCCTGACAGAATGTTACGACATTCGCAGATTTCGCAAAAGAAAAGATCGCCGAACAGTTTGCCGACCGCATGTTCTTCCGAAACTCCGAAAAGTTTCTGAGCTTGCAGATTGAAGGTGGTAACTCTCCATTCATGGCTAATGGTGCAGACACCTTCCGATAAAGAATCCAGAATCTGTTTATACTGTTTGGATTGAATTGTACTGTCCATCTTCAGAGATTTTCTCCGCTTGTCGTGTGGGTGACGGTTCTTCTTTTATCAAATCCGACTTTATGGTCAACAAACCTAAGCTCCATCTTCTCAAATTCAGTAATTAAAAACAAGCAAGTTAAAATCTGATTATTTACGCAAATTGTAATATTAGCTCGAACACCTGAAAAAGGGGAGCAAACACCACGCATCGAAGAAAAGGGTAAGGGCACCCCCTAGGGGGCGGCGCGGAAAAAAATAAAAACCGGAGCCCTTAATTCTGCTATAAATAGCAGGGTGGGGTCTGCAGGATATGATCGGCAATGTCAGTGAGCGGACTGTTTCGAGGTATCGTTCCTATCCCTGCAACGGTGATAGCAGTGGCAGCGATTCACGTGTTGTGGCGCGCGGTGGTTCTTGGGCCGACCGTCCGATCAACGCCGGTTCCTCCGTGCGTCGTGCCTACCAGCCGTGGCAGAAGGTCTTTGATGTGGGCTTCCGCGTGATTGTAACCGGCGGTTTGTAGGGGTTAGGGAAGTTTTAAAGTTCGAGAGTTCTAAAGTTAGTTAAAGTGTCCAGTCCTGATTTAAAGTTGTCACTTTTTTCTTCATTTCTTTGTTGCTTTTTTTACTCTCGCCATTGTGGCGACTGTGTCGTCGCAATAAACATATCATTAGTTGATACTGGCGAACAGGTGGCGTATCTGCTACACTGCACCATGTTCAATCGTAATTTAATAGTGGCGGTTCTGATTGCCGCACTCTGTATTTATGCTGTTGTTTGGTGGAGAGGTCGACCTCTTCATCAAGCAAGCCGTGTTCTGAACAAAGCGGCGCAGGTGGCCTCTGTTACATCTGAGGACAATGAGATCAAACGAAGGATGAAGGCACTCGCACTGCGTGATTTTGTCGGCTATGAACTGCATGTCGATGTCGAGGATGTGGCGCGGAATGTTGATTTGATGCAGGAGGATGTTGTGACCGCCTGGCTTTATGCGGTTGGATTGAACCGCTATTTGACGATTGAAATAAACGAGATTGAACTGATTTCGACCGATGATGAACGGATTGCAGTCCGTGCTCTGGCGGATGTTGACTCCAATTATGAAAGGGGTGTCTATTCCAAGGTTTATCCGGTCGAGATCGAGTTATTGAAGGTGGAGCGTAAGCTACGTGTCAGCTCCCTTAAAACGAGTTTGCAGTTCCCATTAGAGGTGATCGAATAATGAGAGAAATCGCAGGCTGGACAGTGATTGCAACGCTGTGCTGTTTGGTGAGGGCAACTGAATTTATACAGCCCGCCGAATGGAATATTGTCAGAACAAACGCGGTCAGGCAGTGGCAGGCAAGCAAACAGCAAATGAAGAGTGATGATCTGCTGGTGTTGAACGGGGTCATGGCTGATAAACGAAGCGGCGAGGTGCGGCTACTGGCCGAGGCGGTAGGACACAGCAGCGATACGATCGTTGAATTTCTGTTGATCGGTCCTCGTAGTGATCGTGCCTATGAATCTGTTGCTGTCACAATTGCCGCGCCTGATGCGATTGTCAGGGCAGTGGAGTTCACAGGTGTGAAAAGAGGGGATTGCGTTGATGGACGGAACTTTCGTTTCGTGCCGCGCGGGGAACGTTTCCGATTTGCATTCCGTCTTCTGGATTCAAATGAGGCTGAACAATCGCTCAGCACTCTGCTGCGCGAGAGTGAATCCGATGATTCCCTGTTGAACGAGGACGGCTTTGTCTTCGCTGGCGGTGAGTGGAAGATGCGGGATGGTGTGCTGAGCTGTGTCACCGCAACCGTTTCCCCCTGTGCGGTGGTCTCGCTTTATAACGAGAAATCCATCTTTGATCTGCCTTTTCAAGCGGGACAGAGTGAAGTCTACGGTCGCTTTAAAATGCGACGGAAGCTACCGCAGGGCACGCTTTTGGAGATAATCCTGCGTCCGGTCGAGGGCACCACCGTTCTTTCGTTGGATGCCACTGCACTCGCATCTGAAAGCGGTATTCGGCTGAAGCTAACTGATTCTGAGGGCGAGATCAATCAGACCTCAGCTTTAAAAGATGCGCTTGAGTGGCTACGTAGTAAAAGGGAAGGTGGAGCTGAGCTCTATCTCCGGCTGAAATTTGACCTGGCGCTGACACTGCGCCAGGCCCGCGAGATCGCTGCAGTTTTTGATCTGCTGGACGGTCAGGGGCTGCACCTCTACGGCAAGGTTGATCAGAGTATTTATTACAAGGCCTTTCTGCCGCGTAATGAGTGGCGTAAGCGGGAGAGCCGTGTTCCTCAGCCATTTGAGCTGCGTATAACCCGGAACGAGGAAAATAAGATTAAGCGCAAATTCATCTTCATTGAAGAGGATTGGAGTGTCGAGGGACTCGACCCCGCTTTGACACCGCATGAGTTCGATTGCAGCAGTTGGGATGAACTGCCGGGGTTGCTTGAAAAGAGTGCCGGCCCGGAAAACAAGGTGCGGGTTCTTTTCGTTTTCGCGCCCCATGATATGCCGCTGCGTGAATTTATGCCAGGTATTAACGCGCTCTCAGCGCAGTTGCCGCTTGTGCATGTTTTCAACGAATAAAAGAATAGGATGTTTTGATGATGTTGCGAAGAATTATTTTTGGATTGCTGTTCTGTTGCGTTTTGATCGATCAGGTCGGCTTGGGTGCAGTAGGGCAACTGTCACTTAACGACAACTGGAAAGTCAAGCAGGTCAGAGGACGCAATTGGTATCCGGCTCAGGTGCCGGGGGTGGTGCAGAGCGACCTGATGCGCAATGATATTATTTCCGATCCTTTTGTTGGCATGAACGAACGTGCTGTGCAATGGGTGGATAAAGAGGATTGGGTGTACGAGACCACCTTTGAGTTGGGCACCGATTTACTTGAACACGATAATCTGCGATTGGTTTTCGAGGGACTGGACACCTATGCCGATGTCTACCTGAATGAAGTGAAGGTGATTGAGGCCGATAATATGTTTCGGTGCTGGCGTGCCGGCTGCAAGGAACTCCTGTTGCCGGGTGAAAATACGCTACGGGTCTGTTTTCATTCTCCGATCAAACGCGATCTGCCCAAATTTCTAGCACTTGATTATGAGTACCCTGCGTTGAACGATCAATCGGAAAACGGGGGGATTCTGAACTATAAAGTCAGCGTTTTCGCTCGCAAAGCAGGTTATAACTATGGTTGGGACTGGGGGCCGCGGCTGGTTACAATGGGCATCTGGCGTCCGGTTTATCTTGAGTACTGGAATACGATGCGTCTCGAGGATGTCCATATCTCAACCTCCGAGGTTTCCAAGCGTTCCGCACGTATCGATGTAGAAATTGAATTAGATTCACTGCGCTCCTGCTCGGGCCGGTTTCAGATCAGTAATGCGACCAGCGGTCTGATCTATGCCGAACGCCCGGTTACAATCATCCGGGGTTCCAATCGTTTTAATCAAGCTTTTATATTGAAGAATCCCCGCCTTTGGTGGAGTAACGGATTGGGAAGTCCGACGCTCTATGATTTCAAGGTGACCGTTGTTGCTGACGGGAGGGTTTATGACAGCCGGACAGTTCCCGTCGGCATCCGTTCAATCCGCCTGGTGACCGAGCGTGATATGAATGGCAGGGGCTCAAGCTTCTATTTTGAGCTCAATGGTGAACCGGTGTTTATGAAAGGGGCCAACTATATTCCCAACGACAGCTTTATGCCTCGTGTTTCCAAAGAGCGCTATCGTAATGTAATTGCGCGTGCGGTAGATGCCAATATGAATATGCTGCGCGTCTGGGGTGGCGGCATCTACGAGGATGATTATTTTTATGAGTTGTGTGACCGCAACGGCATTCTGATCTGGCAGGATTTTATGTTTGCCTGTAGCCTCTACCCTTGCGACGATCAGATGGCTGCGAATATCCGTGCCGAAGCGGTTGATAATGTGAAAAGGCTGCGCAATCATGCCTGCATCGCCCTGTGGTGCGGCAATAACGAGATGAACGAGGGCTGGCACTGCTGGGGTTGGAAACAGCGCTTTACCAAGCTGGGTCTGGCAGATAAGGTGCTGGGGGAATATAATCGTGTTTTTCTGGATATTCTGCCCTCCGTGGTCAAGACATATGATCCCGAAACAGACTACCGCTCGAGTTCGCCTTACAGCGACCTGTATCCCTCTGAACGTAATGACCTCTCCGGAGATCGTCACAACTGGGATGTCTGGCATGGACAGGCCCCCTTTACCGTTTATGAGCAGGCCGTTCCGCGTTTCATGAGCGAATACGGATTTCAGTCATTTCCGCAACTCTCTACCGTCAAACGCTATAATCCGGATGAGAAACATTGGGATATTGAATCGGATGTTATGCTGGCTCATCAGCGTCATCCACGCGGCAATGAACTCATCCGCATCTACATGGAACGCAACTACCGGGAACCGAAAGATTTTGAAAGCTTTCTTTATATGAGTCAGTTGCTGCAGGCCGATGGAATGCGGCTTGCTATCGAAGCACATCGCCGCAATATGCCCTACTGTATGGGAACGCTCTACTGGCAGCACAACGACTGCTGGCCGGTGGCATCCTGGTCTACCTCGGATTATTACGGCAACTGGAAGGCCGCGCATTACAGAGTGCGTGCTGGCTTTGAAGATGTAATCGTTTCACTGACCCGCGCTGACGATCGGCTGCAGCTATATCTGGTTTCGGATCTGCGTCAGCCTCTTTCCGGTATGATAAATTTACGGATGCTTGATCTCTCCGGTAATCTTTTGCGCGAACGCTCCGAAAAAGTCGGCCTCGGAGCCAACACCGCCAACAGAGTTCTGGATATCGATTACTATGATTTTATGGCATCAAACGCACCGGAAAAGGTGGTGCTTCATACTACCTTTGAGTCCGGAGAGATCAGGGTACAAAGTTTAAATTTTCTCACGCCGCTCAGGCAGGTCGATCTGCCCTTGGCATCGTTGCAAACCGATATATCGGCATTCAAGGGTGGTTTTTCAATCTGTGTGTCGAGCGATCTGTTCGCCCGCGGGGTCTATCTCTCCGTTGACCACGAAAAGCCGCTGTTTTTCAGCGATAATTACTTTGACCTTCTACCGAGAGAGAAGAAAATTGTAGTTGTGCGTACATCGATGAGCGAGTATGAATTCCGTAGTCGGCTGCGGGTTATTTCAATGTGCGACGCTGTTGATTAACCCGGCTTTCTATGCTGATTCTTAGCCCAAAAACCGGCCAGAATTGTTTGCGCTGCAAAAAACTCGGTTAAAATTGGAGATAGAGTGTAGGATGTATGTGCCTTGCAAAGATGAGGTAGTTCTGCGGGGTGGTGACGGATGCTGGCTGAGTTTCAGAAATCCGCTAAGCGTTTTGCGTGCGGATAGGCATGACCAAGTCATACCAGTGCTGAATGAAGCTGCCAGTTGCGGAAAATGGGCCGTCGGGTTTGTTAGTTACGAAGCGGCCCACGCATTCGATCATGCATTTCCCGCGAGGAAAATTAATTTACCGCTGGTTTGGTTCGGTGTGTACGATAAGCCATTGAAAATTGATCTGCCCGCAGTGCCGGAACCCGGCCCGTTGAAATGGCGGTGTGACCAGACACAACGGGAATATTCGGAAAAAGTCGCAAGAATTAAACATTATATTGCCGAGGGTGACACTTATCAGGTGAACTACACACTCAGAGTTAAGAGCTCCCTCAATGATCCCTGGCAGTTTTTTGTCAGCCGTTTGTCTAATTCGCGATTCAGTGCTTATATCAGAACTGCGGATCAAATTGTCTGCAGTTCGTCGCCCGAGCTTTTTTTTGAACTGAACAACAAGCTTGTTATCTGCCAGCCGATGAAGGGAACGGCGCGCGGCAGAGAAGACCTGCTAAATTCCGCGAAAGATCGTGCTGAAAATGTCATGATAGTGGATATGATCCGTAACGATCTCGGACGAATCTGTTCCCCGGGCTCGATTGTCGCCAATCCTCTTTTTGCGGTGGAGAGGTGGGGTGATATTCATCAGATGACCTCCACGGTCAGTGGCCTGACATCTGCCACCCTGACAGAAATTTTCGCAGCTCTTTTCCCTTGTGCTTCGATAACCGGTGCGCCTAAGTGCGCGAGCATGAAGATTATTGATGAACTGGAATCTTCCGCCCGGGGTGTCTATTGCGGTGCTGTCGGGTATATCGCACCTGGGCGTCAGGCTTGTTTCAGTGTCGCTATCCGCACTGTGCAGATCGAACAATCCGATGGCGTTGCCACTTACGGCGCGGGGGGAGGAATTGTCTGGGCTTCACAACCCGTGGCGGAGTGGTGCGAGTGCACACTCAAAACTGAAGTGCTGCATGCGGATACTGGCGGCATTGTTGATCCGGCAGTATGCGAAGTCAGCGCGACAAACAGAGAGTACACTGAACATCGACTTGACTTTTGTCTGTTTGAAACCATGCTTTACGATAATGGAATCATGTATGTATGTGATCACATTGATCGGCTCTCCCGTTCCGCTTTGGAACTGGGGTTTAAATTAAATGTCGCAGAGTTGATTGATATACTTAATATTGTTTCCAGCGAACGGCTGCGATTAAGGTTGTCTTTGGCCTCGGACGGGCGAATCACAGTTGAATCCGAGCTGTTTCCGAAAGAGGACGAAAAGCTGCGCAAGGTCTGTTTTGCCGCTGAACCCGTTGATCCGCAGAACAGAATGCTTTATCATAAGACATCAAAGCGCGAAATATACAATAAAGCAAAAACTGGTTTGGCCGATGTGGACGATGTTATCCTTTGGAATAAAAGGGGTGAGGTTACCGAAAGCACGGTTGCGAATGTGGTTGCAAGCATAGATGGAGAAATGATTACTCCTCCTTTACGATGCGGCTTGTTGCCGGGCACTATGCGTGCTTCTCTATTACGGGAAGGTGTGATTAAGGAAAGGGTCATCCGATGTGATGAGCTGAATAAGGCAAGGAATCTATATCTGATTAATTCTTTGCGAGGCTGGATGAATGCCGAACTTAAAAACTGATTTCTGCATATCTGCGGGCTGTATCAACAAATAAGGAAAAAAAATATGCCAGCAAATCTAAAGACAATCTGCTCTGTGATTTCATTTGCTGCGCTCATCACGCTGATTTCGTTTGGAGCGGAGATGCGTGGCGAGGGGGGGGATGTCGATGCCTTGATGAAGGCGCTGGCTGCCGCACATGTGGCACGGAACCCGACTTTTGCCGTTCCTCCGGCTGTCTACCACTTCGGACGCCGCTCTTTCACTCTGGATGAGTTTCATAACATGGAGATCGATGCGCAGGGTTCGACCTTTATCTTTGCATTGCGCGGTGGCGGAGTCCGCCTACGACGCTGCCGTAATCTGACACTCAAAAATATCTATCTGGATATGGAGAAGCCGCCGTTTATCCAGGGCACCATTCGATCGGTTGACCGGCGTAATAGAACCATCGACTTCGCGGTTGATGATGGCTTTCCCTCTCTGGCAGAGGCGGTCTTTCCCACTAAACGGGCACGCCATGTGATTATGGATGCCGACGGTGTGCATGAAATGCCGCTGCCTGATGCGATCTGTGCCCCGCCGACCGAACTGAAATCCGGTTTGTTGCGGGCACGGGTAAACCGGCTTTTTGGTAAAGAGGGGTGCAACTTCGGCCCGGGCAACAAAATCGTGATCAATATGCGCGGTGCCGGTGGGGGGATATCGGTTTATGAATCATCGGCAGTCACCCTCGAGGATGTGACTGTTTATGCAGCCGGTAGTTTCGCCTTTCATGAAAAGGGCAGAGCGGAGGGTGGCAATCTCTACCGACGCTGCAAGCTTGTGCCGCGCCCTGGTTCCGGCAGCATCTGGGCCGGTGCTGCCGATGCTTTCCATTCTATGAGTCAGAAGCGCGGTCCCCGCCTGGTGGACTGTGAGTTTTCCCGGGCATTCGATGACCTGATCAATATTCATGGGTTCATCAATCTGGTCATGGAAAAGCAATCCGATGATACGCTACTGCTGGCCGGCCCCTTTGGTCAGGATTTTGATCCCGGCGACACACTCAGGTTTTATCACTATCCCGACGCGGTGCCCTGCGGCGAAGCTGAGGTGGTCTCCGTCACAGCTCTCGAAAAACCGAGCGTTAAAGAGGTTGAACAACGCGCTGCCGCTTATTTTGCCGATCTTGTGAGTACGCATAATCCAGTCAGAAGTTTTCACGGTGCGCTTGTGCTGGTTAAACTTGATCGTCCGGTGGCAGTCAAAGCCTTCGATCTGGCGGTAGCTTCAACCTATGCCTGTCGCGGTGCCGTAATTGAAAACTGCCATCTACATCATGGCCACGTACGCGGCATCCTGATCAAAAGTCCCGAGGCTACCCTTCGCAACTGCACGATCGAGCATATCCACCGTTACGGAATCGTGCTCTTTGCCGAGCAGTATTGGATGGAAGGACCCTTTCCGCGCGGCATTGAAATTCTGAACAACACGTTGGTGAACTGCGGCTTCTCTTCGTTGAGTGAGAGTGCCTCACTGGCCGCCTTTAGCGCCTTCGGAGTGCCGCGCCACTCTCTTGCCCATGCCTACAATATCCGCGATATCACGATCTCCGGCAATACCGTCAGAGATGCACCCGGTATCGCCGTCAAGCTGGCCAATGTCGATGGTGCTCGCATTGAGAATAATACCTTCATAAATCCGCTGTGTAAAATGCGCCAGGGGCAGAGTTTTGATTTAACCGCTGATATTCCGGCGGATGTCCTCAATGATGTGATGCGTACGCCCTATTACGGCATAGTCACACTAAGTAGCCGCAATGTGCAGTGTAATGGCAACCGTGCCGAAAACACACCACCCTTCTGGCGTGATATGGTCGGAGTAGGCACCTGGTCTGAAAAGATTGAGGTTGAAATTCCCGCAGAAAAACAATAAAATCTGACCATGAGAAATTCAGAGATATACTGTCGCATGGTGGCGAAACAAATTTGCTTTACCGCGTTCTGTGCGTTGACCGCGCAGGTCTGTGGGGCGGTGGATACCAGCAGCGCACCTGGAGTGGTGCTTGATCATCAGATGATTGAATATGGATGGTTTAAAACTGCGCCGGATGTTTTTATCTCCGACCCGGAGATAAAAATTCTCTCCAACGGTGATTATCTGGCCGCACATGCGCTGGCCGGAGAATCATCCGGCTCGAGCACCTCCGGCAAAACTTCGATCTTCCGCTCGACCGACAGCGGTGCGAGTTGGGTGCAGGTGGGCCCGGAGATCACCGATTTGCTGCGTGCCAGTATGATCGAGCATAACGGTGCGGTCTATCTCATCGGTGTGAACAACGATGCCGCTGGCAACAAGGCGGTAATCGCCCGTTCCACCGATTTTGGGGCAAATTGGACCAAATCCGCGCTGTTCAGTAAAGGTGGTTCGGCAACGCCGAACAATCCGGTGGTTGCTGACGGACGTATCTGGAATGCGGCCAGCACTGCCAGCTTCTCTGCCGCCATCGATGCTGCCAATCTGCTACTCGACAGTGCCTGGATTCTCAGGGGTGGCTTTCCGGCAGTTGATGATGCCTGGCCCGGCGACTTTATCGGTGAAGGGCAGATCGCGCATTCGCCGGATATGGGCACCTTCATTATCCCCAAGGTCAAATACGAACCGCTGACCGCTCTGGCACGCGTTTGCCCGGTCTCCGGGGTTGTCGCCTTTGACCCTGACCGCGATTTTGTCGCACTGCCCGGTGGTGAAAAGAAGATCGGGGCTGGCTATGACCCGCTCTCCGGGCGGTTTTACGCCCTGACCCAGCCGATTCTGCCGGTTCACTCCGGTTCTTCAATCGCCACGGATATGATCCGTAACAGTGCCGCCATTCTAAGTTCCAAAAATCTTTACAACTGGAGGATTGAAAGCTTCTTTCTCTATTCAAACCGTATCGATACCGACGGCTTTTGCTATATGAACTTCGATATCGACGGAGATGATATGGTGCTGGTTTCACGTACCGCGTGGCCGGTCAGCGGCACCAGCGACAACCCCAGACGCGGACATGACTCCAATCTGTTGACCTTCCATCGACTTGAAAATTTCCGTACAATCCGTCCCGATTATTATCTCGCCCTCAGCGGCGGCACGGTTCAACGTTTTGAACACACACCGGACCCTCGGGATCATGATCTGCCGCATGGCGATTTCGCACTCGGCAGCAGTTTCGACGGTACGCCGCTCTCTTCAGCCGACGCTTTCGGGGCTGATTCTTCCAGCGGCGATGTCTATATTCGCGAGAGCGGCGGCAGAGTATTGCGCTTCGATGCGCTGGGCAATTACATCGGGAGTGTCGTCAGCTCTCCCGTCGCTCTGCAGACTGAATCTCTGACAATTGCTCCGCCGCCGCGCGGTGAGTGCGCCTGGTCGTGCGCCAGTTCGGGTGGCTGGATGGATCAGCTCAACTGGTTCTACTGGGGCATACCGGGAACCGATGAGGATATCGCTGTTTTCGGCAGTGCCGCCACCGGTGCCGCTACGGTCACCCTGCCGTCTATCTCACATGATTGGCAGTTCAACACCGATGGAGATACGGAGAAGTGGACCTCCAACAATGTCAATTTATTGGCGGCTTCCGGCGGATTGCTGAGCGGCCAGCCCGCAACAGCCGATCCCTATATCATGCGTGACGGTCAATCGTTCTTCGGTTCTGATGTGCCAAGCGTTACAGTCCGCCTGCGAGTCAGCACAACCCGAATCTTCAATTTGCAGTTCTACTGGGGTACGGCACAATACACCAGTTATTCGAAGGACAGGGTTGTGACCGCAACCTACAACGGCAAGGGCGAGTTCAGGGATGTTGTCTTCACTCCGGGCGGACATCAGAATTGGGATGGACAGTTGATCAAAAGCATCCGCATCGATCCGGTTAACAGCGGCACCGAAACATTTGAGATCGATTCAATCACGGTTCAACGCCGAACCACACAGCTGAAAGGAGTGCGTTTCCGTCACAGCCATGCCTACACATTGAACGGTGAGGGCATCCTGGAGCTTAAATCTGTCAGTGGACGCAGCACAGTTGAAGCACTCAGGGGACAGCATCAGATCGCGGTGCCTGTTGTGCTGGACAATGCCACTGATTTTTATTCGGAATTTGGATCAACCCTGAGTCTTGCAGCCGGTCTGGACCTGGCTGGCAATACGCTCTCTGTTACGGGCAGCGGATTGCTGCTGTCGGGCGATCTGACCATGAACAGCGGAGTATTGTCGGTTGAGCTGGGTTCAACGGTAACCCTCAATCCGGCTGCGATCGAGTACAGCGGTACGCTGGAATGCAGTACACCTTCAGGATTTTCTCCTGCCGCGGGCGACACATTTCAGATTCTTCAGAGTACGGGCGGAGCCTTTGCCGGCACCTTCAGCACGGTCGCTCTGCCACCACTGCCCGATGGATTGGGCTGGGACAGCGCGGAACTCTACAGCAACGGGAGCGTTTCGATTGTTCTGCAGGCTCCAACCGCCTGGCTGAGCGCGAACGATCTGCCGACCGACGGTTCCGCTGATTTTATTGATACCGATGGCGACGGCATGGATAATTACTCCGAGTGGAAGGCCGGTACCGATCCTCGCGACAGCTCTTCCCTCTTTTTGGTCGCTCTGCCGGCTGCGCATTCAGCCGCCGGCTTCAAGGTTCAGTGGAACGGTTTGAGCGGGCGTTCATACCGGATTGAAAGAAGTACCAACCTAACGGAGTCACCACCTTTTCAGCCGCTGCAGACCGGCATCCCCGGCATCGACGGCATACTGGAATTTACGGATCAGGATATGGAAAACAATCCGGACGCATTCTATCGGATCATAATTGAGTAAAACACAGGGTCAGTCTTTTTAATAAGAGGTGACGTTATGGTTTAATCTAAGCTCTGATCCTGCATATTAAGTCCTGCGGCCTCGTTAATAACCGGGGCCAGCACCCCGCAGCCCTTTGCATATAAGGTTGCCTGGGCAGCATTCGAACTCTGCAGCAGTAGCAGAGCTAGAACGATGTTTTCACCGATCGACTGCGGCTCTCCGATCCAGTTGGCTTTCTGCTCGGGTGTCAGATCGGTAATATCACAATCGACAGTACGCCCATTGGCTTCCAGCCGAACAATGCGGTCGCGCACCTCACGTGCTACCACCGTGCGGGGAATATTCCTGATGTTCATGTTCAGCGGACGATTCAGATTGCGGCTGAGATGTCTAGCGACAAGTTCATCAGCATCCGGCAGATTCTTCAACGTGTTTAACATCTCTTCTCTGCCATTGAAAGTTTTTGTGTTCTTTTCGAGCAGCCCAATGACAGCGTCGGTGTTGCCGCCTCTCAGAAGTTCAGCGAATTGCCGCCGCAGTTTGGTGGAGAGTTCCGGCAGTTGATCGTTTGTGGCGGGAGCTGGTAGCGTTGTCACAGCACTCTCATCCGGTACAGGTCGCGGTTCTGAAACGTTGGCAGCACTTTCTTCGACTGTGTCAATCACACTCGGCACGATGGAGCTGATCAAGCCGTCAATCTTTGCTTCGGCCCTCATTGCCGCAGGGTTGTCGGATAATCGGCCGGATTGCACCGCGACGCGGAAACAGAAGAGTGCGGCCAGCCAGGCGACCAGAATTGACCACAGAATGAAGTTACGCTTTTTAAGCGAGCTTCTCTGATCAGCTTCATGGTGTCGACTGAGGTGGCGATCCTGAATCTCGCTCAGATAACGGTTTCTTTTTTTTGTTTTTATCTTGAACGCGGTCGGTTTCTGCGGTTGCAGATCGTCAGCTACCTGACTGAAATCCGCTTCTATTGTGCTCAGATGAGTTGGATCCAGCTGCGTGCAGATTGGCTCCCGGCCTTCCATCAGCGCATGAAGATCATGATGCACCTCTTCCCAGTTCCGGTAGCGGAAAATGGGATTCTTGATCATCAGGCGGTGCAGCACTCGTGAGAAATCAACCGGCAAAGTCGTGACAATTCTGTGCGGCGCCGTGATCGATTCCGTCAGGTGCGCCTTAAGAATCTCTTCCGTTCGGAGCTCCGCGAAGGGAGCTTTGCCGGTTGACAGACAATACAGCAGCGCACCGAGTGAGTACATGTCGCTCTGCGTGGTAAGCGGAGTGTTTCCTCCGATCCGCTCGGGTGAGATGTAAGAAGGTGCTCCCAGCACATGACCACGGTCGATAACCTCGGGGTCAAAATCGGGGGCATCGATGATCGCCAGAGTAAAATCCGTGAGTTTGGCTATGCCACGTGAGTCAAAACGGAT
Source organism: uncultured Lentisphaeraceae bacterium (assembly GCA_964406095.1). Classification (GTDB taxonomy): domain Bacteria; phylum Verrucomicrobiota; class Kiritimatiellia; order RFP12; family UBA1067; genus M55B167. The sequence continues at coordinate 65,429 of CAYOQJ010000120.1, forward strand.
TGATGCGCTTTTCAGATTGCGGTGGATGATCCGCGAGTGGTTCCACAGTGTCTTCATCGCACTGCTTACAGAGGTCGCAATCTGCATGAGCCGGTCGAAGGGCAGTGCTCCCTCTCTCTGCAGAAATGATTCCAGAGTAAACCCCTCGACATACTCCATGACAACGTAATGCAGTTGTCCGTCGCTGACGATATCGAATATGGCCGCCAGCGATTCACTTTTGAGTTTGGCGAACTGTCGCGCAATCAGGATGAAGTAACGGCTCGACTCTTCGTCCGCGGATAGCTCATCATTAAGAACAAGCAGAAAAACTGTGCGATCGAGAGTTTTTTGCACGGCCTTCCAGAGATAAATCCTGCTGGTGGTATCGATCAGCTCGACAAGTTCAATACCGTGCGACTTTATCAGAGTTTTATTCACAGCTCAGCGTTGATTCTGGCGTTGCCTGTATGTACCTTATCTTTCAGCTCTTCTTTGTAGGCGTGAAAACGTTGACGCAGTTCAGGATCGTTTCCACCCAGTATCTGGACGGCCAAGAGGGCAGCATTGACCGGTCCGGCACTGCCGAGTGTAACGGTTGCGACCGGTATGCCCGCTGGCATCTGCAGGGTGGCATAGAGCGAGTCGAGTCCACTCAAAGCACCGCTTTTGACAGGTATTCCGACAACCGGCAACACAGTGTGAGCAGCCAGCACTCCGCCCAGGTGTGCAGCACCTCCGGCGGCAGCGATGATCACCTGTAATCCGCGTTCTTCGGCGGTGGTGGCATACTCAGCGGCAATTTCCGGCGTGCGGTGAGCGGAGATAACCCGTACTTCGTATGTGACCTCAAATTTATTAAGAATTTCAACGGCTTTTCTGACCAGCTCCCAGTCGGAATCGCTGCCCATAACTATTCCCACAAGTGTTTTGTCTGACATTTGAATACCTCGCTTTCTCTACAGTTAGGCCCTGCTTGCAGGGCAAAAACAAACATGGTTTACTTTTTGGAAATTTTCATCTGCATAACCGTCGATTCAAGGGCGGCAGTGTGATGTTATGTTGTTCAGCGACTGAATGCGCGGTGCGCGATATCACGGCGGTAGTGTGCACCGTCAAATGTTATCAGATTTGCCCGCTGATAGGCTTTGTCCACTGCCGAGCGTAAATCCGGACCGAGTGCCGTGACTGCCAGTACACGTCCGCCAGCGGTTACAATCGCGCCGTCGTACGATTTTGTGCCAGCGTGAAAGACGAAACAGTCATCCGGAGAGTCCGCTGAATCCAGGCCATGAATAGTGTCGCCCTTGCGGTAATTGCCGGGATATCCCTCAGAGCACATTACTACAGTCGCGGCAGCCTGCTTGCGAATAGTGACCAGCTCGTCAGTGAGTACGCCGTCGATACAGGCCTGCATTGCGGGGATGAGATTACCTCCTATGCGAGGCAGTACCACTTGTGCTTCAGGGTCTCCGAAGCGCACATTGAACTCAAGTACGCTGATTTTGTCGCCATCAATCATCAAGCCTGCGTACAGAACGCCCTTGTAAGGTGTTCCACGTCGCCGCATTGCGCGCACAACCGGAAGGATGATGCGCTCTTTGATCAGACACATCACCGCTTCGGTCACTAATGGCGCGGGGGTATAGGCTCCCATGCCGCCGGTGTTCGGGCCCATATCACCGTCATAGGCGCGTTTGTGATCCTGCGATGCGGGCAACAGCACGGCGTTGTCACCGTCAACCAGTGCCAGGATCGAAGCCTCCTCGCCCTGTAAAAACTCTTCAATAACTATCTCGGAACCGGCCCTGCCGAAGCGGGAGTCTATCAGCATCTCGCGGATAGCGGCAACTGCATCGGTATGGTTTTCTGCGATCAACACCCCCTTGCCTGCAGCCAGTCCGTCGGCCTTTATCACAACCGGTAAGCCGAAGCTCTCCAATGCCGCGACAGCCTCATCAACGTTGGTGAAACTGGCATAGCGGGCGGTGGGCACATTTGCTTCGTGCATGAGCTCCTTGGCGAAACGCTTGCTGCCTTCGAGTTGGGCAGCGGCCTGCGACGGTCCGAATACCCGCAGACCGGCAGCTTCAAGACGGTCGGTTAGTCCCATACACAGAGGAACCTCCGGCCCTACCACAGTAAGTTCGGGGCGTTCCCGTTGCGCCCAGTCAAGTAGTGCCTGGATATCATCAGCGGCGATAGGAACATTCCGGGCCAGCTGTTCTGTGCCGGCATTGCCCGGTGCACAGAAAATCTCTGTTTGGGTTGAGTCCTGAACTAACCTCCACACGATCGCGTGTTCTCTCCCGCCACCACCGATAACTAAAATTTTCATGCCGGATAAGATACGTTATCAAGCCGTCAAATTCAAGCGCGAATAAATTTTTATTTTGCTGTACAGTTTCGAGTTATTTTGCTACCTTCTCTGTACAAATCAATGAGGTATTGTTTGTGAGGGTTATTATGAAAATCAATAAAGCTATATTTTTTGCAGTACTGTTCACAGCGGGCTTTGCTTGTGCCGAGACGGTCAGTGTGGATGACAGCTACAGTTCAGCGACCCACACTTTCACCGTTGCAGACGGTACATCGGTGACAACGCAGGATGTTTTCATCGTTTTTTCCGGTGAGCTAATCAATGAGGCTGATGTTACGGCTTCTGACGATGGGGACGGACGTTATCTTGCTTCAATACAGCTCTATCTTGAGATGGAACTTTTTGAAGGCGCTCCCGATCCCAGCGTGTATGATACAGCGCAGGCTGGAGTGATAGCTTTGCTCAACGAATCTTCCACAACCGAGGGTACGCTCTATGGCCTGACCAGAGATACCAGCAATGATCTTGTTTGGGAGCAGTTGCTGGATGACAGCAATAATCCGATTCCGATCAACGTTGGCACCACCAACGTTTTGACCATCATATTGCGCTATCCGGATGGTATCAGCTACACCGACTATGAGTATGTCGTGACTCTTGCTCCGGCTGATGACCCCTCCAGTTCCATATCCTCGCAAAACATCACCTCACCGGATACAGAGGATACAGGCATAAACTCAGTACAGCTTGTAGGGGATGGGTCTCTGACCACCTACTCCTCTACCTCCGGCGATCCTGCCCCGCTTTCAGCACAGATCGATTTCTCGGTTTATTACAGCAATGGCGAGTTTCTGGTGAATATCTTCACTGTCGATGAAAACGGCAGTGGAGAGCTTGAAGTATGGGCCGAAATAGATGGCAGCTGGGTGTTGCTGGGTTCGGTTCAGGCGATAGGATATGACAATAATCAATATCAGCTGGTTGTCAGCGGATTGAGTGTCGGCGAATCCTACCGCTTCAGGGTAATTGATGAAGAAGATCAAATTCACACCTCCTTTGGCGCTATTGAGGTCAAGAGCATTCAAATGCAGGCGGTCACCCTCGATATGGACACCTTCTCGATTCGATTCAATTCCGAGTCTGGCAAGCGTTACAAGGTTGTGACATCAGCGGACATGAATAAGCCGGTAGCTGAGTGGAGTGTTTCGGAGGTACAAGTTTACGGCCCGAACGGCTGGACGGATTTTGTGCCGGAGTTCCAGGGTGTGCCTGAATCAGATCAGACGGTAGTAAGAGTTCCGCGCACCAGCGATGCCGCCTTCTTTAAGGTTCTGCTTATCGATTGATGATGCTTGATCAGTTGCCGTAAAAGATGATTCTCTTCCTGAGGTAACTGTCAAAAAATACCGACAGAGTTTCGAGGTCGGAGTAGCATATTTCGCTTACTCCGGCTTTTTCAGCTTCTTCACGGACTACATTTTTCGACCACATGACCGAAAGATTTATGCGTGTTATCGGTTCTTTCAGTCTGGTCAGACCTACGGAGAACTTTTTGGTGGCAACCGGTGAGCCTGTGCGCTCCGCCGGCAGAGCGAGCGGCTCTCTGATTTTTGTGAAAATCCTACCCTTAGGTGCGAAGCAGCCCGCGCACAGCAATATGATCGGTAGCAGTACCGCAGCTTTATTCTTTTCGGTTATCATGATTAACAGTGTTTTCTCAACTCTATTGCCCGTAAACAATTGTTTTGCGGTTCATGTAAAGACCGAAAAGAACATTCAGAAACTGGTAGTCAACATATTCAAGTGTTTTTAAATTGCCGTTCTCTGCGGCAGCCTGCAACCCGCCGTCACCCCAGGCTGCGATCCACGCAATCGAATGCGAAGTTGATACTCCGCTCCGGCTGACCGTCTGCGTGTTTCTGAAGTCACGACTGGCCGGCAGCCTGAAATTAGAGTAAATACAGCCGCAAGTGCACAACAGAAGCACCGCGCAGCCGATTGTTCTAAGGTTTGACCTCATAACTATATGCTTTTCCATGTAAAATGTCCCCTCTATTCATTCACCGGATCATACTGCATTGCCGAGGCTCTGCGCTTCAACCAGAACTCCTTAAAATTGGATTGAAAAACCTGCATGTCAACTTCGGCAAAGGTCAGATCGGTGGCTTGCTGATAATCGCGTGTGAGTAGCAGAGCTTCAGCGTAATCATTTAAAATATTTCGGAATGGGGTGTTGCGCTCCTGTGGAGCACCTTTTTGCAGATAATAGACCAACCCCCAGGCGAGAGCGTAGTTGAAGGCCCGCCCTGCCCTGGTACCCCCGCCATCATAAAAGTCCCCGTAGCTCATCTGCAGCAGATGAGGAATCAGAGCGGCGGCTTGTTCCGGATTTTCCAGTAGCAGACGGCAGCGTGCCAAATCTTCTTCAAAAAAGATCCCGCTTTTTGAATCAATGTGCGCATTCTCAAAGAAGCAGGCATGTCCCTCATTCAGCCATGGTGCAGGTGTCAGCATGCCCCAGGCGTAGGAGATATATTGATGAAAGGCTTCATGACGCAGTGTGCTCATGATCTTCTCTTTGTGCGCTTCCTGTGTTAAAGCCAGCTCTCGCCTCCGCGGCATCCAGATGCCTGATGACCAGCGGAACTTTTCACCGACATAGGTGTCGTAATCACTTTTGAACTGAAAGATTCTGATCAATGCGACATCCCTTTCAGCAGTCAGCGGGGGTAGAAGTTTTCGGCAGGCAGCCAGAAACACCGGCATATTCTGCTGTACAGTTTCCACCAGCGACCTGCCCAGGTTTGTATTCACATCAGAAAGAATCGTGTAGCCGTCGGTCTCCGCGCACCACCACTGTTCATAATTTGCAATCCCCTTACGCGCCGCCAGGCGCACAGGATGGTGCGGCTGATCAAAGTCGGGGATGCCCTGGCGGCTGGTGCTGATCTCACGCGACTGTGCACCGTCATGACGGTTAAAGGTGGTGGGCTGCGCTATCTCGGACATCCAGGTTTCTTCAAAATTGCGCTGCAGCTTGCCGATATCCGCAGTACCCGGTGCCTTCAGCGTGACGCAGAACCAGTCGAAATTGCGTGCGTTGCCGATGCGGCGTGGATGGAAGGTGTAAACCAGCAGATTGGAACTCTGACATGTGTAGGTGTAAACAGAGCTTAGTGCGAATGAGTTGATGTTCAGTGTTTCCGGTTCAAATAGAGTCTCACCGGTGAATGTGGCAGCCCAGGCGTGAATCTGCTCAGCTGTCCGTCCGTCAATATGCCACTGATCATCCGCACTGACCTGATTGTAACGTTCGCGGGTAATAAACTCTTCGGGGAACTCCGGTAAAGCGGTTGTGATTCTGCCGATTAGCAGGGTGTTGCCAGCGGTGTCCTGCCAGCGCCCTTCACATTGGTCGTGATACCAGAGTTGATAAGGTTCGAAGCGATCCTCACGAATCAGCTCATCTTCGCCTTCAATGATGAAAGTATGCGCCTCCGGCATGGGCAGAGGACGCGGCTTGGAGTGCGACAGCGGTGCCAACATCAAGCCGATGTGCGGATAGTTGACTGCGGAGTCAAATCCCGGATACGTATACGCGCATGATATCAATGCGGTACAGATTAAAAATATGTAAACGGCAGTTTTCACGGTTATTTTATAACCTCGTAAATAATAACTCCTCTGTTATCACGTCCGGCGGTATCCAGCTTGAAACAAGCCGCACCCTCCCGTACTGTAACCGGTAAAGTGTAAAGCCTCCGCCCTCCGGTGGAAAGAGCAAATACCCGGCATTTGTCAGCAACATCGCAACACAGCTCAACCTCTGCCGATCCTCTGCGTACAAGATGTGGCAACCCGCCCCAGTCAAGCAGAATGCTTCGTTTTTCATCAGCATAACGTATGCCACTGTTCTGAATGTCAGTTAAATGTGTCAGAATCATCCGCTTCGATCTGTTAAGAGGCAGGTCATCCAATGCACTTATCCATACTGTCGCAGCGCTTCCGCTGATGGTGACCTGCAGTGGAGCCGCCGCTATTGTACCCTTTTCACAGAAGCCACCGCACGTTTTTTCCGTTATTATTGTAAAACTTCCGCTCTGATTGTCAATTTTGAGTGCGCGGTTCGAGTTTGCCAGTTCTGTCACACTGCTGTGTAAAAATGGTACAAACTCAGGATTCCTGGCATACTCTTTAAAAACCGCCGGATATTCGGCGGTGTACTCAAACTCCTCAGGGGGGTTCGCGCCTGTATAGACCCCGATTCTGTGACTCCAACCCAGAACCGGCCATAGATTTTTGCTGGCAGGGTAAATATTATCAGGTGAACTTAAAGTTGTTTCAGGAAGATGGATTAGTGCACTTGAGTTCAGCGGCTGAATATCGCCACGTAAAAAAAGGCAGATCGATGCGCGTTCCGCTGCCAGTGAGAGTGGATCGTTGAGCATGTCGAAATACCCGATCGGACGACTGCTCAGTGCGGCGAGCTCTTTAATGTTATGGCTGTACGAAAAACGCCACAAACCGCTCCAATCCTGCAATGCCGCCAGGGCTCCTGTCAGAATGCCGCCCACTCCTCTGAAACGTCCTGGGGCGGCATAATTGTATTCCGAAATGGTGAACGGTTTGCCGTAATGACGCATGTATATCTCACGACGCCCGCCAAAATTGTTGTTTTTGAGGGGGTTGGAGTTCGCAGAGCGGCTGGGTAAACGCCATTTCTGCTTTATAAAATTAGGATGATCCACATAGAAGTGCTCGTCGATATAATCGTAAACCCGGGCTCGCACCAGATGATCAGGCAGAAAGTGGCTCCAACCGTTAGCATTTGATATCAGTGCCTCGCAACCGATTTCATTCCGCAGTAGATGGCGAAAACGTTTGATCATTGTAATTTCCAGATCTTTGAAGAAGAGAAGAAAAGCCGCTTTGTGCGAATCCTTGCCGGACATCCCGACACCCTGTGGAATTGTTTCCGGGATTGCACTGTATAACTGTGGCGCACTCTTTTTCTTTTCCGCCAGCCAGCTCCGCCAGGCCTGCTGCCACTCGGGTATCTCGTTTATTTCGCTGAAATGATTGCCGAAGTTTCCCTCATTGATGATGTTGATCCATGCCAGGGCCGGTTCATTCGCGTAGGAACGTCCCGTGTGAGGATTGACATGGTTGAGCAGAACGGCAGTGAATTCTTTCAAGTTGTTAAAGGCACCTTCGTGTACCGGAACCAGCTTTTTAAAGGTGTCCTGAGGTATGCTGCCCGGCTTGTCAATGCCGATTGCCTTCCAGGGTACGCGCCTCGAAACGTAAAGATCGATTGAAAGATAGATTCCCGCGTTGATCAATTCAGCCATGAATCGGTCAAAACGGCGCATCGCTTCCCTGTTGAGCTGTATTCCATCTTCCGATCCCTCGGTCATCAAGCTTTCATAGTGATGAATGCGTACGGTATTGTAGCCGATCCGGGCCAGCCGTTGCGCAATCCGGCGGGCAACTTCTTCGTCGGGATATAATGCCGAGAAACAGAAATTGACCCCATAGAATCGTTGATGCGTTCCTGGTTGCTTTTTAAAGACGAAGTGGCCATCCTCTGCAATGATTCTGCCGTGCTTGCCGGCAGGGGCATCCAGAAAACCCATAACAGAGAAGTCGAGGGCCGAACCCTTTGCGATTTCAAGCTCGACTTCCAGCGGTATCCAGTCGCGACCGGCCGTAAGTGTAACCGGCTTCTGTAGCCGCAACTTGTCGTCAGATCCGGTAGAAATACTGAATGTCAGATTGTAATTTTCGTTTTTGCGGAAGTCAAAGGTTGTAAGGCGACCGATGCGCACAGAAAACGTTTCGCTCCATTGGCGGTTGTCCTGGATCAGCAGCGATACCGTTTCGGGGAAATGAAAGGTTACGCTTCCGGTGCCGTCGGCGGTGCGGAGCGTCAGCTCCTCAACTGTGCTCTGCATTAAGATCAATTTGTCATACTGCGCCGGGAGAACAGCACTGCGCTCACCGCAACTCCAGCTGCCGCCCCTGAACTCGTCCGCCTGAAGGTTTGCCGTGACAAAAAGGCAGTTTAATCTGATGTCGTTGTGTGACTTGAAGCGGTATTTCGCATGTACCGCGCTGTCGCGCAACTGAAAGTGCCCCGTGCCAGTGACCATGCCGCCGCCATGCGGGTGCATGCTGAATTCATATACTCCGTTATCCTGTACAACTGTTACATCGTGCTTGGCTTCGCAATATTTCCAGTCAGGGGTGAACAGCGCGGGTTGAACTTCGACTGCAGGAGCTTCGTGCATCAATCTGCCTCCCGATTCAGCCATGAAGGTGCCGGCGGTTAGCCTGGCGGTGTATGATAGTGTTAAGATCAACAGTAGATTGAAGATTGTTTCAGTTTTTGTCATGATGGTTGCTATCTTTTATGACGTAGACCTTGTCGTTTTCGCGTACTCTCTTTTCGCAGAAAATTGTGAACCACTCGCCCCTGTTTACACGCTCCGGCGTTTCATCGTCGCGGCGCATCCCGACCGCACTCAGTTCCACAATGCCGGAAGTCGCACCGTGTACCGCGATTCTGTCGTTGACGTGAACAGGGTTGTTCTGCACAAGAATCTCGGCAACACGCGGCTGCTTGTAATATCTGCGCACAACCCCGGCGTGTAATTTGCAGGTGGTTGCCAGATTGCCGTCCACTGCGGTTAGCTGCTCTTCTCCCGGACGTCCATAAAATAATCCACGCCCAAACTCGCGGTGATACACCCTGCCACACTCTCTTTCAAGTTCAAGAACCAGTTCCCGGGTAAATTTACCGTTGAAAAACGCATCGACCGCATGGCGGTAAGCAGCGGTCACAACCTTGACATACTCAGAATTACGAGCCCGGCCTTCGATCTTGAATGCAGCGATGCCAGCATTTATTAGTTGGTCAATAAAGGTGATTGAACAGAGATCACGGGCGGAAAATATTGTGTGCGCTGTTACCTCAAATTCTGCGCCGGAGGTGGACTCCTGCTCGATTTCACGCACATGATATCTGCGGCGGCATGGTTGCAGACATTCGCCGCGACTGCCTGATCGTCCGTAAGCTTCATGCGATAACAGGCAGCGTCCCGATACTGCCACACACATGGCACCATGCACAAATGTCTCAATTTCAATTCCGCTTTTTCGCACAATCTTTTGAATCTCGGTCAGAGTACACTCGCGTGCGAGAACAACGCGCTCCGCTCCCTGCGATTTGAGGAAAAGTGCGCTTTGGCTGTTGCTACACGACATCTGGGTGGAAACGTGAAAGGGGAGGTTGTGCCTGCGACATGCCTGGATCACGGCCCAGTCTGAAACGATAACCGCATCCACTTGATCACGCACCGTGCACAGTAGCCTGTCAATAGCACCCAGCTCTCCCTCGAAGACCAGCGTGTTGAGTGTCAGATACACTCTAACCCCATTGTTCCGGCATAGATTCGAAGCCTCCGCCAGCGTCTCACGGGTGAAGTTCTTCGTCGCTCCCTGACGCATATTGAACTCATCAACACCCAAATATATTGCGTCGGCACCGGCTTCAATCGCAACCCGCAACGAGGCCATGTCGCCAGCTGGTGCCAGTACTTCCGGTCTTCTTTTCATGCCGCCATGATCGCACTTTCTGTCACAAAAACCAAGAAGTTTAAGTAGCAACTTGAGCTGACAGCTGGTCGCAACTGCAGCAAAACAAACTACAAGCTACTGACTACACGCTTAGGTTGTGGGCACAGCCCGCTTTAGTCGCTATAATTTCAATTTCTGCAACAAAAAACAAGAAATTGAGACGGTAAATCGTAAATTGTAAGTTGTAAATTGTAATCTACTACTTTTAAAACGCGTAGCGTTTTTTCTAAAGCTGCGGCGCAGAAAATACAACCAGATATTTCATGACCAGGGCTAGG
>CAYOQJ010000121.1:0-10823 GCA_964406095.1 uncultured Lentisphaeraceae bacterium
CACTTCATTCAAACCAGTCAGTGTGGTGCGCCAACTCCGCCAGCACTTCATTCAAACCAGTCAGTGTGGTGCGCCATTATTGGCGCACACTATCTTTTCAACCCGCCGATTCAGCCACAGGCAGCACTCTCTAGTCAGCTCTCTTTTTCGCCCGCTGTAGGTAAAGGCGCTGAGCACCAGCAGTCTGCCTTGGGCGCAAAGGTCGAAATAGCGCCCGGAGGGCTTGTAAAGAGGCGGGAAACCATCCGGTTTCATCAGGATCAAGGCACCCTGTTTCTGTTCCATAACAAGCCGTGCAACCGCTTTTTCGCCCGGAGAGATAAAGGGTGAAATCGCTACAGCACCGTAAGCTAAACGCTCAAACACGCGGTTTCGCAGGGTTGCGATCTCACTCTTCGTTGCCCTTCTGGAAACCTGGATTGCGATTAGTTCAGGTTTATCAAGGAGGAACAGGTTGCCGAAACCCGCCCAATCTTTAGATCCCGCTAAGCGCGGGTGCTTCAAGCTGTTAACTTGTGTAAAAAGGTCGGGGTTGGCTTTTTTAAGACAAAATCGCCGCGGATTGTCACGAATGTATTTGCGCTCCGCATTCAAGGTGTCCGAGTTCATAATGATCCGGTCATGAAAACCCGGTTCCCATAATTGGAGAAGCGGCTTGTGTGTTTGTTGGCGCAATTCTGATGTTACACCGCTGGCGAAACCACGGATTACATTACCGATTGGTTTGTCGAGAGTTTCCTTTACACGGATAATGCCGTGCAGGTGATCCGGCATCACCACCAGAGTGGAGCTCTCGACCGCCGGACGAAAGGCGGGAATTTCATACCAGCGGCGGCGGACAACCTCACCTTCGGCACTCAGGTCGACCCGGTTTTCACGGCATATTCCGAAGAGCGGAGTGCGGCCGTGCGTCACCATGGTAATCATATAGAATCCGGGGCGTGTATAATCGTGGGAGAACATGCGCTTTTTTTGCATAAGCCAGCCTCCTTTCCATGCCGCCCAATAATGGTCGGCCACAGTAAGCACTTCACCCAAACCGCCGTAGTGCCGCCCAATAATGGCCGGCCACAGTAAGCACTTCATTCAAACCAGTCAGTGTGGTGCGCCAACTCCGCCAGCACTTCATCCAAACCAGTCAGTGTGGTGCGCCATTATTGGCGCACACTATAAACAGCCATCGCTGCTGGCAGTTGCTCCTGCAAGGCCTGCATGCGGTCGGCATCATTCGGGTGGGTAGAAAGCATATCCAGAGGTGATCCACTACTTCCACCGCCCTTGGATGCCCGATCCCAGATACGTATGGCGGCTCGCGGATCATAGCCAGCCTTGGCCATGTACATCATGCCCACGCGGTCGGCCTCGTACTCATCACGGCGCGAGTAGTGGGTCACCAGAAGTCCCTCATATGCCACAAAAGCACCACCCAGAACATAGGCCGCTTTATCGTAATCACGGGCTTTGGCGATCGCCGCGCCTACAGCGAGTGCTCCGCCGTAAAGCATATTGCGCGACAGTGCCTTAGTCGAGTGGCGGCAGTTGACGTGTGCGATTTCATGCGCTATCACCGCAGCGATCTCGTCATCATCACGGCACAGACCCTTCTGCGGATGCCACAATCCTTCGAAAACAATGATTTTTCCACCTGGTGCCGCCATTGCATTGACCACATCAGTGGAATATAAATCAACCTCGTAGGGGATATCGGGATGATCTGAGACGGCCGCTATGCGTTGAACCATTGTCCGTATTTTACGGACATCCTGAGGATTATTATTACGCGGAACACCTTGTTCCTGCATACTCTTGCGAGTTTCCTCAATGACTTGAGATCCAAGCTGAATATCATCGCTCATCGAATAGAAGTTCACCGAATTCATGGTGCTGCATCCTGCAATCAGCAGCAGTACCGGTAGCAGTGCATGTATAAGTTTCATCGTTTCTCCTGACCTTTACTACACAAGATTATAGCAACCCGCAAATTTTGTCAACAACGTGGATTTACGCGATGGTTTGTGATAAATGTTCAGATGATATCGACATATCAGCAATCATGCGCTATATTAAAAATCGAATTTTGACATCGACATACTAGGATGCTCACGGAAAACTTTATGAATTTTGCTGTTATAGGAAATTGTAAATCTGCTGCTCTGATCGATCAACAGGGAACTATGAACTGGCTCTGTTTGCCAGACTTTGACTCAGCCTCTGTGTTCGGTTCGATGCTTGATGAGCGTCGTGGCGGCTTTTTTGCGATTGAGGCTGAGTTCGGCTGCCGGATCAAACAGAATTACATCCGTAACACCAATATTGTCGAAACCGTTTTTGAGGGTGAGAGCGGCAGCTTTGCGATTATTGATTTCATGCCGCGCTATAAGGAGAGTGACACTCTTTATAACTGTCCGCCGGAGGTTATCCGCTACATACGCCCGCTGTGCGGCAAACCGCGTTTCCGGGTCAGATACAATCCCCGCCTGGGTTATGGAGAACATGAAACCCATAGCTTCAAAGAGCGCAATTTCATTAAAAGCACAGTTTCTAACGGATCATACGAATCCATTTATCTCTACACAAATATGGCGTTCGATGATGTGCTGGCGAGTAGAGATGTGTCGTTGGGAGATGAAATTTATTTCGTGGTCAGCTATCACCAAAAAATATTGCCGCCTAATATCGAACGGATTCAGTTAAACTTCGAACGCACCAAGGTCTACTGGCTGGACTGGATTCAGCGCACCTTCGAATTCAGACATTTTGTGGATGCGGTGCGGCGCAGCGCGCTGGTGCTCAAAATGTTGGCTTTTCAGGAGAGCGGTGCCATTTTGGCTGCGGTTACAACCTCTTTGCCTGAAACAATCGGAGAGGAACGCAATTGGGATTACCGTTTTTGCTGGATTCGGGACGCTTCAATGATTCTCAGGGTGCTTACGAAAATCGGCCATTTCAACGTGGCACGCAACTTCTTTGACTATCTTATGCGGGTTGTGCCCTACAAGGATGACAAGGTACGTATCATGTATGGCATCCGCGGGCGCAAGGAGCTACCCGAGCAGACACTCGACTGGCTGGACGGATATAAGGGATCAAAACCGGTACGTATCGGCAATGCCGCCAGTATCCAGCAGCAGAACGACATTTACGGTGTCCTGCTGGATGCCATTCATCGATTTATCGAAACCTTCCGAAGCGATGTTTCGACTATCGAGCGTTTGTGGACGATCACCCGCTCGTTGCTGCGGACTGTTGAAAGCAACTGGAATAAACCGGATATGGGTATCTGGGAATTTCGTGGCGGCACCGCCCATTTTGTTTTCTCAAAGGTGATGTGCTGGGTGGCCATGGATCGCGGTATCAAAATAGCCGAACAGCTGCAGCGCGCCGATTATTATCATCATTGGGAGGAAATACGCGCGGAGATCAAAGCCGACGTTATGGCCAATGGATGGAATGCGGAAATGGGTGCTTTCACGCAGTCATATGGGAGCTGCTGTTTGGATGCTGCCAATCTGCTGATGGCGGAGTACGGTTTTATCGATCCGATGGACCCTAAATATGTCGCCACAGTCGAGTTGACCAGCAGAGAACTCTGTCGCGACGGATTGATGTACCGCTACCGGAATCAGGATGATTTCGGTCTGCCAAAATCCAGCTTCACCGTATGTTCATTCTGGATGGTCAAGGCCCTCTGGAGCATTGGCTGTCATCGGGAGGCCCACCGGATGTTCAAACGGCTTTTAACCTATTGTAATCATGTGGGCTTGCTCAGTGAGGATCTTGACTTTGAAACCAAAGAGCTGCTGGGTAACTTTCCCCAGGGTTATTCACATCTGGCCCTGATCGACTGTGCTTTGGCTCTCTGTGAGGGTAACTTCCAGGACGAATCCAAACTGGTTGACTTTATCAGAAATATCGAGAGAGTGGAGGTTTAAAATGGCCGGAACAATCATTGTGGCAAACCGGCTTCCGGTGAGCGTAGAATTGAAAGATGAAGGTAAATTTGTTATTAAAGAGAGTATCGGAGGTCTGGCAACCGGTTTGAAATCGGTGCACGCGGATAAGGACAGCCTCTGGATCGGATGGAGTGCCATCGATGACGAAGACCTGGACGCCGAGCGTAAAACAGTGATCGATGAAATCCTGATTAAAAAACACCGCTGTCTGCCGATCTACCTCGACAAAGAGGAGATTGAGAACTTTTATTACGGTTACTGCAACAAAACGATCTGGCCGCTGTTTCACTATTTTCCTAATATGACCACCTGGGAACACGAGCACTGGGAATCCTATCTGCGTGTCAACCGTAAATTCTACAAAGCCCTGCAAAAACATTTGAAACGCAACACCACTGTCTGGGTCCATGATTACCAGCTAATGCTGCTACCGGGTATGATACGCGAAAGCCATCCGAATGTTAAAATTGGATTCTTTCTGCATATTCCCTTTCCCTCCTATGAGATATTCCGATTACTGCCAATGCGCGAAGAGGTGCTGCACGGTATCCTGGGTGCCGATCTGATCGGTTTTCACACCTATGACTATGTGCGTCACTTTTTCAGTAGCACCCGTCGGCTGCTGGGTTATGAAAATTCTTTCGGTAAAATCAGCTTGGGCAACCGGCTTGCTAAAGTTGATGCTTTCCCGATGGGAATTGATTACGAACGCTACAACCGAGCCGGCAAGGTTGGCAAGATCAGAGAAAAAACCCATAAACTGCTTGATGAAACCAGCGGTAAACAGATTGTGCTGTCGGTCGATCGGCTTGATTATACCAAGGGCATACCGCAACGAATCAAGGCCTTTTCAAAGTTTCTCGAGCTAAATCCGCAGTATGTCGAAAAGGTGCACCTGATTGTCATTGCGGCCCCCTCCCGTGAAGAGGTGGATTACTATGCCGAGCTGAAAAGGGAGGTGGAGGAACTGGTCAGTGAAGTCAACGGACGACATGGCCGCATCGGCTGGATGCCGGTCTGGTTCTTCTATCAGAGTTTCTCGTTCACCGAACTCGCTGCACTTTACCGTGGCTCGGATGTCATGCTGGTAACTCCGCTGCGCGACGGGATGAACTTGGTCGTCAAAGAGTATATCGCCTGCCGCAAGGATCACCGTGGCGTCGTTATTCTCAGTGAAACCGCCGGGGCAAGTTCCGAACTAAGCGAGACCATCGCCGTCAACCCCAATGATATCAATGCGATCGCCGGTGCCATCCGGGATGCCCTTGAGATGCCGATCTATCAGCAGCTCCACCGCAACCGAATTCTGCATGAACGCCTCAAACGCTACACCGTCAAGCATTGGGCCAAAGATTTTCTGCACAAGCTGAGCGAAAACGCCTTCGGTGCCCTGCACACCAAAACCATCTGGATTCATAAAGAGAGTGGCATCGGTATCGTCAACAAATTTAAATCTTCAAAAAAACGGCTACTGATCCTGGATTACGACGGTACCCTTACGCCGCTGCGTCAGCTACCAGAAATGGCTAGACCCTCTAAGGAACTGTTGCAACTGTTGCGCAGACTGGGGCGGAATAAGAATACAACAGTGCTGATCTGCAGCGGTCGCGGCCGACAGGATATGCAGCAGTGGTTCGGATCTCTGCCGGTTGATCTCTCCGCTGAACACGGTATCTGGATCCGTTCCGACGGTGAAAAGTGGATACAACATCTGGTGCTCAAAGATGATTGGAAGGCATTGATAAAACCGGTGATCGAGTCCTATGTCGACCGCACCCCGAAATCTTTCATCGAGGAAAAAACCCTGGGCCTCGCCTGGCACTATCGCCGCTGCGAGCCCGATCAGGCCCATGTGCGCCTGAACGAATTGCGCGATACCCTGATGGAGTATATCCAGAATAGGAATCTCTGCCTGCTCGAAGGAAACAAGGTGCTGGAGGTGCGCGACGTCAATGCCAGCAAGGGCAATATTGTGAGCCTCTGGCTTAAGAAACAGCAGTGGGATTTCGTGTTGTGCGCTGGCGATGATGTCACCGACGAGGAGATGTTTAAAGTCCTGCCATCCAAAGCATACTCGATCAAAGTGGGAACCGAATCCTCCGATGCCAGATACCATGTCAAGGATTGCTTTGCCTTGCTCGAACTGCTCAATCACCTCTGAGTTAATATGGAGGAGAGAGGAAGTGGCATGCGAGTTATGTTTCTCACAAAACCGCGCAGATTTACGGGTTTATAAGCCTGCCGGATGCTCTTCTCCACAATCTCCAATCATTGCAAAAAATTTTAAAAAAAAAGGGTTGTGCTCAGGCTCAAATTAAGGTATTGTGGTACCCAAATCAGTTTAAAAGCGATTATGGGAGGTTGAATTGGCTGGAATAGTTACAATGAGCGAAGCGGCTTCAATCGCATTTCACACCGTTTTGGTGTTGGCTGGCGGACGGGAAAATCTATTGCGTCGGCAGGATCTGGCCAAGCGCATGAATGTTTCGGCTGATCACCTTGCCAAGGTGATTCAACGTCTCTCTCGTGCCGGTGTTCTTGAGACTTCGCGTGGTCCTCACGGCGGATGTCGACTGACCGAAACGGCACTGCGGATGAGCCTGCTCGAGATTTACGAGGCGGTTGAAGGAGCCTACCAGCCGCTGGATTGCCTGCTCCAAAAGAAGATATGTGCGGGTGAGTGTTGTCTGCTGGGTGGAGTACTGCAAAGTATGAGTCGTAAGATTTATCAGCAGCTGAAAACCACAACTGTGCGGGATGTGGCCTGCGAGCTGGTCAATGATCCAGATTTAAACGGAAACTAAACTAACTCAGCGTAGCCGGAACCAGGTGGAGTAGCAGTTGAAAATTCAGCAACTTACAGTCAACGGAAGAGAGTCGTAAGCCAAGCATTTTCGCTATACCCCATGAACTCTGAGCGACGCTAAAAAATAA
Source organism: uncultured Lentisphaeraceae bacterium (assembly GCA_964406095.1). Lineage (GTDB taxonomy): Bacteria > Verrucomicrobiota > Kiritimatiellia > RFP12 > UBA1067 > M55B167. Next base: position 6,888 of record CAYOQJ010000121.1, read on the forward strand.
GGAGAAACAAATTATGTTCTGTTATCAATGTGAACAGACCTGCGCCGGAACTGGCTGCAACGTAACCGGAGTCTGCGGGAAAAATCCGGAAACATCCGATCTACAGGATTTAATCATCTATCTGGCGGAAGGTGTAAGCGTTCTGGCCAAAGCTTTGCGTGAGAAAGGGGTTGTCGACCGCTCACTGGATCGAATAGTACTCGAAGCGCTCTTCACAACCGTTACAAATGTCAACTTCGATCCTCAACGTCTGCGTGTGCTGATCGCTGAGATGGCACAGCTCAAAAGCGGAGCGCTGACAAGATTCAAAGACTCTGGCGGTGATGTATCCGCACTGCCGACGGCAGCTTCCTTTGTGCCTGCCTGTGACTCCTCAGAGCTGGAGGTACAGGCCAGAGCGCACTCAATACTGAAGCGCAGAAGTGAGCTGGGCGATGATGTGACCGGTTTGCAGGAGCTGCTGACTTACGGTCTCAAGGGAGCCGCCGCGTATGCCCACCATGCGGCCATCCTCGGACAGGAAGATGAGGATATCTATGCCTATTTCCATGAAGCCCTCGCCTACCTCGCCACCGATCCCTGCGATATCGGTGAGCTCACTGCGGCCTGCTTGCGATGTGGCGAGGTCAATCTGCGCGTCATGGAGCTGCTCGATGCCGCCAACACCGGCACCTACGGCAATCCGGAGCCGACTAAAGTCAGGATATCAGCCACCGCCGGCAAGGCGATCCTCGTCAGTGGACACGACCTCAAAGACCTCGAAGAGCTGCTCAAACAGACCGTTGACAAAGGCATCAACATCTACACCCACGGCGAAATGCTGCCCGCACTGGCCTACCCCGGCTTGAAGAAATATCCGCATTTGGTTGGCAACTACGGCGGTGCCTGGCAGGATCAGGCCAAAGAGTTTGACGCTTTCCCCGGTGCCATTCTGATGACAACCAATTGCATTCAGAAACCACGTCCCACCTATCAGGATCGCATTTTCACCTGCGGTCTGGTGGCCTGGCCCGATGTGACTCACATCGCCGACCGCGACTTCACCCCGGTGATCAATGCCGCTCTGGCCGCCGATGGCTTCGCCGAGAGCGAGGATGAAAAAACAATAACCATCGGCTTCGGTCACAACGCCGTGCTCAGTGTGGCCGACACCGTGATCGATGCGGTCAGACAGGGGGCCATTCGCCACTTCTTCCTGGTGGGTGGCTGCGACGGTGCCAAACCCGGACGTAACTATTATACCGAGCTGGCCCTTAAAATTCCTGCAGACTGTATGATTCTCACGCTGGCCTGCGGCAAATACCGCTTCAACAAGCTCGATTTCGGCGAGATCGGCGGCATTCCGCGTCTGCTGGATATCGGACAGTGCAACGATGCCTACAGCGCCATTAAAATCGCGCTGGCACTTTCGGAGGCCTTCGATGTCGGCGTGAATGATCTGCCGCTCAGCATGATCCTCTCCTGGTATGAGCAGAAAGCGGTCGTTATTCTGCTGACACTGCTGCATCTCGGCATCAAGGGAATCCGTCTCGGTCCCACACTGCCAGCATTTATCACGCCGGCGGTGCTCAAGGTGCTGGTGGACAATTTCGAAATTGCCCCCGTCACCACGCCGGAAGAGGATTTGCAAGCAATCCTCGGCTAAATTCGTCCGTAACATAGTCGCAAGACTTTTAGTTGAAAGAATCTTCGTTTTTTTGACAGGATTGCCGCTCCCGGCGGTCACTGCCACCACAAGGGTGGCCTTACTTCGTTTTCCAGGATTAACATGATTGAGAGTTTTAGATACTCTGCGCTCTGTGAGCGGCATTTTGTGGGGCCGGTGGTTCTTTGTGGGGCCGGTGACTCTGTAGGGCCGGTGACTCTGTGGGGCCGGTGACCCCACCGGCCATCCCACGGCGGTTCTGTTTTGTGGGGCAGGTGACTCTGTGGGGCCGGAGACCTCACCGGCCATCCACGGCGGTTCTGTTTTGTGGGGCCGGTGACCCCACCGGCCATCCCACCGGCTTTTCTTTCGGCGGGTGAGGTCACCCGCCCTACAGACCGGTCATATTCGCGGCGGAGCCGGCACCAAGTCCATCATGTCTCTTGCGTCCCTTTTGTCCTTTTTGTCCCTTAAAACCTCTACCATAAAGCCCCACTGCACTGCGTTCCGTTTCGCGGGTAAAAGAGAAATTTATGCCGATATTTCCAGTTTTTTCGGAATAAAAATCGTTTAAAACTCAATATTTTCGGAATACGGTTTGATTTTCATTGGGAGAGAGTGATAAACTGTAGTTCATGAAACGGTTTGTATATAAGGATATTGCTGAACATATCCCGCAGAAACAGATCACGCTGATCATCGGTGCCAGGCAGGTGGGTAAAAGCACAATTCTTAATCAACTGAAATTCGAGCTGAAAAATGAGCTTGTTTTCAGTTTCTCGCTTGAAAATAAAAAAATCCGAGCTTTGTTAAATGAGAATCCGGAGAATGTCTTTCAGCTGATTCCGCGGCCGAGAAACAAACGTATTATTGTGTTAATTGATGAAATACAGTATCTTGATGACCCATCTAATTTTCTGAAGCTGAATTATGATCTGTATCAAGGGAAGCTAAAATTTGTTGTCACCGGTTCATCAAGCTTCTATATTGACAGAAAATTTAACGATTCGCTTGCCGGACGTAAACGCATATTCGAGCTTTCCACTTTGAGTCTGGCGGAAGTACTTTATTTTTATGGACGAGACGAGTTAATTTCCTATCTTAACTCAGGCATGATTCCCCTTTTATATCTTGAGGAGCTTAGAAAACATCTGTACGAATATCTTGTGTTCGGCGGTTATCCTGAGGTCGTGCTTGCAGAGGATGTTGAGGAAAAGAAACGAATCATCAAAGAACTTGGAACATCGTATGCCCGGAAAGATGCCGTGGAGTCCGATCTGAACATGGCAGATGCCTATTTAAATATCTTAAAGCTGCTCGCAGCCCGCGCCGGTTCATTGGTGAGCGCCAATTCTCTGTCGGCCGATCTGGCAATTGACGGCAAAACCATTAATAACTATCTGTGGGTGATGAGGAAGTCTTTTCACATTGATCTGATCCGACCGTTTTACCGCAACATCTCATCGGAGCTGCGGAAAATGCCGAAAGTCTATTTCAATGATCTGGGGCTCAGAAACTTTTTTGTAAATAATTTTTCGCCTGTCGGAATGAGAGAGGATAAGGGAATGTTAATTGAGAACTATGTGTATCTTTTGCTGAAACAAAAATATGATCCGGAGAATGTTTATTACTGGAGAACGCAGGCAAAGAACGAAGTTGACTTTGTGGTTCGCGGAGATGACGGCAGGTATAAGGCACTTGAGGTTAAATACGACAGGAATGCATTTAAAAGCGGCAGGTATTCGAGCTTCGCTCATCATTATCCCGATGTGCCTCTCAAATGTGTCGATGTTGACGCTGCCTTGCAGGATATACTGTAGCACAGGCGTCCCCGCCTGTGTCGCTAGAGAAGGCCTCTCACAGAGTCTCGGAGATCACAGAGAGAAGAAATTTTGACAGAATTGACAGGGTTGAGAAGAGTGGAGGGTTAAGATTTTAACACAGAGGCACCCGGCGTCGTCCCGCTGTTGCGGAACTATGCCGTGGCGCAGCAGTGGCACGGAGAGGGAATTGTAGTAGCCGCTCTTAGAGCGGCATTTTGTGGGGCCGGTGACTCTGTAGGGCCGGTGACCCCACCGGCCATCCCACGGCGGTTCTGTTTTGTGGGGCCGGTGACCCCACCGGCCATCCCACCGGCTTTTCTTTCGGCGGGTGGTGTCACCCGCCCTACAGACAATGCCCCGCGCGGCTATCCTCTTTTGTGGGGCCGGTGGTTCTCTGTGGGGCCGGTGGTTCTCTGTGGGGCCGGTGACCCCACCGGCCATCCCACCGGCTTTTCTTTCGGCGGGTGG
>CAYOQJ010000122.1:0-30334 GCA_964406095.1 uncultured Lentisphaeraceae bacterium
TAAGCTAAATTGGTGACAGACAATAATTTCTGCAATTTGGTACATTTTCATGCCTCTATTTCGGTGTCATTATTGTGGCAACGCGATTGATTTTTATTGAGAATCGCGGTTGTTTATGATACACTTCAGAAATTGTAACTCTTTATGGGAAAAGAATATGTCTGATGTAAGCGTCCGTGATAGTCAAGAAATCGAAATTACCGGGGAGCATGTCGGCAGATATACTGCGGAAAACATAACTGTTCTGGAGGGGATGGAGGCGGTGCGTAAGCGGCCGGCGATGTATATCGGTGACACAGGTGAGCGTGGTTATCACCATTTGGTTTATGAAGTTGTCGACAATTCCATTGATGAGGCACTGGCTGGATACTGTTCTCAGGTTGATGTGCATATCAATCCAGACGGTTCTATTTCCGTTGTTGATGATGGTCGCGGCATTCCGGTTGACATGCACCCTGTGGAGAAGCGCCCGGCTCTTGAGATTGTGATGACAACTCTGCACGCGGGAGGTAAATTTGATGGTTCAAATTACAAAGTTTCCGGGGGTCTGCATGGTGTGGGTGTCTCCTGTGTAAATGCTCTGAGCGAGTGGATGGAAGTTGAGGTACGTCGTGACAGCAAGATTTACCGACAGCGTTTTGAGCGGGGAGTTCCGGTTTCGCAGCTTGAAGTTATCGGCGAGACACAGGGCACTGGTACCAAGGTAACCTTTCTCCCCGACCACACAATCTTCAGTTGCAGGTTATTTAAATGGGATATTCTCGCCAATCGGTTGCGTGAGCTAGCATTCCTCAACAGAGGGGTGAAAATCAATTTCAAAGATATGGAAGCCGAGTTTGAGCGCGAAGAGAATTTTCTGTTTAACGGCGGTATAATTGAGTATGTGCAGTACCTGAACAAAAACAAGAGTCCGGTTCATCATGAAGTGATTTATTTCGAAGGCCAGCGTAACATGATTGAGTGTGAGATTGCGATGCAGTACACGGAAGCTTACACACAAACGGAGTACAGCTACTGTAACAACATCAACACTATTGAAGGGGGCACACACCTCTCCGGTTTTCGTTCCGCTCTGACACGCACCGTTAACAAGTATATTGCTGACAACAATCTGCAGAAAAGCAATGAGAGTGCGCTTACCGGTGATGATATCCGTGAGGGGATTACAGTTGTGGTTTCGGTCAAGGTTCCGCAACCGCAGTTTGAGGGACAGACCAAAACAAAACTGGGCAACGGAGATGTTGAGGGCATTGTGGCTCAGATTGTCAATGATCAACTCGGCACCTATTTTGGAGAGAATCCTGCAGTTGCGCGCAAAGTCGTTGAAAAGGCTGTAATGGCGGCACGGGCTAGGATTGCCGCACGTAAAGCGCGTGATCTCACACGTCGTAAAGGTGTGATGGATGGTCTCGCTCTCCCAGGCAAACTGGCTGATTGCTCTGAACGAGACCCTGCAAAATGCGAACTTTATATAGTCGAGGGTGACTCAGCAGGTGGTTCTGCCAAACAGGGTCGTAATCGTGAGATGCAGGCGATTCTGCCGTTGCGCGGTAAAGTGCTGAATGTGGAAAAAGCACGCATAGACAAAATATTGAATAACAACGAGATCAGAACGCTAATTACTGCAGTGGGTGCTGGCTTCGGCTCTGATGAATTTGATATAGCAAAGGTGCGCTATCACAAGATTATCATAATGACTGACGCTGATGTAGACGGGGCGCACATCAGAACTCTGCTGCTGACCTTCTTTTATCGCCAGATGACGAAACTGCTTGAACAGGGTTACATTTATCTGGCACAGCCTCCACTCTACAAAATAACCCGAAAAAAGCGTGAGGAGTATATCGAGAGTGATGCTCAACTGACCAGAAAATTGCTGCTGCTGGGCATCGACGACATCTCCGTTAAGACAGCCGACGGCGAAGTTATTGAGGGAGAACGTTTGCACACACTTTTGGAGTTGCTGGCTGAGATAGAACAAACAACAAATATGCTGTTACGGCGAGGGCTTGATCCGGTTAAACTGCTGAAACAACGTCGGCAGACAACAGGGGAGTTCCCGCGTTATGTGATGATTGAAGGCAGTGGTGATGATCCGCTTTACCGCTTTGCATATAATGATTCGGAATTGGCCGCAATGCGTGCTCAGGTTGAAGTCGAACTGGGGGAACCGATTGACCTGGCCGAGACTCAGGTACAATCATACAGTTCCAACCAACCGATGAAATTCCGGTGGATAGAGCTTTTCCATTCGGGAACCCTGAAAAAACAGTTTGACGCATTGGGAGCACTTTCGTTTGATGTCACGCACTGTATGCCCGCTGAACAGCCCATCGCGTATATCATTGAGGATGATGAGAAGACGGGGGTTGCAGCTCTGCTGGAGCTACTTGATGTTGTGCGTGCAAGGGGGCGTAAAGGTCTGGGGATTCAGCGTTATAAGGGACTGGGTGAGATGAATCCCGATCAGCTTTACGAAACTACAATGGATCCATCCAAACGACGGCTTCTCAAGGTTACTTTGGATGATGCTGTGAAAGCGGATGAAATTTTCACTTTATTGATGGGTGATGATGTTGAGCCGCGCCGCAAGTTCATTGAAGATAATGCCTTGAATGTAAAGAACCTTGATGTTTGATGTGTAGAGTCTGTCTGTCTATAAATCTTCCAGTTTGCCGAACATGATGCGGTCGGACGATCCTCCGTGATCACTCTGTGTGACCGTCAGCCAGATGGAGCCTCTGTGTTCATGAAATGTTGGATACTGGAATGATTCTGAGGTGGCGAAGCGATACTTGCGCTCCCACTTTTTGCCGTCACGCGAAATATCGATGTTAAAAACAGAGCGGTTGCAGTTATCAATACGCTCACGATCCTGCCAGCCCAAATAGTAAATCTCGCCGAATTTATCAAAGGTCGGCTTTGAATTCGCGCCATTCTGAACAAACTCCATTTCGCGAGCCACGCTCCAGGTTTTACCGTCTTCGCTGGTGGTGAAGTGATAGTTGCCACCGTCATTGCGGCAGATCGCCATCCAGCTTCCGTCAGGCAGACGATTAACCGCAGCTTCACTCAAATTCTCTGATTGCGGTTCGTTGAAGTGACCGACAATTTCAAAGGTGATGAAGTCATCGTGCAGAATTGAGAGCGCATTCTGTTTGCCGGGAAAGTTGTTGAGGGCGGCATAAATCTTGTCGTCAAAAATCTTAAAAGAATCAAAGATATAGAATGAGTCTTTTTTAGCCGCTCTTTTGAAACCATGCGCTACCGCGTCAGCGTGAAAGGCGGTGGCGGTCATATCAAAAACACCGCTTGATGTTCTGAGTTTAGCCCGGTGAATCGAGGTTTCAAAGGCGTTGGAATTAAGGTCGAAATCTCGATACCAGATTTGAGGTGTTTCGCAGCCTTCACCTTGTGCTTCAAAGTAACAGCGCAGCGTTGCCGCGTCTTTTTGAATGATGCGTGGCACAAAGCAGCGCGCTTTGGACAAAGTGATGTTTTCAAAGGCCTCCTCAGCTTTGGCGAGTGGAATCACATTTTCCGTTCGCATTGTTGTCAGATTGACAATGGCGAGCACACAATACTGCGCCACCCCGGCACCGTGGCCGGGTTTGACATTATTGTCGTGTTCCACTACATAGGCGCGGTCGCCGACGCAGACGAACTCGGCATCGTGCGCGCCTTTGACATGCGGTGCTGTGACGCGAATCAGATTCTTCAGAATCTGATTGCCAGCCTGTTCCGGGTTCCAGTCGGACGGAAGCAGGCTGGCGTTGTTTTGTGCCGCAGCCACATGTGCGACCGCAAGAGCAAAAGTTAGAATAATTGATTTCATTTCAAAAGTCAGATTGGTTTCGTTATTAATTAATTGTGATTGTTGTTCCCGAAGGAATGATGATTGTCGATTTAACCGTTAAATTGTCAATTCTGGCTATACTTAATGCGGATGCGTCAAAAACACCAATTGCCTGTACGGTGCCGGACGGCGCACCGGCAGATCCGCCTTCAACCAGCGTCGAGCCCGCCGTAAAGTCCAACTCGTTCCATTTGGCGCCCTGGACATACAACAAACCAACGGTAACGAAAGCACTATCATCGGGACTGTTAAAAACATCCTGGGAAACGTACCAGGAGCCATTCACTTTTAAAGCAATCTTAAGATTTTCCGTCGTTCGGGAGTTTTTTAAATCCATGATAATATAATCGATGCTACTAAATGGCCCGATTGCCACAGCATCTGTCCAAGCCAGCCATGGTTTGCCAACAACTGCTGCGCTGCCGCCACTTATGTAAATATAATCCTGCGATGAAAGGATCGGTCCCTCTAAACCTGTGCCGCCTGTATAAACCGTGCCATTGATGCTCACGGACGCATTCCAGTTGATGTTGGTCAGCGGTGAATCTTCGTCGGGATTAGGAAATGTTTCCAGAAATACGATATTTGCTCTGGTCAATCCTGCTGCCAGCAGGATGCCGATGAGTGCTGCGATTGTTTTTTTCATTTTTTACTCCTTTTTTGTTCCTAACTTAGTAGCCATGTAATCCGGTTAAAAAAGCAATTTACTTTTTAATAAACAGTGGTACAGCCCATTTTCCGAAGGTGATATTTTCTCCAACAACGCATCTCTTCTGGTAAAGAGTGCAATAGTTGCCGGTGTTACCGATACTGAACATACGAATCTCCGGCAACGCGACTTTCTGAAAACCCTGTTTGATCAGAGCTTCGCTGGCGCTGTCTTTATTGCGCTCACGCAGAGGTGTCAGCATATAGAGCATCCCGGCTTTTTCACATTCCAGGGTTTTGTCGCCTTCCATTGCTACAATAACCATCTGCACCTTTGCTAGAGCTTCAGGCGCCTCGGTCAGGGTATAACCGCGATCTGAGAAAATCTGTTTGCCGAGTTTAAATTCGCGGTGAGTTGTGCACTTCCATCTGCCCGGATTGGTTGTATCCAATTTGGCACCGTCGGCATTGTTCAGTACCGGTTTCGGCTTGCCCTGGGGTTTCTGTGAAGTGATGCCGCCGGATGCCTTGCTGATAAGCTGATTCAAGCGCACTTTGCCGGAGACATCTTTGCCGGCGAGAACATCCTCTTCCCGGAATGCGGCGAAAAGAATAGTGCGGTCACCGGTACGGCTGTAATCGTAGGTGATGTAAATTGTGCCGTCTTTCGTCTGCTGTCCGTCAGGATAGGATACGCCGGTGCGTTCATCCAGCAGCAGACCGTCGTTCCAGCTTTTGCCATCGTCTTTTGAGATGAAAGCGGTCAGATGTGAGCGTCCGGTTTTTTTCGCAATAGCTCCGTGTTTAACAAGCAGCAGGTTGCCGGATTGTAAACGGCGAATGAAGAAACGCGCCGAGGGGTGCGCGATGGCTGATTGAGTGACCACCGGCCAGGTTTTGCCACCATCGGTAGAGATGCTCTCGCCGATACCGTAGCGGGTGCGGATCAGATTCCAGATACTGCCGTCACGGCGTTCCACCAGCATGTGTTCATCAAAGGTGCGGTGTTCAACCGGTACCAGTGCGGCGCCTCTTAGGGTAAAAGTTGCGCCGTTGTCTTTGGATTCCCAGAGACCGGCGGTCGCGCCATCAGGAGTTTTGTTGACACGCGCTTCCCAGTCGCAGATCGGAAAGGCCCATGTGCCGTCGCTCAGTACAGTCGGTTTGCACATCATAACTCCCTGTGCCAGCAATCGCGGTTCGCTCCACTTTGGATTGGCGGCGTTGGCATCCTCGGCAATGACCGTCCAGGTGTGGGCGTTATGTCCGTGTGAGACGGCCTGCGCCCAGATCAGCCAGAGTCGACCGAGCGGATCCACCCACACCTCAGGATCAAAGGTGCGCAACGGTCCTTCGTCGTCCGGATCAACAACCAGCAGCTCTTCCCAAGTTGCTCCGTCGTCGGCGCTGGTGCTGAGAACCACATAGTTGTGTGGACCTTCGCCGCGCACTTTGCCGGCATACCAGGTTGCCCAGAGTCGTCCTCCCGGAGCGACCGCCAGACTTGAAATTCCCTGGAATGCGCGGAAGTCAGTCGCGTGTCTTTCCAGCGGAGCTCCAACGTGCTGCGGCATATTGAGAGCCGCCGAGTAGTCATTGGCCATCCCGGCTGATGCAGTTGTACAGAGTAGGGCGGTCGTCAAAATGAGTTTAATGTTTATTCTCATGCTAATAAGTTCTTTCTTTTGTGTACGGCAATAATGCCGAACACTGTAACTGGTTAAGCGGTTGTTGTCATGTCGCTTGAAAAGCGACTGCTACAACCGCAACGTTGCTTCTAAGAAGCAGGTACAGTTGGCTCAGAGAGCCAACCCTACAGATAGCTCGTTGTGGGGCTGGTGACATCAAAGGCCATTTTCAAGTGGGTGAGGTTACTCGCGCTAAAGACATACTTCTTCCCACAATTTTTTCTTCGTGTCTCCGCATTAAAAGCCTTCTATCACACCCTGTGATTTATTCAAACCACTTGTTGTCGATAATCCGTCCCAGAAGATAGTATTTTTTATCCGGGAACCAAAGCACACCCTGTCCGTCGACAATTGTGTAGCTGGTATAGAATGAGTTGCCGTTGTCGCGCGGCGCGAAAAGCTTCATTGGAGCGAATTCGATAGGCTGCTCAGCATCGGGGTTGAAGCGCCCGGCAATCAGATAGAGCGGACCTCGGCGCTGATATTCGCGTTCACCCTCGAAATCAAAGGTATTGTGAACCAGAGCGAAGTAGTAGCCGCTGGCAGCTTCGTTGCCCTTCCAATCATAGATCGGACATGGTGAGCGCGGGTGCAGATAGGCTGTGCCACCGTCACGATCCAGTAGTTTTTGCGGCTTGCTCCAGGTTACGCCATCGTCACGACTCTGCGACCAGAAGGGATAACCGGCACAGGTGCGCATCAGGGCGAAGAGACGTCCGTCCGGCAGTTTCACGATGCCAGCTTCCTCACAGGCTGAGCCGAATTTTTCGTGTGTGACCTCCAATACATTTTCATTGGTTGCGAACCAGCTCAATTTGATGTTCTCAATTTTCGGGTCGTCATCAATGTTATCGAACTGCAGAAACTCAACGGTGCAGGAGCCCTTGGCAGCTCCCGGCAGTTTGCCATGACGTGAGACACCGACGAGAAATCTGCCGTCCTTGCCTAAACGCAATGGACGTTGCCAGTTGCACCAGCTTGGAGGGGTCAGCGGGTCTTCAGGATCCTTGGACATTCGTTGCATCTCAACCATTTTAGGGGAAGACCATACTTCGCCATCGTCATCGGAGTAGATGCCGAACATCTGTCCGCAGTGCGGACCGCGACTGGTGGTCTGCTGGTTCCAGAGGACATAGATACGCCCTGATTTGCTGATCATCGGCTGCTGCCAGCTTGCTCTGAGTCTCGGATTTTTTTTGTTGGAGGAACCCGCCAGCACAACCGGTTCACTCCAGGTTTCGCCCTTGTCCAGGCTCTTTGAGAAGGCGATGTGCTGGTCGGTGTCACCTTCTCGCGTGGCTTGTGTTCAGAAAGCGTAGAGTTTGCCGTCGTTTTCAATCACCTGAAAGTGATCGTTGTAGGTGTCGCCGGTTTTCATCGGGTCACTGTGGCTGCGCCCCATGGGATTTCTGGGAATGAATACGACATAATCGGGCTGATTAACCAGCATGTCCTGCGATTTGGCAAGACCGTCCGCGATTCTTTCGTCAGCCAGCATACGGTCGATTGCCCGTTTCACCCTGTCGTTCGGTCTGAAGAAATCAAGGTTAACCGGATTGAACCCGGCGATCACACTCCATTTTGGCAACAACAGTTTTTCACCCGCCGCCACCTCTTTTTGATAGATACGGCATTGATCAACTTTATTATCTCCGAACAACTGAAAGATCGGCGGTGCCTGAATCCAAGTGAAACCAGCCTCTTCAAGTTTTGCTACCTGTGAACAGAACGCACCCTTAACATCGGAAGAGGGCGTTATTACAGTAAGCAATCCGGCTTTGGCAATTGATACCGGAAGTTCTCCGTTGATTGACGCCTTCAGATAGGTCATACCTTTCAACCCCTGTGGCGGTGCGTGAAAAACAAAATTGCGATCGGTGAAAACCAGCGCACCCTGTTCAATGGTGCCGACAAAACATGTCATTTCTTCCAGTGCGGCGCTTTCGCCCTCCATAAATGCAGGCGAGACAGCTGGTTCAGCCCGACAGGTCGAGATTGCCAATGCCATAATCGCTAAAGCGGTGATTGTTCGCATGTAACTATCCTTTCGATGTTTGTCAGATAAAGACTTGAAGGTAAAACCACAAGCCTGTGTCTTTCCGACCAGTATACTGGTTATCGCAGCAGTTTTGCAACTGTGAAGTTTTGTTTTTAGCTCATTTAAAAATTACCCTTTGCCGGGGGTTAAGCAATTTTTTGGCTAAATCTTTATATGAGCGACATCTCGGTGCGGCAATAATGCCACACCACACTAACTGGTTGCAGGCGCAGAGGGCATGGGGCATGCCCTCTGCCTCTACTTACCCCGGCTTAACTCGCTTATCGTGCTTCCCCAACTCTCTCCCCCCTTTAGCTCCCTAACCCCTAACTTCACTCTTTTGTTTTTATCATAGCGTCGGTTTCAGCTAGTTTGAAACGGGTGCAGACTACCGAGTGTTTGTTTTTACCCGGCTCATATTTCACATAGGTCGTTGCAATGAATGTGCCGTCCGGCAGCACCTCAAGGCCGGAGTATCCGGTGTCTGAACCGGCATTGCTGTGCAGCAGTTTGATCCGGTACTGTCCCTCGCGTTTGTTGACAATATCGTCAAAGGTTCCAATCCATGCCACAAAATGACCACGAGTGTGACTGGTGGGGGCTGTGTCGCGCATGACTACCACCAGCCGGTTGTCGGGCGCGGGCGCGCGACGGATTCTGGGACGATGTCCAGTCAGAGATTCCGGCAGTTCCATTGCCTCAGACCAGGTTCGCGCATTATTTGTGCTGATTGCGTAACGTCCTTTGCCATACCCGTTGTAGCGCAAAAGCATGACCAGCCTGTTTGGATCTTTATGATCGCGGATTACGGCAGGCTGCGCCCAGCGCGTGGGAACTTTTACGACAACTCTCTCTGGACTCCAGGTCAAACCTCCATCCAGCGATTCACTCTGCCAGACCAAGGGGTCGGCATCCTCTTTGGAAGTTGTTTCAGGATCGCGCCGATCGCACCACATTACCAGACGCTTACCGTTATCAAAGCTCAGAATATCTTTGGGAGGGCATTCAGCTTTCAGTCCGGTATCGACCATTGCTGTCCAGGTTTTGCCGTTATCTTCGGAGTAAGATTGACAGAGGCGTCCTGGAAAATTACGTCCGGCAAATGCGAAAAGACGCTCTTGGCCCTGGGGATCAACCAAGCGGTGAATGGTCGGTGTGGTGGAACGCATATCGCGCCAGTTCTCGGGGGTGGTGATCGGTTCGCTCCAATTTAAACCAGCGTCATCACTGCGTGCCAAAGGTCCCAGATAGCCGGCATGATTGATCGCCCAGATGGCGAACATGGTTTTGTTATCCGGCATCAACACGGTGTCGACATGCCCTTGATAGGTTTCGGGTGTGCCTTTGGCGACAAATGAGTGGCGGTGTTTTTCATCTGAGATATCAAGTGTCGGAATTTTGATGTTTGATGCTGGCAGGGGGGTCTCGCCAAGCGGCAGCGGTTGATCGCTCCACAGTGCGATGCCGTAATGGTTGAACTCCACAACATCACCGCTCTGAACCTGTTTTTGCACAGCCAGACAGAGATTGCCGGGTTTATTCGGTCGCGTTGTATACGGATTAAAAGGTGTCAGATCGACACTTTGGAAACCTGTTTTCGACAGTAGCTCGGATTGATTGAAATTTTGTTTTAACGGAGTCAGTACCACAATGTAGCCGGGCTGAAAAACCTCAAAACGAGTTTTTTCCATAGGCGAGCGCAGAAAAATCTTGTGATTTTCAAGTTTTTTAGGAAAAGCGGCCATCTGGTACTCACGATTGACCCAGACCTTGGCACCCTTTGTCACCTGAACCACTTCACTCCCCTTTTCCAAGGGAATGATCGGACTCTCTCTATTAGCATCTGCTGCGCTAGCAGAGTGTTGTAGACACACCGCTCCTGCCAGTGTCAGACTGACGGTGGCAAATAATGATCTCATGTAATGTACCCTTTCTTTCTTAATTATAATTCAAGCAAGCCGATCAGTTTTTCTCATGACGCGGGTTGCGTCCGGTGGCTTTATCAACCATCTGTTTCAACCGTGCTTTGTCCGAGACAATTTTGCCAGCGGCGACATCCTCCTCGGTAAAGGCTGCCATCAGTATCTCTTTGGCCTTATGACGTTCATGGTCATAAATAATATAGATTGTGCCGTCACGCGTTTGTGTGCCGTCAGGGTAACTGCATTGACGATCTTCCAGCAGCAATCCGCCGTACCAGCTTTTGCCGTCGTCATCAGAGAGGTGCGCCATCAATCTTATCCGTCCATGTTTGGCGTTAAGTTCACCATGTTTCACCAGCAGCAGTTTGCCTGAGTTCAACCGGCGGATATAAAAACGCGCCACAGTGTGGGCGATCTCTGATTCTTTCATGGTGCTCCATGTTCTGCCTTCATCAAAAGAGAAACTCTCTCCAATGCCATAGTTGGTACGGTCCAGCATCCAGAGTGAACCGTCTTTGCGTTCAATTATCATATTTTCGTCGCAGCCGCGTTTGCCCTCTGGAATTGGAACGTGACCGCGGAAATTGAAGCTTTCGCCTTGATCGGTTGAGAAGAGTGGCCGATGCGGGTGTTCATGTCGCAGTGTGGCGGTCGGCCAGACCCAGGTGCCGTTGCGCAAAACTGTCGGTTTGTTCATATGACCGGCCACCTCCATCGCAATCAGACGCGGCGAGTGCCATGGGGGATTTTCTTTGTCTGATTCATCGGTTGTGATGGCCCAGAACTGACTAGCGGCGAAATTGAATTTTTTGATAAATGCTTTATAGCCGCTGATATCCTGAATCTTTTCCTGCCAGGTTATCTGATCGGCGCGGGCGGAGCGGATAGGCCAGATGTTGAAGGTGAACCACATTTTTCCGTTCGGATCAAGCCAGAGCATCGCATACGAGGCGCGGAAGGGGGGATCGATGATCAGTTTCGGCTTCGACCATGTTATTCCGCCATCACCGCTGGTTGCCAGCAGAATAAAATTGTCTTCGCCCTCACCATAACCACCGGAATCCCAAGCCGCCCATAAACGTCCGTTTGGTGCAGCTTCAATACTCATCACACACTGAAACATTCGGTTGCTGGGATGGTGCTCCTCGCCCGGCTCCGTCAGAATATACGGCATGTGCGGCCAGCGCGGTGCTTGAGATTCAGCGGCTCTGGTTAGCAGCGCGGATATCAGGGTTATGCAAATTGTCAGTGTTTTTTTCATTTTTTCTTTCTTTAACTATTACGGCTCGGCATAGCCTCGCCCTCCATTACTGTGGTCAACTCAAATCGTTTGAGTTCCAAACGCATTTGATTCAGCAGCTCAGGGTAACCTTCTGAAACATCTCTGTTTTCGCCGATATCTCGGTTTAAATCGTAGAGTTCAAAGCGGCTGTTGATTTTGAGCAGCTTCCAGTTCCCTTTACGCATGGCGCTGGCTTTGCCGAAGCTCCAGAACAGCGGACGTTTTTCCGGCATAATACCGCGGCGCAGCAGCGGCAGGAGAGTGATGCCGTCAAGTCGGAACGGACTGTTTGCGGCGGGAGGTTGTAATCCGGCCATATCAAGAAAGGTTGGAAAAAGGTCAATTGTCTGTGTCGGAACTTCGGTCAGCACTCCGCCGGGAATGGTGCCGGGGTGCCAGGCGATCGCCGGCACACGGATGCCGCCTTCATATAGATATTTTTTCTCTCCGCGCAGTGGGCCGTTATCCGATATCTGACCTCGTGAACGAGGGTTATAACCGATAATGCCTCCATTGTCGGAGGTGAAAAACACGAGCGTGTTATCAGCTATGTTTATCTCACGCAGCGCTTTTAAAACCCAGCCGGTGACTTTGTCGGTTTCCTCGATCATGCGGTGCACCGCAGCCTGCAGACGCGGCGTGCCTTCATGCGGTCCGAGTCGATTGAGTTTCTCATCAAAATTGACGGCCCGTTTGCCTTTTTGAAAGTAGGGCTGGTCATCCGGGGTTATCCAGGGAAAATGAATATCCGGCAGCGAAAGATAGACAAAGAAGGGACGTTTGCCAGCGTTCTCTCGCATGAAGTCAATGGCGTGACGGGTAAGCAGATGTGCTCCGTAACCCTCTTCCTCAATCTGTTTGTGATTGAGCCACCAGTCCGGTTGTCCAAAATCATCCAGATGGGCCACCGGATCGATGAATCCGCCCATAAAGCCGCGGAACAGATCAAAACCATAGGCCATCGGCATTTTTTGCTTGCGCTCTTTTTGTGCAGCACGCTGACCGGATAGATGCCACTTGCCGAACATGGCGGTCGCATAACCTGCTTCGTCGCGCAGACGTTGTGGAATTAAAACCGAATCTTCGCGCATGCGTCTTCCGACAGTGGGCACGCCGCAGCGCTGCTGAAAACGCCCTGTCAGCAACGCGGCACGGGTTGGCGAGCACATCGGCCCGTTGGCATAGAAATCGGTGAAGCGCATTCCCTCGGCAGCCATACGGTCGAGATTCGGTGTCTTCACCTGTTTGTTGCCGTAACAGCCCAAGTCGCCGTAACCGAGATCGTCCGCTACAATCAGCACAATGTTGGGTTTGTTCATTGAACCGGTTGTGGTGGTTTGTGTATTGACCGGTTCTGATTTGCAGTTCAGCAGTGTGATAAGAGTTGTTATAAAGATAATGATGTTGCGCATGTCGCTCTATACCTGTTTTTAATTGTCAAAATCAAATTTTCAACAGTGTTTCAGTTATCGGTAACCAGGAACAGCGGCAACGCCCAGGAACCGAATTTGATCACATCACCTTTAGCGCACTTTCTTTCATAAATAGAGCAGCGGTTGCCAGCTCTTTTGTTCCATAATGAAAACTCCGGTATGTCCAGTTTTTTGAAGCCCTGTGTCAGTAATGCGGCCTCCTGCGAAGCTCTGTTGCGTTGCGGAGCCGGGGTCGCTATCCATACCATACCCTCTGTTTTGCAGGTAATAGTTTTTTCGCCACTTAAGGGGATCGGCAAAAAACGAGCTTTGTTCAATGTCTGTGTCGGTTCAAGGGCGGTATAGGTACGATCGGTGAAAAGTCGTGCGCCGCTCTTGAATGGTTGCAACTTGTCTGGTTCAAGTTGCAGTTGCACAGTGCCGGATGAGCTCTTTTTGGGTGCCTGTGGCGGACGCGGCGGCTGCTGTGCCATGATCACATCAACTTTTTGATCACGCTCTGTGCGTTCCGCCATGATTTCAGGCAGTGTTTTGCCACGTGCTCGAGCCTCCGGACGGGATGCGCCGTGCTGAAAATAACTGTCGATTGCTCGCTGCATCTGCTGAGCGCGTTCCGCTTCTTGAGCGAAAAGATTGTTGGTCTCGTACGGGTCGCGTCCCAGATGATATAACTCAGGGGGATTCTGATCGTAGTTCCACTTGATGAGTTTCCAGTCTCCCTGACGGATGGCACTTGATTTCATGCCTCGCTCAGTTAGCATGACCGTGCTGCGTGATGACTTATTGCCGAGGAGAGCGGGCAGCATGTTGTAGCTGTCGAGCGCGGCATCGGGGGGTAGTTCGATTTTGTTAAGTGCGGCCGCGGAGGCGGTGAGATCAACCAGCGAGATTATTTCATCACTTGTGGCGCCAGCTCTGATGCGTCCCGGCCAGCGGGCGATGAAGGGTACCCGGTGACCGCCTTCGTGGATGCTGCCTTTTTTATCACGCCAGGGATCACTGGGCCGATGAGTGACACCAGTCTGCGGATTTTTCTGCGTGCTTAGTCCGCCGTTGTCGCTGGTGACAACCAGCAGTGTGTTTTCGGTTAGCCCGAGTTCGTCAAGCTTGGCCATAACGCGTCCGACCATCCAGTCGAACTCCATGACGAAATCACCAAGTGCGCCAATACCGCTTTTACCCTGAAACTGCTCCTGCGGCGTAAAAGGCCCATGAACTTGGCAGGTCGCATAGTATAGGAAGAATGGTTTTTTCGCGTTTTGTTCAAGAAAGGCATCGGCACGCTCCGCCAGTGTTATGCCGATTTGATTACCCGGTCGGCGCTCATCCCATTTGCTCTGGGCATTATGCTGCAACAATTTGCCACCGCGTTCCTGAACTATCAGATATGATTCAAATGGCGGGTTGGTGCCGCCGACAATCTTGCCGTTCTCATGATAACAGCGCGGTAGCATGTTGTGTCCATCAGGCACCAGAAACGAGTAGTCGAACCCGATCTGATTGGCGCCGCGTCCAGGATTGTTAAGGTCTCGCGGTAGAGTGTCGCCCAGCCCCAGATGCCATTTGCCGATAACGCCGGTGGCATAGTTGGCTTCTTTTAACAACGATGCCACTGTCGGCTCTCCCTCTTTGATTACCAGCGGCTCTGCATTGAAAAGCACATGCGAGGTGATAAAACGACGGCAGGGATCGGTGCCGGTTAAAACTGAGTAGCGCGTGGGTGAACATACCGAGGAGGGACTGTAGGCGGAGGTCAGCCGGATACCCTCCCGCGCCAGTCGATCGGTGTGCGGAGTAGGATATATCCTCTGCCCGTAACAGGCCAGATCATTATAACCCAGATCATCAGCCATCATAAAGATGATGTTGGGCCTTTCAGCTCTCGCAACAAAATTGAGCATCACTACCAGGATGCAGACTGCTGCTTTTGCAATCAAAAATTCAGGGGTTAAATGTCCTCTCTTCACTCTTCCTCCTCGTTGATTTTGCTGTTCTAACCCGAATCTAAATCCAGAAATCCGGAAACCGGTATACTGCTCTCATTATGGTAAACCAATTGTGAGATTGCAAGATAAACCGCACCCTTTTTAGCGGATCAGCAATGTTTTCAGTGTTGGAAGAAGAACGGTATCGCCCATGATCCCGTATTTACAATTTCATCTGCGTCGCATCTTTTCTGATAGATCGTACAGAAACCGGCGGTAGCGTTAGCACCGAAAACTCGGACTTCCGGCAACCGTGCTCTCTTAAAACCCTGACTGATGAGGGTTTCGGCCTGACTTGCGTTCGGGTTGCGTGATTTTGACGGGGTCATAAAATAAATCATGCCGGCACGGGTGCAGTTTAGGGTTGCCGAGTTTTCCATTGCGACTCGCAGAAAGCGGGCGCGATGACGCATCGGCGGCGTATCTTCAAGTGCCGAGGGCAGTTCCTGAAAGGTATAATCCCGGTCGCTGAAAATCTGCGTGCCCAGTTCAAGTGGTACCACAGTAGCATTGTCGGATGCTAACGCTCCCCAGTCCGGGGGTTGCTCCAGTAGTGCGCCGGTACGGTTGCCGGTAACGCTCTCAGGTGCGTAGGAACTTATAATTTGACGTAGCCGTGTCGCTTCAGATATGGGCTGGCCAGCAGCCGCATCAGCCTCGGTAAAAACAGCCATATAAATTTGACGGGCATTGGTGCGACTGTAGTCATAGGTAATGTAAATTGTGCCGTCGGCTGTCTGTTGTCCGTCAGGATACGAGACCCCCGTGCGCTCATCCAGTAGCAGACCGCCGCTCCAGTTTGCTCCGTCATCGGTTGATATGAACGCGGTTAGATGTGAGCGTGCTGTGCGGACTTCAATCGGCCCATGCTTAACCAGCAGCAGGTTGCCGGAGGCCAGACGTCGGATAAAGAAGCGCGCGCTGGGGTGTTGGATGGCGGCTGGCGCGACCTCGTTCCAGGTGACTCCTCGGTCGGTCGAGAAACTCTCGCCGATACCGTATGATGTGCGCACCAGCATCCAGAGAGAGCCGTCGCCCTGTTCCACCAGCATGTGTTCATCAAAAGAACGCACACTAACCGGCACATGCGCCGCACCACGTAGACTCCAGCTTGCACCCTGATCTGTCGAAACAATCATGCGGGCGCTGTTGTCGGTTAATCGCCAAGTCGAGGCCGGCAGTGCCCACTCTCCGCTCGAGAGAACCAGCGGCTTGCACATCATAACGCCGTCGGTCAGACGACGCGGCGGCAGCCAGGCCGGCTCGGCATGCTCTGGATCAGGAAATTCCAGCGTCCAGACACCACCGATTGTGGCAGTGTGGTCTATGGCCTGCGCCCAGAAAAGATAGAGATGACCATTAGGTGCAAGCCATATCTCCGGATCAAACGCGCGCACATCGCCGGCACCGTCAGGATCGACAACCAGATATTCATTCCAAACTGTGCCGTCATCACCGCTGGTGGCGAGCACCACGTAGTTGTTTTTGTCTTCACCGGGTGTGGGCCCGGCATACCAGGTCGCCCAAAGGCGACCTCCCGGAGTAACCGCCAGACTGGATATACCCTGGAATGCGCGAGTATTCAGAGCACGTGATTCCATCGGCGGCCCGACATATTGAGGGGGCTGCAGAAAGGCATCTGCTAGAGCTGCAATCCGCAACACTCCGACGGTTAAACCGAATACAAGTATGATCGTAGTATTTTTATATATGTTCAAATCTCTGTGCCTCCGTCGCATCCGGAAAGATCGGTGACGAAGCGGGCGTTGCCAATCTGGTTTACCCGCCATCGGTTAAAATATATTTTTAAATTCACTGGCATCCCACAGGAATGCCGGAATTTACTCAAAATCCATTGCATTGTAAGTGCCTATCATGTGGGGGGGGGATGAAAATGTCAAGCCCGCAGTCGCGCATAATTTTTTTGATAAAAAAGTGCTGGTTTGACGGTTAAGTTTTCCCTGTAACCTACAGGAATGAAAATAAAACACACACCGAACAAACCATCAAAGTCAGCGTACACTATTTTACGCCAAATCGTCCAGCATATTCCAAGAGGAATGATGGAGCGGACAGCAAAGGAACACAAAGCTGACATTCGTAAGCTTTCATGCGCCAGTCATGTTGTTGCGATAACCTATGGACACCTGACGAAGGCGCGCAGTTTGAGTGAGATATGTAATCCTAAAAACGGGAATGATCTAACCACGAAATACACGAAAACACTGTTCGAACTATTGATTTGTAACCTAACCCATGAGGTGAATATGGTTTTTTCATCACAAAACCCATTTTCTTTGTATGATTATTTCTTAATCAACGTAAATAATGTAGCATGATGCAGACTTTCTGACCTCTACAATATAACTTTTTTAGCACGATATGCGCATTTCGATCGACAGTTGTGAACAGATTATGTACGTAGTGGATAGTGTGGACAGGGGTGGACAACTAAAGCTGACTATGACCGGAACTAAGCCTGTAGCTTGTTCTGCCAACTCTCACTCTCCCTCCTCACTGCCAACTGCCACTGCTGAGACTGCTACTGTCTAGCCTCTCCGTGTCACCCGCCAACTCGCTCATTCGCACACTTCTTCCCCTACGCGCCTCCGCTGCGCCACGGCATAGTTCCGCAACAGCGGGACGAAGCCGGGTGCCTCCGTGTTAAACTTTCTACGTTCTACCTTCCACTTCCTACAAATCTCCATGCCCTCTTCACTCTTCTATCTTCTCTAACGTACTATCATCAGCAGTCCGCTGTAGCTGACACTGACTGTCACTACTCCGTCTTCCGCAGTTACAACGGTGGCTGTTGCCGTCTCAGCTGGCAGACCGGTTCCGACAGCATCCCACCCTTTAAAAGAGCCTGTGAAGCTGCCGTAACTCATGATCTCAACCTCGAACGGCATCGGCATCGGATCACCGATCTCGCGGTTGAAGTCGATCAGACCGGGAGCAGTGACGCTCAGGTCGCCGCCGACGGTTACATAGTCGCAGGTCGCCTCGCCGAGCGCGTTGGTCGACCAGTCGCAGACGTAACTTGAGCCGCCGACCATGGTCAGATTCGCCACGCTCAACTCAGCACCGGCGTCGGCTCCGCTGTCGCCGCAGTCCAGTGCACCATACACTGTGATTGTGCCGTTACTTAACGTTCCTTCACCGCTCAGAGTACCGACCGCACAGTTTGCCGCCAGCGCGTCGAAGGTCGCGCCTGCCGTAACATCCAGGTCATTGGTGCCACCGAGATACGCACTCAGAGTTCCACCGGTAACGCGCACCGGGCCGTTGAAGGTGTTGGCTACGCTGGATAGAGTCAGGCTTTCCTCTCCGGTTTTTAGCAATCCGCCATCTTGTGCGCCGTCTAGCACCGGATCGGTCAACAGATCTTGCGCAATGGTGAAGTCGGCCATCGAGTTGTCCACTGCCACGCCATTGGTCGAAACATAGGCTGCGGTTAGTCCCTGCATGGTCTGGCCAGCGGTGTGTGGACGGAAGATGCCGCCATTAAAGTAGAACAAGCGGGAATCCCCGGACAAACCGACGATATTACGGGCGGAGAGTGTCCCGCCGTCAAGATGGAACTCAGTTTCGCTGTGTTCTCCGTAACCGACTTCCACATTAGCGTTGACTAAAATTTCACCATTGCCGGAGAGTCGCACCATTCCGTTGCCCCCGTCGCGGGTAGTCAGCCAGCCTCCCATGCGCAGGGAACCGCCCTCGTTCCAGATATCGACTCTGCCGCCGCTGACAAGCAGCGTTGCCGATGAGCCGAAGTCCTCGCCGACACTCAGATAGTTTCCGCCCACATTGAGTTCACCGCCGGTCACTTCAATCACTGGACGCGGATTGAAGTCGTTGAGACCGACTCCGTTGTTACCGGTTGCCAGGATCGGGAAATTACAAATACCTCCATTGATTGTCAGTCGTGATGACACCCCGCCCGGTGCGGTATATTCCGTGCTGTCGTTGCGTCCGATTGAGACAGTCTGCAGGCTGTGCAGGACTCCGTCATTAACAATTATTTCGCCAGCCGTTTCCTGTCCTGCTTGTCCTGTGGCGCGCAACCCTACGTCGATTCGAGTCGCCTGATTGGTTTGGCCGGGGGCACCGAAGACAACTGTTCCCTCTGTGACAGTGAAGCCTGTAATGCCCTCAGTGGGGGCATCACCGTTATCTCCGATATTCAGGATTGTGCCTGGTCGGTTGGCATTATCCTTGTTCATGACATTGAATCCCGGATAGGTGTAATACACCGTACCCGGACCGGTTTTGAGAAATGCGCCCGAATCGGAGACAATCTGACCGCCGAAGGTGACTTCATCATCAACGCGCAGAACCGCGGCATGGTCGGAAGACCCGGTTCGCACTGTATACCCGCGATCAGTCGAGGCTGCTCCGGTTATGTGCAGCGTCCCCTTGCCGAGGGTCAGATTGCCCGGTGCTGCGGTCGCCGCTCCAATCGGGCTGGAGTTGCCGCCATCCGCAAGTGACGCAACTTTGATTGTGCCGGCACTGAGTATGGTTGCTCCACTGTAGGTGCTGCTGCCATCCAGTTCAAGAACACTGGAACCGGTTTTGTCCAGTGCGCTGCCGCCGGAGATTGAGCCGATGATCAAGCTTACGGTGTCCTGTGCTGGTTCAATATTTACATTACGCTACAATTCGAGATCGGTAGTTAGTGTCAGATCGCTTGAGAGTATCAGGTTCGGAATGTTAAGTCCCAACAAACTGATTGCGCAGTCGTCTGAAAGCAGGAGATTGCCCTCACCTTGTGCACTCAGAGTTGACGTTGCGCCGCTGATTGCACCCAGTGTGAGAGCGGTGCCGGGTGAAAATTCGACATGCGCGTCGTCGTTAAGTGTCACAGGCGCGGTTATTGCGTGTGCGCCGCTCTCAACGGTCAGATGCGCCTCTGCCCCGCTGTTATCAATGGTCAAACCGCTGCCGCCGATGGTGTAGGCAAAAGGACTGTTGAAGTAGAGCGCGCCCGCGCTCTCACCGCTGGTGCTGACCGTTACTGGTGCGCTGATGGCATCATCAAAACGCGCCGTGCTGCCGGCGGTGCCGGGCTGCTCTAGGGTCCAGTTGGAACCGGTCGCCCAGTTGCCCGAGCCGTTAACATTCCAGATCGAAGCGCCCGCGCTGTCGTTGGCGATTGTTACCGTGACTGTGCCGCTGTCGGCCACAAATGTGTAGAGCTTGCCGAAAACCGGATTGGCGCAGCTCAAACCGGATACATCCGGGGGCGTAACGCCGTATGTCATGATTGTGTAAGTGCCGTTCTTAGTGAATGGCAGATCGGTGTCATCATGATAAAGCGCAACTTGACCGTCACTGAAAACCGCGCTTGAGGTGATCGTCAACCGATCGTTGAGTGTGCCGTCAGCAGCGAAACCGAAGCCCAGTGCGCCGCCCGCTTCAATTGTCAGGGTGTTGACACTCGGAGTTCCCTCTGCCTGCAACTCGCCGTCGGGGGCAACAATCAGATCGGTGCTGCCCGGCAGCGATGTCTGTAGTCGCAACACGCCGTTCGAGACAACGGTGTCGCCGTTGTAGGTTGAGCTGCCCGCGTTGAAGATGAGCGTGCCGCTACCGAGTTTGGTCAGACCGCCGTCCATAGTTGCTCCCAGCTCAGGGTCATGTAGCAGAGACTGCTCGATAGTATAGGATGCGAGTGATGTGTCGAAAACAACACCGTTGGTCGAGACATAGGCTGCGGTTAGGCCGTCCAGAATTTGCCCCCCGGCAT
Source organism: uncultured Lentisphaeraceae bacterium (assembly GCA_964406095.1). Lineage (GTDB taxonomy): Bacteria > Verrucomicrobiota > Kiritimatiellia > RFP12 > UBA1067 > M55B167. The sequence continues at coordinate 20,602 of CAYOQJ010000122.1, forward strand.
TTGGTTTGAAGATGGTGCCGTTAAAATTAACAACGGCACTGACACCGTTGCCTTTGCGGATATCATTAGCGATCAGGGTGCCTCCGTTGAGGTTGCAGGTTCCTTTGCTGGCCGGATCATCACCCAGAGCGAGCGCGATATAACCGGCTGCTTCTACCACCGCATCGTCACGCATATTCAGAGTTCCTTCGCCGGTCCCCGCACCGATACGAATGCTTGCGCCGCCAGCTTTCACATTAAGATGGCCGCCGTTGGCATTCATCGTTATCTGTGAACCGGCATGTTCACCTATATTGACCGTGCGGCTCTGTTCCACATATCCACCGTTGATCTCGTAGACTGAACGTGGATTGAATCCCGGTTGCGAGAGTGCGTTATGTCCTGAAGCCACCAGAGCAAGATAACACTCGCCGCCGTTGATTGTCAGCTTGGATGTCGTTCCCGCGGGGGCGGTGTTGGTGTTGCCGTTGTTACGTCCGATTGAGAGCGTGGTGCTACAGATAAAAACGCCGTCGTTTATCTCAAGTTCAGCAGAATGTTCACTGTTGGCGTTGGTGGTGGTGTACATACCGACATCAACACGGTTTGAGAAGATGTTAATTTGTCCTGGCACGCCGAGAGCCACCTTGCCCTCTGCAATGGTAAACCCTGAAAAGCCTATGGTAGGACTGTCACCGTTGTCTTTGATGTCCAGCAATCCGTTCGGATTGCCTTCGTTGGCCATGAATTTGTTCCAGCCGGGATAGGTGTAGCGCAGTGTGCCGGCACCGGTTTTAATGAAAGAGCCCGCTGTGGCGCGAATTGCTCCCGCAAAGGTTACATCGGCATCGGAGTCGAACACGACCGCACGGGCACTGTTGCCGTTGATGTCAACCGTGTTGACGGTGTAGCCACGGTCGGTGGTGACACCAGTCCCTGTGTAACGCAACGTTCCGGGACCGAGTATCAGATTGGTGGGGTCAGACGATGACGCACCGAAAGGACCGGCCGCTTCGCCATCGGGTAGGGTGCTGATTTCAACCGTTCCGCAGCCTAGTGTGGTGATTCCGGTGTAGTTGTGAGCCGCCTGCTGAATTATGCTTCCGCCACCAGCCAGATAGGGGTTGCATGATATGGCGCTTGCGCCGCTGATGACATCCGTAATAGTGAGAGCGGCTGCTTCCTGAGTCTGTAACCGAAGTTCGCCCTGTGTGGTCGTGAGCGGAAGATCGATCGTATGACTGCCCTCGGTAGCGGTAACACTGGAGGCATCTGTATTGTTGGTGAAGAGTAGGGCGCTGCCCGTCAGTGTGTGGCCGGAGCTGCCGCCAATTTCAACCTGACCAAGTCTGAGTGCCTCCATGTCATTGGTGATAGTGACGGCTGCCGGCGGACGGTTGGTGAAATAAGCCATAACATCGACACCGTTCGGTACGCTGGAGTCTATCCAGTTGTCGGAATTCGACCAGTTGCCGCCGGTTACCGCACTCCAGGCTCCCGCGTTCGGCATGGAATCAAGAATCGGCAGATCCAGACTGAGATTCCAGAGGGCGCCGTAAATCGTTCCGTCCTCCGAGGCCACCAGGTCTGCCACACTGTTGCCACTGCCTTCATTGAGTCGCCAATAGTGCTTCAAATCACTCTCGGAACCGCTCAGGCGTATATTCTTCAAGCTCGATATCTCCGACTGACTGCGGACCGAGTTCCATATGCGGACATCACTGATCTCTCCGCGAAATCCTGGACCGGTATCATGGATATTGCCAATCAGGAAATTCGCGTCGGGCAGTGTGTTGGCTGTGACGGTTTCCGACAGATAGACATTGCCGTTGATATACAATACGCAGGTACTGCCGCTGCGGGTCATCGCGAAGTGTGTCCAGGTGTTCAGCGGGATGGTCGCCGTGCCCTCATGCCAGGAACCGACGCCACCGATGAACATGCCGGCGACCTGATTTTTGATTCCGGCAATCAGACGTCCACCGTGCCCTCCCTGATATTGTGAGAATATCTGGTTCTCACTTGTGTACGCCGAGAGTTTGAACCAGGCCTCGACCGTGAAATCTGAACTTGGGATTCGTCCGGTGGTGACGACACGCTCGCCTCGCTCATCGAAACTGAGAGTATTGTCAGCAGCTGCAACACCCGGCGCAGCCATCAGGGCTGCGCCGCAGAGAACCGCTGCCGCCAGTCGCGTTGCAAACAATCTTGCCGCTGTGAAGGTTTTGGTATATCTGACACATAATACACTTTGCATAACTATCTCCTCTTCACTATAACCCTTCTTTAGTACACAATAACGCCCCATTTGCCGATACTGAGTGTATCACCGGCTTTCAGTTCTTTTTGATAAACCGAACACACATTCGCCGCGCCTGCGCCCCATAACGGGAATTCAGCAACGGCGGCTTTAACAAAACCCTGCTTTAGAAGGGTTTTTTCGATGCTGTCGCGATTGCGCTCAGCTACCGGTGTCAGCACATATACAACCCCCGGTTCAATACATTTGGCGGATGCGCCTTTGTCCAGTGAACCGCGGATAAAAAATCTGTCAGTCAACGGTGCTGGAATCTTTGCGAAGTTGTAGCTGCGGTTGTTGAAAATCAGCGCGTTGCTTTTCAGCTGCGCGCTCTCACCCGATTGCACGTCAAGTTTCGCACGCGGGGCAGTGATCAACGGCGCGGCGTCGGCATTGTCTTTCAATGCCAGCTTCTTGTTGCGCTCTTGTTCCATCTTCGCCAGACGCGGGTTCTTGCCGGTTGCGAAGTTGATCAGCACACGCTGACGACCGGCGGATGAGTATTCGCCGCGCCGGACATCCTCTTCGCGGAAGGTGGTCATCAGTATGTTTTTGTCGCGTGCGCGTTCCCAGTCATAGATAACGTAGATCGTGCCGTCAGGTGCCTGGGTTCCATCGGGATATGATACGCTACCGCGTTCGTCAAGCAACAGTCCCCCGATCCAGCTCTCTCCATCGTCCTCCGAGAGGTAGGCGGTCAGGTGGCTGCGACCGGCACGCTCATTAATGCCGCCGTGCTTGACCAGCAACAGATTGCCCGAAAGCAGACGACGGATATAGAAACGTGAGGTGGTTTGCGCCAGATAATCTTCGACCTTGCCCCAGGTTTTACCGCCGTCGGTCGAGATTGTGCGCCCGATGCCATGTCCGGCGGTACGGATCAACATCATCAGAGAGCCGTCCTTGCGTTCCACCAGCATGTGTTCATCGCAGTTGCGCCTTTCCACCGGTAGGTTTGCCGAACCAAGGAAGGAGAAGCTCGCCCCCTGATCCTTTGAAATCATAACTCCGGTGCCGTAATCGCGCTTTCAGATCGCATTCGGCATCAGCCAGTCGCCGTTTTTCAGCACCAGCGGTTTGTTGATCATAACGCCGGGAAAGAGCGGACGCGGTTCGCTCCATTTCGGTTTGGCATCGTTCGGATTTTCGGTGGTGATTGACATGGTGACATGCTGACCGGCACCGTTCATCCACCAGAAAAGCCAGAGCTTGCCGTTCGGATCCAGCCAGAAACAGGGGTCGGATGCGCGGCGATCATCATCGCCGTCCGGATCAACCACGAACTGAACATCACTCCAGGTCTTGCCATCATCCCCGCTGGTGGCCACCAGCAGATAGTTGTACTTGTCTTCCCATACCTTACCGGCATACCAGGCCGCCCACAGTCGACCGTTAGGTGCCCGCTCAATGGTTGGAATGCCCTGATAATTACGTTTGTCAGGACCGTACTCCGGCCCCGGATTGAAAATAACAGGGGGGTGTTGAAATCCTTTCAGTAAATCTTCCGGGATGTCGTCGAATGGTGTGCTCTGAGCAAATATCCCCTGCGCCATAATCATAAGTGCCGCACCCGCGATCAGTGCTGTGCTGCCGCCGGTGTTGTTCATCTTTTTGAAGCTCATTTTTCAGTTTGTCCTTTCCTGGTTGTTAATTAAATTCTCTCTGTGCGGCAATAATGCCGCACCACACTAACTGAGCGCAGAGCGCAGAGAGCAGAGAGCAGAGGGGAGCTTGTAGCCTGTAGCTTGTTCTTCTAACTCTCGCTCTCCCTCCTCACTGCCAACTGCTACTGTCTAGCCTCTCCGTGTCACCCGCCCTACAGTTGCCTCTGTGACTTCTTGCCTGCGTGTTAAACTTTCTACGTTCTACCTTCCACTTCCTACAAATCTCCGTGCCCTCTGCCCTCTGCCTTCTCCCCTCTCCAACTCTAACCCCTCTTCACTCTTCTCCACCTTCACTCTGCAACGCGGCTTTGCCGACGGTATCGCGCAGACCGGTGTAGCCCGGTCCGCCGCCAGCCACATAGCCGTCGCTGCGGCCACTGCCATCCCGGCTGACCCAGAATGAGTAGAGTGACCCATTCTTTAAAATGAAGCGGAATCGCACCGCTCTACCGCGCAGAGCGTTCAGATTCTCCGTGCCGCGCCAGCTGACCTCAGCGATCGTGCTGTCAAGCTTGACCGGACGACAGTTCTGCGCGGTGTGGGGTGTAATCGGTTGGCCGCTGTCCGCATCAACAATCTCTACTCGCAATTCGCCGTTCTGCGTTGCGGTGTTGACAAACAGCCGCGAGCCATTAAAGGTTACCGGACGGGTCAGCAGCTCGCCGCTGTCAGCTCCGCCGTCCATTGATGCAAAGCCGTCACGTCGCAGCAAGGCGACACCCATGGCACCGTCATGATACATGCCGTTTTTCATCCAGTTCCTTTCGGTGCGCTTTGTGTCGCCACGGAAGGCGCTGTAGTAAAAGTATATTGTGTCGCCCTGAATTGTGCAGATGTTGCCGAGCGGCTGAACATAGCCGCGATCCCAGACATCCTTGCGTTCGGCGCGGATGTCGATGGTGCGGTCAGGACGGTGCCAGTGGAATCCGTCGCGGCTGTAGGCCAGGTCAAGCTCGGTTATTTTAGGCAGACCGACTTTACTGCACTCCTGGTTGGGGGGACCGTGATGAATCTCAAACATGCCGAGCATAATGCTTTCGTAGGCCACCGCATCGAGACAGTAGAGCTGCGGTGCGTGTCCACCGCTGGTCGGATCAACGATATCCTGGTTGTCGGCTGCCGCCCAGAAGGCCGGTTCATCCACACTCCAGGTGGCACCTTTCATAAAATCGTCGCTCTCCCAATAGTGACGGGATCGTCCGCGCCCCGGTGTTCCTGAGCGTAAACTGTAAACCCACTTTTTGCGGAAGGGATTGTAGAAGGCGGTGCTGCGGTCGCCGGATGGGGTTGCTGTCACACGTTTGGTCCAGTGGATGCCGTCGGGTGAGGTCATGCAGATCGCACCACCGTTGCCAGGCGGGTGCATATACATCTTGTAGCGCTGCTGAGGATCGGCGGCATCCCAGTCCGGAATGACCGTCCAGGAGTCGGGGGTCAGATCAAGCGGCAGTACCTGGTTGGTGCCGGGGCGGACATCCAGCGATGGACGCTCCCAGTGTATTCCATCTTTACTGATGGCATAGCAGATGGTGTGAATCCAGCCCGCCTCATACCAGAGCTTGAATATCTTCTCTTGAGGATCCCACCACAGACCGCCGCTTTTCGGGACAGCGGCATCGTTCAATTCCCCGTTCAGCTCCAACTCGGATTCCGGTTTGAGTACCGGGTTGCCGCTGTATTTGCGGGGCTTGTGAAAGGTGCGTGTGAGAGTGCTTCTTTCAATCAGAAAATCATCGACAAAGAGCTGACGTCCGACATCAATCGGAATAACAGCTGGTGGAAAATCCAGATAAGGCACCGGCATCGGATCACGGTTGGAGGGGTCAATAGTGTACGGCGGCCAGCGTTCGGGCAGCACAATGCCGTTGTGTAACCGTTCGCCGCCGTTCTCATTCCAGGGTTTCGGCTGGAATTTCTTTGCAGAGGAAAAGTTGACCAGAATAACGTATTTAGGAATTGAGAAATGCTACCCGGCCTTAACATGTTTCTGATAAATGCGGGCAACATCCCAGACCGCTTGGCCGAAGAGCTGGAATTCAGCGGGCTTGTTGATGCGTTCAAAACCGCGTTTCTCCAGCAACTTGACCTGCGATGCCGAGATTTTGTTGGTGCAGACGGTCGGGGTTATCAGTGTGAGTACACCATCCGTAGCGATATAAAAACGCTCATCCATAATGCTGTTGCGTATAAATTTTTGCCCCTTCAGCCAAGCGGGGCACTCCGCCACTTTGTAACCACGGTCAGAGAACAGCTTGACTCCCACATCGAAAGTAGCAACCTCGCCGTCGTAATACTCAATGGCCGCCTTTGCTCCGTCAAGCGGTTGCTCTGCCGCATTTGCCCGAATGCCGTGAATTGCCGCAGATAAAAAAATCAAAATGTTGATGATCCCTCTTTTGTTCATATCTTTGTTGTTCTCCTGTGGTTTTGTTAGCTTTTCTGCGATCGCGGTTTGCGTTTCTTTTATGCGATCAGCGTTCTTTTTCAGTGTAGGCATCGCTCTATGAGAGCCATATTCGTCGCAGTGCGGATTAAGGTGCGCCGTACCGCTACCTGTTATCATCGAAATCGGTGATAAGTTCGTCTTTGACCAGTCTGTTCAGGCTGATACGCATGTTATTTTCAATCACTCTAATGTCGTTAGAGTCAGATGCCAATTCAATGGCTGCGTACACTACCCTTTGTCTGCCGGTTAAGATTTTAAGAATGGTTGCGAAAGCAAGCGGGTTGTCCTCAATTACCGGCAGCGCAACTCCGCCACGCGCCGATTTAAGATGTAGATAGGTGGTGCGCTCTGCGTAAGCACGGATGAACTCCTCGGCCTGGACAGCATCAACACCTGTTGCGCCGGTGAAAAGGTTGGCACTGTCGAGTTGCAGTTCAATCAAAGGATCAACACTTTCCATGAATTGACGCAGTCCGCGACATCCATGCGGAGTTCCGTCCAGAATTACATCCGCGTTTTCAACCATCAGCCGATAACCGGCCCGCCGGGCCATCTCAGCAGCCCAGGCACTCATGGCCTTGACTTTGCTGAACTCATTCTCTGTCCAGCCCAGAGGGTGTGTTCCACGCAACGCCAAAACACGCAGTAAGCGGGGGCCGCTGAAAAATCGCGCATTTTCAAGGGCCCTGGTGACAATCGGCTGGAAATCCTCCGCCAGAAATCCGCGCTGAACAGAGTAAACCACATCAATGCCCTGTTGCTTCGCATAGTCGCTGATCACGCGGCATTCATCGCTTGAAAGTTCAGCATCAGGGTCGCGCAGCTCAATCCATCTGTAACCGTGCGAATGGGCAAAGTCGATATGCCGCAGGGAGCTTTCACGCGATACCGGCATTGCGGATATGAAATTCTGGGTGGTGAAACCCCATATCACCCCTTTTTCGTCGGGTGTGGCTCTGCCGCTCCTGCTGCAGCACCCGCTCAGGACGCACAGCAGACAGATGGCAGTCAGCAGTTGTAAGTGATGTTTCACCATGTTTGTTTCCTTAAAGTTATTCTATCTGTACGAGTCAACTGCGTCCATGGGTAGCCGCTTTTACGCCCTGTTCGCGCATTAAAATACTCTCCCCCGACTGTGCCAGACGCTCAAGAACCTGATTGAAAGGTGCCTGAGAGTCCTGCTGGTGGGTGTAGGCAGTGAGAGTGTCGTTCAAACTGTCGTGGATATGTTTCTGCATCCAGTGCTTGGCCGCTGCACTCTTGTGGTTCTGGATGGCACGCGCAACTCGAGTATGTGCCAACCAAACCCAGGCTACGTGATGCAGATCACGCTCGTGCGACCATAAACCGAAAACACGACTGCGCAAATAACCTTCGGTTACGATCTTTTGGGCCAGCCGATTTCCAGCCGCATGAATGATTAGACGGTGAAAAGCCATGTCTGCCGTTACAAAACGCTGCACCATCTCAGCGTTCATAAACCGCTCTCCGGTTGCACGGAATTCGTGTGTAACAACGTTCATCTCATTGGCATACCCGAGCAGTCTGGATATCTCCGCTACGCTCATTGTGCGGGCGCACTTGGCTGCGGCAGCCCCCTCAAGCGCCACGCGGATCTCGTATATCTCAATGATCTGTTTGCTGTCGGGTTTGGCAATATAAGTGCCGCTGGATGGAATCTGGTATAAAAAACCCTCGCCAACCAAACGACGCACCGCCTCGCGCACCGGTGTGCGGCTGATGCCGAGCTCACCGGCCAGGCGCTGCTCGGAGATACGCTTATCGGTGCTCCAACGCTGATCAACTAGCCAACGCTGAATATATTCGTAAGCCAAATTGCTGAGCGGCAGGTTGGTATCCTGCTTGATGATTGACCTTAACATTACAAAACTCCCGCTACTACATTGTCTGTAATCAAATAGATAAACTCCATTGCAACCAGTATACTGGTTAAAGCATTATGAGTGCAATAACAAAATCTATAAAAAATCAATTGAATTAATTGGTGACAGGCATTAATTTATATTCATTGAAGCAACGTAACTAATGGTAAATCAGGATTTAGTGTAATTTGAGTGTTACGGGTTACAGATAGAGCATTTTGTCGTTTTACGGTATGTTCCGGGTGTGCATCTATATTTTTGTCTGAAAAGGGTTGCGAAATACTGGCTGGAGGAAAAGCCGCATTGAAAAGCGATGTCAGTCACTGATTTCTCAGGACTGGCAACCAACAAATGCGCGGCTTTTTCGAGTCGTAACTGGTTTAAATACTGCATTGGGGAGAGATTGGTTATCTCTTTACAGTAGTGAACGAAACGGGTGATTCCAAGTCCGCAGCCTGCGGCCATTGTTTCAAGAGTCCATTGATCATCAGAGTTATGTTTAAGGCTGTTAAGAAACAGTTCGGTACTGCGACGCGCGGTTGTGAGTGCGGCTGAAAGGTTGACTCTTTGCGAACGAAACATCTCCAGCAGATTGAGAAGCAGTTCATTAATGTATATAATCAATTTAGATGCGACGTCATCGATTTCATGTCGGCTGCATTCGGTTATTTTCCAAAAACACCGGGCAGTTTCGTTGTCTAGTGTCCAGACAGGTTGTTCGTTGCGTCGCAGAAAATCGGTCAGTTCAACAATGTCCTCCTTGGTAAGAACAATCCAATCCGGCCATCGCCACTCCTGATGAGGCTGGCGTACTCCGATGTCCAAAATCAGCCAGTGCAGTCGACCGGCGTTGACATGCGGCTCTCCGATTTTGTGCGGCTGCCAAGGCCTAGTGATGGTCAAATCACCAGGATGAAGCGGATAATTGCCGGATTCCAGGGTGAAATCAAGCGACCCGGTCTCCAGCCAAGTTAGCTCTATCCCTTCGTTCCTGTGCCAGCCCAGTCCCCAGTTCTGCGCATGGGCAGCATCCCAGAAGCCGACGCTGCATATGCCTCGGAGTTTTTTGTCAGGGATTTTACGTCCAGGATAGCTTCCACGGCAGAGAGCTGAAAAATCCAACTCATCTCCGGCTGCAGCCTTGCGCAGTTCCTCGCAGGAGTCGGCATGATAGGTCCTGCCGTGATCAACATAGATCGGTGCTTTCATAATGTAATTTTATAATCCCAGCTTATGTAAGAAAAAACAAGCGTTTGTTTGTTCAAAATCATTCATTGAATTATTTTGGACGCAATGTGTTTGAAAATATGTTCTGATAACGACAATTCAAGTCAAGTTCAGGTTTGTCTTGAGAGTTTGGGAAATGTCGGAAAGGAGAGATTATGAGTAAGGTTGTGTATATTTGTTTATTCTTATTTTGCGCATTATTGGCAAGTGCTTCACCTGTTAATTATGGCTGGAG
>CAYOQJ010000123.1:0-3119 GCA_964406095.1 uncultured Lentisphaeraceae bacterium
TAATGCAAGATTGCGTATATTTTTGTGCTAAGATGATTTCGCCTTTAGCCCGCTAAAGGTAACTCATTGCAGTGCAAAAAGATGCGTGATATTGCATTACCAATTCATAAATTGTATGAATTATATATTATAGTTCATCTGCAAGCTTTTTGTAATGTGCTAAAAACCTTGCACTTTTGTATGCAAAACAAAGTATTAATATTTACTAATAAGTTAGTTATGAATTAAACAGTAAGCCCTAAATCCCTGTGCAGGGCTGTCACCGTTCCCCGCAAGCGTAGTCCCCTCACCAACGCCGAATCGGCGTTACGCAGGCCAGATCTTGCGGCCGCCCCCTGGTGGTGTGACGGCGTCAAGGCTAGCCAGTTCTGCTTTAGTCAGCTCGGGCAGTCGCGCCGCACCTACGTTGTCAGCCAGTTGGGCGGGGGTCTTCGCCCCGGGGATCACCGAGCTCACCGCCGGGTGCGCAAGGGCGAACTGAAGAGCGAGTTGCGCCATGGTCCGCCCCCGAGCCAGCGGTCGAAGAGCTTCGACTTTGGTCAGATCCTTTTCGAACACTGCACGCTGCTTCGGATCCTCGCACCACTTGTGTCGGAAATCTCCTTCACCAAACTCCGACTCCAAACTCATCTTGCCGGTCAAACGACCCATAGCCAGCGGCCCGCGCACGATGACACCAATGTTGTGCGCCTGACAGTAGGGAAAAATCTCTTCTTCAGGCGTCCGATTCAGAATGCTGTAGTCAATCTGAAGTGTAGCGCAGCCGCCGTCGGCATTGAAAGCCTGCAAATAACCGAAATCGCTGGTGCTGAGACCGTAAGCCCGGATTTTACCGTCTCGAAGCAGCTTCTGAAACCCTGCAACGAAGATCTCCATGTTGGGTTCGCGGAAATCGACATGACACTGGATGAGGTCTATGCAATCGGTCTGCAGGCGGCGCAGATTACTTTCAACACCGGCAACCAATTTGTCGATCGTATCATAAGCCGAGCAGCCAGAGGCGCCGTTGAAACCGACCCAACCGATCTTAGTGGCAACGACGAAGCGACTCCGGCGGCCTTTCATGGCCTTGCCCAACAATGTTTCGCTGTGACCGTTGCCGTAGACATCGGAGGTGTCGAAGAAGGTGACTCCCTCATCCAGCGCGGCGTCGATGGTTGCCAGCGATTCACGATCATCTGTCGGTCCCCAAGTGCCGCCGCCCGCAGCCCATAGACCAAGCCCCATTCTCGTTACCTCAATGCAGCTACTGCCCAATGGGCTGGTTTTCAGTTCAATCTTCATACTCTTACCTCGTCTGTTAATGTTTGAAAAATCTTTATCACAAGCTTTGCATATTGCATCTCTATCCTTTATTTTTTTCTTGTTATTGTAAAAAACATAATCGTAATTGGCACGGATATACTATTCTTCCGCCTCCGGACACCATACACAACAGCATAATAAAGGGTGTGAAGTAGCGTATGATCATAGGATGTCCTGTTGTTTGATGCTGGTGAGTTCCTGTGGGTCCAATGACAGTTGGCATGTGCCGGTTTCAACGCCGAGGGTCTGCCAATCCGCTAGGGGTATCTCTTCTGACCCGGTTTCTAGTTTCTGGACTTCCGGACGGAGCGGCAAACGCTCCGGACTGACTCGCAGTCGACTAGCGGAACTTGTCATCGGCAGCGAAAAATTCACCGTTGCAGAACCGTGATTGAGCAGTGCAAAGGTCAGTTCACCACTTTCTGTGCGGGCAGCCAGTCCGCTGACAGTGTCCGGCAATCCGGTCAACGCATGCAGCGTACATCCCGGTCGAAATGCCTCCATCAGGGCGGCATAGTAGAAGTAGACGGGCCGCGGCACCCAGGACTTCCAGATATAACGCCACAGACCGTGATACATCACACCCTGTTTAAAACCCGATCGATAGAACATGTCCCCCACGCACCAGTGCGACATGGCATCCACCCCATGCGCGAGCATCGTCAAGACCTTGCGGCTATGGGCGACCGCCGTAGAAAAGCTGCCACTATGATCCTCACCACGGGATCCCACACCGGGAAATGCCCCACTGCCCCCCATGTTCCAGCCAGTTTGGTTGAACTCCCAGCAGATCAGCTCGGCTTCCGGACCGACGACGGCACGGTAACCAGCCACTTCCTCCGCCAATGGCGGCGGTTGAAACGGCTTCGAATCCGGATGCGTGAAGAAGCTTTCGTCATCGGGCGTGTAATGGTGGAATGAGTAGCTGACAGCCGTCCCGAATTCCGGGACCAGCAGCCGCAGCCATTCAAGCCGCCGGGCCGGCGGCCAGGCCATATCGCCGACCACGAGTCGGATCTGTTTGCCCAGCCCGCGAACTTCAAGCAGAGAGAGTGCGGCCCGGTGTTTCTCAACATAATCGCCAAATGGCAACCCGCCGCCGAATCCACGCACCGCCAGGTCGCGGTTGAGGTCGGTATCCGGCGCATAAATAGCATCCGGCTCGTTGAACAGCGACAGCCACCGGATGTGGTCGAACCCACGTTCGTTTATCAGGTGCTCAACTAGGTCGACTGCCAACCGCTCCGAACCTTTTTCGGTCATCACCTTGTTCGTCCACGGACCCATGCACAGGTTGACCCGGGCACCAGCTTCCTTAAGCACCGCCAGATTGCGGTATTGCCGTTGCATCTCGACCGTGCTCCAGTCGTAAATCATGCCATCGCCGGACGGGTTGAACTCAGACGTGGGCAGAAAAATGCGTGCAATCCCCGGGCGCAACAGCTTTATCCGCCGTTCCCAGCGGGCGTAGTCGACGTCATCGACGCCGAACTGGCGATTGATGTCATCATAGATATAGCAGTCCGCCTGCACACCGAGACCGAGACAGGCACGGGTGGAGAGGGATGACAAAATTTCCACCGGACCGGTTGTCCCTCCGATGGGAACAGCGATATGCGTAGCTGTCCGCCGTAACACGTCGCGGTCATTTGAATCACTTTGGGTTTGTCTGATAGTCATGAGTTACTTCTTTCAGTTTTGAGGAGACCGTCCAGATTTGTGTGAAGGATTTTTAAGAAACCACCTTAATCACCAAATTGTTTTATTATTATTTCTACTTTAGAGACTTTCTGATTTTTTTAAAATTATATCAG
>CAYOQJ010000124.1:0-5386 GCA_964406095.1 uncultured Lentisphaeraceae bacterium
AATGGATGGTCGGTCGGGAACAAATAAAATACTCGGCAGCTCCGCGGCAATCCAGCATAGTCACTATAGCTGAAAACCGAGCGCCTTGCATCTACGACAAAATGGCAACTGCCGTTTTTAGGTTCAAATGTGCCAGTTAACAAAAGAACAGCAGAGTTTTAATCATCGCTTTTAAGGACAAACATGTTGTCGCTGCCCTTCGGTGAAAGGGTCTCCAATCGACTTCTAAACAATCAGGGATTTATCATACAAGGGCCTATTTGAGGAAGTGATCATACCAGCGCTGCTCCTGGATATTGAGCGGCTGATTGCTGATCCCTTCCGGCTGAAGGGTATTGCACCACTTTTTTAAAGCATTCTTCAACTCCTGCGCTTTTTCCGGGTGTTGCCCCAGCAGGTTATGATGCTCATGTTTCTCACTCTCCAGATCAAAGAGCCACTCGCGTCCGTCGCCAATCTTGATATATTTCCATTTGCCGCGCCGAATGGCGCTCTGATTCCAAAAGCGCCAATGCAGAGTTCTTTCACCACTCTTGGCTCCGGTCAATCGCGGCACAATATCTTCACCGTCTAGTTCCGCCGGCACCGGTTGACCAACCGCCGCCATGATTGTGGCGGCCACATCCAGCGAGATCACCGGCTCATCATATACGCTACCCCGAGGCAGCACCGCCGGCCAACTGACCAGATAGGGTACACGTATGCCGCCCTCGATCAAAGTGCCCTTTTCTCCGCTCCAGGGATCGTTTCGCGAACCATCCCAAGAGCTTTGAGTGCTTTTAACCGGTGCATCCACCATCGTAAGCTTGAGCGGGGCACCGTTATCTCCAAGAAAAAAGATCAGGGTATTCTCAAGCACTCCTCTTCTACGCAGGGTAGCTCGTATCCTGCCCACACCGTCATCAATTGCCGCAACCATTGCCAGTCCGTATCTACGTCGCACCGGCATATCACCGGGAAAGCGGCTGAGATATTTTGCGGTGGCATCCAGAGGAACATGCGGCCCGAAGTAACCCAGATACAGAAAGAAGGGATTCTGATGATTGCGTTCAATGAAAGCCAGTGCGGCATCGGTCTGAATGTCCAGGCGGTAATCCTTGACTTCAACCCACTCGCCATCCTGCTTCAGTGCTTTGCCGTCCAGTCCATAGTTAGCCCAGTATTTAGTCAGTTCCCCTTTGAAAAACTGATCGAAGCCCTGATTCTGCGGATAGAACCGTTTCATCATCTCAAAGTTGACCCGGGCCAGCTTGCGTCCCCGTTTGGTTTTATAAGTGGGCACATTGTTGGCCTGCGCCCAGCTCAGGCTGGTTGGATTCAGTTCCACGTGCCACTTGCCAACCATGCCAGTGGTATAGCCAAACTTTTTAAGACGTTCGGCGATTGTCACCTCCTCCAGCGGCAGAGGTCCATCCTGGTTATTGTCAAACCCGAACTTCTGCTGATGGCATCCGCTCAAAATGCCGGCACGCGAGGGCGAACACTGCGGAGCAGTTACATAACCAGCTTTACAAAGCACCCCGTTTTGAGCCATGGCATCCAGATGAGGTGTCTTGACATCCTTTAAAATGCCCTGTACTCCCAGATCAGCATAACCATGATCATCTGTTACAATCACAACTATGTTAGGTTTGGTGGCTGCCAACGCCGTCAACGTCCCCAAGGTCAGTAAAATTGTGAAAAGTAATCTCTGCATTGTTATTCTCCTTATTTCAACTTCATTTAGTTAATCCGTCGTTTGCTCGAGCGCGGATCTCCATTATCGCCGCTGGCCAGCATCCAGGCATTGAGTACCTTGTTGAGCAGTTGGCGCGGAGTCTTAAACCGCGGATCATCAATAAGGTTACGCATCTCATACGGATCATCATTCAGATCGTACAACTCCTCCCGGGGACGAAAAAAGGCCGAGTGCAACAGCGCATACTGTTCAGGAAACTCAGTTTTATGATGAATAATCTCGGCAAAGGCGTTGTTCTGCCACCGCTCTCCCGGCGTTGCGTCCCACGGCATCCAGGCCAGCCCCTTGGGTTTCTCGGCAAATCCTTTGTCGTTCACAAAACGCTCGATCGGATAAGCGGGCACAATCTCATGACGCAGATTGAGGATGTAGCGGAAACGTCCATCGGTTACACTACGAGTAGGATAATACTCAGCCGCCCCAGGACCATGCGCATTATGCTCTGAAAAAATATATCTGCGCTCCCTGCCATGCGGCTGCCCTGAAAGCAATGTGCGCAAAGAACAGCCCTGCACCGACTCAGGTATCGCTATGCCAGCCCACTCCAGAATGGTCGGCATAATATCGATGTGCGAAACAAGCTGATCGCTGACCAAACCCGGACGAATTCCCGGACCGGTAAATAAAAGCGGCACATGCACCCCCCACTCATAGGTAGTGGCCTTGGCACGATGATAGCAGAACCCCTGATCACTGGTATAGATGACATAGGTGGAATCGGTACGTCCGGCCCGCTCCAGCTCATCAAGTACCGCCCCAATCACTGCGTCAGCATGCTGCACCGTAGTCAGATACTCCGCGTAATCTCTGCGTGTCAGCGCGGTGTCCGGCCAGCAGGGCGGCACCCGCACAGCGGCGGGATCAACCTCGGGCAGGCCGCACTGATCTATGTGCTTGCGAAACGGACGATGTGTATTGTCCACATTGACCTGTATAAAAAAGGGTTTATCAGAGCACATTTTTAAAAACTCGCCAACCGCCGCAGCCTGAGATTGCGGGGTAAGGTCGGTTGCTTTTCGGAAATCGAAAGGGAACTTCCAAGGCGGACTGAGATGGAACTTGGCGGTAATGCCGGTAATATATCCATTGGCTTTAAGAATTTCCGGCAGTGTTCTGATGTCCTCATGCACACCTACCTGATCAACATGCTTCGACTGACGGGTAAACTCACTGGATGGCATGCCGACACCGGGTCCGACCGTATTACGCCAATGGCCATTTGAACTTGGAAACATACCGGTGAGAATTGATCCGCGACAGGGCGCGCATGATGCCGCAGTTGAATACGCCTTGCGAAAAAAGGCGCCGCGGGCGGCCAAAGCATCGATGCGGGGCGTCTTCAAACCAGGCTCATTGAGCATCCCGAGATGATAAGACTGATCATCTGTGAGCAACAGCAAAAAACCAGGTTCTGCGGCACCAGCCTGAAATAAAAACAATACGCTAAATACCAGCCAGCAAACTCTCTTTCCCGCCATAACTCACTCTCCCGATCAGATCATTATTTTTCACTCTCCCGACACGTACAGCCGGTTTGCAGCCAGATACTCCCCTGTTCACCTCTATACGCCGATCTGAGGCGCACCTTCAGACAATGGCTCTCAATCCGTCCGGTTTTATGTCTGCAGCATCGCTATCGTTATTGGGTTCAATTCCTGCGATGCATTACACCCAGCCCTTGTTCACCGCGTAGCCTTCTCGGCAGAGTTTTGATCACAAGTGCGCCCTATCTGCCAACTGTCGAAACTCCATGATAAACTTTTGACGACAAATTGTAAGCTAAAACTTACAATTCGCCTTGCAAATTAGCCACAGTGCCACAAGTATGACCACATAGCCCGAATAGTCATGATAGTAGCCGATTGCGGCATCTTCATAAGCGTCCGAAAGTTGACCGGTTTGAAAAAGCCGGTGGTTTGCAATTAAGCAGTCAGCTCCACGTCCGGGATGCCATTTTAAAACAACACCTTTTCCAGGGGCGTAATCCAACCATAGATAACCCTTGCGCGTTTTTACCGTTGCCGGGATCAAGATAGGACACCGGGGTCTCATCTATTTGCATATAACCGAGAAACTGCAACTCGCTTCCGATCTCATCATAGATTGTTCAAAGCCTGTTCGAAATTCGCACCGAAATCCAGCATCATCTGGTTGATATCGAGCTTCTCGTTGGAGATTCCAAACACGCGCCTGACAAGCATATCGACTTTGTCTCGCAGAAGTCTGTTTTCCACTCTTAACTGTTCGTTTTCAGCCTTAAGCCGTTCGATCTCTGCGACCAGAACGGGAACCGATTGAGCAAGCGTAACATTTTTCCATCCGGATAAACTATTTCCGCAGAAGCTCCTGTGAGCGCAGGCTCGGATATTTCAATCTCCGCAAATTTTTCAAAAAGTTGACCGACTACTGGCTTTCCGGCGGAATCAGATCGACAGTCACTCTGTAAAACTGCTGGTTCTGCGATTGGGGAATTGTGACAGTCAGAGGCTCCCCCGTGCCATCGACGGTAATGATCGGCTGGGCAGACCAATTCAATAGATCCGTTGACTCATAAACCCTGTACCGGCGATGCGCGGCAGATATCCATGTGAGCAAGAGGCTGGATTCTTCTGATTCGGATTGCGACTGCAGGCTGCTCGGATTTGCGTTCAACGCTTGAACGCTTGCTGAATGCGGCACACGGCTGGGAGCGATACGGGAAATGGCAAAGACGGAACAGGCGTTCGTCGGGTCAGTATATGCCAGATACTCCATGCCATTTGAAAAACCGTCCTGGTCGTCATCGTCCGAGGCCGAGAGCCCTGTCTTGGAGGATGAGAAGCGCGCCTCCCACCAGTTCGGTATGCCGTCGCCGTCCCAGTCGTAATATAGACCGCCTGTGTCGCAGACAAAGACTCTTCCTTCAAAGTAAATGATGTACGTTTCCTCGGTCAAGGGCAGGTTGCCGGGAGTGTAGGGAATATGCGTGTCGGTCAGAAAGGCGCTTGAGGCGAGCAGCGAAATACTCCAGTCGTCCGCTTGGTGAGGATCGGTGTTCGCGTTGTACTCCTCCAGATTGGTGAGTCCGTCGCCGTCCGGATCAAGATCTCCGTCTTGCACGAAGGGGTTCAGTCCGTGTCTGATCTCCCAGTCATCGCGCATCCCATCACCGTCCGTATCGGGCGAGATGCCGATAGTATCGGTCAGAAAGCGATCGGAAAGCCACCACACCTCGATGGGATTATCTGGATGACTCGGTCCTTCATAGTCCGGACTCAGGTCGACGGTGAAGGCGAGCGACCAGGCAGTGGAGTTAGCAAAGAAATCCGGCGAGGCGGGGTCGGTGCCGGCATTGTACTCTTCCAGATTTGTGAAGCCGTCGTTGTCGGAATCGGCGGCGGCATCTGCGATGAGCGGATCGAGATCGTGAAGCAGTTCCCAGACATCGGGCAGCCCGTCGCCATCGGTATCGGCAATCTCTGCGACCGTCTGTGCGGCAAAGCGGTCGGAGAGTGCGACAGCCTCTGCCACCACCTCCCACAAGGAGGTATCGGCAAGGGAGGGGTAGGACGCATCGAAAATAAAAGCATCCGAAACACCCTCACTGGCAGCGTATGCCGCCAGCGTCCCGATAGAGATAAGAAATATGAGGCAACTGCGCAACTTTTT
>CAYOQJ010000125.1:0-3357 GCA_964406095.1 uncultured Lentisphaeraceae bacterium
TGAAATTCAGAAACTTCTTCACCCATTGGGTGAAGCTTATAAAATTAACAAATTCCTTATTAACAATCATTTAACTCAGTTTCTGAATTTCAAATGCCGTAAATAGGCTTAAGCAGTGGCATCAAAGGTCTGGACAAAGTTCTCAAAGGTGTTCTTAGCGGTGACAACATTGTCTGGCGGGTCGATTCAATTGAGGATTACCAGGAGCTTGTGACCCCCGTATTGTGAAGCTGCGGTGCACAACGGCGAAGAGTTCACACCTGTTATGTACAACGCGGTGATATCTGAAATTATGATCTCTGCCAGATGGTCCGGACTGAACTCCGACAGCAGCAACAAATTCTGGGAATCCGCATTTCTTCAGGCTCATGAACTTCTTAAATTCGGTGAATACCGCCCTGATCTGCCGGAGGTTGTCTCCGGCAAACTGATTGTTAATGCGGTCAACCAAAGGGTGCGCTGCTATCTGGAAAAATAAAAGCTGACCTATTTATTAGAGCATATCTTGTGCCAAGGCGGCAAACCTAAAATGTTTCGCCGCCCTGGCCAGCGCACGACAGTCCGTGTTAAAAACAACAAGAGCTATCTGCGACCCATCAACGCGTTCACAATCAAAAGATCAAGCTCTTCATAGTCACGTTCAGCGATCAATTGATCAATCGCACGCTGATCTAATCCACGCACAACATCCAGAAGCGCCAGAAAAATCGCGCGGCTGTTGGACAGGTGCTTGGTAGAGACACCAAGTTTCTGGGTCCGCATAGCCTTTATATCCAAACCGACAAATTCGCCATTTTTACCATAGCCATATTTGTCGAGAATGCGCACCTGATTAAAAGCGCGTCGTAAATCAATACTGCCGAAACTGCGATCCTCATCAAACTTCAGCCCGTTCTGATCGTTCAGATGCACGGTAAAAAGTTTTTCATGAGCCAACGCGAAACCCATTTCGTCCGAGGGGTCAAGTCCGGCCAGAATGGCATGCGCACTTTCAATATTGACACCTACCCGCGAAGGATCTGAACAGAGATGCCCGACTGCGATAGCATGACCGGTTGTGGGAATATAAGTATGGTCCATCGGCTCGTTCGGTTTCGGCTCAATGGCGATGCGTATTTCCGGATCATGAGCAAGCATCATATTGATAGCGTCAACTATCTGTTCAACCGCTTTACGGCTGTCCTTGGATTCACGGACATATGTGCCTTCGCGGGCAAACCAGAGCACAATAAGTTTAGTTCCAAGAGCATTGGCGATGTCGACGCTTCTGAGGGATCGCTCCATTGCATAGGCGCGGCACTCCGGATCATTAGATGTATAAGCACCATCAATCGTGCGCTCATCCTCCCAGAGACGAGGCGCTACAAACTCGGCGACAAGTCCTTCTCCATCCAGCATGCTTTTAAGTTCAGCCGCCTTTCTCTCAATCTCACTTCCATCAAGATCATTCAAATCGGGAACCGCGTCATCGTCATGAAATTGAACGCCTTCGTATCCCAGAGAACGGAAAAATTTTAATTTGTCGGCAAACTTGAGAGTTGAACGGACAGAAGGTCCGAAAGGATCGGCTCCTTCATGAATGTTCCATGAACCGAATGAGAATCGATAATCAGTGTTCATTGATATGTCCTTTCGTAAATACTTCGTTTTTTGTACTTTTCACAGTGCCGCAAAAGGCGCGGCGAAATAAAATCTCGGAACTCCGGCTTGTTAGCAAGCAGGATACTCGCGCTGCACTCTTCTGCTGACTTTTGTAACCATATTACCGAAAATTATTGAAAGAGTCTTTTACTCTGGCATCATATTATTGTATTCTAGCATCAAAATTTGGTATTTTTATGAACCTGCACGCAGAAAAAGTACAACTGTTGCCTAACGAATCATTCCGTCTGCTGCAATGGAAAAATAATATCCATGATGTTGAAATCATTGCCGGCGACGGTATGCGACATCCGCTCAAAGGATCGGGAGACCAGTGGCACTATCATTCACACATGGAGCTAACATTCTTCAGTCAAGGGGAGGGGACACTTTTCATCGGAGATGCCATAACACACTTCCGAGCACCGGATCTAGTGCTGATAGGGCCTAGTCTTCCGCATTACTGGCATATAGTTTCAGGGTCAACGGGATATGCGCTTCAATTTGATTTCGATCCGGAACATCCCTTCTGGTGTTTGCCTGAGACATACGAACTGTATGGATTATGGAAGGATGCGGAACGGGGAATTCACCTGACAGGAAGTATTGTGAAAAAAACCGAATCTTCAATTCAAAAGACGTTACAGAGCGGCGGGATGGAAAGAATGATTCACTTCATGGATATCCTTAAAACGCTTTCCAGAACTGAAGCTGAAAACCGTCAGACTCTCTCCAGCACAACTTTCACCCCGATAATCCGTCAGTCCACCTATAAGAACCTGCAAAAAGCCATTCGTTATATTTTTCAGAATTTTCAAGAGCAACTCACTTTCAGCGACATACTGGATGAAAGCCATATGAGCAAGGCAACCTTTGAACGTCATTTCAAAAAAATCACAGGGAAAAATTTCACCCGTTTCCTGGCGGAAGTACGGCTCAACTACGCAGGACGTCAATTAATTGAAACAACACTGCCTGTAAGCGATATCGCGTTTTCATCCGGATACAACAACCTCTCACATTTCAATCATCAGTTCAAAGCATTCTACAGATGCGCTCCGCTGGAGTTTCGTAAAACAATGGGATAGTTTAGTGCTGCGTACAACCGACATCCTTGCTTGCCTTAAAATTACTTAATACCTGCTTAATACCTGCTTAATACCTGTTCATAATTCATACCTTTAACCGTTTAAATCGGCACTGTACATTGCGGTGCGCTGTATGCCACTGCAAGAATTTACAGTGGCAGTGCCAGCAAACAGACCATGTGTGTCAAAAAATATCCCATTGTTCAGCTTGGCAATGCAGTTAAGTGCTCAATACTCAAATAATACCACTGTATCTCACTCGTGTCCAACCTGCAAGAAACGTAGCACGCGGCAAGTAGCCCGGGTGACAACGCAAGAGACGGTAAGGATTAACGCAACATAATGTATCAGGGAAATGGCAATTTGCGGGAGCATCCTGGTCGTAGTCCCAAATTCGGTCGCGCTGATAGCCAACCCCACAGCGCTTCGCGCCAGCCCCCTGTACTGTAGCGTTGCTTCTCAGAAGCTATTCTCTCTTCAGCTCACGGACACCGACCGCAGCTCCCCCGCCGCGCAAAGCCCGTTCCACCCGCACGCATCGTTTTTCATCGGCCGCGCTCCGCGCTTTTTTCGCAGCTCGCTGAACTGACCGTGCTCGTTCAGCATTTTATCAACGAAATCCTTCCCT
>CAYOQJ010000126.1:0-8989 GCA_964406095.1 uncultured Lentisphaeraceae bacterium
AATGCCTTCTCTTCTGTTCCTCGCTCATGCTATACTGCCTTTCATCGGTTTATATTAACCGATTTCGGGCAGTTGTCCAATTCCGACTGAAGCAAAACACCACTCACTACGTAAGCGAGCAACATAATCAGCAGGATCTTCGTCAGCAGACAGTTCTTTACCTAAACCTCGCAAATTACTATACCGTACGGGGAAAATCATAACTCCATCCCCGCACGCCTCCACATTAACCTGTGTATTAGGTTTAAGTCCCAGACGCTCCCGCTGCTCCTTGGGAATAACAACCTGAAAACGGCTACCTATTGTTGCGGCACTCATACAAAACCCCATCTTTCATTCATTTATATGTTTATCATACCTGATGGAAACTGTATTTGTCAATCATACACACGAATCCCTTTTAAAACACGCGCCGCGTTTTTGCCTAAAATTGCGGAGCAATTTTAGTTCCCAAATCTTAAAGGCATACTTGACGCACAACATCAGCATATTGGTATACACGCCGTTCTCCCTGTTACCCCTGACAATCTCCCGATTGAGCGTCAACGTGCTCTTCAGCCCCCGCGTGCTCATTCCTCCGGGGCGCATGTCAATCAGAGCATCGTTGATATACCGTGTTTTAAGAGCACCCTTCCAGAGAAAACGGATCAGCAGTTCATAATCCGCCGCAATCTTATAATCCAGCTTGTAAAACCCCAGCTCTTCAAACTTGCTTCTGCGACAATAAAAACTCGGATGCGGCGGCATATAACCCCAGCGCAGCATCCACGGTCTCCAGCGACGCGCCGAATAATAGCGCACCACCTCGTCGAGATTCTCGCCCGTCACAAAGCGGATGTCCCCATACACCGCATCAACGCCATCACCAAACACCGCGGCCACCTCCTGCAGCACACCGTCATGACGGAAAAAATCATCGGCATTCAGGATCCCAACCACATCGCCCGTCGCCATCCGGATGC
The DNA here is from genome assembly GCA_964406095.1 of uncultured Lentisphaeraceae bacterium. Taxonomy (GTDB): domain Bacteria; phylum Verrucomicrobiota; class Kiritimatiellia; order RFP12; family UBA1067; genus M55B167. The sequence continues at coordinate 963 of CAYOQJ010000126.1, forward strand.
CCTTGTTCAGAGCGTCATACAACCCCTGGTCCCGCTCCGAGATCCAGCGCATACACCCCGCGAATTTCGCCTCATACTCCCGTAATCTCTCCACTGTCCCGTCGGTTGAGCCTCCATCCACCACAATATATTCCAAATCGGCATAACTCTGCGCCAGCACCGAATCCATTGCATACGCAATCACATCCGCGCAATTGTAACACGCCGTTATCAAAGAAATTTTCATCGGCTTCCTTCTTTTGCAACCTTTTTCGCAGCCTTTTTCGCAGCCAGAGACTGGCTGCGAATGCGAGGTTAAAAGCACTCTCCCTTTTACACTCTCCCTTTTACACTCTCCATTGCGACCACTGCGGCTGGCGACAACGGCATCGCCGTTGCTTTTACACTCTCCATTGCTCACGCCTCGCCCGCGCCCGGCACCCCTATCCGTCTCCACTTTTACCCTCTCCATTGCGACCACTGAGTGGTCGCAATAACCTCCGCCACCTCATTCAAGCGAAGGCACGCCGCCCGGTCGAGCCGCGCAAACTTCTCGAACTCTCCTGCAACAGAGAGCTCTAATAAGCGCCCTTCACAGCACAGATCGAACAGCTTGCCCATGGGCTTGTAGCGCTCTCCAAAAAACTTGTGCGTGAGCCGTATTGCACGACCTCCCTGCGCCATCACTTCATTCAGAACCCGCTTTTCAAAGGGTGAGATAAAAGGCGAAACAAAAACATAGCCCTGCTCCAAATAACCAGCCAACGCCTCGTTTACAAGACACCAATCCTCTTCAATCGCACTTCGTGAGAACTGAACGCGCACTCGGCGCGGGTGCTCCAGCAAAAAAAGATTTCCGATCCCCCACAGCTCCGTGCCATCCGGCAGCGTCATTACACGCTTCGGTTTGCTGAAGAGATCCGAATGCGCCCGGCGCAAACGATACCGCCGCACGTTATCGCGGATATAGGCGACTTCACAATCAAGATGCTCCCGCCCAAAAACCAGCGTGTGATTCATACCCTTCTCAAAAACTTGAAAGCTCTCCCTTTCGAATCGCTTCCGGCAAACCCGATCGAGCCCAATCTTAAAACCACGAATCACCCGCTGCAACGTCACCCCCTGCGGCAGCGGCTCCACCACATGCACCATCGCGTGCAGGTGGTCCGGCATAATCTGATACTGCCCGAGTTTAACCTGCGGGTGAACATCATGGATGCCGATCAGACCGCTCTGCACAACGCGCCCAATTTCAGTCAGGGTGAACGCCTCCTGTGTTATCCGGCAGAGCCGTACGCTTTTTCGCGTCTTAAGCGTCACCATCGCAACGCCGGGCCGGTTGTAGTCATAGCCTCTCTGCGGGCGGTTACCCATGCGCAAACCCTTCCTTTTCGCAACTTATCACAGCTTATCGCAACCACGCAGTGGCTGCAAACTCGAGTGTAAAAGCTTCGCACCCTTTTTACCCTCGTCATTGCGGTCACTCCGTGGCCGCAATGTTTCGCCCAACCCCTCTAAGCTTGCTTATACACCTCCGTCATCTGCTCCGCAATCTTCTTCCACTGATACTTCTCTTCCACCAGCTTACGGCCATTTTCGCCCATTGCCCGCCGCTCCGCATCACTCAGACTCATCGCCTCGCGCAGCGCCTGCGTCAGTGGCTCCACTCCGATGTCGACCCACCAGCCGCAGCGGCCGTTGGCCGAAAAGGATGAAGGATGATGGATAAAGGATGAAGCTGACCGTTCATTAAAATCACCATGAACCAGGCCTTTAGGTATTCCTTGAACCTTGGAACCCTTGAACCCTTGTCGCGGCGTAGGAATCGAAGCCGGAAGCGGCGCCAGCCGCGACTTGTCCGCCGTAGCTCGCATGGCAGAGGAGGATTGAACCCTTGAACCCTTGTCCTGGCGTAGGAATCGAAGCCGGAAGCGCCGAAGGCCGTTTAAACCAGTCGCGCTCTGCGGGACGTTGGAACCTTTTCCCTCCAACTCAGACCACGGCGTCCCCTTGGTCGTGATCATCGGCACACCAGCAGCAAGTGCTTCCACCACCGTAAGCCCGAAATTCTCATGCCGCGACGGCAGCACAAACAAGTCAGCCTCGGCCAGTAGCCGCTGCTTCGCCTCGCCATAAACTGACCCGGCAAAAGTCACGCTCTCAGTCACGCCCAACCGCTCGACCTGCGCCTTCAACGCCTTCAACGTCCCCTGCTCATCCGGCCCCGCGATAACTAGCCGCCAAGCAAGCAGTTCGCCAGACGCGCTTGAACCTCTGATTTCCGCCCAAGCGGAAATCAGCATCTCCAACCCTTTCAACGAATGCAGCCGCCCCAGATACAACACCGTCCTCGTGCGTTTCGCTCGTTCATGCTCATCTAACTTTAGAACTTCTCCCCGCTCTCCCACTTGAACCAGCGGCGCCAGCCGCGACTTGTCCGCCGTAGCCCGCATGGCAGAGGAGGATTGAACCCTTAAACCAGAGCCGTCAGGCTCGATTAAACCCTTTATCTCCACCCCGTTCGGCACAACAACGACAACCGGCCCGGCACTCCCAACTCTCTCAAATCGCGCACTCGCGCATTCGCGCATTCGCGCACTGAATCTAAACGCTTTTATGGCATCCGCCTCTTCCTCGCATGTCGCGTGCAGCACATCGGCTCGCCTCAGAAAACGCCGATCAACCAGACCGGCAAGCCGCTTCTTCCAGCGAGAGTGCGCCAGCCGCTCCGGCGATAGGCAACCATGCGGAGTCATGATCAGCCTCTTGCCGTATTTCAATGCCGTCCGGCAGCCCCACCAGACAGGGAAGGTCCAGTTCGAATGCACATGCACCATATCCGCATCTTTTAAAACCGCATCCAGTCCCGCCAACATCTGCCATGAAAAAACGAGAGCCCTCGGAAACGACGGTGCAAAGCGCACAATCTCAACACCCTCGGCACCAGCGCGTACAGCAGCATCGGTCAGCTTGTCCTCCCTGCGCGCCACCGTAACCAGACGCACATCATGACCCGCGATCCGCTGATTCAGCGCCAGCATGGCTGCCACCTCAGCAACGCCACCAAACTCCAATCCCGCAACTATGTGTACAATCGTCATGAAGGTTCAAACGCGCCTTCGGCGCTCATTTAAAGGTTTAATCGACCGCTGCGCGGCCTGGTTCAATCGTCCCGTTGGGACTCGTTTAAACGCACCTTCGGCGCTGGTTTAAAGGTTCGGGAGTTCGCCGCCACACCTCCCCTTTTACCCTCTCCATTGCGACCACTGAGTGGTCGCAATAACCCAGTATTTCACCCTATAAAGCCAATAACCCAGATATTCCTTGAATATATAGCTGTTAAGCAGAAACGACTCCGCATCCGGAAAAAAGTGACTCAACTTTAACGGTCGTGATGCCGCCAGCATACATTCGTGATCAGCCGCCGCGGGAATAACCTCGAAATCACTCTGCTCAAAGTTCAGCAAAGCTCGGCGCATATGCCACGCTGAAGTCACGATCAATACCTTAAACTTGCCCTTCTTCTGTGGATACTTCTTCTGCAAAGCTTCTTTTACCAAGCTCACATGCTCCTCGGTATTGCGAGCCTTATCTTCGCGGATAATCGCTTTTTCCGGCACTCCAAGATCAAGCAACAACACACGATCCGCATCTCCGCTGCCGGTACCGGTTGTCACCACATACGGCGCGCGTCCGGCATGATAGAGTCGTGCCCCATGCCAGGCGCGGTCGGCACCAATCCGCATCTCCGGATATATGCATTTCCCATTGGCTGCGCCCATTCCGCCGCCCAGCACAATCACCGCATCCGCCGCCGGTAATTGCTTTGCCGACAGCGGCGGATATCTCTTTTCCAGCGGCACCCCCAATAAACGAATAGTCACATTACATCCCCAAAACCAGAGCCAGATAAACGCAAACACACTCAAAACCAACGACCATTTAACACCGCGCGCAATTGTTAATTTTCTCCGTTGCAACAACTTCAAAACAAACGCCGCTGCAAACAGTAGCATTCCAATCATAAATGGATTGATCACAAAACCAACAGCCTTATTCATCCAAAACATTCTAACATTCTCCTTGTTCGCAGCCAGTGACTGGCTGCGAGTGTGAGTGTAAAAGCTTCACACTCCCCTTTTACACTCTTAACTGCGACCATTGGTGGTCGCTATAACCCACCGGGCCATGGCACCACTTATCTTGGCGGCATCAAAGCGCTCCTCCGCCATACGGCGGGCAGACTCCTTGTGCTTTTTAAGCATCAAGCGGTTTTCATCATAGTGTTTCACCGCGTTTTCAAAGCTCTGCAAATCACCCGGCGTATAATTTACCCCGCAATCATAATTCCTCAAAAGTTCAGCCGTTTCCGAAGCTAAGCCATTAATAAGCGCCAACCCGTATCCACTATAATCCACCAGTTTGTTGGGCACCGCGACAAGCAACTCACCGCGCATCGGAATAATTCCGATATCGCACTTCTGCATAACGCGATCAAGTTCCGTTTCATCCAGATAACCGTGATAGCGGATGCGCCCCTGCGACCGCCCGGCGGCTGCCTGCACCGCGCTCCGTTCAGGACCGTCACCGGCAATCTCCAAAAAAATATCTACTCCCGAACGCGCCAGATTGCCTACTCCCGCAAGCATCGTTCGCAAATCATAGGAAGCTCCCAGATTTCCAACATACACCAGCCTCAGCGGCCCCTCCCCGATGTCAGGCCGAGACTGAAGCAGCGGCAGCACACCACCGAGCGGAAATACGCGGGTGGGTGCGCACGCACCGTATGACTCCGCCAGTTGGATATACTTATCAGCCACCGCGCTGATGCAGTCGGAGCCTGTATAAGCCCGGCGCGCTGTCCGCTTAAAACTGCACAAAAACCTTTCCAGCAAAAACCGTGGTATAAAAGGCAACAAAGCATAAAAATTTTCAGGCCAGGCATCCTGAACATCCACGATAATCCGCGAGCCATAAGTTTGACGAAAATACGTCGCAGCATCGAACACCCCCAGCGGCGGCATACTCAAGATAATCGCGCCCGGTGGCTCCAGTTCACCGCTCTTTAAAGCTTCATCCGCTAGGACGCGCCAATCATTGGCATACTGACGATGGCTGCGAATCCGCTTGACCCCGACATTTGAGCGGTAGGGCAAAGTCGGCACCAGACGCACCTCATAGCCGTCAACCGCATAAACCGGCTTCAGCGAGCGTTTCGCCTTACGCAGATGATGGAAGTCGCTCGACCACCAGACAACCTGATGTCCAAGAGCGACCAGCGCCCGCGCCAGCAGCTCATAACGTAAAGCCCTTCCGCCCTCAAGTGGCAGAGGGTCAAAAGGGCTGTTAATCCAAAAAATCATAAAATCGCTCGTCCCGTTGGGACTCGTTCTATCGCGCCTTCGGCGCTGGTTTAAAGGTTTAATCGGCCGCTGCGCGGTCTGGTTTCATCGTCCCGTTGGGACTCGTTCTATCGCGCCTTCGGTGCTGGTTTAAAGGTTTAATCGACCGCTGCGCGGCCTGGGCTCATCGCGGCGAAACCGCTCGTTTAATCGGCCTTCGGCCTGGTTTAAAGGTTTGATCGCACCTTCGGTGCTCGTTCAATCGATCCCGCTTCGCGAGACCTCGTTTAAAGGTTTATTTATAACGCGGGCCTTTGAGATCGGAATTGCGTAAAGTCGCAATAAACGCTTGCAGCATCACGGAAACGCGGGTCGCGATTTGGATTAGAGTATCAAATTGAGACTTGTCAATATAACATTGGTCAAGTGCAACATAAAGCTGGGATCTGACCTCCCCGCATGAGCCTTTGGCTATGGTCAGAAAATTTACAAACTCCTTGTTTCCCCCGCGTTCGAAACCCTCAGCGATATTGCTCATAATCGACACGGAAGCCCGTTCAATCTGATCCTTTAACCCATAATCATGAGCAAACGTGCCCTCGCGGCTCACCCGGTAGACCTCTTTAACCAATTCCCGAGAGAGTTGCCAAGCCTCTATGTCTTCAAAATGCCTTATCATTTTGCTCCCGCTTGAACCCCTTTAAACCAGGCCGTCAGGCCGTTTGAACCTCTTTGAACCAGGCCGCAAAGCGGCCGATTGAACCAGCGGCTCTGCCGCGATTGAACCCTTAAACGAGGCCGCAAGGCGCGATTAAACCAGCGCCGCAAGGCGCGATTAAACCAGCGGCGCCAGCCGCGTTTGAACCAGCGCCGCAAGGCGGCCGATTAAACCAGCGGCGCAAGCCGCGATTAAACGAGGCCGCAAGGCGGCCGATTGAACCAGCGGCTCTGCCGCGATTAAACCAGCGCCGAAGGCGCGATTGAACCAGCGGCGCAAGGCGCGATTAAACCAGCACCGAAGGTGCGATTGAACGAGGCCGCAAAGCGGCCGATCGAACCAGCGCCGCAAGGCGCGATTGAACGAGGCCGCAAAGCGGCCGATTAAACCAGCACCGAAGGTGCGAAGGGAGATTGTCCTTTGTGACCAGTCTCGTTCAAACCATTTAGGCTCTTTACAGATGGCAAAGGCAACATTTCGATGCCATGGTTTGACCAAGAACCCATTGTGCAGCGCGGCAAGGATACCCACCCAGGATCGCGCTGTATTGTCATGTCAACCATTATGCATAACTCTGCGGAATGGTCAATACCAAACCGCAATATACTGCGTCTTTTGCATTAAACAGCTACCTTGCGGCTTTTGCGCTAAACACCCAACAACAAGCCGAGCGGCATGGCGATAATATTGGTGTCAATCCCCTGTACCGTGTCGCCGCTGTAAAACACAATGCCACGCTTGAAACGTTTACCCAACTGGTCACGACACTCATACAAACCGCGCAAGTCGCGTCGGTCAACACGGTGCCCTGCCTTGATCTCCACTGCCACCGCTTCATTCTGCCACTCTATCAGGGCATCAACCTCCCCGCCCCCATGTGTGCGCCAAAATGAGAGTGACGCGTTGCCTGTGCCTTTACACCAGGAATGAATGTCATTTATGACCCAAGTTTCCAGCAATGAGCCACTTTTTTGTGCCTGTTCCACCGCTTTGCGAGAGGTGAACCCGGCTAACGCGGCCGCTCCACCTGAATCACTCCAGTATATTTTTGGCGTTTTGACCATGCGCTTGCCCATGTTTACGCTATATGGAGTCACTGCGTAGGCCTGGTAGGTTATTTGCAACCACTCCAGATAACGGCGCACAGTTGGTTGCGGCAAGCCCAAATCCCTCGCCAAAGCCGATTGATTGGCGAGTGCGCCACTCTGAATAGCCAACAAACGTATCAACCGGGTAAACTCAGCCATGCGTTCGATGTGGGCCAAATCCCGCACATCCCGTTGTAAATATGTACGCAGGTAGCTTTCATGCCATATTTGACGGGAACGGGCAGTGACGAACCCGGCCGGCTCGGGATAACCTCCAGCCAAGACCGCCTCCCACAAGGACTGTTCCGTTTCATTTGCAGGAGACACATGCAGGTTAAGCAATGGCTCATCCGCACCAAAACAAACCCCCCACTCCCATTTGCGGCCAAGCCATTCACTGGCGGTAAAAGGAAACATCTCGAGTATGGCACTCCGCCCCGCCAAACTCTCGCCAATGGTCTTCATATTCAGCCACAAAGCAGAACCTGTGATCAGATATTGTCCCGGCACGTTGTTTTTGTCAACCTGTTGCTTAAGCGCGGCAAAGATGGCTGGCACATGCTGCACCTCATCAATGGCAAGTGGCGATGGATTGGCGGTCAGCCAAGCACTGGGATCAACCGCAGCCGCGGCCCGTGTCACCGGATCCTCGAAAGTGGTATAACGCCGCCCAGTATCCCGACAAATTTGCCGCACCAGAGTTGTCTTGCCAACTTGCCTGGCGCCGGTCAAACTGACAATTCGAAACGCCGCCAAACTCTCGCGAACCTGCGCCTCTATGTTACGAAATCTATACATGCCATGTATAATATTCAAAACCACTGCAATTTGTCAACCATGCATCTTGAAAAGGTTCAAAGGTTCAGGCGTCCCGCAGCGCGGGCCTGGTTCAAGCGGCGC
>CAYOQJ010000127.1:0-35195 GCA_964406095.1 uncultured Lentisphaeraceae bacterium
GCAAGGCGCACGGTTTTCAGCTATAGTGACTATGCTGGAAACCGTACAACGCCGCAGATGCCGTAAATAGGATAACGTCTTGTCATCCCGATGATAGATGCTCACCCCAATGCCAGGTTTCCAACTCTGGGCAACGGTCGCATAACTTGTCGCAGGTCAGGTTTCAGCGTACCTTGCCCTCGGCTTTACGTTTGGCAATAATGGTTTCAGCCAGCTCATAGGGCACACCCTCATAGTGCTCAAAAACCATTGAGAAGCTGCCGCGTCCCTGAGTCATGGTGCGGATTGAATTGGAGTAACCGAACATCTCGCCCAGTGGAACATAACCGTGTACAAGTTTAACGCCACCCTTGTCATCCATGCCCTCAATTCGCCCGCGCCGCTGACAGATAGAGCCGGTCGCGGCACCCATGTAGTCCTCTGGCACGGAGACTTCAACCGCCATCACCGGTTCAAGAATCTGCGGATTAGCCTGTAAAAACAGCTTTTTGAAGCATTGGCGGGCCGCCTCTATGAAAGCGAACTCGCTGGAGTCAACTTCGTGAAAAGAGCCGTCAAAAACCGTCACTTTAACATCGACCACAGGGTAGCCCCCGCATGGTCCGTGCGCCATGGCCTTGATCACGCCCTTCTCTACGGCAGGAATATATTCGGCGGGAATCACACCGCCCTTGATCTCGTTGATGAATGAGAAACCGCGTCCCGGATCCTGCGGCTCAAGTCGCAGATGAACATGGCCGAACTGACCGCGCCCGCCCGATTGTTTGGCATGTTTGTAGTCGCCCTCAATGCTGTGACGAATGGTTTCACGGTAGGCAACCTCGGGTCTGCCGACCTGCGCCGCTACCCCGAATTCACGTTTCAATCTATCCACGATAATTTCAAGGTGCAACTCGCCCATGCCCGAAATGATGGTTTCACTGGTTTCCGCGTCGTAATTGACGGTGAAGGTGGGGTCTTCCTGAGCAAGCGCATGTAGCGCGTTGCCCAGCTTCTCGTTGTCATTCCGCGAGGCCGGGCTGATAGAAATCGAAATCACCGGTGCGGGAAATTCAATTGTTTCCAGAATAATCGGATTGTCCACACAGCAGAGGGTATCGCCGGTACGGGTTTTGGGAATGCCGACGACTGCCACGATATCACCGGCATGCGCGATCTCCAGTGCCTCCTGGTGATTGGCGTGCATACGGAAAAGGCGTCCGATACGACCTTTTTCCTCCATGGTGTTGTTCAGCACCGTTTCACCGACCCTGACGGTACCCGAATAGATACGGATGAAAACAATCTTGCCCATATGCTTGTCGTTAAGAATCTTGAAAGCCAGAGCTGAGAAAGGTGCATCGTCCTTGGGTTCACGAATGATTTCCGGATTGTCGGATGAGTGTACGATGCCGACATCCAGCGGCGAGGGCATATAGTCGATTATGCCGTTCAAAAGCGGCTGGATTCCCTTGTTTTTAAAGGCCGTGCCGCAATATGTCGGCATTAGCGCCCGTGTTATTGTGCCTTTGCGCAGTCCCTGTTTGATCTCTGCAATGGTCAGCTCTCCGTTCTCGAAGTATTTCTCCATCAGAGCCTCATCTTGCTCGGCGGCCTTTTCAACCATTTCAGAACGCAGCTGTTCGCATTTCTCCGCCAGTTCAGCGGGAATAGTGGATTCGACAATCTTGACTCCGCTGGAGGCCTCATCAAATGTCAGTGCCTGCATGGTAAGCAAATCAACCACGCCCCGGAAACTCTCGCCGGCACCGATCGGACAAACCATCGGTACCGGGTTGCCTTCAAGTTGATGACGTATTTCGTCGATTACCGCGAAAAAGTCGGCACCGATACGATCCATCTTGTTGATCATACATATTTTCGGAACTTCATATTTTTCACTCTGTCGCCAGACCTGTTCGGATTGCGGCTGCACGCCGCCGACTGCGCAGAAAAGCGCGACCGCACCGTCCAGCACACGCAGAGAACGTTCAACTTCAGCGGTAAAATCGACGTGTCCGGGAGTATCGATCAGGCTGATTTGGTGGTCATTCCATGAAACAGCGGTCGCGGCGGATGTTATCGTGATGCCACGCTCCTGTTCCTGCGCCATGTAATCCATGGTGGCGGCGCCTTCGTGCACTTCGCCGATTTTATAACTCTTTCCTGAATAAAAGAGGATGCGTTCGCTACATGTGGTTTTACCGGCATCGATATGCGCCATGATGCCGATGTTTCTAATTTTATCCAACGGAATGGGTCTTGACATAAAAAAGGACTCCTTTCAGGGTTGTCCGTAAAAAAAGAGCGTGTATTTTGAACTTTCCAAAATGGCAAAACAAGCGAAAAAGGAAATTATTTTGTAAGCCTGATTACAACAGGCTCAAGTTCCTCGGGGTAAGCTTTAGCCCTGCCATAAGAGGTTACTTGCGAACCGCTGTCCATGCCGACACTCAGGGAATCAAGCGGCTGCTCTATGAACGCCCCCGGAACTTTGCCAGTGGCGAGGTCATTGCCGTTTGATTTAATTGTAACCGAACCGGTTTTGGTTTGTGTCACCATCAGGATTTGTTTGCCGGGAGCCAATTTTTTGTTTGCGCTCACGGTGCTGACCTTGTCATCACGTGCGATGCTCCACTGTGGGCAACCATCTTTAATCCACAGCGCGTAACCATGACTCGCTCCGCCTTGTGCAACAAGCACACCATCTCTGTTGGCATAATTGAATTTGGCGGTTAATTCAATAGCGCGTCCGACAAGATATGGGGAGCTGGCAGAGGGCACAATACCTTTGGGGAAACTGAAGTTCAATTTATCTTTTTCAGCCGAACTTCCACCGGATTTACGACGCTTTCGAACGATATCCAGCCCTCCGTTTTCCGGTACCTCATAGAGTTTGCGCAGTCGATCAAGTTCGGCTTTCAAAATTTGAATTGTCCCAGCCATCTCGGGATCGTGATAGATGCTTTGCATCTCGGAGGGATCATTCTTGACGTCAAACAGTTCCCACTCTTCGCCATTTGGCACATCCATCCCATAAAAGCGGATCAGTTTGTAACGTCCGTTAAAAACACCCTCATGGCGGCGGACTGAATGAACAGCCGGATATTCATAGTAGTGGTAGTAAAGCGAAGCACGCCAGTTGTGTGGACGGTTACCTTTGAGCAACGGTACAATGCTTCGGCCCTGCATATCATCTGGAATCGGTGCGCCAGCGATATCAAGAAAGGTTTCAGCGAAGTCAATATTTTGAACGAGGTCGCGGTTGCGCTGCCCCGGCTTGATTACTCCCGGCCAGCGGGCCAGTAGCGGAGTGCGGAAAGACTCCTCATACATAAAGCGTTTGTCAAACCAGCCGTGTTCACCGAGGTAGAAGCCCTGATCGGAGGAATACATTACAACGGTGTTTTTTTCCCGACCGCTCTCTTTCAGATAGTTTAAAATCCGTCCGACATTCTCATCCACCCCCGCGATACAGCCGAGGTAATCCTGCATATAAGCCTGATATTTCCAGCGGATCAAATCGCGGCCCTCAGGCTGATGTTTTTCAAGGTATTCTGCACGCTTCGATCCAGGAACCACCTTCAGGTCGTGGCGCATTCTCATCGTTTTTTCAATCGACATATCCTGTTTGTGTGCAGCCGTTCCCCGCTCGGAGTAGTCATCAAACAGATTGTCCGGTTCGGGGAAGGTTCTTTGACGGAATTTCTCGGCAATCCGCTCTGCCGGCTGCCAGTTGCGATGCGGTGCCTTGTAGTGTACCATCAGCATGAATGGGCGGGATGTGTCGGCCCCGTTTTCAAGCCAGTTCAACGCCCGGTCGGTGATGATATCGGTCGAGTGTCCCTTATATTCGGTGCGGCCTGTCTCTGTGATGAACTGCGGATTGATGTAGCGTCCCTGCCCAGGTAGAACCTCCCAGTAGTCAAAGCCCTGCATTGCACCGCTGAGGTGAATCTTGCCGATCATCGCGGTCTGGTAGCCGTGTTGCCGCAGTATCTTCTGAAACTGTTGTTGATCATGATCAAAGGGGCCTCCGTTTGTAAACTTGCCGTTTTTATGGCTGTGCTTGCCGGTCAGCAGAGTCGCCCGGCTCGGCGCGCAGATGGAGTTGCCGACATAAGCGCGTTCAAACAGCATGCCCTCGCGGGCGATGGTGTCGAGATTCGGTGTAAGGTTCTCATCAGCCAGATGTCCGCCGTAGGCGCCGATCGCCTGATAGGCATGGTCATCCGAAAAAATCCAGACTATGTTGGGACGTTGAGCCGCCCGCAGTGCCACTCCACTGAAAACAGCGCTCAAAATTGTCAGAACCAATACTACTCTTTTTGCAGCTTTTCCACTCATCTGCAAGCTCCTTTTTATTCTTTCAAGGTTAAAATTAGAGTCAATAATCACTCATGATACCACAGAATGCAGGTCGGTTAAAGCTACAAATCCAGTGGTGGGGCGGCGAGTGCGATTCAATCTAAACCCTGTTCGAAACCCTTTTCGAATAGCCTTGAACTAAATTGAACCGCGCCCGTCGGAGATCATCTCGTTAGAAAGCGGTTGATAAGATTGAATAATTTTTGTATAAGTTGGCCGTGTGCCGTGCCTTTGATTATTATCGTTATGTTAATCAGAGTTAGACAGAATTACGTTCATCAGATAAGTTATATTCAGTCGCGGCTGGAAGTAGCTTCAGGATACAGGAGCACAGAATGGTAAATAGCGGCGATAAAATCAATGAAGCGATCGAATTCTTTGAAACCATGCTTGCAACTATGCCGGGCGACCGTACCAGTCTCGAGTGCCTGATTGTGGCGTATGATCAGGTTGGTGAGGTTGAAAAACGGCGCAAGTGTATGATTCAGCTGGTTGACACACTCCTCGCTGAGCAGGCCTACGAGGATGCTCAGAGTATCGCCAATCAGCTGAAAAGCTTTCGTGATGACACCCAGTCTCAGGAGGCTATCAACCGGGTGTATGCCGCAATCGAAGCGGCCGAACAGCGGGAAGGAGAGGCAACGGTAGCCCGTTACGACGCGCAGGCTCATTTTGACACCGATTTGGAAGGTTCTCTCAACCTCCGCAATCCGGCACTTGAGATACATGCGATTTCCAGAGCTGCGCTTTCAGCCGAGATGGATCTTGTCTGGAGTATCAAAGACAGGGAAATTTTGCCTCGCGAGGTGTGTGAGGAGCTTATCAGAACGTTGACCGAATTTCCCGTCAACGATCGTGCCCAGCTGATCTCTGCGCTGGCCCTGCTTGACGATCAACATCCGGAGTGGACCGACAAAATTATGGAGGAGCTTATCACGTTGAGTCATATGCCGGCCATACCACTTGAACTTTTCAGTACTGATAATATCAACATTACCGGACTCTCATCCGCTTACATCACCATACGCGGCGTTTTCCCCTTTGCCAGAATGGATGCCGAGTATCTCGTAGGCATTTTGAATCCGCTGGATATCAATTTGCAACAGGATATCAGCAAGCGCCTGGGCACCACCTGTCACTTTTTCCTTGTACACCCGGGCACCTGCCAGGAGATGCTCGATCAAATAAATGCTGGAATCTGACGTTGTCACGAGTGCTGGTTCTAATTATCTGATTCTTTTACGTGCTTCTTTCAGTTCGCTTGTCTCTTTCATAGTTTCTGCCCTGATACGTTTCGCCAGCTCATCGACCACCTTTTTGGTCTATTAGGTGACAACTTATATCAGGACGTGACCTGACCCCCTTCACCCTTCATCCTTCACTCAATGCCAGGCTGTGATGACTACGTTGTCTTTGACCGACTCCTCATACGGCAGATTGAATCCCTGCCCGGTAGTGCCGGCGTAGAGATCTGCAGTGCCGTTGCCCAGCACATCCTGCCCGACCAGCAGCGGCCCGTGAATCTCGGCGTTGCCGTTGAAACGCATCGAAGCGTTGGGCGCGATTACGGCACCGTAGATGGCGGCACCGCCGTTGACACGTATCTGGTTAGGGCTGATTGATACCAAGGCAGGATAACCATCCGGCGATTCGATTGTTGCCTGAGCGTTGATTGTGATGCTACCGCCTAGAACCACAATTGATCCGTTGTAGTTGCCATGCAGTGTCAGGTCGGATGTGCCGTTATACAGTGCCACACCGCCCGGCGGATTGGCCGGCAACTCGCTTGATGATGAGTAGACCGCATCGTTTTCAATGGCATGGTTGATCAGAACATTGATGGCCGCCTGCAGTTCAGCGGGGTTGATCTCCTGGCGGGGTTGATTTGGCATCAGAGTGACCCCCGCGGGTACGCCGCCGTTGCCGTTGCCCCAGATAATGACTCCCGCGCTTGAGATGATCAGAGTGTCGCTAACATTGGATTTTTTGTTGATCTCAATAATGCCGTTGGCATGAATGCTGTCAACATCAGCGTGAAAATTACCGGTTATATCCAGAGTACCACCCACAGTGATGTCGTTTTCAACTGTATAGGAATCGCTGCTGCCGCTACCGTCGTCCCCTACTAGAAGCTGGATGTTTTCCAGGTCGGCGGCGACTACAGCTCTGCCGCTGCCGCATCGGCCTACACAGGTGAGCTGTGCACGGCTGACAATACCGTCGAAACTTTTGGCACTCACCTTAAAACTGCCATCGCTGAGCTCTTCACTTAACGAGATAGTTTTAGCAAGCTTAAAATCATCCTTGATCCGATGATAGGCTTTATTAAGCCCCGATTCAGCGATCATACGGGCTTTGAGCATATCGCGGGACATCAACGCTGAGTGGAACTGCTGCTGGGCTGTGAAACACAACGAAACCAGCGCAAGTGAAACCACCGCGACGATCCCGAGTACGGTCAGCAGAGCCGACCCTTTTCTGTTAATCTGTTTTTTCATTTTCTTCTCCTGCGGGCACGAATGGTGTCGGTGTTCAACATTAACGTTTTTTACTGTTGCGCGGTTCGATCTCCGCCATCATTGTTGAGCGCAGACGCTCTTTCCGATTACCCATTGTTTTGATATCCTTGAAGATTTCGATTTCCATTGTGACACCTTTGATAAGTGGCTTGCCGTCCACTTCAACCTTGAAGATGCCGCAGTCGGGACTCTTGAGCAGCGAGCCGGTTATGTCGACATACTGCTCTTCACCATCCCAGGTGATCAATACGCGATGAAGTCGCGGAGTTTCACGGCGATAGGGCCCGAGAGTTTTCGTACTGCTGACATTGGGTGGCTGGGCACCGGCCTGTGATTTCATAACCGCCCGGAACTGCAGATAGCGTCCGGCGTCGGTGAGCCGTTCGCCGTTGGAAATCTCAGTTACATTTTGCCACTTTGAAGCATCGCTGATTTCGAAGCCATCCTCCGAGATCGAATTACCTGACCGCGCATACATCCTGAGTTCGGCACCAGTGGGAATATCGGACTCCCATTTGATGATCTTGTCTGAGGAAACATCCGAACGCGTGTCATAAACATGCGATATATAATCCCCTTGGTCGGCATAATTGACAGTCATTGATTCCAGGAAAGGCAACTGCATCAACTCGATTGTATCGAAGTTATTGGTAGCAGTTGCCGGGTCGGGCATTACAATATCGCCGGTCGCACTGACCGCATTTGTCTGCGGCAACATGATCCAGCAACCCGGCAGACCGGGACGTAGCATACGGGAGGCGGTACCCCGATCCGATTTGTAGTTGGAAATCCGCACTTCAAAGGTCAGCATGAGTGTTGTCAACGGTTCAATTCGGGTGGTTTCAGAGGGACGTAAATCAACGTAATCCATTTTAGCGCAAGCCGTCCAGCTACTCATCCTAGCACCGTTCTGATAGAACTCCAGCGGGATGTTGTCATCGGCGGAAAAAAAGGGAGCGGGCGGGGAGCCGTCCAGAGGTGTGTCCGCAACGGCATAGTGGGGGTTTATTATCTGCAAATTGTTGTTATATAAAGATTTATATAGACGAAAAACCGGTCCATAGCCATCAGCCGAAACCCATGGCGCCATGATAGGAATACGTATCAGACAATTTGTGGGGTAAAAGTAAACACTGCGCACTCCGTCGGCAGTCTGTTTGCCGACGTACCAGGCGGTGGCGTAGTTGCCATCGAGCATGGTGGCGTATGATCCCTGATCGCGACCGGCAGGAAAGAACTCATCATCAAAACGCACAACGGTATTGGAAAAAGCCACATTACGCCCTGCTCCGATGAATTCCGCCTCATCAATGGCATCGTTGTAAAGCAGCAGGGATATCGTATTTCCGTCGCTGGCGGTGGCGACATCAAGGCCGTAAGCGGCACCAGCCAGGTTTGGTCCGATAAAAACCGTTGAGGCGGAACTGCCGCCATATACCAGTGATTCAGCTTCCATCGGCCAGCCGGAAACGCCCAGCCTGAGTTGATCCAGGTGCAGACGACGTCCGCTGGAATCGGGGTGTTTGCCGGTGATTGTCAGATCAACCTGGTGTGCACCCGCTCCCAGAGGTATGCTGCCGAAGGTGATCTCTTCCCGTGTGTTAGCCACGGGTGCGTAGCAGTCAAAATTTGCCTCGGCGTGCCACAATTTGCCGGTGAAAAGATTTTCAAACAGCACTTTGGTTGAGGAACGCTCGCCCGGCAAACAGGCACTGGTGCCCGAACCGGTACGTACCACGGTCTCAAGCTGCTGGTAATAGTCGCCGTGCTCCATCTCGTTGTTGCGGTTGTCAAAGAATGTTCTGCGCATCTGCGGAACATCACTGCCGCGCCAGATATGATATACAACGGTTTCGCGCCACAGAATGTTACTGCCGTTGGCATCCATATCCATCAGTCCGTCGTTATCGGTATCCTTAGCCAAAGCGAAACCGATTGCTTCATAGGGCTGCTGGTGTTCAGGATAGAACATAACGGTTTCACGTGCGCCGTTGCGTACTTCATGCCGAAAACTTTCAACGGCCCTGCGCGCATCCAGATCCAGCATCGCCTGTTGGTTGACACGGTTTGATTTGTGCAGAAACAGCAACCATGACCCTACAGCCGCCACAACTATCATTGCCATGAGAGCTGACGAGATTACGGTCTCTATCAAGGTAAATCCGCAATTAAAATCTTTCCGCATAACTTGCCTCATCGCTTATTGTACTCAGTAAAGAGATAGGTCATCTCTTCGTGTTCCTCGGTGAATCGGCAAATCTTTGAACCTGTCCTGACCGGATGTAAAAATCTGCGCCAGCCCCAGCGGGTGCAAATGCAAATCCTGGTTGAAACAACCACTTGAGTCATCCCCGCTTCCGGCGTATCAATACTTACGGTCGTTGTTCTGCTGAAGCGCCCGTCGGGTACCGCTGCACTGCCGTAATCGTCAACAAGTGAGTCCCTCTCATTGAGCATCAGAAGATCACCGTATGGCACCGATTTGGCCCGCTCAATACGGGCCTGACAGATTGTGGCCGCCACATAATGGTCGCGAGATGTGTGAATGCGTGCCAGCAACTGATTGACAAGCGGCAGAGCACTGGCCATCACCAGGGCTAGAATCATCGAGGCAACCAGCATCTCTACAATGGTCATCCCATTCCTGTCATACCCGCTTTTCATGGTTGATCCGTATATTTCATCATACAAAATTCGTTTGTACTGATAAAATAACTCCCTATCTGATCCAAGCATCATCTATGCCAGCCGCAGAGATCGGCATATATACTTAGATGTTTTGTGTGTCAAGCGGCATGAATTGCATCAGCATGTCACGCAATTCAGCCATTGTATAGGGCTTGATCAAAATACCGGCGATATCGGATGTCGCAAACATGGCCGCAATTTTTTCCTGCGCATGGCCTGAGCAGATGACAACCGGGAGATTCTCCCGATTCATTCGCAACGTTGCGAGCAGACGCACACTATCAAGATCGCCAAGCTGCGCATCCATCATTACCAGGTTAATGCTACTGCTGTATTTTCGGTAACGTGCCAGTGCTTCAGTGCGGGAACTGGCCGTGAAGGCACCGATACCCATGGCTTTGAGTAACATGGATGTTGTTTTGATAATTGAAGGGTCGTCATCAATGACCAGCACGGCCGGTTTACAGGAAACACTCAGCCGTTCGTCGATCTTGGTTGATGATGCGGTGAAGCCTCTCTCCCCTTTTTGTGCGGGCAGGGTGTCATCTGTATAATCCAGCTCTCCCTCCGGATCGGCCGCTGGTAGCCAGATTCTGAACTTCGTGCCGATATGTTCACGTGAAAATATATTAACGCCGCCATTATGACTGTCAACAATGCCGAAAACGGTCGCAAGTCCCAAACCGCGTCCGATTGATTTGGTGGAAAAGAACGGCTCGAATAGACGGTCGACAATCCATTGCGGAATACCGTCGCCATTGTCAGAAACCTCAAATACCACGCCTCGGGCCGGTTCCAGTGGCTGTGTGCTGAAAAACTTCATGCTGTTGGCTGCGGTTATCTCATAGCTGTATGTCGATATTTTGATATATCCATGTGTGCTTTTGATGGATTCCGAAGCATTCTTGACCAGATTGACAATAACCTTCCAGAATTGATCGGCATCCACCATCACATCGCAGATATTTTGTCCGAGTGAAATATCGAGCGTGACGTTGGGCCGAATTACACCTTTGTACAGCGGTGTCAGCTCGGATATGATCTCGGAGGGTTTTATGCGGCGCAGATTAACCTTGTTTTGTCCGGCATAGGTCATCAGCTCCTGCACCAAAGTGCTGCCCCGATTGGATGCTTCTCTGATCACATCCGCGTTTTCTTTTGCCGCTTCGACTGTCGGTGTGGAGCAATCCTGAAGCTCCAGTGTGTTTTTGATGATCGAAAGGATGTTATTGAAGTCATGCGCGATACCGGCCGCCAGATTTCCTAGGCTGCTCATCTGCTGTGCCTTGCCCTCCCGTGCCTCTATCCTCTCCTGCCGCTTGCGAGTCAGTGTTTCATTGGTGACATCGCGGAAAACTACCAGCACCAGATTATCATCCATCTGCGTTAGGCGGGTTTCAAAATATCGTAGCAGGTTGTTGACATCCCGGCAGAGCATTGAAACATTCTGGATTTCTCCAGTGCTGAGCACATGAGTAATTGCCTGCTCAAAATCAAAAATGGACTCGCCTTTGAAGTATTCACTGGAAAGGGGGTGGTTTAGTCTGATTCCGGGAACAGGTGCTACCTTGTCCGGGTGCTTCTCTATTGCGATCAGCCGGTTTTCACCGTTGAAGGTGCACAGACAGTCGGGGATGGCAATGAGCAGCGCGTTTTGCCGCCGTGCGTCGTGAGCAATCTGTTCGGACTTGCCGTTCAGTTCATAGATCAGCCTGTCCATGCTACGCGCCACCCGACCGAATTCATCATCGGATTCATACTTCAGATATTCAACTCCGCCCTGATTAAATTTGTCCGCCACCGCGAGAATGTCCCGCTCCATTTTGGAAAGCGGATCCAGCAGAAATTTACCCTGTAGCCAGAAGATAGGCACAATAAAAAGAATACCCACCCCGGCGACAAACACCGTCAGATATCCCAAACCGATCGTGGTGATAGCCGCAAAACTGCGCGGGAAACTGATCGACAATGCCGAAATCTCACGTCCCAGAATGTCCTGAATCGGAATTATGGCCTTTAGGTCAGCACTGCCTACCTTCCAGTCGCTCTCAGGCGTAAATAGCAGGTTTTTTGTAAAAATCGGTGCTGGCTCAACCCTGTCACCGCGTTTAACGGCAATTTCAGCTGCTGCTGTTCCGTTTTTTTCCAAAGCAACGCTGAGTCCCTGCGAAACCTCGGACATCTCCCGGAAAAACAAGGAATTATGTACAATCGTTCCGGTGCACAGCGAGCCGCTTACTGTAGCATTCTCGCCGCTCACAGGCGCAATACTGATATAATAGGGTGTGCCCTGAAACGAGATGGTCCCTGAAATCGGCGTGCCGCGCTCGGCGCAAAGTTTTGCCAGATTGTATCCATCACCGAAGTAGGTCTCAACCATACTCGCATCAACAACGCTCAGATCAGTGCCTTCGGTGCTGTAATAACCGTCGCGCAAGCTTCCGTCTAGATTGAAAAAAAGCACCAGATGGGTCGGAATCCCGCTCTGATTGTTGGGTCGAATCGAGCTTTTAAGCGTTTCAGTCAGTTGTCGGCCTTGCATATTGGCGCATAACAGCGCCTGTTGGCTGGTGAATTGCTGTAGCGCGTGACTTTGCTTCAGAATGAAACTCTTAATGTTGTTGCTGACATTGCCGATCTCCTTTTCCACTTCGTGAATAACGCTGAGCATAATGTACCGGCTACCCAAATAAAACACCAGCAGCAACGATAACAGAATACAGGAGGTGAGTATGCCGAAATGCGTTCGGATACTGTGATGAATCTTTCTAAAGCCTGATTTGATCATTACATTGATATAAAAAAGAAACAGTAAAACACTAAAACAGCGGAGCCGTCAGTCTGCGCCTGCCTGTCAGGCAGACAGGTGCGTACGCACAGACAGGCAACCCAGCTACCAGCTACCAGCTTTTGCCGCGTCCTCAACTTTTTGTTTTCTGTTACAGTTACAGTTCCTGAGCTATAAGCCTAGAAAAATCAATTAAACCACGAAAATCACTAAAGGCACGAATTTAAGTGTCTTATATATAACCACGTATGAGAAAAAGATGAAAAAACCATATTCACCTCATGGGTTAGGTTACAAATCAATAGTTCGAACAGTGTTTTCGTGGTTAGATCATTCCCGTTTTTAGGATAAAACCAAGGCCGGAAGATCATTGAGCATTCCACTTTTGCTCGCCCGGTAACAGAACCTTATTCCGGTGGCATTCGGGTGAACTCCACCTGAAATTGCTGATTGTGAGTAGCCTGGTAGTAAATGCCGCAGAGTTTGTCGTTCTCTGTGTCATAGATCAGAGTATAGGTTGAGCCCGGGTAGTTTTTATCCTGCATCTTGATGAAGAGTTTGGTAAAGCCGTTCTCTTTGTATATTTTTGATTCGCCTATGTTGATGGGACTCGGATTGTAATAAGCCGCTGAAATCCTATTCTCCGGTAATAACTCTTTCAGTTCAATCACATAACCGCCGTCCGGACGCACCCAGCGACCTTTGAGTTTGTCAAATTCCACCAGCAGCTGTGTCGGTTTTTCCGATTTCGCTGCTGGCGTGGTATCGTTTTTTGCCGTTTCATCCCTGCGGCAGGCAGCACCGGTCAGCGCTATGGTAGCCGCAAGCAGTAACGCCGCAATTGTTTTTTTTCTTTTCACATTCACCTTTTTTCTCTTTTCTTTTTTCATATCTCTGATTTGCCAGAACGGTTACTCGCCCAGAGATGCTTCAATTTCCTCCACATAAGACTCGAGCCATGCGGTTAGGGTTTCAGCCCGCTTGTTCGGCAGGCTCTGAATCTCGCTCAGATAATCATTGCCTGCCAGCGAGCTGACTATCCGTTCGATCTCCGCCGGTAACGGAGCGCGTTCGACCGTTCCGATCAGAGATACCAGTTTGTCTCTGCCCTTGTCCCAGCACTTGACAAACTCTGTTTGTTCGCTTTGAAAAGGATTTTCACCAGCTAACGAAAGCGATTTTTCAATGTTTGCCGCAAATTGGTCAAACCGTTTTAATCGTTCGGTCAGCATCTCCCGCAATCGCTGAATAGCTCCGTTGTGACAGCGTTCCCGGCATGATGTGCTGAGCATGTAGCGTGCGCGTATCACCCGATACCACTGATCGAGTGCCACCAGATTGCCGATAAAACGCAGATTGCGGCGCACAATGCCGCTGATTCCCTTGTAACGTTTTGGTTCAAAGGGATGCGCCATAGCGCGCGGCATGCTACTCTTTACCACAAGCTGCCCAGATTTGGCGTGTTCGCCCCGCCAGATTTGACCGGCTGGCACAACCGTACCGAAGGGGATCAATGCCGGCCCCACCATGCCGCCCTGGCCACCAAGAAATATAGCCGTCTGATTGAGCAGTACACCGCGTGGTACGTCGCCGATCAACGACGGTGTCGCTTTGTCGTTGTGCGGTGTAAAATTAAAATGAATGTAGGATGAGCCGACCTCCGAGTGGTCGCTGCGCCCTGTGCCACCCGCCATCAAACAGTCACAGAGGTTGATCAAGCTGCCAGCAGTCACCCATGGCATGAAAAGAGTCTGTTTGGTGCCTACGCTGTGTGCGATAGAGGAATGCTCTTCAAAAAGACATCCCGGCCGCACATGCGCCCCGCTACCCGCTCGGAAACCATCCAGAAAGGTCGCCTGCTCGAAATATCCGCTACCCAGTTCAACGTCCGGTGCCAGCTGACAGTTGCGGAGCGTGGCCGGTCCCTCAGAGCCGATCACGCAACCGCCAGCAATCGAAAGTTCCGCTCCGCTCAGACGGCAACCCGGATGAATCACCGCTCCGGCCGTTATGTTGCCGGTGTTGACATCATCCGCAATATGAATCGTATCAGACTCAATCAGAATGACACCTTTGCTGCTCAATATATTTTTCGCTGACATAAACTCAACCCAATCCCTTGGTTACAGCTTGTGAAAGTTCACCAATCCAGCGTTCCACCAGATTAAGCTCATCGGCTTCCACCAGTAACCTGATCTTTGGTTCGGTGCCCGAGTAACGCACAATCGCCCGTCCACGTCCTTTGAGCTCCGCTTGACAATTGTGGATCGCGTCATGCAGCACCGGGACATCCTCAATCGGTTTTCTAGCTTTTATTTTCAGACTGACCAGCTTCTGGGGATACTCCCGCATGCAATCAGCCAGCTGAGAGAGCGCTTTACCCTCCGCCTTCATCATACGTAGCACCTGCAGTGCGCTGATGATGCCATCGCCGGTGGTGGCATAATCGTGAAAAATCAGGTGCCCGGACTTCTCGCCCCCCAGTGTAAAATTGTTGCGGCGCATACAGTCAATCACATACCGATCGCCGACATCCGTGACCTCCACGTTGATCTCATTTGCCCGCATCGCCTCATGCAGGCCCAGATTGCTCATGCTGGTGACGACCACCGTATTGTTGTGCAGCTTATTGCGCTTTTTGAAAGCGATAGCACAGGCGGCCATAATGTGATCACCGTCCACAATGGAACCGTTCTCATCAGAGAAGATCACACGGTCGGCGTCGCCGTCGAGCGCGATGCCGATGTCAGCCCGTGTGTCTTTGACCAGCTGCGCTACAACCTCAGGGTGCATCGCGCCGCAGTTGGTGTTGATGTTAAGTCCGTCAGGCGAGATGCCGGTTTTGATCACCTGCGCCCCCAGTTCCCTGAAAATCCAGGGACCGAGGTTGTAGGCCGCACCGTTGGCGCAGTCCAGCACCACCTTGAATTCACTCAGCTTTTCGTTGCGGATGGTGCTTTTGGCGAACTCAATGTATCGCCCACGAGCGTCATCCAGTCGGTAGGCGCGTCCCAGTTGATCACTGCGGATATGATCGGTCTTGAGATCACTTTCCAATATCAGAGAGGTTAGATTATTCTCTTCAGCATCTTCGAGCTTGTATCCCAGCGGATTAAAGAGCTTGATGCCGTTGTCATCAAAGGGATTGTGTGATGCAGTCAGCATTATACCGATATCAGCAGCCAGCGATTTGGTCAGATGCGCCACAGCCGGAGTCGGTACAGGGCCCACTAAAAAAACATCCACCCCCGCTGCAACCAGACCGCTCGTGAGTGCGGTCTCCAGCATGTAGCCGGAGAGACGGGTGTCTTTGCCGATCACCGCTCTGGCACTGCCATAACCGCCAGCTTTAAGCTGCGCCCCCAGTGCCTTGCCCAGACGCAACGCCAGTTCAGCACTGACCGGGTAGATGTTGGCTTGCCCGCGAATGCCGTCGGTTCCAAAAAGTTTCTGCATATGTCCTCCAGATTGATTATGATCGTTGTCCTGATATGCCACGCCGTTACGCGTTTTTACGAATACACGCCTTTTAAGCTTGAATGAAAAGACAAACAATAGCACAATACAGCACGTTTTTTAAAGCCCCGCGAATAACAGTGCGATGCACTAAACTGCCCCACATTTTAACATGTTGTCCGGTAACTGCAAACCGTCTTTTAAATTAGTTTCGCATGCTTCCGGATTGAGAGAGGTTGATAATTATGCCCCATAGAAAATATGATAAGGTTTTGGTGATAAATTCAGGTAGTTCTTCCTTAAAATTTATGATTTTCAGCATGCTTGATGAAAAGATGCTGGCCAAAGGTATGGTGGAACGCATCGGTACGCCCGAGGCCAATCTGATCTATTCCCGCACCGGAGAGAAAAAAACCGAACAGTTGGTTTCAGCCGAGAATCACGGCAAGGCACTCGCAGTGGCCTGTAAGCTACTGGTTGACCGTGAACGCGGTGTGTTAAAAAGCCTCAGACAGGTACAGGCGATCGGACATCGGGTTGTGCATGGCGGCGAGCAGTTCAAGAGTGCCGTTGAGATCACTGAGGATGTCAAAGCCGGTATAAAAAAGTGTTCCGACCTTGCGCCACTGCACAATCCCGCCAATCTGGACGGTATCATCGCCTGCGAAACAGTCTTTTCCGGGGTGCCTAATATAGCGGTTTTCGATACCGCCTTTCACCAAAGCATGCCCCGCCACTCCTATATGTATGCAGTTCCGCTTAAATACTATGAGGACTACGGAATCAGGAAATACGGATTTCACGGTACCTCGCACAAATTTGTTGCTCAGGCGGCGGCGCAATATCTCAATAAACCGATTGATCAGCTTAATCTAATAACCTGCCACATGGGTAACGGCGGCTCAATAGCAGCGGTGCGCAAGGGCAGAGTGCTGGATACAACCATGGGGCTCACACCGTTGCCAGGGCTGATTATGGGAACCCGCAGTGGTGATATTGATCCCGCTCTGATCTTCT
Organism: uncultured Lentisphaeraceae bacterium; assembly: GCA_964406095.1. Classification (GTDB taxonomy): domain Bacteria; phylum Verrucomicrobiota; class Kiritimatiellia; order RFP12; family UBA1067; genus M55B167. Next base: position 16,816 of record CAYOQJ010000127.1, read on the forward strand.
TTTTGGCCGGTAAAGGGCTTGATCTGAGCACAATCGAGAACGATTTAAACAAAGAGAGCGGCCTTAAAGGTGTCAATGGTATCGGCAGCGGTGACATGCGCGATACGGTGCATGCTTCGGAGCAGGGCAAAGCCGCGGCTGTCAACGCGATCGAAATGTTCGGTCATCGTGCCGCACTCTATATTGGCGGCTACTATACGCTGCTCGGAGGAGCGGATGCGATCATCTTTACCGGAGGTATCGGAGAGAACAGCAGCCCGGCCCGCAGAAGCGTAATCTCACGCTTGGCTGCCATCGGCTGCAAACTGGATGAAGCAAGAAATAAAGCGTGCTTCGGTTGCCAGTCTGTAATATCCACTGAAGATTCCAAAACACCGGCCATCGTGATTCCTACCAACGAAGAATTGATGATAGCCCGTGAAACCTATCGGTTACTGATCGATAATGCGACTGCTGCCAATGCAGAGACAAAGGAGGATTGAAGAGATGTCAATTATTGAGCGGATGATACCGGTGGTACGGGAGAAAGCGGTTAGGCTGGTTTTACCCGAAGGTCAGGATGCGCGTGTTATCAAGGCTGCGGTAAAGGCGGCACGTGAGCAGATTGTGCGTCCGATTGTTCTCGGAACACCTGCAGAAATCAGTGCCGCTGAAAGGGAAGCGGGTGAATCCCTCTTTGCCGCTGGTGTGAAGGTCATCGATTACACCGATTCAAGTCTGTTGCCCCAGCTGGCAAAGGCATTTTATGAGCGTCGTAAAAATAAAGGGATGACACTGGAAAAGGCTGCTGAGATCATGCGTGCCGAGCGACTCTACTTCGGATGCACGATGGTGCACTGCAATCTCGCTCAGGGTCTGGTGGCCGGGTCAATCGCATCAACCGGTGATATGCTGCGCAGTGCTTTTCAGTGTGTGGGCACTGCCCCCGGAATCAAACTGGGCTCATCTTGTTTTCTGATGGATTTCAAAACCCCGTCGCCGGCTGGCTTCTCTTCTATGGTCTTCGCTGACTGCGGTGTCAATCCGCTGCCAAGTGCCGAACAGCTGGTGGATATCGCTCAGGCTACCGCACTCTCATATCACCAGTTGATTGGCGGAACGCCACGCGTCGCTTTTCTCAGCTTCTCAACAAAAGGCAGTGCCGAACATGAGCTGGTCTCCAAAATCAGTACCGCCGCGGATTTGACCCGCGCGCATTTTGCAAAACTCAAACTCGATGCCGTTGTGGATGGTGAACTACAGGCCGATGCGGCTATTGTGCCCAAGGTTGGAAGTGTTAAAAATAAAGGCGGTAAAATTCAGGGGGATGCCAATGTTCTCATCTTCCCCGATCTGCAATCCGGTAACATCTGCTACAAGCTGGTGCAACGCCTGGCCGGTGCCGATGCCTACGGCCCGATTTTGCAGGGACTCGCCAGACCGGTCAACGATCTGTCACGTGGTTGCAGCACCGATGATATCTTTGGCATGCTGGTGATCACAGCTATGCAGTGCTGATTTACAAATAAAGGTTTTCTTTAATTCAATTCATCGCCCTCCTCGCAAGCATATAGTTCGCTTTGAACGATTGAACAGATGCTTGCTAAACACCCTGTAAGATGGCATCATGTCAGCATGTATGTGGGGTATATGTGAATAAGGAGACCGGATGCCTGCTAACAGATACGAAAGCCTGGATTCCGGCAAACCGAGGCCGTTGATTAACCCCGATGAGTGCAAGGGGTGCGAACGGTGCGTGAATGCCTGCCCGGCGCACTGTCTCAGAATCAGCGAAACCTTAAACTGCAAGGGTATCAGACCAGCGGAGTATGTCGGGCAGGGTTGTACCGGGTGCGGTATATGCTTTTATAATTGCCCCGAACCCTATGCCATTAAAATTGATAACCCGGATAAGGTGACTCAACCGACAACGGTTTAACCGCGTTGAATTATCCGTAGCAGTGTAGACTATGATAAAATTTCTAAAAGGGAATGAGGCTGTCGTTGTCGGTGCTCTGTTTGCTGGCGGTGAGGTGTACTTCGGCTACCCGATCACACCTGCCAGTGAGATCGCCCACGCGGCATCCGAATGGTTCCCCTCAGTGGGTAAAGCTTTCTTACAGGCCGAGTGCGAAACTGCCGCCATCAGTATGCTTTACGGTGCCGCATGTGCTGGTCAGCCAGCCATAACTGCCACTTCCGGCCCGGGAATGAGCTTGATGCAGGAGGGTATTTCGTATCTCGCTGCAGCGGAATTGCCCGGCGTAATTGTGAATATAATGCGCTCCGGTCCAGGGCTTGGAAATATCTTTCCTGAGCAGAGCGACTATAATCAGGCAGTCAAAGGCGGCGGACATGGTAATTATAAATGCCTGGTGCTCGCGCCCGGTAATGTTCAGGAGATGTGTGACCTCACTATTCTGGCTTTTCAGCTTTCCTTCAAATACCGAACACCCGCCATTTTGCTTGCCGATGGCCTGCTCGGTCAGATGATGGAGAGTATCATGCTGCCGCATAAGGTCTGGAGCGTGCCGGATACCACCGACTGGTCAGTGCAGGGAACCGAACGCACCCGCAGCAATCTGATTACCTCTATCTTTATGAATGCCGAGGTTCAGGAAAAGCGTAACCTTCATCTGAAAGCCAAATATGCGACAATGCGCCCAGATGCCCGTTGCGAAATCTATTGCTGCGAAGATGCCGAAATTGTCGTGGTAGCCTACGGTATATCCAGCCGTATAGCCAGAACCGCTGTAAATCTGCTGCGTGAGCAGAGCATCAAAGTTGGACTGTTTCGACCGATAACCATCACACCATTCCCCTCACAGCAGCTCGGTGAGGTCAGTAATGGCCGTAAATTGCTGGTTGTCGAACACAGTGATTCCCAGTTCTGTGATGATGTCGCTCTGCATATTTTGAAAGAGAATGGACGCGCTCAGATTCCCGATCTGATTACCCGTCTGGGCGGAGTTATCGTAACCGTCAATGAAGTGATTGCCAAAATCAAAAAGATCGCCACCGGAGAATGAAACGTCAGCTCAAGCTTTGAAGGATTCTTATGAGCCGGAAAAAAACAACAGGGATGTATGAGCTTTTCCCACGAAGCGGATGCGCTGACTCCCGGTCAACTCATTATTGCGCTGGCTGCGGACATGGCATTGTTCATAAATTGATCGCCGAAGCCCTGGCGGAGCTACAAATTCAGAACAAAACCATAATCTTCAACCCGGTTGGTTGTTCAGTATTCGGTTACTACTACTGGGATGCCGGTAATATCTCAGCAGCACACGGACGCTCCCCCTCCGCCGCCACCGGCATTGCCCGCACCCTCAAAGACCGCGTCATTATCTGCTACCAGGGTGATGGCGACCTCGCTGCCATCGGACTCAACAGCACTCTGCAGGCCGCCAACCGCGGCGAACACATCGCCGTGATTTTTATCAATAACGCTACCTATGGCATGACCGGTGGACAGATGGCACCCACTACCCTCGGCGGAATGAAAACCCTTACCTCTCCCTTCGGACGTGATCCGCTGACGGATGGTTACCCGCTGCATGTCTGTGAACTGATCAACCAGCTCGCCGCCCCCGTCTATATAGAACGGGTTTCAGTTGCCGATACCCAACGTATATTCAAAGCCAGAACCGCCGTTTTTAAAGCTCTGCGCATCCAGAAAGAGGGGAAAGGCTACGCCTTCGTCGAAATTATTGCTCCCTGTCCGACCAGCCTGAAGTTGTCGCCGCTGGAGTGTGCCCGCTTCTGCGCCAATGAGATGGAAGTGGAATTCCCCCTGGGATGTCTACGTGATAAAAGCGATCAGCCGATTGCCGAGACGGTGTCGCACCAGCATGTGTCCGTCGATGAATTTTTCAGTAAACCGGACTACGATTTTGAAATACTGGCTCCGGTTGTTGATCACGCCTGTCAAGAGTTCAGTATGCGTTTCGCTGGGTTCGGCGGACAGGGTGTGCTGACTCTTGGATTGTGGCTGGCCGGTGCAGCCCGTATTGATCGACGTTTCACAACCTGGTACCCCTCATACGGTCCGGAACAGCGCGGTGGGGCGGCTTCCTGCTCCGTTGTGATATCAGGACATGAAATCGGCTCTCCTGCAGCCGATAGCCTTGATCTTTTCGTGGCGATGAATCAGGTAGCCTATGAACGTTTTGTTTGTGATGTTAAATCCGGCGGTACAGTTTTTGTCGACGAAACCGTGCCGTTGGATAAAAAACCTCCCGCCGACGTGAAACTGGTGCGAGTGCCAGCCATCAAGTTGGCTGCGGAGTTCGATTCACCGCAATCAGCCAATACCGTTATGTTGGCAGCGATCGCAGCTGTCGGAAATGTGATACTCAGACGCGAAAGTCTGCTACAATCACTGGAGGGCTCTTTCCGTAAAAAACCGGGACAGGCAGCCGCTAATCGTGATGTTTTCATCAGAGCTGAGCAACGACTGAAAAGCTGATCAGCACGTAAGTATGAGGAAGGCGTGAAAATTTCCGACGGCGATAGATCCAGGGTTGCGGCTGCGGCCGTCTTCACCGGTTCCTTTCTGCTCTTTCTGATCCAACCTGTCACCGGACGTACCCTGCTACCTGTTTTCGGCGGCGCCGCTTCGGTTTGGCTACTCTGCCTGGCAGCCTGGCAGACTCTGCTGCTGGCTGGTTATTTCTATGCCCATTATCTGCGTAACCATGCCGGGCGGGTAAAATTTCATCTTTCACTGCTGCTGAGTGCATCTATCTGCGTCCTGCTTGCCACCGCTCTGCGAGAACCGATTTTCAACTTGGTTCGCACTCAGTCAGACGAAATCACCGGGGTGCTGCTCTGTATTCTGATTTTTGCCGCATTTCCCTATGTTCTGCTGGCCGCAGGTGCTTCGCTGGTGCAGTCCTGGATCATCTCGCAGAGACGTTCCGCAAATGACGGTGTGTACCACCTCTATGCTGTCTCGAATGCGGGCTCTTTCTGCGGGCTCTTCTGTTACCCCTTTCTGGTAGAGCCTTTTATACCACTGAGTTGGCAGTGGTACGGTTTTGTGGCTTTGATGCTGGTATATGCCGCTCTGCTCAAGGCGGTCGCCTCGGAAAAAAGTTGCTCTGTCGCCGGACGGGATGATCACCGCCGACAGCAGCCGGCAAAAGATGTTTCCTGTGTCAGCTGGTTCGCTTTTCCCGCCCTTTCGTGCTTTCTGCTGAATGCGGTTATCGCGTCAATGTTTGTTGACGTCACTCCCTTGCCTATGATCTGGATTTTTTTTCTGGGCTGCTTCCTGCTAAGCTATGTTGTCGGTTTTTCCCCGTTTGCAGCAAAGAGCTCCCGGCTTTGGTTTATACTCGCCCTGCTCTCGGTTGCGGCCGCAATTGCCGGCCGCCGGGCGGTCGGTGCCGGCAGTCTGCTGATTAATGGCGTATCAGCAGCTGCCGTAATATTTTTCTTCGGCAGCTGGCTGCATCATCGCCTCTATCTTGAACGTCCTGAAACAGATCGGCTGACACACTACTATCTGATTATGACCGCCGGCGGTGCAGTCGGCGGAGTTCTCGCTTCGGTTGTTGCACCGCTTGTTTTCGATTCCGTTTTTGAATATCCGCTGGCTCTCTGGTTCAGTGCCTGCATGCTTCTCGCTTTGACACTGCGCCCACTTCCCTTTTTTAAACGGCATCGCCATGCGTACGGAGTGACACTGTGTCTCTGGGCTCTGGGCGTCGCGCTCTGTGTATATCGATGTTCGCGGCGTTCAGAGGCTGAAGTGATTCTCAGCCGACGTAATTTCTACGGTATCTTGCGGGTCACCCGCACCCGGGAGGCAATCGGCGAAAATCGCACGGTTCCCGTCAACTATCTCTGGAGTGGACAAACCACACACGGCATTCAAATTAAACACAATGAACTCCGCCGTTTGCCGAACTCTTATTACGGTACAACCGGTGGCGGTATTGCAGTTCTGGCGCATCCACGCTATCGCAAAGGCCAGCCCCTCACCGTCGGTATTATCGGTCTCGGTGCCGGTTCAATGGCAACCTACGGCAGAGTCAACGATCTGTATCGCTTCTTCGAAATTAACCCGGATGTCATCGATGTCGCATGCAATCCGACCCTCTTCAGTTTTCTCGCTGACTCATCCGCCACGATCGATCTGATAGAGGGCGACGCCCGTCGAATGCTTGCCATCGAGCAACAATCTGATGATCCTCTCTACGATGTTTTAATGATCGATGCCTACAGCGGCGATGCCGTTCCCGGTCACCTTGCCACCAGAGAGGCTTACGAACTCTATTTCAACCGACTCAAATCCGACGGCATTCTGGCCGTGCATGTCAGTAATTGGCACATCGACCTCCTGCCCCTTTGCAAGGCGGCAGCCCGTGTTTGCGACGCTGAACTCTACGGTGTGGTCGGCATTCAGGAAAATGCCCACACCACAAGATCAATCTGGGTTTTTATGACTGCAGCGCCTTTCAAGTGGAACTACCCGCTTCGTGCCAAGGTTAAAGAGATAGATTGGCCCCTGGTTCCCGACATGAAAATGCCCGAGGATGATTGCGGCAGTCTGATCTCTTTGATAAGATGGCTGTGAGAGGGTTGTGATACCGCGTAAATTGTAGCAGGAACAGAAAGGACAGGATGACAAGGGTTGCCGTCTGCGCAACACCGTTGATTAAAAAATGAACAGAATTAAACAGCTGAAAAAGTTGCAGAAAATCCTAAAATACCGCTTCAGGAGAACCGCACTGCTGAATGCCGCCATGACTGCCCCCTCCTGGCGCGGACATAGTCCAGAGCTATCTGTCACGGATAATCAACGTCTGGAATTTCTCGGTGACGCCGTCTTCGGCTTACTGGCCGCGGCTTACGTTTTTGAAGATAATCCCGATCTGGATGAAGGAGAACTGACCCTGCGTGTCATGCATCTTGCCAACGGACGCACTCTCGCTGCTCTGGCTCGTTCGCTGACTCTGGATGAGTTCCTTCTCTACTCCTCCTCCGATGATTCCGGCACCTGCTCGGATCGGGAACTTGAAGACGCGATCGAAGCTGTTTTCGGTGCGGTCTGGTGCGATGGCGGATATAAAGCCGCCGCCGCCCTTTTTCGCCGCTCTTTATCCGCTATGCCAGCATTGCCCACCGAGCGCTGGCACGGCAATCCCAAAGGGGCTCTGCAGGAACTCGCCCAGCGCCACGCCTGGATTGACTCGCCGCGCTATACCCTCGTCGGAACAACCGGTCCCGATCACAACCCGCGCTACACTATGCGCGTAGAAGTTCAGGGCGGCTTTCAGGCCGATTTTACCGCTGGCTCCAAACGCGCCGCCGAAATTGGTGCCGCCGAAACCCTTATACGCGCTCTGAAAAACGCGGGCTTCGAAATGAAAACCTAACCCTGCCCCACCAGCTAAACCGGGTTACTGTGGCGCGGCTCTGCCACTTTGCTCTGCCGGCTAAACCGGGTTACTGTGCCGCTGGCTAGCCCTGTGCTTTTTAGAGAGTTGAGAGCATGTTTGAATCAGCCGATCGCGGCCCCGCCCCTTTCTCCGGTACGGATGCGGATGCACTCCGGCAAATCCAGAATGAATATCTTGCCATCACCGATCTTCCCTGTACGGGCACCTTTGATGATGGCTTCAACCGCCGGTTCAACAAACTCATCATTGACAGCGATACGCACCTCGACTTTTTTGAGCAGGTTGATCTCCTTCTTGAGACCACGATAGGTCTCTTCGTAACCCATCTGCTGTCCGCAGCCGATTACATTCGATGCGGTCATTTTGCCGACCCCCGCGTTCTGCAGAGCATCTTTGACATCGGACAGTTTATCTGGTTGAATGACAGCTATTACCATTTTCATAATTAGTTCCTTTTGATTGAATTTTTGATAATCCTCCGGCTTGGAACCGCAAGATAGGCTCATTTGGTCAGAAAACCTTGGAAGTCAGGATAGGCCTCATTGCCGTGTTCGCCTACGTCCAGACCCTGCAGTTCCTCGTCGCGTGAGACGCGTATGCCGATCAGAGCTTTGAGCAGATACCAGACTGCAGAGGAGAGAATCAGTGTGAACAGTCCAACCAGGACCACTCCTTTGAACTGCTGTGCAAGCTGCGCTCCGCGGGTCAGACCGGTGGCCAGTCCGGCAACGCTTTCAGCTACCGCGGCATCATAAAACACTCCCACCGCAAGGGTGCCCCAGATACCGTTGAGCAGATGAACCGAGAGTGCACCAACCGGATCGTCAATGCGCAGGCGGTCGAACATCAGCACGCCGAAAACCACGATCACACCTGCAATCAGACCGATCACCGCGGCGGATGCCGGGGTTACAAAAGCGCAGGGTGCCGTAACAGCAACCAACCCGGCCAGACAGCCGTTCAAAATCATACTGAGGTCGGGCTTCTTCAGCAGCAACCAAGCGGTTACGGCGGCGGCGATAGTGCCGGTGACCGCCGCGATGTTGGTGTTCACCAGCACATGCGCGATAGCGGAACCATCACCGGCCGACATCGTTGAGCCGGGGTTGAACCCGAACCAGCCGAGCCAGAGAATCAGCACACCCAGAGCCGCGTTGCTCATGTTGTGGCCCATCACCGGCCTGACCGTCCCGTTGGGACGGAATTTCTGAACGCGCGGTCCGAGAATCAGAGCTCCGGTCAAAGCAGCCCACCCTCCGACAGAGTGCACCACAGTTGAGCCGGCGAAATCACGGAAGCTGTGGAAAAAAGCGGTGATACCGCTGCCCGGTGCTCCGGCCAGTATACCTCCACCCCAAATCCAGTGGCCGCTGACCGGATACACCAGCCCCACCAGAAATAGAGAGAAGATCAGAAACGAGCTGAATTTGATGCGTTCAGCTACCGCTCCAGAAACAATCGTTGCGGCGGTTGCGGCAAAGGCCAGCTGAAAGAAAAACTTGGCCCACAGTGGCACCGGTGTCCAGTTGATAGCGGAATAAACCCCCTCATAAGTAGCTGAGGAAAAGGGATTCATCACGGCATAGTCCGCTCCCAGAGCAGGGGAGTTGTCCGCACCCGACGCGAAAAAGATACCCTGCAGCCCACAGAAAAGGTTGCCATCGCCGAACATCAATCCCCAGCCTACCGCCCAGAATGAAAGGGTGGCGATTGAAAAGACAATGAAGTTTTTGGCGAGGATGTTGACACAGTTTTTCGCCTGACAGAAACCGCTTTCAACCATAGCGAAGCCGGCATTCATCCAGAAAACCAGCATGGCGGCCACCAGTACCCAGATGGTGTCGATGGCTACGCGCAGGTTGCTCATTCCTTCTGTCACAGCAGGATTGATCTCAGGCTGCGCTATCGCCTCCTGTGCGAAGCCGGAGGCGGCAACGCCGAGTAGAAGCGGTACAGCCACAATGGCCGTTTTACAGATTCGGTTAATAGTCATTTTATCCTTCCTGTTCTTAATTTTTGTTTCTCAGTTAAACAAAATCCGCTCCATCCGAATGGTACGGATTGACACTGCTTCAGCAATTCATATGCCGAAAGTGTTTTGCTCCAACTGACTTCTAACTATAAATTATTGAAGAACAAGAAGTTAAAATTTAATTAAGATTTGCTACAACGCCTTATCGTAGCAGAAACAAAGATAACAAATTTGTAGAGCCACTACGCTGAACAGCACTACTTCAACGTTTTCGTAGAACGCCGGGTTACTGTGGCGCGGCTCTGCCGCTTTGTTCTGCCGGCTAAACCGGGTTGCTGTGGCGCGGCCCTGCCGCTTTGCTCTGCCGGCTAAACCGGGTTACTGTGGCGCGGCCCTGCCGCTTTGTTCTGCCGGCTAAACCGGGTTACTGTGGCGCGGCCCTGCCGCTTTGCTCTGCCGGCTAAACCGGGTTACTGTGGCGCGGCATTATTGCCGCGCACTCTTAGTAAAAAATTTCTCTCTATGAGTTGTGGCGATCTTCTGCAGTTCAGCGGCAATCTCCGGATATTTATCAATCACATTGGTTGTTTCAAAGGGATCGTTTTCCATATCGAACAGCGAGAGTTCGATATTTCTGACCTCATATTTTCCGGGACTGCCTTCCTGCCCCGGGGTGACTAGCGTGCGATACTTGTGCGGTAGATGGAGTTTCCAGCGTCCGTCGCCGGAGAAGATACCGTCGAAGCTATTTACGGTGGAAAAAGAGTAATACTTATGTGGATTGTCGGCATCGGGGGCACCGGTGATAATATCGCTCACATCTTTGCCATCATAAGGTGTGGCGGGCGGTGTTGCCCCGGCAAAAGCGGCGATAGTCGGCATCAGATCGATCGAGCAGAAGAACCGGTCGCTGGTGGTGCCGGGTTTAATATCTCTCGGGAACTTGACAATACAGGCACTGCGTGTTCCTCCATCAAAACTGGTGGCCTTGGCCTCACGGTAGGGTGTAACTCCGGCATGTTTCCCATAGGAAATCCAGGGGCCGTTGTCTGAGGTGAAGATCACCATTGTATTTTCCTCGACTCCACTTTCCTTCAACGTTTGCATAATCCGGTCGACCGACCAGTCGATCTCCATCATTACATCAGCATAGAGGCCTTCGCCTGAACAGTTTTCAAACTCTTTGCTCACAAAAAGCGGCACATGTGGCATGCTATGTGGTACATAAAGGAAGAATGGTTCGTTTTTATGACGTCGAATGAAATCCACCGCATGCTCGGTGTACCATTTAGTCAGATTTTTCTGATCATCCTGATTGACATCTTCGATTATGACCTTGCCGTTCTCCCAGAACTGCAGCGGATATTTGTCAAAAGCACGAGTGCCCGGATGAAAACGCCACATGTCATTGGAGTACATCAAGCCGCAGGATTCATCGAACCCGCGGGCCGGAGGACGGGTTTCGGGTTGGTCGCCGATATGCCATTTACCGAAAACTGCCGTTTTGTAGCCGCGTGGTTTGAGCACCTGTGCGATTGTGGGCCACTTAGGCTCCATTCCTCGCGCGCGCGGGCCGTGGGCACCCACCAGCTTGGTGCGTTCGGGGTAACAGCCGGTCAGCAGGGCACCGCGTGAGGCCGAGCAGATAGCCTGCGGAACATGGAAGTTGGTGAAGCGGCAGCCTCCCTTGGCCAGTCGCTGGACACTGGGAGTCGGATAGGAGGGGCTGCCGAAAGGGCGAAAGTCGGCGAAGCCGGAATCGTCCAGAAAAATAATTACAAAATTTGGTTTTTTGTTTGGCTCTGCCGCACAGAGTGTGAGCGAACCTGCCATTGTTGCGATTCCTATCCCGGTATTTTTAATAAAGCCTCTTCTGGTAACAGTACTGCACATAAGATGATTCCCTTTCTTGATTGTGAAGGCATTATAAAATTTACCGCTACTAACGGCAAGAGGCTTTTTGAATGAAGCTGGCGTGGCCCTGCCGCGCACTGCAGGCAGATGCAGTTTTGGCGGAAAACACTCGACGGTTGCGGGGGCTTTATGTGATAATCGGGTCATTGTAAAGAAAGAGATTGAGCGCATGAGAAAAAGGTGTCTGCATAGAGTAATGGTTGGCACAGTTATAGCGGCAATTTGCGGGGCTTGCACCACTTCACGGGTTGTTGGCAGCACCAAAACACCGGAGGTTGAGGTGGAATCGACCGGTATAATATGGGTTGGTGAGCGTCAGGTGCGACTTGGTAAGATCGGGCGGGCTCTGCGATCGGCGGGGTTCAGTAAAGATCAGGAGGTCAAGGTTCTGATGGCGGACGAGAATGACCGCGGTTTGATGCAGGCTATAGCGTCGGATCTGGTGATGAGCGGCTATAAGCGTCCGATTTTTATTACCGGCAAAAAAACCGAGTCGTCGCTGCAGAAGCTGAAGCGCGGCGCACCTTGAATGCCGGGATTGCGGAGGTGTAGGGTTGAACAAGGCGCAGCAGGTCAAAACAGGGCTTGCGCTGGGCAGCGGGGGTGCGCGTGGATGGGCGCACATCGGTGCCCTGCTCGAGCTTGAGGCGATGGGTTTCACGCCTTGTTGTATTGCTGGCACGAGCATCGGCGGGATCGCGGGGGCGTTGCATGCGTGCGGACGGACGGCTATCGCCGCCGAGATGGCTGATGACCTGAATTGGGCGGAGACGGCCAGATTGTTTTTAGAGCTTAATGTACAGCGTTCGGGGTTGCTGACGGGCATCAACTTTATAAAGCTACTGAAAAAGATCATACCGGCAAAAAAGTTTGAAGAGCTAAAAATTCCATTGGCAATAACCGCTACGGTGCTTGAGGATGAGAGCGAGATGGTTTTTCGCGAAGGCGATCTTTTCCAAGCACTGCGTGCTGGTATCGGCATTCCTGGCATCTTTACAACTACACCGCACAACGGCCGCAATCTTGTTGACGGGGGATTAAAGAACCCGCTGCCAATTTCGATCTGTCGAGTTATGGGTGCGGAGGCGGTTATTGCGATAGATGTGAATCTTGGGGGTGCCGTTGAGCAAAATACGTGTTTCAGGTCTGCAGCGGATGGTGCGGAGCAGAGGAATAATGGTGGGGCTGAAGCTGAGGTTGCGCGACTGGCCGGTGCGATACTAGCACTTATTCCCAAGCGCCAGACCGATTTCAGCTCCAGCATTGCAAGGTGGTTTGGGACACCAAAAAAAAGCATAAGTTCATCACTTTCCATGTTTGATGTATTGACGCGCTCATTCCGACTGATTGAAAATGAGATCACGCGCAACATTATCAGGCTAAATCCGCCGGAGGTTTTGATTCAGCCCAAAGTCGGCGACATTATGACACTTGAATTTCACCGCGGTCCCGAGGCGATAGCGGCGGGACGCGCGGCCGTGCGGGAAAAAAGCGAGGCACTGGAAAAATTGATTACGGGTTGCGGGAACAAAAAATGACAGACGGACAAACTGATTTGAATAGCGAGCTGACGAGAATTGGCGAGTTGCGAAGAGAGATCAGCCGTCACGATCGATTGTACTACGTTGAAGCGCGTCCGGAGATCGGCGATGCCGACTATGATGCGCTTTATCGTGAGCTGCAGGAGCTTGAGCGTAAACATCCCAAGGTGGAGTCGGCTGATTCGCCCACCCGGCGTGTAGGCGGTGAACCGGCCAAAGAGTTCCACCAGGTACGGCATGATCCTCCGATGCAGAGTCTGGACAAAACGCATTCACGCGGTGATCTGATCGATTTCGATGCCTTTTTGAGACGTCAGCTGGGGGCTGAACCCTGGGATTATGTGGTTGAGCCCAAGGTAGACGGCGTGGCTTTTTCAATTATTTATCGAGAAGGCGTACTCACACGGGCGGCCACCCGTGGCAACGGCAGCGTCGGGGATGAGATTACCGCCAATGTAAAAACCATTCGCTCCATTCCGCTACGGATTGAAGATGCTCCGGCTTTGCTGGAAGTGCGTGGTGAGGTTTATATGAGCCGCACCGGATTCGCGAAACTAAATCAACGTGAGGAAGAGGCCGGACGGGAGCCATTCATGAACCCGCGTAATGCTGCCGCAGGCTCTTTAAAACTGCTGGATTCCCGTATTGTCGCACGGCGTCCGCTGGACGCTGTGATTTACGCGGCTGGCAAACTGCGGGGTATCGCATTTAGCACACATGGCGGGATGCTCAAACAATTCGCGCGTTGGGGCTTCAAAACACCGCCCTGGCAACGGCTTTGTGTTGACATCAACGCTGTGCTGCAGGCGATCGATGAGCTAAAAACGCAGCGTCACGATTTTCCCTTTGAGATTGACGGAGCTGTGGTTAAGGTTAATCGGCGCGACCTTTACGCTCGTCTGGGAGTCACTGCGAAATCACCACGCTGGGCACGTGCATTCAAATATGAACCGGAGCGGGCTGAGAGTCGCATTCTTTCAATTACAGTTCAGGTCGGACGAACCGGGGTGCTGACACCGGTGGCGGAGCTGGAACCGGTTATATTGGCCGGTTCTGAGATCGCGCGCGCAACGTTGCACAACGCCGATGAGATTGCACGCAAGGATATCCGGTGCGGCGACTATGTGTGGGTGGTCAAAGCGGGTGATGTGATTCCGGCGGTGGAGTCGGTTGCTGTTGAGAAGCGTGACGGCAGTGAACGTAAATTCGTGATGCCGCAGAACTGTCCGGAGTGTGGAGAACCGGTTGTCAGGATTGATGACGAAATTGCGCGTCGCTGTGTCAATCCTGTCTGTCCCGCGCAGAAAGTCGGGCGTCTACTGCATTTCGTGAGTCGGGATGCTCTCGATATCAAGGCACTGGGTCACAAGGTGGCGGAGGCCCTGATCAGTCAGAATATCATCTCTGATCCGCTGGACCTTTTTGATCTGAAACTTCAGGATTTAACTACGCTGAATTTGAATCACGGGGCGACGGGTGGTAGCCGGGTTTTCGGCAGAAATGCCGGGAAAGTTATGCAGGCACTGGAGGATGCACGTCGGCTTCCATTGCACCGCTGGCTATTTGCGACCGGCATCCCGCTGGTCGGTAAAAGCAGTGCTCAGGCAGTGGCGGAACTCCATTCAAGTTTCTCGGAGGTTGCGCAATCCGATGTGATTACGTGGATTATAGAGCTCAACGCATCTTATGAGAGGGCGGCGGAGATCAATCCGCGTTCCACGCTGAATCCGCCCGCAGATGACGCGGAGCGAGCCGAGCGGGAACGCGCTTATCTGCGGTTCTGTGGCGAGATCGGCGTGTTGGGCGACAGACTCGTCGCGGCTGGAGCTGCCGAGAAGAGAGCGGGAACCGCGCTACCCACGCAATACTCAACCACTGTCAAGCTAGAAACCGCCAGAGCTCTGAAGCGGTTTTTTGAATCAGAGTACGGACGGCATTTCGCATCTCGTCTGCGGGAGCTGGGTATCAATCCTGAGCCTGAGATGCGGTCGCCGAAGAACGGGGAGAGTCCGCTGACCGGTTTAAACTTTGTACTGACCGGCAAACTGACACGCAGTCGCGGTGAAGTGACAGCGCAGATCAGTGCATCGGGCGGACGAATTCAGGAGAGCGTATCCAAAACCACCGACTATCTGGTGGCGGGAGAAAACACCGGCGCGACCAAGGTGGATAAGGCGCGTAAGCTGAATGTTACGGTTATTGATGAATCAGCATTGAATGCCATGCTGGCTGGCGTTCCGGCAGTGCAGCCGAAACGCTCTGCTCTGCGTGATGGAGCGGAGGCTGGCGGTGTCAGCGGGAATTCGCCGCTGAGGCAGGGCGAGTTGGGTTTCTGAAACGAAAGTTGACTTTCCCGCTATCCTCTCCGCATGTAATGTACAGGCAGGCCGCCGGACGTTGCGCATTAGAGATAAAAAAAGAGGTGACGTATGCCACCTCTTTTTTTATTTGTCACAAACAGATCCGGATCAGTTTTTCTTTACAATAGCGAATTTAGGACGGTGCCCCTTGTACCAGGCCAGCATCACCGGGGTGGCGATAAAGATCGTCGAGTAGGTACCGGCCACCACGCCGATCAGCATCGCCAGAGCAAAATCGTTGATCGAACCGCCGCCGAAAATGAACAGGACGGTCAATGCCAGCAGGGTGGTCAGAGAGGTCAGGACGGTTCGTGATAGCGTGGCGTTGATAGCCCGATTGCAAAGTGTCTTGAAGTCGGTTTTGGGATCCTTGCGCAGGTCCTCGCGGATGCGGTCGGAAACCACGATTGTGTCGTTAATTGAATAACCGACAATCGTGAGTAGCGCCGCAATGATCGGCAGACTGACCTGACGTCCGCAGAGGCTATAAATGCCAAGCGTAATAAAGGCGTCGTGCACCAGAGCCGCCACCGCACCGAGAGCGAAGCCGAACTCAAAGCGGATGGATACATACAGAAGAATCACAATCAATGAAGCTGTAACAGCCCAGAAAGCGGAACGTTTAAGGTCAGTGCCAATCTCAGAGCCGACACCCTCTTCACCTTTGAGAGCGAAGTTGTTTTCCGGCAGCTTCTGCTGTAGGGCCTCTTCAATCAGAACCGATATGTTCTGCCCGTCTATTTCCGAGAGACCGGTTTTGACCAGCAACATGGAATTGCTGTCATCCAGGGACGATTGATATTGCGGCACCGCTCCGCTGTCAACGGTGGTGATTACATCACGTACCGCGCCGATATCAGCACGCTGGTCGAACGAGAAGGACATGGACGAACCTCCGGTGAAATCGACGGCAAGCACCTTGGTCGGGCTGGTGAAGGCTCTACCGAAAAAGATAATCAGCGTGACAACCAGGATTACGCCCGAGGTAATAAGGGCTTTTTTGCCGATTCCGATAAAATCAAAATTCGTGGTTTTGACCAGCGATAGCATCTTGTAGGGCTTCATTCGACCCTCCGGCACACTCAGATCAAAGATCAGGCGGGTGACGATCAGAGCGGTGAACATGCTGATCAGAATACCGGCCGAAAGTGTTATGGCGAAGCCACGGATCGGGCCGACCCCTACAATGAAGAGAATGGATGCTGTGAGAAGTGTCGTGATATTTGAATCGAAGATCGACAGGAAGGCACGATCATAACCGGATGAAATTGCGGCACGAGCTGATTTGCCGGTGCCAAACTCCTCACGGATACGCTCAAAAATCAACACATTGGCGTCCACAGCCATACCGAGCGTCAGGACGATACCGGCAATACCGGGCATTGTAAGCACCGGCAGCGAGGTGGCTGTTTTACCGGCAATGCCAGCATCTCGTACAAACACCCCTAGAAGGTTGGAGACAATCACCATGCCGGCTGGCAACAACAGTAAATCCAGCAACAGAGCCGCATTAGCGATCAGACCGCAGTAGGTGTAGTAAATCAGCATGAAAAGGGCCACTAGAACAGTTGCGATGGCACCGGCGGTGATACCGCTGCGGACTGCGTCTCTGCCGAGAGTCGAATCGACGACCCGTTTCTCGAGCACCTTCATGGGAGCTGGCAACGAGCCGGCATTCAGGATGTTGCGCAGCTGTGCCGCCTCGGAAAGGGTGAAACTGCCTTCGATAACCGCCTTGCCGTTGGGTATCTCGGTTCTGATCTGCGGCGCGGAGTAGAGCGTTCCGTCCAGCACAATCGCCAGCTGACGTCCGACTTCGCTGTTTTTATTGCGGCTGCCACCGGGGGCATAAGCCTTGGTGACGCGGGCAAAATCCATCGCCCCTTTCTGATTGAACTCCAGTGAGACGAAGAAACGTCCCGACATCGGATCGGATTCGACCGAGGCACTTTTGAGATCAGCTCCGGTCATTTCCGCATTACGCAGAACAAAATTAGGTCTATAGATGGTTTGACCGGTTGAATCCACAACCTTCTGAAGCATAAAGGCATAACGGGGATCAGGTACTTCAAAAAGCGAGAGGCGTCGAGCATATTTCGGGTCTTTTCTAAGTTCCTGGTACTGCGGGGTTCTGACAAAAGATCGTCCATCATCGGCATATTCGTAGCCTTCCGGAACACGTCCGGAATCGATTGCCTTCCGCACCAGCTCGTCGTTGAGCTTGTGTACAAGTTTGAATTCGAGAAAAGCGGCGGCTTTGATGCTCTCTTCGGCCATTTGGCGCTTGTCCGCGTCGATCCCCGGTAGTTGAATCGTGATTCGGTGATTGTTACCGGATTGGATAACCGGTTCATTGACACCCAAACCGTCGATACGATTGCGGATAACCTCGACCGCACGAGCGTCGGCATTCTCCAGCACGGCATTGACCTTGCGGTTTATCGACGCCGGTGCGGCATCAGGATCACCTTCCATGATGCTGCTGCGCAATTTCGCTTCGTCGATGGCGACAATAAAACTGGTGCCACCCTTTAAATCAAGCCCCAGCCGGATTTTTT
Source organism: uncultured Lentisphaeraceae bacterium (assembly GCA_964406095.1). GTDB lineage: Bacteria > Verrucomicrobiota > Kiritimatiellia > RFP12 > UBA1067 > M55B167. Next base: position 34,549 of record CAYOQJ010000127.1, read on the forward strand.
CTTTTGCGGGGAAAGTAACGTAAATTGACAAAACTGCCAAAATAGCAAGCGTCAACCATTTCCACAGATCATTTCTACTCATATCTATATCAGCTCCAAATAAGACACTAAAACCTTTTACTCCAATACAAACACGAGATTATAGCACAAATTCAGTGTTTTAATCACTATAGAATTAAGAAATTAAAGTATTTTTTCAGGGATATTTAATCTGGAATATATATAGCAACCCAAAACCGCCATGGCAGATTAATTGACAAATGTCAATTTTCTCGACCAGGATTTACAGCTTCTCTCTTTTGTTTTACCTTGAGCCAATAATCCTATTTAAGGCATTTGAAATTCAGAAACTGAGTTAAATGATTGTTAATAAGGAATTTGTTAATTTTGTAAGCTTCACCCAATGGGTGAAGAAGTTTCTGAATTTCAAACCGCAAGGGGTTGCCTTTACCGCATCTGTGGCGTTGTACGGCTTCCAGCATAGTTACTATAGCTGAAAACCGTGCGCCTTGCATCTACGACAAAATGGCAACTGCCGCTTTTAGGATAATATTTCGTGAGTTGCAACAGCGAAATTGCGGAGAGTTGCCATTGCGTGCGCAGCCTTTTTCCTGCGTTGTCACACGTGCGCTTTCCTGCTGGCAGTG
>CAYOQJ010000128.1:0-10067 GCA_964406095.1 uncultured Lentisphaeraceae bacterium
GAATTTGAATTGGTGACAGGCATTATTTAGTGGACAGGTGGTGCGTGTTGGTGTATAAAGGGGTTGTTTTTTGAAGATGGAGGTGGAGTATGAGACTGAATAGGATTAAGCTGGAGACGGTGGCAACATATCATGTGATGAGCCGGGTGATCGAGCACCGGTTCATATTCGGGGATGTCGAGAAGAGTTTTCTGCATAACCTGATGCGGCGGCTGGAGGATTTTACAGGTTGCGAGGTAAGGACTTACGCATTCATGGATAACCATTTTCATCTCCTGCTGCATGTGCCGATGAAGCGGGAGCTATCTGATGATGAGGTGAAGCGCAGAGCCAAAATTCTCTATGGCAAAAAGCAGTACGCGCTGATGGAGCGCGATTGGGCGATGTGGATCGAAAGGGGGTGTGACTACAAGGTGAAGGTGCAGTTGGATGCCTTGCGCGCCAGAATGTATGATTTGTCGGAGTTCATGAAAACTTTTAAGCAGCGCTTTTCGATCTATTATAACGCGCATCACGACCGGAGAGGCGCGGGCCCGCTGTGGCATGATCGTTTCAAGAGTGTCCTAGTGGAGGAGAGCGAGAATGCACAGGTGACAGTGGCGGCGTATATCGACCTTAATCCGGTGCGGGCGGGGGTGGTGGAGGATCCGAAAGATTACCGCTGGTCGGGCTACGGTGAGGCGGTCGGACGGGGTGGGCGATCGCTGGATGGAATCAGTAAGTTGTTTTGCGGCATGGATTTGAATAAGGGTAAGGTGCTGGCGCGATATCGTAAAACGCTGTACTGTGAGGGAGTGAGGAAGCTTAATGAGTTCACGGGCTCGGTGTCGAAGCCGGGTTTTGCGCGGTCGATTGCGGATAAGGTGTTGGATGAGGGTGGAGAGCTCTCGATTCCGCAGCTTCTGCGTCTCCGTTGGCGCTATCTGACTGACGGCGTAATCATCGGGGGCAAAGATTATGTCGATAGAATGCTTAACGAGCATAGTCAGTTCAGTGCTCTTCGTCGCAAACGCGGGGCGCGGCGGATGAAAAGTGGCGCATGTGAGTGGAAAGGACTCTGCATGGCGGGAGAGTTGCGCTCCGCATCTGTGAAAAGTTGAAAAGGCATAAAAAAGGCTGAAAATCGTATATTTCAAATGACCATTTGAGAAATGCGGATTAAGGTGCCTCTTGAAAAAGTGTTTTCTTTAGTGTGCTGTTTGGTTAAAGAGTGCAGCATTTATCTCCATTGCAACGAGTTACAGATGCGCCCCCACTCTGTAATCGGCGGCAAAGCATACAGCCTGCCAAGCTCACTCTGTTAAGAGCAGCAGCCATGCCGATGATTTCTCATATTGATAGGAGGGGTCGTTCTCGTAAACGATAAAATTGTCGGCCATCCTGAGAGTATAGGCTCTGGCGGCAATATCCTCTCTGCCCGGCAGATAGCGGAACCAGGGGGTCAGAACACCATAGCCCGCATCGCCGTTATCATCAACCGTTATCACCCCGGTGGACAGATCAACCTGCAGATCGATCTCAGGATGGGCAGCTGTATCGAACGAAAATCCGTCCTGTACGACAGAAATCTCGACCAAATTCGTGCCGTATGCCGGGTAGCGTATGCTGAATCCATTCTGATCAGGGAACAACTCATTCAGATTGAGAGTATTGTCATATCGCCCGCCCGTGATGCCGTTAAAACTGCGTTTGAACCCTTCGCCGTAAAAACCGTTGGCTTGAGGGCCCATATTGACCCAGCTGCTGTCGCGGACTTCGACAAAAATCCTGTGGTCGATCTCCACAAAATGCAACTCCATGTAAACACACCCTCCGGCGTAGGTCGACGGTTTAATCATAAACTCAGCAAAAGCCAGAGTGTCATCACACGGGTTGTTCACAATCAGAGGGGCGGAAGCGTCGATAACATATCCGTCACCCAATCTGCCGGATATATTGACAGCGGCATCGGAATCAACGGTTATGGTCAGATAGCCATTACCCCACGAATCATAGTTAGTGGCATAATAATCGTTTCCTTCAAGGCTCAATGTGTAATACCCGCATAAAGTGTCAAGAATTTCCAGGTCGCGGCTGTCGGTTACACGCTGATTATCTTCCCAGATGTCACGGTGAGCCGTTCCGTAGGCGGTGAAGAAATCAAAGAACCAGTCTTGCCACTCTTCATCCCATTCCTCAAACCAGTGTTCTACATAAACTGAGAGCGTGGGCGTACCCCTGCCAAAATCATTTTGTTCGCAACCAAACCAATCGACCGAAACTTTGTATATCAGGGTTTCAGGAGTTCCAGTGGTGGCATTGGTGGTGACAATCTCAATCTCTCTTTGAAACAAACCGCTTTCGTAATAGAGTCGTGAATCGAAACCTTCAAAATCAAAGGTGTAGATTTTATCATAGAATTCCATCGTCCCCTCAACGCCGCTGTTCTCATCGATCACTACCTCAACCGCACAGGGCATAGCGGCACTCTGACAGAAACCGGCGTCGCAATTGTATTCGACATCCTGCCAGGCAAATCCCTGATGGGTGCCGACCAGTTTAGCCGGCAGAGATTCGACGTCATACTCGATATGCAACAGTGAACCTGACAGTTCATACGCGGGTTTCTCCAGTTGAATTGTAAGACTGCCGTTACCGGTCTGAACGGGCACCCCACTGAGATAAAGCTGATTGTTGGTGATAACCAGAGACGTACCAGCGGGCACCGTGCCATCAATCACCGTGGCGGTGATATCCCCGGTTCCGTTAGAAACTATATTGAAAGGGCCGATATCCACAGCCATCCCCCGCAGCAGATCGACCTTCAGCGAATTTTCCTGCGAGGTGGAGCTGTCGAACCATCGGTAATAGGCCAGACTCTCTGTATTAACCCCCAGCTGCGGCGAGAGCGGTTCCATGGCGACAAAGTGCTGTAGCTCGCCGCGATACATGGAACCCTCATTTTCGTTGCTGACAACCATATCCACCCGCCAGAAATAGTTGCCCGGTTCCGTGAGCGGTATCGAAGCGGTAACGGTGGCCAGAGCTGTGACATTCTCAAAACGGGCTGTCTGAACAAGCTCGTCGGGCGAAGATCCGAAATACAGCTCATAGCTAACATCGGCCAGTTCTCCTGGCGCGTTGATCCACTCCAGGGTCGTCTGCCCCTCAAAAGGGATTGAGCCAAAATCCGGCGGGCTGAAAGCCTGCACTGGTTCCAAGCGAACTGCGTGTAGCCGCACAAATCCCTGTGTCAGCAGGGGAACAGATGCCTGCCAGGTTTCATAAATTCCGTCCGCATGGAGAAGTTCGCGATTCATACCCTGAACACTCCAATCTCCGTCAAGCCTCTCACAGTAAGTCGGCTCGATGATAACATCACGCACATCCAGAGCTTTGTTATATTTAACAACAAACTCGCCGTTGGAAACCGTCGCGTCAGGATAAAGTGCTTCAGAGGTGTAGCTCTGCATTGCATCAAGCCCGACAGCGTATTTTAAAAGATTGGGTATTGAATCTCCAGCGGGCGCATCGGTTTCACCGCGCATTGCAATCGGAACCCCTTCCAGCGCAATCCATTGATTGAACGGCAGACCTTGCACAGCGGAGTAAACCACAGGAACCGGATAACCATCCATCCGCCACAGGGTTGTGAAATCCCAGCCGGCAGCGGTGAAAGTTGATTGTGTCTGCATCTCAGCCGTTGTTTTTCCCAGTGCTCCGTCGGCACTGGGAAATGAACATATATCGCTGTTCCAGAAGCAGGCTGATATAAGCGAATCGGTATTCAAACGGCAGAAACTGCTGATTATATTACGTGGACTTCCCGTTACAGCGCAGACCGCATAGCAGTTGCTGATAGCACCGGCATCCTTATTCTGAGCGCAGAAGCCGCCGATATAGTTATTTCCTGTTACATCGCCTGTCGCAAAAGAGTCTGTGATCACACCGCCGCTGTTACTACCGCAGAAACCGCCGATATAACAAACTCCACTAACCGAAATATTGCTGACAGCGCATTCGCTGATAGTTGCTCCACTGTTATATCCACACAAAGCCCCGACATGGCTATACGGTGTAACGGAGCCACCAATACTCACAGAAGCCAACCCCAGACGCATAATCCGGCATTCGGTGCCCTCGATTCGTCCGAAGAGTCCCAGAAAGGCTTCCTGTGATGCTGTGACGGATATCTGCAGGTTGCTGATCACATGACCGCAACCGTCAAAAACACCACTGAAGGGTATGCCGCTGAAGGTCTGACCCGCTGCCGCATTAGGAGCGATCGGTGCCCGGTTAAAAACCTCGCCTGTCAGATCGATATCGGCAGTCAAAGCGAAGTATTTGTCATAATCATTGGTTTGTCCACACAGCGTCAGCAGATCATTTTTATCCGCAATCAGATAGGGATCGCTTTGCTTGCCGCTGCCACCACTGTACGCGGCGGCGGCATGCAGTTCAGCGGCAGCGAGTAAAGCGATAACAGTGATCAAAAAAGCGTAAGGTCTCGCCTTGAAAGAGGAAAGAGGATTTTTCATAGCTAAAAGCAAATATTTTTTATTTTTCTGCCGCTTTTATTCCGGCAGGGATGTCGCACGTAACTTAAAGAAAGCCGCATCGCTTCCAGAAAGGACAGCCTGCCAGATTTCCCGATTATCCTCTGTTTCGCCGACCTTTGTTATGGTCAATCCCTGGGCGTTCCATCCACCCGAGATATCATTGGTCCACAGAGGTTCGAGCAGCACATTGGCAGCGGCTTTTGATTTATAATACATAAGCGCGAACTCATTACGATCGTGATTTACGCTGATATTCATGTAGTCTGCGGTTGTCGCGGTGGTCATCGCCGGCAGACCGCTGGCATATTTCAGCAGATTGGGAATGCCGTCATCAGCGGGCGCATCGCTTTCACCGCTCTCGCCGGGCGGAACCCCCTCATCCAGCAGCCACTCTGAATATACTCTGGTGCCCAGGTCATTTAAGCGCACATTGTCAATCGCGATATCGCCAAGTTCGTATTGCCCGGACGTTGCAACAAAACGAATTTTTACCACATCGCCCGCAAACGGGAAAAGTTTGACAGTAGCGCAACTCCATTGCTCGGATGAACTGAAATGCTGTTGCCCGACCATACTCCAGACATTGCTGTGCCAGATTACCCCGTCAAAAACATCAACCACCAAAGAGCCGATATAAGCACCGTACATATGGTAATCAAACTCCAGCAACGGGGAGATAGAAGAGCACAGATCAAACTCTGTTTCGACAGCAGCCGATTTGTTCGAATAATTGCCAGTGGCTTCAATATAGAGATAGTTGCTGCCATCCGATGCAGAGGCGGGACCGGTGTGATCGGAAGGAGTGGGGCCACTGTGCAGTGACCAGTTAAAATCAAAACCCGAAGACGCATCCCAAGTTTGCATGCCATGCTCAAAGCTGTTGGTAACAGGAGGGGATGCCGGTGGGATGTCAAGAATAGTGATATCTTCCTGAACAGATGAATTCCGATATGTCATAGTAACAGTAACGGTATAATTGGAAGGAACAACATCGGCAGTGAACAGACCCGCCGCAAGAGATGCAACGTCATCATGCACACTCCATTCGGCTTCCTGAGTGATTTGTTCGTGAGCTCCACCCTCATAATAGGCAAATCCTTCAAGTTGAATCGACTCTCTTTCAAACACCTCACGCAAGCCATCAATTATGATAAACTGCGGATCATTCAAAATCGTGACGGTTTTATCAACCGATAAACCCTGATAACTCATTGTAACCGTAACCTCTTCATGGGAATTGGAATTGACGATCCCTGCATTGAACAGACCATTGGTTACAGAGGCATAATCTGAAGGGCTGGCCGCCCATACAGCATTTGTCGTTATTTTTTCACTGCTCCCATCATCATAAAATGCCCATCCTTCAAGCTGTAGCGATTGCATTTCCGAAACTTCACCTGACCCCTCGACACTGATAGAGGATAGTGCCTTGCCCACAGTGTCGGTCAGTCGCACATTGTCAACTGCGATATCGCCAAGAAAGTCGTTGCCGGTCACCACACGAAAACGGATTTTGATCAGAGAATCGGCGAATCGGGTAAGATCCAGAGTTGCCGTTGACCAGAGAGCGTTGGAAGAGGTATGCTGCTCTCCGGTGATACTCCAGAGTGCTTCAATCCAGTTGCGCCCGTTGAAAACATCCACACTCAGCGAACCGGCATGTTGCCCATAAGCGTGATAATCGAACTCAAGAAGCGGCTCACTCGCAGTGCGCAAATCAAACGCAGCTTCGAGTGCTGCAACCTTCTCGGGCACGTGATCAGTGGCATCAGCATAGACATACCATTCTCCGTCAGAGGCGTTGGCCGGCCCGGTATACGGCGACTCGGTTGGACCGCTTTTAAGCAGCCACTCAAAGTCGCTGATCTCTGACGACAACCAGACACCTAAACCGCTCTCAAAACTGGTGGCATACGGGACACTCTGATATGTTGGATCAACCTCAAAATCAACTCCGTTGAGCAGCGGATAACCCTGCATATACCAGATATCCTCACTGCCGTTGACGCTCTCTCCGACAAAATCCCAGCCTGCTGCGGTATAGGTTGAGAGGCTCTGCATAGCGGCGGTGTTGGTGGCTGTGCCGCCCGAACTGACGTATATTTCTGAGTTTTCAACATCCCAGAAGCATTGTTGCACCTTTCCGGCGTTATATCCGCAGAATCCGCCGACATCCTCTGATCCCGCACCCGCAATCACCTTGCCGGTGGAATAAGAGTAATCCACGCTCCCGAAATTATAACCGCAGAATCCGCCGATATCGTAGGAGTTGGTACCACACTCCACCGTGACGCGTGTGAAACAATTTCGTATCGTCCCCTCATTGTCACCGCAGAATCCGCCGATTTTGCTGACTGTACCGGTCGCTTGCAGAGCACCTCCGGCGACATACGACTTCTCGATGACACCTGAGTTAACTCCGCAGAATCCGCCAGCCTGATTCGGTTCGCCACCCAGCTCGGAAAGTCCGGAGGCGTAACAGGCTGTTATCTCGGCGTCTGCTTCGGCACGTCCGCAGAAACCACCAAAACCGCCTGAAAAGTATGTGTAACAGCTGAGCGAGAAGCTGGCTGAGGAATCCACACATCTGCCGCTGATTACACCGGCAAATCCGCCGATGCCGTCGGCATCTTCATCGCCCGCAATCGTGACTGTAGCGGAACAGTTCGAGACCATACCGCCGCAGTGGCCCACCAGACCGCCGGCGGTCAGGATGTCAATTGCATCTATGGTGCACTCAGCTGACGAGTCAAAGAGGTGATTTGTAACAAAACCCGTCGAGTTCGGGTTTGCGGTTATCGGAGCGAGATACCCTATCAGCCCACCGACATACTCGGAAGAGACACACTGGATGTCGACAGCGGTGGCGTGGCAGTTACTGATTGTTGAACCGGTGCTGCGACCGCACAACGCCCCGATATTCGACAATAAATCTAAATCGGAAAGCGTGATCTGATCGAGCAGGAGATTTTTGATTTCGGCCTTTGATATGTAGCCGAAAAGACCGGCGGCCTCCGGTGGCCAATCCCCCGCACTCAGAGTAAAGTTGTCAATGGTGTGTCCGCCGCCATCAAAGCCCCCGGAGAATGGTTCCATTGGGTCGGGTGCGATGATCGGCGCATCATAGATATCACCAAGCAGATCGATATCCGCCGTAACCAGAAAATGTCTATCGTAATGAACATCTGAATTGTCGGCGATCGCCAGCAAATCCGCTTTGTTGGCGATTAGATAGGGAAACTCCGCTGAGCCGTTGCCGCCGCTGTAATTACCGTCGTTGGCACCGTCAACCAGCGCAATATCATCAATTGCCATATCACTCAGATATCCGCTGCCTGTCACACCGCGGAATCTGACCAGAACATTGGTAACGCCAGCCGTCGCACTCAGATCAACCTCCGCCCGCGACCATTCCGCATCTTTGCTGGCATGCTGCTCACCGCTGATCTCCCACACCGAAAGATGCCAGGCGGAACCGTCGAAAAGGTCAACATGCAGCGAGCCCATCTGCGCACCGTGCATATGATAGCTGAAGATCAGTCGGGGCAACTCAAACTGCGTAAAATTAAACTCTGCTTCCACTGCTGCGGTTTTAGCGGGGAATTGACGGGGGGCAACTTCAACATAGAGATACCAATCGCCGTCGGCCGCATCATTTGGCCCGGTATCCGCTGTTTCGGTTGCGCCGCTGTGGTGGTACCATATGGTATCCATACCGGTGACATTACTCCACAGACCCATGTCCTCCTCAAAGCTCTCGGTGTAGCTGGTCTCAGGCGTGGGTGTGGACTCATCGACAACAGTAACACTCTGGGTGGCGACCAGACCATCGTATTGCGCTATGACGAACACCTCAGTATCTTCAGTAACTGCCGAGGGTGTCAGAACACCCGCCTCAATCGTCGCGATTTGCGCAGGGAAAACCGACCATTGCGCCGCATCGGTGACGTCATTAGTGTCTTCGTTTGAGAGATAGGCGCGTGCAATAAAAGTTGCAGTGTCACTCTCGTTTACTGAATCCGCACCCTCTATCTCCAGCCAAACCACCAAGACTGGCGGAGGAACGACAACGCGCCTCAAAGCAGGGTATCCATCCATCTGCCACACAGTCGTGAAGTCCCACTCGGCACCGGTGAAATTGGATTGTGTCTGCATCTGCAGTGTAGTCAATCCTGTACCCGCAGCGCCTGCGGTTTCACTGATGCCGGAGCTTTCAATATCCCAGCAGCTTTTAGTGACCTGGGTGGATTTGTTTGCGCCGCAGAGACCGCCGACGTAATCAACACCACTGACCGTTCCGGTGGAGTAGCAGCGTGTGATCACCGCACCGCGTTCGTTGTAACCGCACAGGCCCCCGCTGTTATTGCCCGATGCACTGACCGACCCGCGGGCGTATGAGTCCGCGATTTTGCCGAAGTTCGAGCCGCACAAACCACCCACTGTGTTGCCGCCATGCACAGCGGATGTTGAGAAACACTCCTGTATTTGTCCTTTTGAGTCATTCTTGCCGCAAAGACCTCCAAGTCGTTTACTGGAATCGCCGCCATTAACCGTACCGTGCGAAGAGCTGAACTCTATTCGTCCGTTGTTATAACCGCACAATTCGCCGGAATGATACTCACCGGCCTGCATGGTGACCTCGGAGAAACAGCGGGAAACTGTCCCGTAATTATTGCCGCAGACTCCGCCGCAGTCGGAGTTTCCAGCCGTCATTTCGCCGGATACACTGACGTTGTTTATCCGGCCATGGTTCGAGCCGCACAAACCGCCCACTCCAAAATCACAATCTGCCCCCGCAATTTCAACAGCATAGAGTTGCAGATTCTGAATCGTACCCGAGTTCGAGTTGTATCCAAACATAGCAACGAAGGACGATGATGCCGCGCCATTGATTTTAAGGTTGCGGACATAATAACCGCCTCCGTCATATTGTCCGGTGAAGGGGGTACCGGAAAACTCATCTGTTGACGAATCGGTGTCCGGTGCAATCACTGCCTGTTGAAAGGTGTTTCCCCACAGATCAATATCGTTCTTCTGGATGAAATAGCGGCTGTAGTGGGATGGTGTTTCGGCCAGTTGCAGCAAATCCGTCACACTGCTGATCTGATATGGATCGGAGGCAGTGCCCGATCCCCCGCTGTAGGCAAATAATGTGGCTGGCAGAACGAGAGCAGATATCAAAAAAAATTTGGCAATCCTTCGTCTCATGTTTATTCCGACGGTTCACTCCGCCATCTGCGGATGCTCCGCCTTCCCCTTCTATTTTTACGCGACAACCAACCGGAAAAGTTTTGCTGAAACATCAGCCAGCCGTTACTTTTCCGACAGCGGCTGGCTGCAGTGAGGCATCTCAATTGATTTCTAACCACTACCATCCCACAGGATTTCCCAGAACACTCTTCTGACCCTGTGATTGGCATCCATTGTGCGGGGGGGGGGTGAAAAATGTCAACCCCCTCGAACAAAAATTTTTCTGAAAAAGTGCTGGTCTTGGAACGGTCGTGGCTGTAGCCTACAGCCGCATGAAAA